>NZ_CP108032.1:6071237-6678361 GCF_036169555.1 Streptomyces sp. NBC_00306 | reverse complement strand
AAGCTGGAGGACCACGGGGTGGCCGTCCTGGTGCTGTCGCGGCTGGTACCGGCGGGGCGCATCCCGGTGATGCTGGCCTGTCTGCTGGCCAAGATGCCGTTGCGCTCCTTCGTGCGGGGCGACATCCCGGCGTGCCTGGCATGGGCGGCGACGTACCAGCTGATCGGGATACTCGGCGGCTCGCTGTTCGACGAACCGTGGAAGGGCGTGGTCGTCGCGGTGGCGCTGACGGTGGTGCTCAGCGGGGCGCCGCCGCTGTGGCGCCGGTGGCGCCGGAAGGGGCACCGGCCGGGGTCGTCGGGGCAGCATGCGTAGAGGCTCTCGGGTCGGGTCACGGCCGTCCCACAGGCACCTGCGAGGGTCCCGTCAGCCCGCGTCCAGCACCCGCGACCCGCCGACCGGCAGGTCCCACAGCTGCTCGCGCGGCCGGCCGGTCCGCTCCCACGCGGCGCGCACCCGGACGAGCGGTTCGAGGACGGGTTCCGCCGAAAGGACGAACGTCCCCCAGTGCATCGGGGCCATGTGCCGCGCTCCGAGATCCTCGAGGGCGCGCACGGCCTCCTCCGGATCGGTGTGCACATCGCTGAGCCACCAGCGCGGGGCGTAGGCACCGATGGGCAGGAGCGCGAGATCGAGACCGGGGTGGCGGCGGCCGATCTCGCGGAACCAGTGGCCGTAGCCGGTGTCGCCGGCGAAGTACACGGACCGGCCCAGCCGGTCGCCGAGCACCCAGCCGCCCCACAGCGAGCGGCAGGTGTCGACGAGTGTCCGTTTGGACCAGTGGTGGGCCGGTACGAAGTCGAAGCGGACGCCGTCCAGCTCCGCGCCCTCCCACCAGTCGAGCTCGGTCACCCGGGTGAAGAGCCGGCGGCGGAACCAGCGGCCGAGGCCGGCGGGGGCGAAGACCGGAGTGTGCCGCGGCAGTCTCTTCAGGGTCGGAGCGTCCAGATGGTCGAAGTGGTTGTGGCTGATGACCACGGCGTCGACGGGCGGCAGGTCCTCCCAGCGCACCCCGACGGGGGTGACCCGGGCCGGGGTGCCGAAGATCCGGCGGGACCACACGGGGTCGGTCAGCACGGTGAGCCCGCCGATGCGCAGCACCCAACTGGCGTGTCCGGCCCAGGTGACGGCAACGGTGGTGGCGTCGACGGCGGGCAGCGGACCGGGTTCGAAGGGCAGCAGCGGGATGTCCTGGAGGCCGTCCCGGCCGGGACGCACCGCGCCCTCACGGGCGAGGCGGGCCATGGCCCGTACCCCGGGCAGCGGAGCGGTCAGGCGGTCGGCGAACGAGCGGGGCCAGTGACGGATCTCGCCGATCGGACGGGTCCGGAGCTGCGGCCGTACGCCGGCGGTCAGGGACGCGGTGGGCTCCGGGGTGGTGAGGGCCGGTCCCGCCGCCCCCGCACGGTCCGCCGCCCCGGGCGCCTGGTCGGTCCGGTCTGCCTGTCCCGAGTGCTCCGCCTGTTCGGTCTGTTCCGTCATCCGGGGCTCCGTTCAACGCAGTTCGTCGAAGGCCGTTCCAAGAATGCTCAATGCCCTGGATACGTGCGGCAATTCCAGGGGCGCCGGTGAGGTGAGGGATGCCTGACGCTGTTCGGGGCCGGCGCCCAGCAGCGGCCCCGCGGCCAGCCGCACCCGCAGCTCACCCAGCTCGTCACCGAACCGGTGCCCGCCGGGCGCGGGTGACCCGAGACGGTCGCTCAGATACTCCTCGAGCTCCATGGAGTCGGTCACACCCAGCCGGGCGAGGGGGGCGCGCAGCGGGCCGAGGTCGGCGTAGAGATGCCGGCCGGCCTGCGGCGGGCGGGCGACCGCTCCGGAGACGAGCACGGCGTGGTGCATCGCGGTGGTCACCGCCCCGTACAGCCCGGCCGCCTGCTCCGACCTGGTGACGACGGGCGCGGGCTCGTCCAGTGCCAGGGCGGCGGCGGCCGCGACGGGTTCCGCCACCACGGCGCCGAGGGCGGTGAGGATGTCGAGGGTTCTGGCGCGCCGGGCGGCCCCCTGGTCCGTCGGGGGGAACCGGGCGACGGCGACCGGCCACGAGGCGGGCATCAGCCCGCCGGCCAGATCGCTGAGCACGGTGACCTCTCCCGGGCACATCTCCGCCGGGCTCACCAGCACCGTCTCGTGCAGCCGGTGGAGGGTGTCCCGCCAGGTCTCGTCGCTGATGATGAGCAGGCCCTCGGCGACGGCAGCCTCGCAGGCCTCGCGCATGAGCTCGGGCGGCGCCACGGTCGCGGTGGGGTCGTCGGCGACGGAGAGCAGCAGCAGCCCCGGGTCGCCGCCCTCCGCCCGCACCCGTCGCACGGTCTCCAGCAGCGCGTACGGGTCGGGCACGCCGCCGCACTCCGCCGGGGTCGGCACGTGGTAGGCGGGCCGGCCGAGGAGCCGGGCCTGCGGGGTCCACCATGCGGGGCAGGGCCGGGGCAGCAGCACGTCCCCGCGGTGGGCGGCGATGAGGGCGAACAGCAGGGGCTGAGGGCCGGAGGCGGCGACGACCTCGTCGGACCGGCTGCGCAGCCCGCGCCGCGACCAGTAGCCGCAGGCCGCTTCCCGCAGCTCGGCGCCGCCGCCCGGCGGCTCGCCCACGGGCCGTGCGGCCGCCGCGGCGGTCGCCTCGGCGAGCTCGGGCAGGACGGGGAGTCCCGGTTCGGGCGCCGGCGGTCCGTAGCGGACAGGTCCGCGGCCTTCCGGCTCCGTCCGCTGCATGCCGCCGCCTCCGCCGTTCGTGTCCCGAGGGCCCGCCCGGCCCACGAGCCCTTTATACGGAGGTTTGCCCGAGCCCGCCGTGCGGGAGAGCCGGTCCGCGCGAACGCAGCAGGGGCGTCAGACGACGGTGACGGGATGGCGGACCACCGCGTCGAAGAGATAGCCCTGGGTGTTGTGGACCGACCGCGCCGGCTGGGTGTTGCCCGAGCGGTCCGTCGTCCGGGCGAGCAGGTCGGCCGGGCCGGTGCTGCGCGGTCTCCAGTCGGCGGTCCAGCGGACCCAGCCGTTGCGCCGTGGAGTGTCGCGCAGCCGGGTCCGGCGCCAGTGGCTCCCGCCGTCGGTGCTGATCTCGACCTCGCGCACCGGGGCGGCGGCCGACCAGGCCCGGCCGGTCAGCCGAAGGGTCCGGCCCGCTTCGAGGGTCGCGCCGAAGGGCAGCTCGATGGCGCTCTTGATCGTCTGGCGAGTGAGCGGAGCACTGCCGCCGGGCGGGTGTGCGGGCCCGAAAAGGCGGTAGAAGTCCGTGTTCCACGGCGAGGCGAGCGGTGTGTAGCTGACCTCGATGTCCCCCAGCCATTTGATCGAGGCGATCCCGATCCAGGAGGGGACGATCACGCGGACGGGAAAGCCGTGGTCGTACGGCAGGGGTTCACCGTTCATCTCGTACGCGAGGATGACGTCGTCGAGCGCCTTGGCGAGCGGCAGCGGGCGCCGCACCCGGCCGAGGTCGACGCCGCTGCTGACGAAGGGGTCGTCCAGACCGCGCGGCATGACGTCCACCGCGGACGAGGAGACCCCGGCGTGGTGCAGGACGTCCCGCAGCCGGACCCCGCGCCAGCGCGCCGCTCCGATGGCACCGAGCGTCCAGGCGGTTCCGGTGACCGGCTCGCCCTGCTGGGTGGTGTAGAAACTGCGGCCGTTGCCCGCGCACTCGACGACCGCGGTCCGGGTGACCGAGGGCAGGGACCGGAGCCGGCCGTAGCTGAAGTCGACCGGGCGGCGGCCGTGCAGTCCGCTGCCCCAGACCGTCAGCTTCCAGTCGCTCTCCGCGATCCGTGGGGTGGAGGTGTGGTTCCGCACGAAGAAGTGGTCGGCGGGGGCGAGCAGACCGGTGGTACGCAGCGCCGCGGGGTTGGTCTCGGCGTTGGTGCCGCGCACGGTGAAGATCTCCGGTGGGAGCGGCTTGAGAATGCCGGGGGCGGCAGGGCCCGCGGGTGCAGCCGCGGCGGGGGCGACGGCCGGCAGGTGGGCCGCGGCGGGTGCGGCGACGAGCAGTCTCAGCAGGTCACGACGGTTCAGGGCAGAAATCACCACAAACTCCACGAAATCAAGAAGGCGTCAGAGGCAGGGGTGTTGGTCGAACGGAACGCCGGTGAGGCGGAAGAGACGCGAAGGCCGGAGGAATCCGGGAGGTGCGTCCGGAATCAACAGGGACAGGAGGACCGCGGGCGGCGCGAAGAAGCGGCCGGGAGCGCGCGGTTGTGCCTGTCGACGACCATGCCCCTGATCGTAGGCGGTGGAAGTCCTTGCGTCGGGGTGTTCGCGGATGCCGGACGGACAGGTGCCCGATGGCGGACGTTCAGCGTGGCGGACCCGTCCACGGGGTACCCGCGACCCATGTCTGACGCTCATACACAGGTGAACCCTCAGCTCCGGGACAGAATCTCGGCGCTGCTCAGCAGCTGGGACCGGCAGATTTTCAGCACCGTGGCCGCCCGGGAGTGGCCGGGTGCCGAGCCGGTGCTGCCACGGCTGAGCCGCAGCGCCAACCACGGACTGCTCTGGTTCGGTGCGGCGGCAGGGATGGTCGCGCTGGGGCGCAGCCCCCGCTCCCGCCGGGCCGCCGTGCGCGGGGTGGCGTCCCTGGCACTGGCCTCGGCCACCATCAACACGGTCGCGAAGCGGTCGGTGCGCCGGGCGCGGCCGATGCTGGACGCGGTGCCGGTGATACGGCAGCTGAAGCGGCAGCCCTTCACGACGTCCTTCCCGTCCGGGCACGCCGCCTCGGCCGCCGCCTTCGCGACCGGTGTCGCCCTGGAGTCCAAGAGCTGGGGCGCGATCATCGCCCCCGCTGCGGTCTCGGTGGCGTTCTCCCGTATCTACACGGGCGTGCACTACCCGAGCGACGTCCTGGTGGGGGCGGCGCTGGGCGTCGGGGCGGCCTTCGCCGTCCGCGGGGTGGTGCCGACCAGGTCCCAGCTGCCGCCGCCCGGCCGGCCGCAGACCAGCGCGCCCGTACTGCCCGGCGGCGACGGCCTGGTGGTCGTGGTCAACCGCCAGTCGGGATCGGCGGACTCGTCGCACCTGCTGCAAGAGGCGCTGCCGATGGCCGAGGTCGTGGAGTGCGAACCGGAGGATCTGCACGCGGAGCTGGAGAAGGCGGCCGGACGCGGACAGGCGCTGGGCATCTTCGGCGGCGACGGCACCATCAACCGGGCGGCTGTCGTGGCCGCGCACCGCGGTGTGCCGTTGGCGGTCTTCCCCGGCGGTACGTTCAACCACTTCGCCTACGACCTCGGCATCGAGTCGGTCCACGACACATGCCGAGCGCTCGCGGGCGGCGAGGCCGTCAAGGTCGACCTCGGCCGCTTCACGCCCGGCCCGCCCGCAGCCCAGGGCAAGGAGCGCTCCGGATACTTCCTCAACACCTTCAGCCTGGGCGTCTACCCGGAACTGGTCCGCATCCGCGAACACTGGTCGCCGCGGATCGGCGGCTGGCCGGCGGGGGTGCTCGCGGCGCTGGTCGTCCTGCGCGGCGAGCATCCTCTGGAGGCCGACGTCCAGGGTCGCCGGCGCCCGATGTGGCTGCTGTTCGCCGGCAACGGCATGTACCAGCGCATGGGGCCGACGCCCGGGCACCGGCAGGACCTCGCAGACGGACTGCTGGACGTACGCGTCGTGCACGGCGGCCGGTGGCCGGGCGTGCGCCTGCTGGCGGCGGCACTCGCGGGACCGCTGAGCCGGTCGCCGGTGCACGCGGCCCAGAAGCTGCGCAGGGTCCGCATCACGGGCCTGGCGCCGGGCACTCCGCTGGCGTTCGACGGTGAAGTGACCGAGGCCCCCGGTGAGTTGGTCATCGACAAGGCGGCGGAGGCGCTCACGGTCTACCGGCCGCAGGCGCTTCTGTGACCTCGGGCGGGCAAGGACTCACGTCGAGGAGCGTGAGCTCGGCGGCGCGTCGTGCGAACCCGGCGGCGCGTCGTTCGAGCTCTCGTTCGAGCTCACAGGCGCGTCGCGCGGGGCGGGGAGTTCCCGACCCAGGCGGGCGAGTGGGGACACAGCCATCACCGCCGGGGACAGCATCATGCCCGCGGCCGTCACCAGCAGGCCGGCGCGCAGTCCCCACTCCTGCGCCAGGATTCCGCCGAGCAGAGAACCGAGCGGGGTCAGTCCCATGCCGACAAACGTGATCGTCGCGGCCGCGCGGCCCTGCATCCCGGCCGGAGTGACGGCCTGCCGGACGGCCATGACCGTGACGTTCACCAACTGGCCGCCGAGCCCGAACACGAAGCCGGCCGCGAGGAGTACGGGAATCGTCACCGCGGAGGAGCCGCGCAGCGCGGGCACGCACAGGAACACGCCGTCGCCGAGTACCGCCGCGCACACGAGCACCACGCCGTGGCCGAACCGGCTCGGCAGGCGGGCGGCCAGCAGCGCGCCCAGCAGCGCGCCGGGTCCCGCCGCCGCGAGTACCAGCCCTACGACCGTTCCCGACAGGTGCAGTTCCCGCGGCAGGAAGAGCAGATAGACGGTCATCATGGCCGCGAAGGAGAACTGGAAGGCGGCCGAGGCCAGGCACACGGCCCGCAGTGCGGTGTCGCCGGCGACGAATCGCAGGCCCTCCTGGATCCGCCGCCAGACGCCTGGGGGACGTTCCGCGCGTTCCGGGGCGGATTCTGAGCGGCGGATCCGCCGGATCGACAGGAACGACAGCGCGAAGAACAGTGCGTTGGAGGCGGTGGCGAGCGGCGCCGACAACAGGGTCACCAACGCACCGCCGAGAGCGGGACCGGCGATCTGCGCCGCGGACCGGCTGCCCTCCAGCGCGCTGTTGCCTCGCACCAGTCGGTCGCGTTCCACCAGCCGTACGAGAGACGCCTGGTAGGCCACGTCGAAGAACACGGACAGGGTCCCGACGGCGAAGGCGAGCGCCGTCAACGCGGGCAGGCCGAGCACGCCGAAGAGGCCGGCCACGGCGGCGGCGCCCAGGACGAGAGCCCGGCCGACGTCCGTGAGCACCATCGTCGTACGGGTCCGCCATCTGTCGACCCACGCGCCGGCGAAGAGCGAGAGCAGCAGGATCGGCGCCTGCCCCACCGCGCGAAGGGCACCCAGTTGGCCGGCGCTGGCGTCGAGTGTCACGACGGCGAAGAGCGGCAGGATCACCAGATGGGCGTGTTCGCCGAGTTGGGAGGCTGTCTGCCCCATCCAGAGTCTGCGGAAGTCGGCGTCCCGCCACAGGCTCGACGGAGCAGGCCGGCCGGAATCGGATACGGCGGAGGATGCGGACGGCACGGGGATCCCTCGGGTTGCCGACAACGAGGCCCGTCACCCGGCGCGTCTCAGGCGCACCGGTTCGGGCAGGGGAAGGCTCGCTGTGCCGCAACGTCAAGGGCAGCACGCGATGACAGGCCGGTCACGGCCTACAACGTCAACGCGCGCTCGGACGACCGGGCATCTCTGGCTCCTCGTGGGTGGCTCGCTGCGCCGGAACCCTAGCCTTCCCGAGCCCGACGCGAAAGGCGATCTCGCTCGCCCACCTGGATACGGGTGAGGGGGCGTCCACCGCGGTGGACGCCCCCTCATCTCGCCTGTCCGCACACTCCCGTTGCCGGGTCGGGGACTTGCCTCGGAGATCTACTCCTTCTCGCGCGCGTGCGGCACGGCCGGCGGTGTGACGGGCGGCGGGCCGACCGGGCTCCCGGCGGGCGGTACGACCGGGGGCGCCTCCGGCATGGGCGGCTCCTCGACCACCGCCGGGGTTCCGGTCGTCCCGGCGACGGCCGCATCCGGCCCCGGCTTGGCGGCGCGCTTCATCATCTCGGCCGCGGCCAGCAGCAGAACGGCGACGATCAGGGCGGCCGCCCAGCCGGGTATCACGAGGGCGAGCGCGAGGACGGCGCTGGCGACGACCGCCGCACCGCCGTAGAGACCGGCGGCACTGGCGCCCGCGTACATACGGGCGGCGTGCCGCTGCTTCTTGGTCTGCTCGCGCAACTCGTCCTTGAGGGCGTCCCGGACGACCTGCGCAACATTCTGAGCCGCGAGATCCGACAGGTTCGTGTCCATGGGGCGCGGGTACCCGGCGGCCTCGGTGCCTAACGCGCCACGCCCGGTCCGCGTCCATCATGCAAGACGCGGGTCTCAATATGCGGCGGAGCGCCCTAGGCTGTTCTCATCATCCGGGGCAGTTCGCACCAGAGGAGATCCGGCCATGCCGCAGGAGACCGCCGTCTACACCCACGGTCACCACGAGTCCGTACTGCGCTCGCACACCTGGCGCACCGCGGCCAATTCGGCCGCCTACCTCCTCGACGAGCTGCAGCCCGGCATGAGGATCCTCGACATCGGTTGCGGCCCGGGGACCATCACCGCCGACCTGGCGGCCCTGGTCCCCGAGGGCCATGTCACGGGCGTGGACCTGGCCGCGGACATCGTCGGCAAGGCCCGTGAGCTGGCGGCCGAACGCGGGCTGGGCAACACGGACTTCACCGTCGCCGACGTCCACGCACTGGACTTCCCCGACGACTCGTTCGACGTCGTCCATGCGCATCAGGTGCTTCAGCACGTGGGTGACCCGGTCCAGGCGCTGCGCGAGATGCGACGGGTGTGCCGCCCCGGCGGCACGGTCGCCGCGCGCGACAGCGACTACGGCACCTTCACCTGGTTCCCCGAGACCCCTCTGCTGGAGGAGTGGCTGGACCTCTACCGTCGGGTCGCACGGGCCAACGGCGGTGAGCCCGACGCCGGTCGGCAGCTGCTGTCCTGGGCGCGCGCCGCCGGCTTCGACGAGGTCACCGTCACCGCCTCGGCGTGGTGTTTCGCCGGAGCGCAGGACCGGGCGTGGTGGAGCGGGCTGTGGGCGGACCGGACGACGGCGTCGGTGTATGCCGAACTCGCGGTCGACGGCGGTCACACCACCGCCGACCGGCTGAAGGCCATCGCCGAGGGCTGGCGCGCGTGGGGCTCGCACGAGGACGCCTGTTTCCTCGTGCCGCACGCCGAGGTGCTCTGCCGGGCCTGAACGTCCCGCGGTGGACCGCCATCCCCGCAAGCCCGACCGGCGCCGCGGATCCTCGCATCACGCCCTCAATCGGGCAACTTATTCCACCTCCCCGCCCCCTTTACTAGGCTCTGCCTATGGAGATCCTGGGAACCACGCTGCGCATCTGCGTCGACGACCTGGAGGCCGCGGCGGCCTTCTACCAACGCCTCACCGGCACCGAGCCGATGCGCTTCGAGCGCGGCGGTGTCTCGGTCGCGGCCGTCGGCTGCTTCCTGCTGATGAGCGGCCCCGAGTCGGAGCTCGAAGTGCTGCGCAAGGTGACGGCGACGATCGCGGTCGCCGACGTGGACGATGCGTACGCCACCCTCTCCCAGGTCGGCGCACAGGTCGTGGCCGGACCGGTCCCGACCCCCGCGGGCCGCAATCTGATCGCCGTTCACCCCGACGGCGCGGTCTTCGAGTACGTCGACCGCAAGGCGGTCTGAGCACCGGCCGCCGGGGCAACCGCGTCAGCCCTGCGGCCGCATCCGGTACTCGTACGCGTCGGGCAGCGGGTCGTCCGTCGTGGCCGCCCAGACCTCGTTGAGGATCTCCGCACCCTCCCGCAGGTCGGCGACCTCGAAGCCCTCGTCGAAGACCGCCCGTGCCTCCCGCGGCCGGCCCTCGGCGAGGAGCAGTCTGGCCTCCGCGAGACGGAACCGGCCGCGCTGCCGTACCGCCGGGCGCAGCCGGGACCAGACCGAGCGGGCGTCCGCCGGACGGTCGGCCGCGAGGAGTGCGTCGATCGCCTCACGGCCGAGAGCCGCCAGGGCCGCCGTCCATGCCTCGCCGTCGTCGCGACGCTCCTGGCACAGGTCGTCGAACGCCTCCAGATAGCGTTCGGCGGCCCGTCGGCCGTTGCCGCCCTCCTGGTCCGCGACGGCGAGGCAGCGCAGCAACGGCCAGCGCGAGGGGGCGAGCGCCAGTCCCCGCTCCCAGCTCCGGACGGCCTGCGCGAGATCGCCGGCGTGCCACTGGGCGACACCCAGGTGGTACTCGGTCAGCGGGTCGGCGGGAGCGGTCTCCAGCATGTCCCGCCAGTGCGGGGCGACGAGTGAGGGGCCCGGCGGGGCGACGCGGCGCGGCTCGGGCAGGACACCGCTCGTCAACAGCTCACGCCAGGGCGCCTGTTCCTCGTCGAGCGTCGACTCGTCGAAGGGTGTGCCGGGCAGTTTGTGGCCCGCGCGCAGGACTTCGAGCGCTCCCCAGCCGGATCCGCGGGCGAGCCGGGTGGCCGGTTCGGTGTCCGCGCAGGGCAGCCAGGCCTCGTACGCGGCGTCGACGGTCTCGCGCGGCAGCGCGTCCGCGAGGCGCGCCTCCACCTCGGCACGGGCCGCGCCCCAGTCCTCGCCGTGCACCGTGTCGGGGTCCGCGGCCAGCGGGCCGTACGACTCCAGCCAGCTGAACTCCTCGCCGCCGTCGAGCCGTACGTGTTCCAGCTGGGTGCGGGCGAGACCGGCCTGGATCTCGGCGTATCCCGGGGTGTCCGGCTCGGTCAGCCACTGCTGCCAGCGCCGGCCGCCGCGTCCGGAGCCCCACAGGAACAGCTTCCGGCCGCGCAGGGTGTCGGTCGATGTCTGCACGAGGCCCTGCCCCACGGCGTCCAGGGAGGCGATCCATTTGCGGGCCTCGGGGGGCACTTCGTAGAAGTAGTCGGCCGGGTACTCACTGCGCAGCGGATACGTCCGGTCCGCGCCGCGGTACTCCGGTACGGGCACCCGGCGCAGGCTGCGTTCGTAACCGAAGTGCCAGGCTTCGTCGGCGGGGGCGAGCACGCGGGTGGTCGCGTGCTCCTCGACGGCGATGTTGGACCACCAGTACACGGGCGCGGGCTTCTCGTGCGGATTGCGGATCCGCACGCCGACATGGAGGAACGCGGAGTCGGCGGGCAGCCACAGATCGACCTGGAAGGGCAGGTCCCGCAGCCGTTCCCATTCCCAGAGCCTGACCATCCGGCCGCCGTCCGGGGCCGGCACGACGGCCGCGTGCAGGGGTGCGCAGGACAGTGTGGTGTGGCCGGTCGCGCCGATGTTCCACTCGATGCCGCCGGAGTACCAGGCACCGTTGAGCGCGAAGTCGGCCGGCTGGAACACCGGGTTGCGGTAGAGGAGTTCACGGCCGGTGGGCTTGTGGTGCAGCGAGTGGATCCGGCCGCCGAGGCCCGGGAGCACGGTCGCACGCAGGTGGTCGTTCTCGATGACGATCGCGTCGAGATCGGCGGGGGCGCGGTCGCGGCCGTAGCCGTCCAGTACGCGCACCGGCAGCAGGGTGCGCAACGGCTCGTAGCCGATCTGCCGCGCCATCTCGCGCGGCAGTTCCGCTCTGGTCCGCTCGTCGATCGCGTGCATCTCGTCGAGCGGTCGCAGCGCGGGCAGCGGGTTCGGCGGCCCCACGGGGGCTGCGGGCAGGGTCAGTACGGTGCGCCGGACGGTCGTGGCCAAGGCAACCTCGCTTTGCTCGCCGCGGGGCCGCCGACGGTTCCGGCGGCAACCCGACGACCATGGAACAGCTTTGTCGCCGCCCCGGCCAGAGGGCTCGGGGGGTCAGTCCTCGGTGAAGGCGGCGACGATCAGATCGGTGAGCAGCGCTCCCGCGCCGCCGTCCGGGTCGAGATCGGGGTCGTACACGGTCACATTCATGCCCACGCAACGGGGCGAACGCACCAGTCCCTTGAGCAGCAGGGTCAGTTCGTGCGGCAGCAGCCCGTCCGGGTCGGGGCTGTCGACGGCCGGCATGACGCGCGGGTCGAGCACATCGGCGTCGAGATGGACCCAATAGCCCTCCAGCGGGGGCACTTCGAGGGTCTGCACGACGGCCGACGTCAGTTCGGGGATGCCCCACTCGCGCAGTTCCGCCACCGTCATCGTCGGGATCTTCAGCTCGGCGAGTTCGGCGCGGTCGTCGTGGAAGCAGTCGCGGATGCCGATGAGCCGGATGTCCTCGTCCCGCAGATAGGGCCGCAGCCCTTCCAGGTTCGTCAGGTCCTCCTGGCCGCGCCCGGTGGCGAGCGCCAGTTCCTCACCGGCCGCCGCGCCCACGTGCGCGGAGTTGCCGGGGTGCCGGAAATCCGCGGAGGCGTCGACCGCGGCGAGCCCGTACCGGCCCAGCTGGCGCAGGGCGAGCGAGGCGCCGAGCTGGATCGAACAGTCCCCGCCGAGGACGAGGGGGAAGTCACCGGCGCGCACATGGTGTTCGATACGGTCCGCGAGCCTGGGGGTGTACGCGGCGATCGCGTCGGCGTTGAAGACACCGTCGCCCTCCTGCCAGTCGCCCCGGTCGTAGCGCGGCGGTACGACGACACCGCCCTCAAAGGCTCCGAGCCGCTGGACGATGCGCTGTTCCCGCAGCGCGCCGGCGAGCTTGTAGCAGCCCGGCACGGCTCCGGGGGCGGGTGGGCGCAGGCCCAGGTTCGAGGGAGCGTCGACGATCACGATATTTCGCATCGTTCCATCCTCACGCGCGTCCACCGGGTCTTCAATGTGTGCGACGAGAGGAAGGCGGCGGCAGGAAAGCGGGCGGGAGGAAGGCGGGAGGCGGAATCCGACATCGCGTCAGGTCACAACCCGCGGGCAGGGGCCTGCCGGACACCGGAGCCGGACGTGCGGGTGGAGGCATGGCAAGCTGACGACACCGGCCGTCGGCGGCTTGCCACCCTGAGCGCCGTTCACCATCCTTGTCTGACAAGTGGCCGAGGCGAACCGAGGAGGGGCCATGGCAGTCGGCGGGCAGCAGCGCAGACCGGTCGTCGTGCTGTACGAGCGGATCGCCGACGCGATCCACGACGGCACCTACCCGCCCGGCTCCACTCTTCCGTCGGAACCCCGGCTGGCCGGTGAACTGGGGGTGAGCCGACCCGCCCTGCGCGAGGCCCTGCTCCTGCTCCAGGAGGACGGACTGCTCTCGGTCCGGCGAGGCGTCGGCAGGACCGTCAGCGACCGCCCGCCCCGACGGGGCTACGAGCACATCCAGCCGCTGGAGGACCTGCTCGCCGCAGGCTCCCCGCTGCGGGTGCGGCCGCTGCTGCGCACGGTCGAGGAACCCACCGACTTCACCACCCAGCATCTGCTGGCACCGGCCGGCGCGGAGCTGCGGTTCTGGGAGTCGCTGCTGGCCGGGGACGGTACGGCGGCGGCGCTCAGCCAGGAGTGGGCGGCCGCCGACGAGGTGCTGGAGAAGGCGCACCCGGACTTCGCCGAGGCGCTGCGCACCGCGTCCGCCCCTGCCGGCTCGATGCTCGCGGTCCTGACCGGCGCCTCGCGCGGAGTGGCCCTGACCGCGCACAGCGCGATGAGCGCGACACTGCTCGGGCGGCGGCGCGGCGAGCAGCTGGGCCGGGCGGCCGACACCCCCGCCGTCCTGATCACGCAGGTGGTACGGGTCGGGGACACCGCGATCCTGGCCGCCAAGCACATGCTGCCGACGGGCGCGCCCGCGATGCCGGTGCTCCAGACGAACTGACCGGCGGGGTCGGCGCTCCGGACGAACCGATCGGAGGGGCCGACGCTCCGGACGAGCCGACCGGCGGGCTCGTGAGACGGCCGTCACGGCCCGCCCGGAGCGGGTGCCGTACACTCCCGGTGCATGCACTTGTCTGACATCCTGCGCGCGCCCAAGGCCGTCCTCCACGACCACCTCGACGGCGGCCTGCGCCCCGCCACGATCATCGAACTGGCCCGGGAGTGCGGCTACCGCGATCTGCCCACCGAGGACCCGGCCGCGCTCGCGACCTGGTTCCGTGACGCGGCGGACTCCGGCTCGCTCGAGCGCTATCTCGAGACCTTCGCCCACACCTGCGCGGTGATGCAGACCCGCGAGGCGCTGGAGCGCATCGCGGCGGAGTGCGCCGAGGACCTGGCGGCGGACGGCGTCGTCTACGCCGAGGTGCGCTACGCCCCCGAGCAGCACCTGGAGCGCGGTCTGACCCTCGACGAGGTCGTGGACGCGGTCAACGCCGGATTCCGCGAGGGCGAGCGCCGCGCGGACGGCCGGATCACCGTCCGCGCCCTGCTCACCGGCATGCGTCACACCGACCGGTCGCTGGAGATAGCCGAGCTCACGGTCGCCCACCGGGACCGTGGGGTGGCGGGCTTCGACATCGCGGGCGGCGAGATCGGCAACCCGCCGGCCCGCCATCTGCCCGCCTTCCAGCATCTGAAGCGGCACAACTGCCACTTCACGATCCACGCCGGTGAGGCCGTGGGCGCCGAGTCGATCCACGAGGCCGTGCAGATCTGCGGCGCCGAGCGGATCGGGCACGGTGTGCGCATCACCGACGACATCACGGTGCACGACGACGGCACCGCGGAGCTGGGCGGGCTCGCCGCCTACGTCCGGGACAACGGCATCGCGCTGGAGGTCTGCCCGACCTCCAACCTCCAGACGGGCGCGGCCAAGGACTACGCGACGCACCCGCTCGACCTGCTGCGCCGCCTCGGCTTCCGCGTCACGCTCAACACCGACAACCGTCTGGTGTCGGGGACGACCATGAGCCAGGAGTTCCAGCACATGGCGGACGCGTTCGGCTACGGCCCCGAGGTCTTCGAGGAGCTCACGGTCGCCGCGGTCGAGTCCGCGTTCCTGCCGCTGCCGGAGCGCCGCCGGCTGATCGACGAGGTCATCAGGCCGGGGTACGCGGCGCTCGGCCGCTGACCGTCGTCAGATCAGCGCCGGTTCGTCCAGCGTGAGGGTGCACGACTCGGCGTCCAGCTCCGCCGGAACGCCGAGCGGCATCGTCAGAGCGGTGTCGCTGTGCCCGAAGCCCAGCTCCTCGACCACCGGGACACCGAGGCCGCCCAGGCGGTCCCGCAGCACGGCCCGGATCTGTTCGTAGGGGCCGCACTGCGCCCAGGAGCCGAGGGCGACACCCGCGACGCCGTCGAGCCAGCCGGTGCGCAGGAGCTGGGTGAGCACCCGGTCGAGGCGGTAGTCCTCCTCGCCCACGTCCTCCAGCAGCAGCAGTCCGCCCCGGGCGGAGGGCCTGGCGTGCGGTGTGCCGAGGTCCGCGGCGAGGAGGCTGACGCAGCCACCGAGGGTGATGCCCCGGGCCCGGCCGGGGATCATCGTGCGGGCGGTGTCCAGGCCGAGTGTGCGCACCGACTCCGGCTCGAACAGCGTGGCCCGCAGCGACTCCTGCGTGCGGTCGTCCTTGAGGAAGGTGGTCGCGCCCACCATCGGCCCGTGCAGTGTGGCGAGGCCCATGCGGGTCGCGAACGCCTCGTGCAGGGCGGTCACATCGCTGTAGCCGACGAACACCTTGGGGCCGGCCGACCGTATGGCCGTCCAGTCGAGGAGGTCGGTCATGCGCTGCGCGCCGTACCCTCCGCGGGCGCAGATGACGGCCGACACCGACGGGTCGCACCAGGCGTCCGTCAGGTCCCGGGCGCGGTCGTCGTCGGATGCGGAGAGGTACCAGAACTCCGGATGCCGTCCGCGGACATGGGGCATCACGACAGGCTCCAGGCCCCAGCCCCGCAGGATGCCGAGGCCCTCCTCCAGACGGTCGTCGGGGACGGGTCCGCTCGGAGCGACGACGGCCACCCTGTCCCCCGCCCGCAGTCGTCGGGGCCGCGTCAGGGGTGTGACGGTCACTTCTTGAGCTCCAGCAGCGGGATGTCGGGCCGGGCGATGCCGAAGGTCTGTGCGTACAGGGAGAGTTCGGCCTCCAGGGCGCGGATCATGGTCTCCGCACGGCGGAAGCCGTGGCCCTCCCCCTCGAAGGCGATGTAGGCGTGCGGCACACCGCGGCCCGCCATCCGCGCCAGGAACCGCTCGCACTGCACGGGCGGGCAGATGACGTCGTCGAGACCCTGGAGCAGCAGGAACGGTGTGGTGATCCGGTCGACGTGCTCCGACGGAGAGCGCTCGCGATAGCGGCCGGGCACCTCGTCGATCGGCCCGATCAGCGAATCCAGATAGCGGGACTCGAAGTCGTGGGTCTCGCTCGCGGCCCAGCTCACCAGATCCAGCACGGGGAAGATGACCGTGCCGCAGGCGTACACATCGGTGCTGGTCAGCGATGAGGCGGTGGTCCATCCCCCGGCGCTGCCGCCGCGGATCGCGAGGCGGGCCGGATCCGCGGTGCCCTCGTCCGCGAGGGCGGCGGCGACGGCCGCGCAGTCCTCGACGTCGACGACCCCCCACTGCTCGCGCAGGCGCTCGCGGTATTCCCTGCCGTATCCGGTGGAGCCGCCGTAGTTCACCTCGGCGACCCCGATGCCGCGGGAGGTGAAGTAGGCGATCCCCAGGTCGAGGACGAGGGGGACCTGACTGGTGGGCCCGCCGTGGGCCCAGACCACGTAGGGCGGCAGCTCGTCGTCGGGCGCCACCCGGTCGGGGCTGTGCGGCGGATAGATGTGGGCATGGATCGCCCGGTCGTCGGGACCGGCGAAGGTACGGATCTGCGGCTCCGGGTAGTACGCCGGGTCCACCGGGTCGTCGTGCGCCGAGCCGATGACCCGGGTACGCCCGGTGCGGGTGTCCAGCTCGACGATCTCGTAGGCGCTGCGCGGGCTGGCCGCCACGCCGATCACCCGGTCGCCGTGCACGGTGAGCATCGGGGCCCAGTCGGTCCAGGGCCCGGCGGCGTCCACGAGTTCGCCGGTCTCCGGGTCGAGTATCCCGAGGGTGGTGGCGCCCTTGCCGTGGATCACGGCGACGAGTCCGTCGGCCAGGGGGCGGAACCAGGTGAGGCCCAGCTTCCACAGCGGCCCGCCGAACTCCTCCCCGCGGCCGGGACACAGCGGGGTGGGCCGCGCGGCACCGGACCCGAGGGCTTCCGGCCGGACGCGCTGGAGCTCCCACCAGTTGCCGGCGTCGGAGACGAAGAGCAGCGAGCCGTCCGGAGCCCAGTCGACCTGGCATACCGACTCGTCGCTCTCCCCGACGACGGGGCGCACCGAGGCGAACGGGCCGTCGTGCGTCACCTCGCCGAGCATCACCACGGTGCCGTCCCAGGGCATCCGCGGATGGTCCCAGGCGATCCAGGCCGCGTGCCGTCCGTCCGGCGAGAGCCGTGGCCCGGTGACGAAGCGGTGGCGGTCGTCGGAGAGCTCCCGCACGGCGCCGCGGTCCCGGGCGGCCGATCCGTCCAGTGGCACGGCCGCGATCACGCGCCGCACATCGGTGGGCGCCTCGCCGGTGAACTCCTCCAGCACGCACCACACTTCGTTCCGCTCGGCGTGGATCCTCGGCTCGGCCCAGCGCAGGCCGCCGCCGACGGACGAGAGCGGTGTGAGGGGGCGCGGTTCGGCGCCGGGCTCGTCCGGCTCGAAGGCGTACAGCCGCTGGTCGACGAAGTTCACGAAGACGACGAGCGCTCCGCCGTCGCCTTCCACGACGCCGTCCCACGGGTGTCCGCCGTACTCGATGACGCGGCTGCGGACGTTCCACGGAGCGGGGAGCACGGATTCCTCGACTCCGTCGGCCCGGCGGCGCATCAGGGCCCGTCTGCCGCCTTCGGTCGGGCGCGGCGCCGTCCACCAGACCTCGTCACCGACCATGCCGGGGAACTCGGGCCTTCCGCTGTGCGACGCGGCGAGCGCCGCGGCGATGGGCGAAGGCCACGTTCCATAGGCTCCTGTCGGTACCATTTCCAACTCCCCCTATGCGGAACGCAGATAGTGGTCGAGCACCCGCACCCCGAAGTGGAGTGCCTCCACCGGGACCCGCTCGTCGACACCGTGGAACATCGCCGCGTAGTCGTAGCCGTGGGGCAGCTTCAGCGGCGAGAAGCCGTAGCCCGTGATCCCGAGCCGGGAGAACTGCTTGGCGTCGGTGCCGCCGGGCATGCAGTACGGCACGACATGGCCCTCGGGGTCGAACCGCTCGACGGCGGCGCGCAGTTGGGCGAAGGTCGGGGAGTCGACGGGTGCCTGGAGGGGCACCTCGCGGTGGTGGAACTCCCAGTCCACGTCCGGTCCCGTCAGCCGGTCCATGGTCTCGCGGAACTCGTCCTCGCCGCCGGGCACCATGCGTCCGTCGATGAAGGCCGTGGCATGGCCGGGGATCACATTGATCTTGTAGCCGGCGTCCAGCATGGTCGGATTGGCGCTGTTGCGCACGGTCGGCTCGACGAGGGCCGCTGACGTGCCGAGCTTCAGCATCAGTTCGTCCGCGTCGAAGTCCTCGGCTTCGACATCGGCGTCGAGGCCCTGAAGGGCGGCGAGCTCGGCGAGAGCGGCACGCACCGTCGGGGTGAGCCGCAGGGGCCACCGGTGGTCCCCGATCCTGGCGACAGCGGCCGCGAGGCGGCTGACGGCGTTGGTCCGGTTGACCTTGGAGCCGTGACCGGCCCGGCCACGTGCGGTCAGCTTGAGCCACGCGGTGCCCCGCTCCCCCGCGGCGATGGGGTAGAGCGTCATCCCGGGACCGGCGTGGAAGCTGAACGCCCCGGACTCGCTGATCCCTTCCGTGCACCCCTCGAAGAGACCGGGGTGCTCGTCGGCGAGGAAGCCGGAACCGTCGGCCGCGCTGGCCTCCTCGTCGGCGGTGTAGGCGATGACGATGTCCCGCCGGGGCCTGACGCCCGCCCGGGCCCAGGCCCGGACGACGGCCAGGATCATCGCGTCCATGTTCTTCATGTCGACCGCGCCGCGGCCCCAGACGACGCCGTCGCGGATCTCGCCGGAGAAGGGGTGCACCGTCCAGTCGTCGGGTTCGGCGGGCACGACGTCCAGATGACCGTGGACCAGCAGGGCATCCGCCGACGGATCGGTGCCCTCGATACGAGCGACGACATTGGTGCGCCCGGGCGTGCGTTCCAGCAGGGTCGGTTCGATGCCGGCGTCGGCGAGCCGCTGCGCCACGTACTCCGCGGCGGGCCGCTCGACGCAGTCCCCGCCCCCGCGGTTGGTCGTGTCGATCCGGATGAGCTCGGAGGTGAAGGTCACCACCTCGTCGAGCGCCCGGTCGTCGATGGGCCCTGTCACGTCAGCCATACTGCTCCTCCATCGCCGCCGAGACGATCGTCGTGACCGCTTTGAAGGTGCGGATGCCCTCGTACATGGTCTCGCTGCTGTAGGCGACGCGCCGCTCCCCGCTGCCCGCGACCCCGGGCACGACGGTGGCGGCGGCCGCCAGATGGTCCGCGTCGAACTCCAGCTCCACGGTGAACGGCCCGCCACGCACCGGTTCGTGGCGCACCGCGAGCGCGGTCGCTTCCTTGGCCGCGGCTCGGATGTCCGCCGCGGTACGGGCCGGGGTCCGGCACACCGCCGCGTACCGCGAGACATGGTCCTTCACCGCGACCGCGCGGGCCGCGGGCGCGTATCCCCCGGCGTCGACGCAGGTCAGGTCGTCCCCGGTGACGAGGACGACCGGCACGCCGTACTCCGCGACCACGTGCGCGTTCAGCAGGCCCTCGCTCGCCCGGGTGCCGTTCAGCCAGACGCCCGTGATCGAGTTGGCCAGATAGGTGTGCGCGAGCACGCCCTGGGTCCCGGCGCCCGTGTGATAGCCGACGAAGGCGATGCCGTCCACGTCGCCGTGCTGCACACCCTCGACCATGGACAGCGACTTGTGCTTCCCGGTGAGCATCTGCACCCGCTCGTCCAGCTGCTCCAGCAGCAGATTGCGCATGGTCCAGTGCGCTTCGTTGATGAGCACCTCATCGGCACCGCCGTCGAAGAAGCCGAGAGCCGCGGCGTTCACATCGGAGGTGAACAGGGCCCGGCAGCGCTCCCACTGGGGAGTGCCCGGCAGCACGTCGGCAGGCCAGGTGACACCGGTGGCGCCCTCCATGTCGGCGCTGATGAGGATCTTCATGCGACGAAACCGTACGCGTCGCCCGGCACGTCGACCAGCCCTGTGGATAACTGCCTCTGGGGTGGACCACTGGCATCACCCGTTCCGGTCAACGCGCGCGGTCCGCCGACGTCAGGACGCGCCGTCCGCCGACGTCAGGACCCCGCCTCCGGAGGTGTCCCCGGCTCCAGGGACCAGATCAACTCGGCGCTCAGCGGTCCCGTGCGGGCGAGGAATGCGCCGTGGTCACCGGCGAGCGCGGCGTGCTGCGAGCCGTGGCACAGCACGGCCGCCCGCTTGCGCGCCCACTGGTCGTCGTCGAGGCGCAGACCGTGCCGGACTGTGGTGCGGTGGCCGTCCATCAGTTCCCGGTACGCCGGGCCGTAGGTGGTGTTCACCGTGAGGGCCGCGTCGGCCTCGTCGGTTCCCCACTCGGGCAGATGGCCGGTGTAGGGGAGGTCCGCGTAGACCCAGGGCAGGGGCGCGCGGAGGGCGGCGAGGACCTTCAGGGCCCGGCGCCGCACCGTCGCGTGGTCCGGCTGGTTCGTGCCGAGCGGGACGAGGAGGCGGACGTCCGGCACGAGCGTCTCCAGAAAGGCGTCCAGGCCGGGGAGTTCGGCGCTGTCGGCGTAGGGGCCGTCGGGATGGTCGAGCACCACCTGCTCCGCGCCGAGCAGACCGCACGCCGCGACGTCCTCGGCACGGCGGCACCGGTAGGCCTCGGCCGCGGAGGAGAAACCGCAGGAACTGTCCCACCAGGACGTCGGAGCGTCCGCGGGCGGGGCGCCGCCGTACACGGTGACGATGGCGGTCGGCCCGGGCAGCAGGGGCAGCAGCCCGCCCAGGGAGAGCGCGGCGTCGTCGAAGTGCGGCGAGAGGACGACCGTGCGCCATAAGGGGTGTGCGGACACAGACATGGGCTCCTCGTGGAGTGGGACGGGCGGGAGAGGCCGGGCGGAGCCCGCCCTCCGGGGAACAGTGGCCCCCGGGGTTCAGGGATCAGCCGGATCCGGGCCACAGGACGTGGGGGTCGAGCCGGGCGAACACGGCGTCCCAGGCGTCGTCGTCGCCTTCCCAGCGTCCGGGCCGGGCCGCGACGGTGTCCCAGCCGATGCCGGGCGGCAGCGCGGCGGCGTCCGGCGGAGGTGTCCGGCGCAGCCAGAGCAGCGCGAACCGGTGGCCGGGGCTGCGGGCGGACAGCAGTGCTCGGAGCCGTCGGAGGTCGGCCGCGGTGAGTTCGTCGAAGGCGTCGTGGTGCACATAGAGGACCCGGGCGTCGGAGGCGGTCAGTTCACGCCATCGCACGGCCAGGTGCTCGAACTTGGCCTTGACCGCCGGGAACTGCCGCGCGATGTCGTCCGCGGTCAGCGGGTGTCCCGCCACGGCCCGGAACTCGTGGAAGAACCGGATGTCGGACCCTCGGTCGAGTGCGCAGGCCCCGTCGCTGAACGGCTCGGTCAACCCGGGTCGCAGCACATTGCGGAAGTCGGATTCGACGGCTTCGAGCACGGACTCGAACTCCAGGTCCAGCCAGTCGAAGAAATGGGCGCGGTCGCTGCCGGTGACGCGCCGGATCTGGTAGGTCGACTCGCAGTGGTATCCGAGCCCGACACAGACGTCGTACACAGGGGCCTCCGGGGCGTGACAGCGATGTCAGCCGGCGGTCCGGCGCAGCAGGACGCCGATGCTGCCGCGTTTGCTCAGATAGGCCCGGCCGCCGCACACCGACTCCACCGCGGGGAAGACCAGTTGGGTCTCGTCGACCTGTTCCCAGCCCGTCGAGGCCGCGAGCCAGGGGCGCAGCCGTGTGGCGAGGGCGGCCGGTTCCAGGGCGACGAAGACCAGATCGGCCGGAAGCGTGTCCAGGAGGCCGAGATCCTGGCCGTAGTAGAGCATCTCGATCAGCAGGTACGCGGCGCCCGGAAGGCGTCGTTCGGCGGCAAGCGTCTCGAGGCCGTCGGGGTGCACGCGGGCTTCGCCGGCGACGCGTTCGGCGAGCCGGGCGCGGAACGCAGCGTTGGGCTCGGTGGCCTCGACGTCGAAGCCTTTGCCGGTCAGCCGGGCGGTGAGTGCCCCCTCACAGGCGCCGACCTCGATCAGCGGTCCGTCGTCCAGGGTGCACCAGCCGGCGATCCACGAGGTCGTGGCGTCGAGTCGTTCCTGCTCGTAGGCGGAGGTGGCGAACTCCCAGGGGTCGACGACCGAGGCGGCGTCGTCCCCGAGACTCGCGAGGAGGGCGAACAGCCGCTCCCGCTCGTCGGCGCCCGCGGCGAAGAAGCGTTCGGTCGCCGGGATACGGGCGGTGTCGATCCGGTGCTGGGCCGAGTCGGCACGCAGCAGATGACCGCAATGGCGGTTCACGAAGCGGAGTTTGGCGGCGGCGAGGTCGCGGTCGAGGGGACGGTCGAGGTCGCTGACGACCTGGAGGTAGGGCGAGTACCCCACCGCGTGGAGGACGGACAGGTCCCCGGCCGCGATGGCCGCGTCCCGCCCGAGCAGGCCGCGGCTGCCCCGGTTGTCGGCGGGCGAGTGTGTCCAGACACGGGCCGCCCGGCCCGCCGCGGCTTTGCCGATGGCTTCGGCGAGCGGACCGGACCCGGGTGAGGCGGCGGCTTCGTCCACCGGCCGTTCCCGCCGGGCCAGCGCGGCGAGCCGGTCGGCCCGGTCGCTTCCGGCGGGCAGCACCACCGATTCCGCGGTGCCTGCGCACAGGACGTGGACCTCGCGGGCCTCGGGGTCGGTGAGTACGGAGAGAAAGTCGAGAACCGCGTCCTCGGCCCTCAGCACCACCACGATGTCGATCACAGCCCGGTCCCATCAGCAGCTCGGCAGGAGCGGACCCGTGACCGGGGTGAGCGGTGCGGGTCCACAGCGCACCCTAACCACAGTTCACCGTTGTGGTCCAGACCAATTTTCGGCGACGGAAAGGAACCTGGCGCTCCGTCAGACGACGTACTGCGAAGGGGAAATGGAGCTCGTGGTGCATTCTCAGCGGCGGCCGAGAACCAGCCACTTCGAGGGCAGCTCGATCCGCGAACCGTCCTTCTGGTACTCGGTCGTCGTCAGCGGAAGGCTTCCGCTCGCGAACACCGTGAGTCCCGCCGTACGGAAGTACTCGACCATGTCCGCGTCCGACACCGCTCCGGGCACGATGCCGTGCCGGAACACCGGCTGAAGCTTGGGCGGCGGGCCGGACGCCGCCTGGGCCAGCCGGGCCAGCTGCTGCCCCGCGGCCTCCGCCAGCTCCACCACGAACGCCCGCCCCCGCTCACCGACCAGGGTCGCGACCGTGTCGGCAAGATCCTGGCGGTCCTGTGGGTCGCTCTGATGGAGCACCCCGCGCATATAGACGTTGCAGTCGCCGAGCTCCTCGCGCAGTGCGGCCACCTGCTCGGCATCGACGGCGTCGAGCTGGCGGAACCGCATCTCGCCCGAGGGTGCGTCGCCGCCTGCGGCCGGGGACTTCTCCTGCTGCACGGCGAGTTCGATGGCGGCGGCCGAGAGATCCGCTCCCATCACCGTGGGGAAGCGGTCGGCGAGGAAACGGGTCTGGGTGCCGTTGCCGCAGCCGAGGTCCAGCAGGGTCAGTCCGGGGTGGTCCACATGCGGTTCGTACAGCGCCAGATGCAGTCCCGCGGTCAGCGCCGGCTCGGCGTCCCACAGGACCGATCCCGGTTCACCGGAGGCCTCGCCCCAGAAGCCGTCCCAGGCGTCCTTGTACCGACTCGTCACGCTCATGACCAGCTCCCCAGGATGTGACACGACGTCAAGATCGGTCTACCGCTCCAGTGTTACGGCGACAAGCATCGTGTGCATACCTTCACGTCGCGTTCGACAGCGTGACGGTCGGGCCACTCGTGCCTCGCCGGCGCAGAAGTGGGTCTGCCTTACGCCTGCCCCGCCGGCACGGACACAGACGCGCCTGCACCCGCCGGGCTCGCGCGGACACGGACCCGCCCTACGGGGTGCCCCCGCAGGGCTCCTGCACGCCCTACCGGTGCCCCGCTCGCGCAGCGGCCCCTGCCCGGGGCAGAGCCAGCTCGAACCACACGGTCTTGCCGCCTGCCGTACGGCTGGCCCCCCACTCACGCGCCAGCGCGCTCACCACCCGCAGTCCGCGCCCGGCCTCGTCGTCCCCCGAGGTGTCGAGCAGCGTCGGCAGGGTGTGGTCGTCGTCCGCCACTTCGCACACCAGCGACTCGGCCCTGACCAGCCGCAGTTCCGCACGGCGCCCGTCCGCGTGGCGGATCGCGTTGGTCACGACCTCGCCGACCAGGAGCTCCACGGTCTCCGTCACCGGGGCGAGCCCCCAGGACGCCAGCTGCCCACGGACCAGCCGGCGCGCCCGCGCCGCCTCCCGCGGCTCCAGCGACAGTTCCCAGGTCGCGACCGACTCGGGAGCGATGCCGTTGAGCCGGGCCATCAGCAGAGCGACGTCGTCCTTGCGCCCACCACGGGTGTTGAGCGATCGGATGATCGTGTCGCAGGCGTCGTCCATCGAGGCGGCCGGGTGCGCCGCCGACTCGCACAGTGTCGCGAGGCCGACCCCGATGTCCTCTCCCCGCACCTCCACCAGCCCGTCGGTGCACATCACGAGACGGTCGCCGGGGGCCACGGGCACCCGGACGCTCCGGAAGGGCACTCCGCCGACGCCGATCGGGGCACCGGTGGGCAGGTCGAGCAGTTCGCTGCGCCCGTCGGCCGCCCGGACGAGGACCGGCGGCACATGCCCGGCGTTGGCCATCAGCAGCTCGTGCCGGATCGGGTCGTAGACCGCGTACAGACAGGTGGCGAGATAGTGCTCGCCGAGACGCTGGGCGAGGTCGTCGAGGTTGCGCAGCAGCTGCTCGGGGGGCAGGTCGAGCGCGGCCATCGTCTGTACGGCGGTCCGCAACTGCCCCATCATCGCTGCCGAGTTGAGCCCGTGACCCATGACGTCGCCCACCACCAGGGCGGTCCGTGAACCGGGCAGCTTCACGGAGTCGAACCAGTCGCCGCCGACCCGGCCGAGCAGAGTGCCCGGCAGATAGCGCGTGGCCGTGTCGCACCCGGCCATCCGCGGGGTGACCTGCGGCAGCATCGAGTCCTGGAGCGTCTCGGCGACGCTCTCCTGGTAGGTGTACATCCGGGCGTTGTCGAGGACGAGCCCCGCGCGTGCGGCCAGTTCGGCCCCGGTCACCCGATCCATGTCGTTGAACAGGGCGCGCTCCGCGTGGCGCAGCAGGATCATGAAGCCGAGGACGACGTTGCGTGCCTTCAGCGGCACGACGAGCATGGAGCGGCCGTTGATCAGCGGCCGGATGTCGCGCTTCTCGAACTGCGAGGCGATGGCGGTACCCATCTGCTCGCTGATCCTCGGCACCAGCACCGGATCACCGGTGGTCATGCACTGGAAGAACGGCGTGTGCTCGGGGAACGGCATCGACTCGCCGACCGGTACGACATCGTCCCAGCGGCCCGGTTCGTCGACGTGCTCGACGGCGACCCGGTGCCACAGGGTGGTCGCGTCGGGCGGCCCGTCCGGGAAGCCTTCACCCGCGATGACCTGCTCACGCAGGTACGTGCCCGCGACATCCGTGAAGCGCGGCACCACGGCGGCGCTGACCTCCTGGATGGTGCGGGAGAGGTCGAGGGATGATCCGATGCGGCCGCTGACCTCGTTGAGGAATTCGAGGCGCTCGCGGACGGCGGCGTATTCGAGGTCCTGCTCCAGATCGGCGGCGTCCGCCTCCCGGCCCGCGGCGACGGCCGCCTCGGCCGCCCGTTGCCGTGCCCTGCGCTCGGTGCGCCGCGGCACACCCCAGTCGGGTGTGACCGGCACCCGATCGTGGTGACTGAACTCCAGCACGGGGTAGCCGAGTTCGAGGATCTGAGAAACGATCCGCGTCGACTCCTGCACGCTCATGCTGGGCAGGATCTCGGGGAGTCTGCGCGCCAGTTCGTCCGAGCCGGAGAACTCGGTGTGCAGGGCGAAGCCGGGCGCGATGCGTTCGACGCTCTCGTCCTCGGCGCCGAACAGCCGCGCGTCGGCGGCCAGGACGAGCAGTCGCTCGGTGCCCGGCCCGACCATGGGATACGCCCACCAGAGCACGTCGATGCGCTCGCTGCCGGGCTCGGAGAGCCGGGCCCTGCCCGCCGCCGGGTAGGAGGTGCGGCCGTTCAGCGGGGCGTCGAGGCCCGTGCCGGGGCCGCCGTAGCCGTCGTACCCCTCGTACTCGCCATCCGCCGCCAACGCTCCAGTGACGGGGAGCAGTTCGGTGGCGGGCCGGCCGACGGCCTCCTGACGGTCGCGGCCGAAGAGCCGGCGCGCTCCGGTCGACCAGTGGGAGACCAGGCCGTCGCCGTCCACGACGACCACGGCGAGCGGAATCCGGCCGGCCACGGCGAACTGCCGTGGCGGTGTCGGAACACCACTGTCCATGGCTGGGAGGCTCCTTCCCCGCCGCCGGAAACCGCGGCCTCGGCACCACGGTACGGCGGCGGCGACACGGTGTGCGGCGCAACCGTGGAATAGGTGGTGCGCCCGCGCAAAACTGACGAAGAGTCAGTCCTCGTGCCCCAACTGGAGATCGCGTTCGGTACGCCCCCCGCCCGCGACCTGCAGAACTGTGGCGACCGGCGGGTAACCTGCCGCGATGACCGTGTACTCCCCCGAGGAGAGGTCGACAAAGCGGAAGGTGCCGTCGGGGCCCGTGGTGAGGGTGTCGACTACGTTGCCCGCCGCGTCGAGGAGCGTCACACGGGCCTCCTCCACGGGACGCCCGCCGCCGGCCCGCACCGTGCCGCGCAGCATCGCGCCTCCGGCCAGTTCGACGTCCTGCCGGGTCTCCCTCGCGGCCTGCACACTCACCGGGAGCGCGGCGGGGCGGAAGGCGGGGGCGCTCGCGGCGAGTGTGTACTCCCCCGCCACCAGCTCCGTCATCACATACCCGCCCTCGCGCCCGCTGCGAGTGGTGGCCACGACGTCGCCGCGGACATCGGTGAGGGTGACCGTCGCCTCCCGTACGGGCATGCCGTCGGCGGTGGTCACCGTCCCCGCGAGACGTCCGGCGCCGCCGAGGACCACGTCCAGTTCGACGGGGCGTTCGCCGACCGTGACGGTGACCGCCTGCGGCTGGTGCCCGCCGGCGGCGGCGATCATCACATAGGAGCCGGAGCCGGGCACGCTCAGCGCGTACCGCCCGTCCTCGCCGCTGGCGCCCCGGCCGATCTGCTGCCCCTGGACGTCGATGAGGGTGAGGGCGGCGCGCGGCACCGTGGTGCCGTCGTGGTGCTGGACGGTCCCGCAGACGGGGACCCCGAAGGAGTGGGCGGGCGCACTGCGGGCCGGGGGCACCGAAGCGGTCTCGGCGGCGGAGGCGTTGTGGGACACCAGCGGTTTCTCCTTGAGGAAGAAGGCGATGAACAGGCCGAGCACGAGCACCGGCACGAGATAGAGGAAGATCCGCGGCATGGCGTCGGCGTACGCCTGGATGTAGCCGTCGCGCATCGCCGGCGGCATGGCGTGCACGAGCTGCGGGGTGATCGACTCGGGGTCCGGCAGGCCCGCGCCCCGCGGGAGGCGGTCGGCCAGCGAGTCGGTGAGCCGGTCGGCGAAGAGGGTGCCGAAGACGGCCGCGCCCACGCTGCCGCCGATCTGGCGGAAGTAGTTGTTGGCGCTGGTGGCGGTGCCGAGGTCGGCGGGCGGTACGGCGTTCTGCACGGCGAGGATCAGCACCGGCATCACCAGACCGATCCCGACGCCGAGCACCGCCTGCCAGACGCTGTACTCCAGCCGGGAGGTGTCGGTCTCCAGACGCGACAGCAGCCACATACCGGCGACCGAGACCGCGCTGCCGAGCACCGGGTAGACCTTGTAGCGCCCGGTGCGGCTGATGAGCTGGCCGGAGACGATGGAGGCGACGACGATGCCGCCCATCATCGGGAGCATCAGCAGGCCCGACTCGGTGGCGCTGGCTCCGTCGACCATCTGGAGGAAGGTCGGCAGATAACTCGCGGCACCGAAGAGCGCCACACCGACGACGGCGCCGACGAGGCTGGTGATGTTGAAGACCGAGTCGCGGAACAGCCTCAGCGGGATGATCGGTTCGGGGGCGAAGGACTCGACGACGAGGAAGAGGACGGCCGTTGCGGCGGCGCCGGCCGCCAGTCCGAGGATGACGTGCGAGTCCCAGTCGTACTCGGTGCCGCCCCAACTGGTCAGCAGGACAAGGCAGGTGGAAGCGGCCGCGAGGAAGAGCGCGCCCAGCACGTCGAGCCGTCCCCGTGCGGCTGGCTTCGGGAGCTTCAGCACGGCGGTCACCACGACGAGCGTGAGCACGCCGAAGGGGACGTTGAAGTAGAAGCACCAGCGCCACGAGACATGGTCGGTGAAGAACCCGCCGAGGAGGGGTCCGGCCACGGATGCGAGACCGAAGGCGGCCCCGATGAGGCCCATGAACCGCCCGCGGTCACGGGCCGGGACGATGTCGGCGATGATCGCCTGGACGCCGATCATCAGGCCGCCGGCGCCGATGCCCTGGATGGCGCGGAAGGCGATGAGCTGGTCCATGCTGCGGGACCATCCGGCCAGTGCCGAGCCGATGATGAAGACGACGATGGCGAACTGGAAGACGCCTTTGCGGCCGAAGAGGTCACCGAGCTTGCCGTAGATGGGCAGGCCCACCGTGGCGGTGAGCAGATAGGCGGTGATCGCCCAGGGCATCCGGTCCAGCCCCTGGAGCTCACCGACGATCTTGGGCAGCGCGGTGGCGACGATCATCTGCTCCAGCGCGGCGAGGAGCAGCGCGAGCATCAGGCCGCAGAAGACGAGGCGTACGCGCCGGGGGCTGAGCGGTTCGGGAGCCGCGGCCGCGGCTCCCGGGGGTGAGGGATCCGAGGGACCGCCGGTGACCGGTGCGGCCTGCTCGTCCTTCACCAGAGTGATGCCGCCCACGTATCTGCTCCCCTCGTCACGCCCTGCGCGGCGTCATTCTTCGCATTACACGCCAAGAGGGAGCAAGCGGGGCGTTGTTCGGGGACGCGGCGCGCCGGGGGCGCCAACTGCCGTTCGGGGGGCGCGCGTCGGGCGCTCATCAGGGGCTTTCCCGCGGCTCGTGGCGCCGGGGGCGCATCACGAGACCGCGGGGAAAACCACTCGAAACGGTGAGTGTTACAGCAACTCGGGCCGGCCTACTTCTCGACCGCGTGCGCGAGCTTGTCGAGCTCGGCGTCGTAGATGCGGGCGAGCCCCTTGGGGGCGAAGGTCCGCTCGAAGAACCCGCCGATACCGCCGGCGCCGTTCCAGACGCTGGTGACGACGACCTTGGACTTCCCCTCCCCGGCGGGGGTGACGGTCCAGGTGGTGACCATGGAGGAGTTGCGGTCCTTCTCGACCAGCTGCCCGTCGGTGGGCTCGGTCACCTCGAGGAGGCAGTCGCGGATGCGCTTGCTCGTGGCCTGGAGCTTCCAGTGCACGAGGGTGCCCTCGCCGTCCCCGCCCTCCCGGACCTCGTACTCGCTGAAGTGCTCGGGCAGCAGCTTCGCGCGGGTGTTCTCGTAGTCGGCCAGGGCATCGAACACCTTCTCCGCGTCCGCCGAGATGATTCGTTCCGTGGTGGCCTCGACCTGCGCCATTGCTGTTCCTCCAGCACTCGGTTGTTCGGGGTGGCGCTAGCCAACCACCTCGGGTGCGGGCACCCAAATCCGCGGCGTCGGCGCCGCCGGCGCACCCGCCTTCACACAGGGGTTGCAGTGATCAAGGGAACACGTGTTCTATTCTGGGGTCAGTGCTACCGAGGAGGCGACCATGCGCTGGGACAATCTGGTCGAGAACCCCGCAACGGCCGGGGAGACCGCGCTGTTCGGGACGTCCGCGGTGACCACCAGGACGTTCGACACACCGGAGTTCCGGGGGATCACCTTCCACGAGGTCCGCGCGCGTTCGATTCTGAACCGGGTGCCCGGTGCCTCCCGCATGCCGTTCGAGTGGACGGTGAACCCCTACCGCGGCTGCTCGCACGCCTGCGTCTACTGCTTCGCCCGCAAGACCCACAGCTATCTCGATCTCGACACCGGCCTCGGCTTCGACTCCCAGATCGTGGTGAAGATCAACGCCCCCGATCTGCTCCGCCGCCAGCTCGCGTCCCGCCAGTGGCAGGGCGCGCATGTCGCGATGGGCACGAACGTCGACTGCTACCAGCGGGCCGAGGGGCGCTACCGCCTGATGCCGGGCATCATCTCGGCGCTGCGGGACCGGGCGAACCCGTTCTCCATCCTCACCAAGGGGACGTTGATCCTGCGCGACCTGGATCTGCTGGTGCAGGCGGCGGAGGTGACCGACGTCGGGATATCCGTGTCGGTGGGCTTCATCGACGAGACACTGTGGCGCACGGTCGAACCGGGCACACCGGCACCGGAGCGCCGCCTCGACGTCGTCCGCACCCTCACCGACCACGGCATCGGCTGCGGGGTTCTGATGGCACCCGTCATCCCCTTCCTCGGAGACCGCCCGGACCAGCTGCGGGCGACGGTGAAGGCGATCGCCGCCTCCGGGGCCACGTCGGTGACCCCGCTCGTCCTGCATCTGCGGCCCGGTGCGCGTGAGTGGTTCATGGCCTGGGTGTCCGAGCACCACCCTCATCTCGTACGGCGCTACGAGCGGCTGTACGCGGAGGGGGCGTACGCACCGAAGTGGTACCAGCGGCGGATCACCCGCCATGTCCACGAACTGGCGGCCGAGTTCGGGATCGGACCGGCGGACCGCGGGATGCCCCGGCGGATCCGTACGCCGGAGGCGGCGGTCGAGGAGGCTGTGGCGCCGACGCAGCTGACCCTGCTCTGAGGGCGCCGCCCGCCGGGCGGGCGGGGCAGCGAGGGGCCGGTGAGCAGGCGGGCGAGGGGGCCGTCGGTCCGGATTGTCAGTGGCGTACGCAAGGATGTACGCATGACTGCACAGCTCACCCATGTGAAAGCCCCTCACGGCGTGGCCCCCGGCACCGGCTACAGCCATGTCGTCTGGGGCACCGGCCGGTTCGTCGCGATATCCGGGCAGTGTGCCTTCGACGAGGACGGCAGGATCGTGGGCGAGGGCGACCCCGCGGCGCAGGCGCGGCAGGTGTTCGAGAACATCCGCCGGTGTCTCGCCTCGGCGGGTGCGACGTTCTCGGACGTCGTGAAGCTGACCTACTTCGTGACCGATGTGGCGCAGCTGCCCGCGGTGCGTGCCGCCCGGGACGAGGTGTTCGCCGGGCAGCACCTGCCGGCGAGTTCGGCGGTCCAGGTGGCTGCCCTGTTCCGGCCCGAACTGCTCGTGGAGATCGAGGCGTTCGCGCTGGTCGGGGAGGAGAACTGAGCCGTGGGGGTGCGGATCCGGGACATGACGATCGATGACTGCGACGCCGTCGCCACCGTCCGGGTGCGAGGCTGGCAGGCCGCGTACGCGGGGCTGATGCCGCAGTCCTACCTCGACGCGATGAGTGTGGCCGAGGACGCGGAGAAGCGCCGCGGCTTCTTCGCCCGGAGCGCGGGCCGGGTGACCAATGTGGTCGCGGAGCGGGACGGCACCGTGGTCGGCTGGGGCTGCTTCGGGCCGAGCAGGGACGCGGGCACGACCGCCGACAGAAGCGAGTTGTACGCGATATACGTGCTGCCCGAGCAGGTCGCCACAGGGGTGGGGCGTGAGCTGATGGAGGAGCTGACGCTCCGGGCGTGGGAGGCCGGGTTCCGCGGGATGGAGCTGTGGGTGCTCAAGGAGAACGACCGCGCGCGCCGGTTCTACGAACGGGCAGGCTTCACTCCCGACGGCGCGGAGGAACTCTTCGACGTGGACGGTGTGCCGGTACCGGAGGTCCGCTACACGCGGTCTCTCACCGGCTAGCTCCTGGCGTTTCGCTGAACGGCCGGACCGGTGCCGCCGACGGATGTGCGCCCGCCCTCGTCCCGGCACCGGCTTGCGTGCCCGCACCCGACTCGGCGTCCGCGCCTCGTTCGGCGCCCGCTTCCGTGCCGCCGTCCCCTTCCGTATCGGCGTCCCTTTCGGCGTCCGTCTCGCTCCCTGCCGAGATCCAGCGGCGGGAACCGGAGTCGTACTCGTGGACCGGCCTGCCCTGGTAACCGCTCGTGCGGAACGGGCGCCCGTGGTCGTCGATGCGCACGGTGCCGGACCGGTCGCCGCTGCTCCACGCCAGCTCCAGGAACCAGTCGCAGTCACAGGTGACCGTGCGGCCGGTGACCAGCAGGATCTCCGGGTCCTTCGCCGAGACCTTGTAGGGGAAGGAGAGCGCGGGGATCGCGTCACCGGCATCGTTGCCCGCCACGGAGCGGGCGACCGGGCGGGAGGCGTCGAGGTTCACGTCGAACAGCCGGGGAGTGATCGATCCGCCGCAGCCGGGGCTCATGCTGTAGGCGTCGGCCTTCAGTGGTGCCCGTCGCGCGGCCACCCGGACCTGGATGCCCTGAAGCACGACGGCCGTGTCGTTGCGGCCCTGCACCGTGATCCGTACACCCGCGTCGCCCGCGTGCACCGCACCCACGGACCGCGCCCACTGTTCGGCGTCGGCCTCGGCCGGCGGAGGGGGTACGGCGGAGGGGCCGCGCTTCACGAGATAGGTGTGGCCGCAGCCGTTCTGCCACACATGCTGATCCGTGGTCCAGGTGAACGGCGTGCCGTTTCCGCGGGGTTGGGACCCACCGGGCGCCCGGGTGGCCTTCGTCCGGGGATCGGGGCTCTTCCCCTCCCCCGAGCCGTGCCCCCCTTCCGCGGAATCCGTACCGGCCGCCCCGGGAGTGGTGAGCTCCTGGGGAGCGGAGCCGCCCCCAGGCGGCTGAGAGGTGCCCGTGTCCTGGTCGCCGGGCTGCTGGGCGGTCGGGCGCTGTCGGTCAGCGGCCGAGAGCGGTGACTGGTCGAAGGCCATGAGCAGGACGAGCGCGAGGACGGACGCGACGAGGGCGGCGGCGTAGGCAGCGGGACGACGGAACAGACGCGAGCCGGCCCATGCGGGCACGGCCGCCGGCACGGTCACCCGTGCGGGCGCTCGCGCGGGACGTTCTGCGGATACCTGGTCTGCGTGCGGGAGCCGGCCCGGGACGGGGCGACCGACACTCGCGTCGTCGGCGGGGGTGGCCGGAACGGGGCCGGCCGAAACGGGGGTGCCCGAAGCGGGATTGCCCGACGCCCCGGAGGTGCCCGACGTGTCCGATACCTCCGAGGCGGCCGACGTGGCCGAGGTGGCCGCGGTGGCCGCGGTGGCCGCCAAGCCCGAAGTGCCGTGCGGGGCACCTGCGTCGGCCCGCCCACCGCCGCTCTCCATGCGCCGGCGGCGGTCGGCGTCCGCCCGAACCCACAACCGGTGCAGCGCGATCAGGTCGTCACCGGCGCACCCGCACAGCCGGGCCAGTCGTTCGATCGGCGCGAACTCCACCGGCACCGTGCTTCCCGAGCAGTACCGGTGCAGGGTCGACGCGCTGACGCCCACCCGACGTGCCAGAGCGCCGTAGCTGCGGCCCGACGCGTCCCGGATCTCGCGCAGCCGCTGCGCGAACGCCTCGGTCTCGGACTCTCGCGGTGTGCTCACGCCTTTCAACTCCCCCCGGCCGTCCCAGGACGGCGTTTCACCCCTGCTGAAGAGTCCCACGTCAGCAGGGGTGGAATGGTTCCACGGTTCCGGACGTGCCTCAGGTGCTTGCCGCCACTTCACGAGCCGTCAAAGCTGGTGATCGCTCCACCAACCACGAACAACGGGGAAGTCCTTTCATGAACATGTTCCGCACCGCTGCCCTGACCACGGCGGCCGTCGGTCTGACGGTCGTCACGATCGGCGCGGCCACCGCCGCTCCCGTGACGCCCGCCTTCCTGTCCGCCTCCCAGCTGCCGGCCGCCTCCACGGCCTGGCACGCCGACCCGGTGAAGCCCGGCACGGGCGACGACTTCTGCACCCAGGGAGTCGCGCCCGAGGCCGCCAGCAAGCACCGGGAGTTCAGGACCGAGCTGGACACCGGAGCGCAGCAGACCATCACGGTCGCGGCCACCGAGGCCAAGGCGAAGGCGCTCGTCACCAAGCTCCGGGCATCGGTCGAGAGCTGCCTCGACCGGATGAAGGAGCAGTACCCGACCATCGAGGGCGAGGCCTTCCACCACGGCAGGGTCGATGTGGAGGAAGGTGCGAACGTCTACAGCATCGACACCCACGACACCGAGATCGGCTCCTCCGACATCGCGCTCTACTCGGTCGGCCGCGACGGCAAGGCCCTGACGGTGGTCCGCTGGAGCCAGTTGGGCGAGCTGGACGGAGCGCCGCTGGACGGGTTCCGGAAGACCACGCGCACGGCGGTCGCCAAGCTCTACTGATCCTCTCGCGGCGCCGGCCCACCGACAGCGCGGGCCGGCGCGGGACCGGCGCGCACGAGCACGCCACAGACTGCCCGTCGGGTTCTACCGACCCCGACGGGCACATCGGGGGAGCCCGCGGGCTCCGGGTCCGGAATCTCTTCCGGCCCGGAGCCCGCTTGCACTTCTCCCCGGCTTGCACTTCTCCCCGGCTTGCGCATCTCCCCGCTTGCGTTTCCGCGGCCCGGAGCCCGCTGGCGTTGTGGACCCCCCGTGCCCGGTCGCCCAGCAAGCGCCTCCGCGGCGGGACCGTAGGGCACCCGCGGCCTCGCCGGCCTCGTCACCCGATCCTGGCCAGCGCCGCCTCCGCCGCCGCCGTCAGACGCGGATGCGTCCGCGCGGATCGCAGTATGTCCCCCGCGCGCCGGTCGCCCAGTGCCCCGAGACCCTCCACACAGGCGAGCGCCACCCGCCAGTGCGGATCGCCCGGCGCCAGCCGCCGCCGGAGCACCGTGATCAGGGCCGGTGCGGATTCCGGGGCGCGCAGGCGGGTGAGCAGCCGGACCGGCACCAGGGCATAGGCGACCCTCAGCTCGTTCGTGGCCAGCGCGGCCGCCGCTCGCGGGGTACGGGGGTCCCCCAGCGCGGCCAGCGCGTGCGCGGCGGAGACACAGCGCGCCGGATCACGGTGGTTGAGCAGCAGTACCAGGGCCTCGAAGGCCCGCCGGTCCCCCGCGCACCCGAGCCGGAAGGCTGCCATCTCCCGCGCCCACAAGGGGCGTTCCTGTTCGATGAGGACGCCCGCGAGCTCCTCCTGGTCCTCGGTCGCCAGCAGCCGTTCATAGGCGACCGAGCCGCCCGACTCGCCCCTCAGCCGCTGGGCCAGGGACCATAACTCCTCGTCCATGCCGGTCAGCGTAGCGACGGCAGGGGCCGCGCACGGCGGCGATCCAGATCACACCGGACCAGGTCTGGCGCGCTCGTTACTGGCGAGTTAATCTCAAGTGAGCGGGTAACCCCCGCAGAGCTCCCGGTGGCCTGGTGACGCAGCCGCCGCGAGTGCAGTCGGTTCGGCAAGCACCGTGATGCGTCGGTGGACGTATCGCGTACGGCGTGACTCCGGGACAGAGTCCGCCGGCCCTGCACCACGACACGCAATCGACGTGCGCCGTGCGCCCCTTTGGCACCTCCCCACGCGCACCGCCCGTGCGCATCTCCCCGCGCGCACCTCTTCTTCAGTCGTCACTCATCCCTGGAGTCCCCTGATGGACACCCCTCTCCACACCATTGCCGTCGTCGGCCTCGGCACCATGGGCACCGGCATCGCCGAGGTGCTCGCCCGGGCCGGCCGTGAGGTCATCGGCATCGACATCAGCGCCGCGGCCGCCCGCCAGGCCGTCGTCGCCCTCGAAGCCTCCACCGCACGCGCCGTGGAGCGTGAGCGGATCACCGAGGAGGAGCGCCGCAACACGCTCGCCCGCTTCCGCACGTTCTCCGATCTCCAGGCGGCCGCCGACGCGGATCTCGTGATCGAGGTGGTGTCCGAGTCGTACGAGGCCAAGCAGCAGGTCTTCCGTGCGCTGGACGGCATCGTGCGCCCCACGACCATCGTCGCCACCGGCACCAACGCCCTGTCCGTGACCCGCCTGGCCGCCGACTCCTCGCACCCCGAGCGCGTGCTCGGGCTGCACTTCTTCAACCCGGCCCCCGCGATGAAGCTGGTCGAGGTCGTCTCCTCGGTGCTGACCGCGCCCGCCGCCGTCGAAGCGGTCACCGCGCTGGCGCGTGAACTCGGCAAGGAGCCCGTCGCCGTGGGTGACCGGCCCGGTTTCGTCGCCGACGGTCTGCTCTTCGGCTACCTCAACCAGGCCGCCGCGATGTACGAGGCCAAGTACGCCTCCCGTGAGGACATCGACGCCGCGATGAAGCTCGGCTGCGGCCTGCCGATGGGACCGCTGGCACTGCTGGACCTGATCGGCATCGACACCGCCCGGACGGTTCTCGACGCGATGTACTCCGCGTCCCGCGACCGGCTGCACGCGCCGGCCCCCATCCTCAAGCAGCTGAGCGAGGCCGGTCTGACCGGCCGCAAGGCGGGGCGCGGCTTCTACACCTACGCGGCACCCGCTGCCGCGACCCCGGTGCCGGACGCGCTCACCCCGCAGCCGGCGGCCGAGGGAGCGGGTGGCCGTGAGGTCCGTTCCGTGGGCGTGGCTGGTTCCGGGACCATGGCGAGCGGCATCGCCGAGGTCTTCGCCAAGGCGGGCTACGACGTGGTGCTCGCCGCGCGCTCGCTGGAGAAGGCGGAGACGGCCAAGTCCCGTATCACCAAGTCTCTTTCCCGTTCTGTCGACAAGGGACGGATGACGGCCGAGGCGCGGGACGAGACGCTCGGCCGGATCACTCCCGCCGGCTCCCTGGACGCCTTCGCGGACGTCGATCTCGCGGTCGAGGCCGTCGCCGAGGACCTGGAGATCAAGCAGCAGCTGTTCGCCACCCTGGACAAGATCTGCAAGGAGGGTGCGGTGCTCGCCACCACCACCTCCTCGCTGCCGGTCGTGGCCTGTGCCCGCGCCACCTCGCGCCCGCAGGACGTCATCGGCATGCACTTCTTCAACCCGGCGCCGGCGATGAAGCTGGTCGAGGTCGTCCGTACCGTCCTGACGGCCGACGACGTCCACGCCACGGTCCGCGCGGTGACCGCGAAGATCAAGAAGCACCCGGTGGACTGCGGCGACCGCGCCGGATTCATCGTGAACGCACTGCTCTTCCCGTACCTGAACAACGCGATCAAGATGGTCGAGGAGCACTACGCCACCCTCGACGACATCGACGCCGCCATGAAGCTGGGCGGCGGCTACCCGATGGGGCCCTTCGAACTCCTCGACGTGGTGGGGCTCGACGTCTCGCTCGCGATCGAGAAGGTGCTGCACCGCGAGTTCCGCGACCCGGGTCTCGCTCCCGCGCCACTGCTGGAGCACCTGGTGGCCGCGGGCTGCCTCGGCCGGAAGACCGGGCGTGGCTTCCGCGAATATGCCCGCCGCTGATCACACCGCCGGCTGGGGCGGACTGCTCGATCCCTCGGACGGTCCGCCCCCGGCTCCGGCCCCCGTTTCCGCCCCCGCCACAGGGGCGGGCGCTCCTCACCCACAGGCGCGCTCTCCTGCACGGATGCAGTACGTTCAGGTCATGCCGCAGCCCGCCAAGCCCGCCCGTACCAAGGCCACGTCCGACGCCCCGGAGAGCGCAGCCGGCAGTCGCGCCGCCGCACAGCGCCTCAAGATGCGGCGCGAACTGGCCGCCGCGGCGATGGAACTGTTCGCGACCAAGGGCTACGAAGCGACGACGGTGGACGAGATCGCGGCGGCCGCGGGCGTCGCGCGGCGGACCTTCTTCCGCCACTTCCGCTCCAAGGAAGAGGCGATCTTCCCGGACCACGACGACACGCTCGTACGGGCCGAGGCGGTGCTGAACGCGGCTCCGCCCCACGAGCACCCGCTCGACACGGTGTGCCGGGGAATCAAGGAGGTCATGCGGATGTACGCGGCCTCCCCCGCCGTCTCCGTGGAGCGCTACCGGCTGACCCGCGAGGTCCCGACCCTGCGGGAGCGCGAGATCGCCTCGGTGGCCCGCTACGAGCGGCTGTTCACCCGCTATCTGCTGGGGCACTTCGACGAGCGCGACCACCACGACGGCAACGACGATCCGCTGCTGGCGGAGGTGGCGGCGTCCGCGGTGGTCACCGCGCACAACCACGTGCTGCGCCGCTGGCTGCGCGCCGGCGGCCAGGGCGACGTGGAGACCCAGCTCGACCACGCCTTCGCGATCGTCCGCGACACCTTCGGCACCGGCATAGGAGCAGGCCGCTCACGGGACGGGGTGCCCACGGCGTCCGCGCCCCGCTCCGGCGATCCGGCACCGGCCGCGGCGGTGACCACCGAGGGCGAGGTCCTGGTGGCCGTGGCGCGTACGGACGCGCCGCTGGACGACGTGATGCGCACGATCGAGCGGGCGCTTCAGGACCGCCGCGCCTGACCCGGTGTGCCGGGGGTTCTGACCCCTCCGCCAGGCCCTGAAGTTCATACGGATGGCGGTACCCGCGACCCCCGGGCCACCCCGGGAATCACCCTCGGGCCCCCCGCTCCGAGCAGCGGAGCGCATTCGGTCACTCACAGTGAGCAACGGCCGCCCCCTCGGGGGCGGCCGTTGTTGCTCATACGTGCCCCCCGGATGACAACTGAGAGAAATTGTTGGCACGCAGTGTCTTGTCACATGGCACGCCGTGCCATACGTTGAAGTTGTCCGGGCGGCCGGCGTGCAGAGACCATTCGTACGCCGACTGTCCCAGCAAACCCTGAGTTTGCGGCCCGGACGCCTGCGTCACAGGCACCCTTCGCGCCCACCGGCGCCGCCACACCCGCACCACCCGCCGAACCGACGGCACACCTCCACACAGCAGCACACCGACGTTCCCCTCAGCGTTCCCCGAAACGCGCTTCGCCGGAGGCACCCGTGAAGGACATCCTGGACGCCATTCAGTCGACGGACAGCACCCCCGCCGACTTCGCCGCACTGCCCATCCCCGAGTCCTACCGCGCGGTCACCGTGCACAAGGACGAGGTCGAGATGTTCAACGGCCTCGAAACCAAGGAGAAGGACCCCCGCAAGTCCATCCATGTCGAGGACGTCGCGGTGCCCGAACTCGGCCCCGGCGAGGCACTGGTGGCCGTCATGGCCAGCTCGGTGAACTACAACTCCGTCTGGACCTCGATCTTCGAGCCGATGTCCACCTTCGGCTTCCTGGAGCGCTACGGACGGCTCTCGGAACTCACCAAGCGCCACGATCTGCCCTACCACGTCATCGGATCCGACCTGGCGGGCGTCGTCCTGCGCACCGGGCCCGGCGTCAACGCCTGGCGGCCCGGCGACGAGGTCGTCGCCCACTGCCTGTCCGTCGAGCTCGAGTCCTCCGACGGCCACAACGACACGATGCTCGACCCCGAGCAGCGGATCTGGGGCTTCGAGACCAACTTCGGCGGCCTGGCGGAGATCGCACTCGTCAAGTCCAACCAGCTGATGCCCAAGCCCCAGCACCTCAGCTGGGAGGAGGCCGCAGCCCCGGGCCTGGTGAACTCCACCGCGTACCGTCAGCTCGTCTCGCGCAACGGCGCGGGCATGAAGCAGGGCGACAACGTCCTGATCTGGGGTGCCAGCGGCGGACTCGGCTCCTACGCCACCCAGTTCGCCCTGGCCGGCGGCGCCAACCCGATCTGTGTCGTCTCCAGCGAGCAGAAGGCGGACATCTGCCGCGCGATGGGCGCCGAGGCGATCATCGACCGCAGCGCCGAGGGCTACAAGTTCTGGAAGGACGAGCACACGCAGGACCCGAAGGAGTGGAAGCGCTTCGGCAAGCGCATCCGCGAGTTCACGGGCGGCGAGGACATCGACATCGTCTTCGAGCACCCCGGCCGCGAGACCTTCGGGGCGAGCGTCTACGTCACCCGCAAGGGCGGCACCATCACCACCTGCGCCTCCACCTCGGGCTACATGCACGAGTACGACAACCGCTACCTGTGGATGTCGCTCAAGCGCATCATCGGCTCCCACTTCGCCAACTACCGCGAGGCATGGGAGGCCAACCGCCTGATCGCCAAGGGCAAGATCCACCCCACCCTCTCCAAGGTCTACTCCCTCGAAGAGACCGGCCAGGCCGCGTACGACGTGCACCGCAATCTCCACCAGGGCAAGGTCGGCGTCCTCGCTCTCGCCCCGAGCGAGGGTCTGGGTGTGCGCGACGAGGAGATGCGCGAGAAGCACGTGGACGCCATCAACCGCTTCCGCAACGTCTGACTGAGGTCCCACACATGACAGAGCGTCAGAAGGACCGGCCGTGGCTCATGCGGACGTACGCGGGCCACTCCACCGCCGAGGCGTCCAACGAGCTCTACCGGCGCAATCTCGCCAAGGGCCAGACCGGTCTGTCGGTCGCCTTCGACCTGCCGACACAGACGGGCTACGACCCCGACCACATCCTCGCCCGCGGCGAGGTCGGCCGGGTCGGGGTTCCCGTCTCGCATCTCGGTGACATGCGCAGGCTGTTCCAGGACATCCCCCTGGAGCAGATGAACACCTCGATGACGATCAACGCCACCGCGATGTGGCTGCTGGCGCTCTATCAGGTCGTCGCGGAGGAGCAGGGCGCGGACGCCACCCGGCTTCAGGGCACCACGCAGAACGACATCGTCAAGGAGTACCTGTCGCGCGGGACGCATGTCTTCCCGCCCGTGCCCTCCCTGCGGCTGACCACCGACATGATCACGTACACGGTCGCCAACATCCCCAAGTGGAACCCCATCAACATCTGCAGTTACCACCTGCAGGAGGCGGGCGCCACGCCGGTCCAGGAGATCGCGTACGCGATGTCCACCGCGATCGCGGTGCTGGACGCGGTGCGGGACTCGGGTCAGGTGCCGGCGGAGAAGTTCGGCGACGTGGTCGCCCGTATCTCCTTCTTCGTGAACGCCGGTGTCCGCTTCATCGAGGAGATGTGCAAGATGCGTGCGTTCGGCCGCATCTGGGACCAGGTCACCCGTGAGCGGTACGGCATCGAGAACGAGAAGCAGCGCCGGTTCCGCTACGGCGTCCAGGTCAACTCCCTGGGGCTCACCGAGGCGCAGCCGGAGAACAACGTCCAGCGCATCGTGCTGGAGATGCTGGCCGTCACGCTGTCCAAGGACGCCCGCGCCCGCGCGGTGCAGCTCCCGGCCTGGAACGAGGCGCTCGGTCTGCCGCGGCCGTGGGACCAGCAGTGGTCCCTGCGCATCCAGCAGGTCCTCGCCCACGAGTCGGACCTGCTGGAGTACGAGGACATCTTCGCCGGCTCGCACGTCATCGAGGCCAAGGTGGACTCGCTGGTCGACGAGTGCCTGGCGGAGATCACCCGGATCCAGGAGATGGGCGGCGCGATGGCGGCCGTCGAGTCCGGGTACCTCAAGTCGCAGCTGGTCTCCTCGCACGCGGAGCGGCGGGCGCGGATCGAGGGCGGCGACGACAAGATCGTCGGCGTGAACATCTTCGAGACCACCGAGCCGAACCCGCTGACGGCCGACCTCGACACGGCGATCATGACGGTCGACCCGGAGAACGAGGCGCGGGTGGTGGCCAAGCTGCACGAGTGGCGGGACAACCGCGACGAGACCCGTGCCACGGAATCGCTCACCGCGCTGAAGAAGGCCGCCGCGGGGACCGAGAACCTGATGGCGGCCACCGTCGAGTGCGCCCGTGCGGGTGTCACCACCGGCGAGTGGGCGTGGGCGCTGCGCGATGTGTTCGGCGAGTTCCGCGCCCCGACGGGCGTCTCCAGCGCACCTGTCGCGGTCACCGCGGAAGCGGGCACGCCGCTCGCGGTCGTCCGCGACAAGGTCTCCCGCACCGCCGACGAGCTCGGCTCGGGACGGCTGCGGCTGCTGGTCGGCAAGCCGGGCCTGGACGGGCACTCCAACGGCGCCGAGCAGATCGCCGTACGCGCCCGCGACGCCGGCTTCGAGGTGGTCTACCAGGGCATACGGCTCACGCCCGAGCAGATCGTCAACGCGGCGCTGGCCGAGGACGTGCACTGCGTGGGCCTGTCCATCCTGTCGGGGTCGCACGCCGAGCTGGTGCCCGACGTGCTGGACCGGCTCCGCGAGGCGGGGGCGCCGGACATCCCGGTCGTCGTCGGCGGAATCATCCCGAACGCCGACGCCACCGCTCTGAAAGCGGCCGGCGTGGCCGCCGTGTTCACCCCGAAGGACTTCGGCATCACCGAGATCATCGGCCGTATCGTCGACGAGATCCGGAAAGCGAACAAGCTCGACCCTCTGGAGGTCCCCGCATGACTGTCAACCGTCTGAGGCCGCGCCGTTCCTGCCTCGCAGTGCCGGGCAGCAACCCGCGCTTCCTGGAGAAGGCCCAGGGCCTCCCGGCGGACCAGGTCTTCCTGGACCTGGAGGACGCCTGCGCGCCGCTCGCCAAGCCGGACGCCCGGCACACCATCGTGAAGTTCCTCAACGAGGGTGACTGGACGGGCAAGACCAGGGTCGTGCGGGTCAACGACTGGACCACCGAGTGGACCTACCGCGACGTGGTCACCGTCGTCGAGGGCGCCGGGCAGAACCTCGACTGCATCATGCTGCCGAAGGTGCAGGACGCCCAGCAGATCGTGGCGCTGGACCTGCTGCTGACCCAGATCGAGAAGACGATGGGCTTCGAGGTCGGCAAGATCGGCATCGAGGCGCAGATCGAGAACGCGCAGGGTCTGAACAACGTCAACGAGATCGCCCAAGCCTCCCCGCGCACGGAGACCATCATCTTCGGCCCGGCCGACTTCATGGCGTCGATCAACATGAAGTCGCTGGTCGTCGGCGAGCAGCCGCCCGGCTACCCGGCGGACGCCTACCACTACATCCTGATGAAGATCCTGATGGCCGCCCGTGCCAACAACCTCCAGGCGATCGACGGCCCCTACCTCCAGATCAAGAACATCGAGGGCTACAAGGCCGTCGCCCAGCGGGCCGCGGCGCTCGGCTTCGACGGCAAGTGGGTCCTGCACCCGGGTCAGGTCGAGGCGTCCAACGAGGTGTTCTCGCCCTCGCAGGAGGACTACGACCACGCCGAGCTGATCCTGGACGCGTACGACTACTACACGTCCGAGGCCGGCGGCAAGAAGGGCTCGGCGATGCTCGGCGACGAGATGATCGACGAGGCCAGCCGCAAGATGGCCCTGGTCATCTCGGGCAAGGGCCGTGCCGCGGGCATGACCCGTACCTCGACGTTCGAAGCCCCGGAGGCCTGAGCACCATGCAGTTCGGACGCACCTACGAAGAGTTCGAGGTCGGGGCGGTCTACAAGCACTGGCCCGGGAAGACGGTCACCGAGTACGACGACCACCTCTTCTGTCTGCTGACCATGAACCACCACCCCCTCCACATGGACACGAACTATGCGGAGAAGACGACGGACTTCGGCAAGAACGTCGTCGTCGGCAACTACATCTACTCGCTGCTCCTCGGTATGTCCGTGCCGGACGTCTCCGGCAAGGCCATCGCCAACCTGGAGATCGAGTCGCTGAAGCACGTCGCGCCGACGTTCCACGGCGACACGATCTACGGCGAGACCACCGTGCTCGACAAGACGCCGTCCCGGTCCAAGAGCGACCGCGGCATCGTCCACGTCGAGACGAAGGGGTACAAGCAGGACGGCACGCTGGTCTGCGTGTTCCGCCGCAAGGTGATGGTCCCCACCGAGACGTACATCAAGGAGCGCGGCGGCGAGCAGCCCGGCCGCCCGGAGTTGATCGAGCCCTCCAAGAAGCCGGAGAAGTAGTCATGAGCCGACTCGCCCAGACGCACGGGCTGACCGACATCCAGCAGGAAATCCTGTCGACGGTCCGGGACTTCGTCGACAAGGAGATCATCCCGGTCGCCACCGAGCTGGAGCACCGCGACGAGTACCCGACGCAGATCGTCGAAGGCCTCAAGGAGCTCGGCCTGTTCGGGCTGATGATTCCCGAGGAGTACGGCGGTCTGGGCGAGTCGCTGCTCACGTACGCGCTGTGCGTCGAGGAGATCGCCCGTGGCTGGATGTCCGTCTCGGGCATCATCAACACGCATTTCATCGTGGCGTACATGCTCAAGCAGCACGGCACCCAGGAGCAGAAGGACACCTTCCTGCCCCGGATGGCGCTGGGCGAGGTGCGCGGCGCGTTCTCCATGTCGGAGCCGGCGCTCGGCTCGGACGTGTCGGCCATCACGTCCAAGGGCGTCAGGGACGGCGACGAGTACATCCTCAACGGCCAGAAGATGTGGCTCACGAACGGCGGAACGTCGAATCTGGTGGCCGTTCTGTGCCGGAGTGACGAAGGACACCCGGAGGGCACCGCCCGGCACAAGTCGATGACGACCTTCCTCGTCGAGAAGGAGCCCGGCTTCGGAGAGGTCCGTCCGGGCCTCACCATCCCCGGGAAGATCGACAAGATGGGTTACAAGGGCGTCGACACGACCGAACTCATCATGGACGGACTGCGCATTCCGGCCAATCGGGTACTCGGCGGCACCACCGGCCGAGGGTTTTACCAAATGATGGACGGCGTCGAGGTCGGCCGCGTCAATGTCGCGGCACGTGGCTGCGGTGTCGCGCAACGTGCCTTTGAGCTGGGCGTCTCGTACGCACAGCAGCGCCACACCTTCGGCAAGCCCATCGCCCAGCACCAGGGGATCCAGTTCAAACTGGCCGAGATGGCTACCAAGGTCGAGGCCGCGCATGCGATGATGGTGAATGCGGCACGCAAAAAGGACTCCGGGGAACGAAACGACCTGGAGGCAGGGATGGCGAAGTACCTCGCCTCCGAGTACTGCAAGGAAGTCGTCGAGGACGCCTTCCGGATCCACGGCGGCTACGGCTTCTCCAAGGAGTACGAGATCGAGCGCCTCTACCGCGAGGCTCCGATGCTGTTGATCGGTGAAGGTACCGCCGAAATCCAGAAAATGATCATTGGACGCAGGCTGCTCGAGGAGTACCGGTTCCAGGGATGATTGTCGCTTTCGCGGCGGTTCGGCCGCGAAGAAGATCACACCCTGTCAGCATTCTCTGAGGGTTTCCGGCCGACCGACTCGGCTTCTGGCTTTCCCAGTTACGGCTCACAACCGATAACATCGCTCGGAAAGCCGCCGTCCCCCGTTGCCAGCGCGGCATCATCCGCTACGAAGGTCATCCATGCCCCACAGCCAAACCTCTGCACCTCGCGACAGCCTCCGTGGCGTACGCCTCGCGCGCGGAGCATCGCCGTGGCTTCTGCCGACCGTCGCCACCGCCGCCCTCAGCCTCGCCCGCTCGCGCCGTTCGCGGCGCGCGGCGGTCGTGGCCGTGCCCGCCACCGCGCTCGCGGCGGGCATGCTGTGGTTCTTCCGCGACCCCGAGCGCGAGATCACTCAGGGTCGCGTCATCTCTCCGGCCGACGGTGTGGTGCAGAGCATCATGCCGTGGAAGGACGGGCGCACCCGGGTCGCGATCTTCATGAGCCCGCTGAACGTCCACGTCAACCGCGCGCCCCTCGCGGGCACGGTGACGTCCGTGGAGCACATCCCCGGCGGCTTCGTGCCGGCGTTCAACAAGGAGAGCGAGAACAACGAGCGCGTTGTCTGGCACTTCGACACCGAGCTCGGTGACATCGAGATGGTGCAGATCGCCGGTGCCGTCGCGCGGCGCATCGTTCCTTACGTGCCGCAGGGCACGAAGGTCGAGCAGGGCGACCGTATCGGCCTGATCCGCTTCGGCTCGCGCGTGGACATCTACCTTCCGGAAGGTGTCGATGTCGCTGTCGAGGTCGGTCAGACCACGACCGCGGGGGTGACTCGCATTGACCGTGGTTGATCCCGACGCACAGGCGGGCTGGGTCGCCGAGGACGACGCCGAGGACGACGCGGAGGAGATGCCTCTCTCTCTGCGGCTGTCAATAGCGGACACCCTCACGCTCGGTAACGCGACGTGTGGATTCATGGCGGTGTACTTCACCACCACCGGCATCCTCATCCCGCATCTCCAGGGCAGCCAGGAGACCGGCATGGCGCGGCACAGTGCCGCCACCGCCGTGATCCTGATGCTGCTCGCCGCGATCTTCGACCTCTGCGACGGGCTCGTGGCGCGCAAGCTGCGCAGCTCGCCGATGGGTGCGGAGCTGGACAACCTCTCCGACCTGATCAGCTTCGGGCTCGCCCCGGCCTACTTCGTACTCGTGTACGGCATGGTCGCGGACGACGCCCACCAGCGGGTCTCGGCGGTGGCCGCGATCGTGGTGCTCCTGGCGGTGGTCCTGCGGCTTGCGAGATTCTCGTGCGTGACCCTGAAGGACGGCATGTTCCAGGGCATGCCGAGCCCCTTCGGCGCGCTCACGGTGGTCTCGATCGTCCTGCTGGAGCTGCCGTTCATCCCGACGCTGCTGGCGATCATCGGTACGGCGTGGCTGATGGTGAGCCGGGTCGAGTACCCGAAGCCGCGGGGCGTCCTGGCGGTGGCGATGCTCGGATGGATCGTGGCCGCGATGGGTCTGCTGGCGGCCTGGGCGTTCGACGCCCCGGCGGGCCAGCTGCTGCTGCAGACCGGCTGCGCGCTGCAGATCGTGCTGGCGGCGACGATCCCGCTGTTCGCAACGGCACGACGGGTGAACACGTTCCGTGACAACCGTCGTGAGAGCCGTGAGGCCAGGGCGGCTCAGCCCTGACACGGCGACGGCATACGAGGAGGGCCCGGGTGCGATCCGCACCCGGGCCCTCCTCGTGTGTGCGACAGGTTCAGCCGCGGTGGGACACGTCCTAGCCGCCGCTCTTGAAGGACTCCGCCGCCTTCGCCACGGCCGCGGGCCGCACCACCTTCAGTCCGCCCGGGACCTTGTTGTCCGGCTTCATGATGACGCTCTGCCGGGTCGACGGCGCTGCCGGGTCGGAGAAGTCGTGGGTGATGCCGAAGCCGCTCTCGTACGCGGAGAGGGTCAGCAGGGCCTTGTCGATGCCCTCCCGGGTGAGGTTCTTGTCGGCGCAGGCCTTCTTCAGCACCTCGCCGTAGACCCCCATGGCCGTGTACCCGGCGACCACACCGTTGTCGAGGCCGTCCTTGGGGTAGGCGGCCGCGTACTCCTTCGCCAGCTTGGCCGGCGCCGCGTCCGTGGCGCCGATGGGGAGGGTGGAGGCGGCGACGTAGTAGTCCTTCATCAGCGCGGGCCCCGCCGGGGTCGCGAGGAGCTGCGGGGCGTAGGCGGAGTTGTTGCCGACGACCGGCACATTGAAGCCGCCGGCGGCCGCCACGCCGACGAGGGAGGCCGCCTGCCGCGGTCCGGCGCTGATGACGACGGCCTTGACGCCCGCCTTCTTGAGCGCGGCCACCTGGGCCGACATGTCGTTGTCGGTCGGTTTGATCTTCTGCTCGACGATGCTGAGGCCCGCCTGCTGGGCCGCGTACTTGGAACCGGCGAGGGCGTTCTCGCCGTAGTCGCCCTCGAAGTAGACGTGACCGATCTTGTCGCCCTTGGCGATGCGCTTCTGGGTGAGCAGATAGTCGATCGCGTTGATCGTCTCGATGTCGTACGTCGCGCCGACCACCCGGACGTACGGGCTGCCGAGCAGACTGGCCGACCATGCCTGCGGCAGGACGAGGCCCTTGTCCTGGCCGTCGATGCGCTGCTTGACGGCCGCCACGAACGGCGAGCCGATGAACTGCGCGAAGCCCAGCACCTTCGGTTCGAGCTCGGTGTAGCCGGCGAGGGCTTTCTGCGGGTCGTAGCCGTGGTCGCGCACGGTCAGCTCGATCTGCCGGCCGCAGACACCGCCGGCCGCGTTGGTCTGCTTCGCCCACAGCTGCTGGGCCTGGGTGACGCTCTTGCCGAGTGAGGCGTAGACACCGGTCATGTCGGTGAGCACACCGAGCGTGATGGTCTTGGCGGTGACACCTTCACCGGTCTTCACTCCCCCGGCGTCCTTCCCACCGCCGTCACCGCTCGTCGCCTTCTCGCTGCAACCGACGGCGCTGAGCGCCAGTACGGCCAGCACCGCCATGTATCTCTTCGGCTTCATGTCTTCTCCCGTCGGGACACTGTCGGGCGGGTGAGTCCGCCGGGCAGGAACAGCACCACCGCGACCACCGCGGCGCCGTACAGATAGCGCGACGCCTCCCCCGGCGAGACGCCGCCCGTGCCCGGGGCGGCGACCAGCGGGAGGCTGTCGCTGTAGTGGGTGAGCACTTGGGGCAGCAGGGACACGAACGCCGCGCCGACGACCGCGCCCGCGACCGTGCCGAGACCGCCGATCACGATCATGGCGAGGTATTCGAGCGAGAGGATCATGCCGAAGTACTCGGGGACCGTGCGCTGGAAGACCAGCGCGAGCAGAACACCCGCGAGACCCGCGTACATCGACGAGAGGACGAAGACGGCGGCCCGGTAGCGGGCGACCGGAACTCCCATCACGCCCGCCGCTATGCGGTGGTCGCGCAGGGCGTTCATGGCGCGCCCGGGGCGGCCACGCAGCACACCGCGGGCGAACAGCCCGCAGGCGAGGAGCGCGACCAGGGCCGCGTACCAGAGCTTCTCCGCCGACTGGAACGGCACGGCGGCGATCACGACCTCCGTGTCGTCGAAGGTGAAGCCGAACAGGGACAGCGGCGGGACGGCGCGGCCGTTGAACCCCCCTGTCAGATCACTCGCGTTGAACAGCACATGCTGGCCGATGAAGATCAGGGCGAGGGTGGCGATACCGAGATACGCCCCGCTCAGCCGGCCGGCGATGGGGCTGAACAGGCCGCCCGCCGCGCCGGCGAGCAGGACGGCGAGGATCGCGGCCAGCCAGGTCGGCAGGCCGAGGCCGGTGAGACGGTGGCCGTTCTCGGCCTCGTCGCCGCCCGCGAGGACGCAGTAGCCGTACGCGCCGACGGCGAGGAAGAAGGCGTGGCCCATGGAGAGTTGGCCGGTCGCGCCGGTGAGCAGATTGATGCCGATGGCGCCGATCGCCGCGGCCATCGCGAACAGTCCGGCCTGGAGCCAGAAGCGGTCGAGGTAGAAGGGCAGGGCGAGGAGGAGGAGACCGCCCAGGATCCAGGCGTAGGCCCGGGGGTTCCTGAACGCCACCGAGACCCTGGGCGCCCTGAGGGACGGGGCCTTGTCGAGCGTCTCGGGCAGGGTGTCAGACACGCGCGGGCTCCTTCGTGCCGAAGAGTCCGGCCGGCCTGATGAGCAGGACGAGCACCATCACCAGATAGGGCGCGAGATCGCCGATGCCCCGGCCCAGGAAGGACAGTTCGCTCTGGTACCCGGTGGCGAACGACTCGGTGACACCGACGATCAGCCCGCCCGCGAGGGCGCCGGTGGTGGAGTCGAGTCCGCCGAGGATCGCGGCGGGGAAGGCCTTGAGCGCCGCGAGCGAGGTGGCGCGTTCCAGCCCGGGGGTCGGGAAGACCGTGAGGAACAGCGCGGCGACGGCCGCGAGGCCGCCCGCCACGCCCCACGCGGCGAGCGAGACCCTGCCGAGCCGCACCCCCATCAGCGCGGCGGTCTGCGGGTTCTCTGCGGCCGCCCGCATGGCCACTCCCCAGGAGGTGAAGCGGAAGGCCAGCAGGAACGCGGTGATGAGGAGGGCGGCGGCGACGAACGCGGCGATCCGGGTCTGCGCGATGGTGATGTCGCCGATGGTGACCACCCGGTCGCCCCACGGGTCGCCGAGGGCGAGGACGTCCGTGCCGATACGACGGGTGAGTTCGGTGGTCAGCAGGATGTCGACACCGATGGTGACGATGGCGAGGACGCTGTGGTCGGAGCCGCGGTAGCGGCGCATCACGAAGAACTCGACGGCGGCTCCCACCACGGCCGCGCTCGCGATGCCGACGGCGAGCGCCGCCCAGAAGCCGATGTCGTCGTGGAGGACGGCCGTGACGTAGCCGCCGGCCAGCAGGAGGGACGCGTGGGCGAAGTTGACGACCTCGGTGGCCTTGAAGATGACGACGAAGCCGAGGGCGATCAGGGCGTAGACGGAGCCGATGGAGAGCCCGCCGAGAAGAAGTTCGGTGAAGGTCGTCATGCCTGCGCACCTGTTCCGAGGTAAGCCCGGACGACCGCCGGGTCGCTCTGCACCTGGGCCGGGGTGCCGTCCGCGATCCGGCGCCCGAAGTCGAGTACGGTCACGGCGTCCGCGAGCCGCATCACCACCCCCATGTCGTGTTCGACCAGCACGATGGATATGCCGAGACCGTCGCGCACGCCCGCGATGACGGCGGCGGTCTGCTGCCGCTCGTCGGCGGTCATGCCCGCGACGGGTTCGTCGAGCAGGAGCAGCCGCGGCTCCATGCACAGCGCGCGGCCCAGCTCGACAAGCTTCTGTTTGCCGTACGGGAGCGCTCCGGCAGGACGGCCGAGATCGGCCGCGAGCCCGACGAACTCCGCTATCTCGCCCACGCGTTCCCGATGGCGCCGTTCCTCGCGGGCGGCGGACGGCAGCCGCAGCCCGGCGGAGAGGAAGCCGGCGCGGGTGAGCCGGTGGCGGCCGAGCAGCAGGCTGTCCGCGACGGTGGCGTGCGGCGGGAGGGCGAGATTCTGGAAGGTGCGGGCGACACCGAGCGCCGCGATGCGGTGCGGGGGCAGGCCGGTGAGTTCGCTGTCGCCGAAGTGGACCGTGCCGGCTGTGGCGCGGTAGACACCCGACAGGACGTTGAAGCAGGTGGACTTCCCCGCGCCGTTCGGGCCGATGACGGCATGGACACTGCCGGGCGCGACGGTGAAGGAGACGTCGTCGAGCGCGGTGAGACCGGCGAAGCGGACGGTGAGGCCGGAGACGGTGAGCGCCGGCGTGGCGGCGGCGTCGTCCACGGCAGCGGCCGTGTCCGGGGCCGTCATGCGGACCACCTCCGCAGCGCCGGTGCGGCCGCCTCGGCCCGTACGGCGTCCTCCGCGGCCTCCTCGTCGACCACTCCCAGATAGCGCCGGCGCACCTCGTCGGAGGCGGCCAGCCGGTCCGCGGGTCCCTCCAGGGCGACCTCGCCGACCTCCAGGACGTACGCCGTGGAGGCGAGCCGCAGCGCGATCGCCGCGTTCTGCTCCACCAGCAGGACCGAGGTGCCGGCGGTGTTGATCTCCTGGACGGTCTGCGCGATCCGTTCGGCCATCAGCGGGGCGAGTCCCAGGGACGGCTCGTCGAGCAGCAGCAGCCGGGGCCGTGCCATCAGCGCCCTGCCCAGCGCGAGCATCTGCTGCTCGCCGCCGGAGAGCAGACCGGCCCGCTGGTGGGCGCGGTCGGCCAGGACCGGGAAGAGTTCGTGTACGCGGGCGAGCGCCGCGGCGGCCTCCCGCCGGCCGCCACGCGCCCCCAGTGCGCCCGCCCGCAGATTGTCGGCCACCGTCATCCGTGCGAACACCTGCCGCCCTTCGGGCACTTGGACCACTCCGGCGGCCACGACGCGCGCCGGGCTGAGCCCGTCCAGCGGGCGGCCCTCGAAGTGGACGGAGCCCGCGGTGACCCGGCCCCGCTGAAAGGTGAGGGTGCGTGAGATCGCGCGCAGCAGGGTGGACTTGCCCGCGCCGTTGCCGCCGAGCACGGCGACGATCCTGCCCTCCGGCACATCGACGGAGACCTCACGCAGCGCCCGCACCGGCCCGTAGCCGACGGACAGTGCTCGTACCTCGAGCGAGGCGGCCATGCAGTCCCCCTTCCGGGGCCTGTGTCCTGCGTGCCCCTGTGGTGCCTCACATCACCACCGGCGCTGCCCGGCCGTCCACGCCGCCGGGGCGAATCGCTGCGGATGACCAGCGGCGCAGCGCACACCTTGTGCACGGGCACAAGCGCCGCCACCCTCGGCGGCGGGTGGTTGCGGGGCATGTGGTGGACATCGGCGCGGGGCGTGCGAGTCCCACCGAGCGGGCTGCAGAACGGCCGCTGCCGTGAAACCCGTTCGACCGTGGCCCCGGGACATGGGGATCATGGCCGGATGCCGTCGCCCGAAGCAGCGCTGAGTGAACTCCAGGACCGTGCCACGCTCTGGAGCGTGGGCGAGATCCCCGCGGCCGATGTCGTCGACGCGGCCTGCGACGCGCTCGTCGCCGGACTGGAGGGCCCCGGACTCCGGCAGCTGGCGGCCTGCACCCGCGCCGAGGCGGGCTACGCCGTGCACGACCTGCTCCTCGTGGCGCTGGACGAGCTCGGTGTGGCCTTCCATACGGTCGCGGGCGAGGCCCGTGAGGAGGCGACTGTGCGAGCGCTCGCCCGGCGCATGCTGTCCGGCCAGTCGGCGCCCTGGGAACTCACGTTCCGGCTCCAGCAGCTATTCGGGCACGAACTGCCCCTGGCCGAGCGGCTCGTCGAGCTCGACGACGAGTACGCCGTGATCGAGGGCGACGACGGAGCGGTGGCCCGGGTGACGGCCGCGGTCATGGAGGAGGCGCGACGCATCACGGGCGGCCCGCGCGGCCCGATCGCACTCGCGGACGCACAGGGCTGATACGGACCGGGTCGACCGGGCGGCTCCGACGACCGACCGGCTCGATATGGATGACCGGCCGGGGCGGACGACGGGCTGGCAGGGACGACCGCTCGGCGGGACGATCGGCTCGGGCGGTCGATGGACTCGGCGGGGACGATCGGCGCGATGCGGACGACCGATGCGCGGCGGCTGACCGGCTCGGCTGCGGACGACCGGCCCAATGGACGACCGATCCGCGGCGGGACGACCGGCTCGGGGCGGACGACGGGCTGGCCGGGACGACCGGCTCGGGCGGTCGATGGACTCGGCGGGGACGACCGGCCCGGCGGCTGACCGGCCCGGCGGCTGACCGGCTAGGGCGGTCGATGGACTCGGCGCGGGCGACGGGCTCGATACGGACGACCGATCCGCGGCGGCTGACCGGCGGGACGACCGGCTCGGCCCGGGGCGGACGACGGGCTGGCGGGGACGACCGGCCGGCGGCTGACCGGCTAGGGCGGTCGATGGACTCGGCGGGGACGACCGGCTCAGTGCGGACGACGGACTCGGCGCGACGACCGGCTCGGCGCTGAAAAGCGCGCTGCCCTCCTGGGACGCACACGCACCTGCCAGCAGACCTCTGCCGACCAGATGGAGAGGCCCCCGCGGCCGGCTCTTCCGCGCCGAGGAGTGCGAAGGCAGCCTGCGGGCCCGCCTGGCACGACGCGCGCCGGCCGCCCGTGACTGACGGTCGCCCCCCGCGGCTCATGCAGCAGGCAGCTTCACGAACACATCGCGGCCTCGCCGAGCCGAGCGGAGCAGCGACGGGCCCGTGGGCGCCGGGCGCGCGCCCGGCCCGGGGCCCAGCCCGCACATCCCGGCCGTGCCCCGCCGCCACGGCTCAGGTCACGTCGGGCAGTCCCGCGCGATGTTCTCCGCCACCTTCTCCAGCAGCGGACGGGGTCCGGCTCCAGCTCCAGCAGGGGCGGGCCCTCGGCTCCGGCAGCGTGCCGCTTCACGAACGCGTCGTTCGCTCGCCGACCGAAGCAGCGACGGGCCCGTGGACGCCGGACGTGCGCCACCCGGCCCCGGGTACCCGGCCCGCACCTTCCCTGCGCGCCCCCGCCGCCCCCGCCACCCCGGCTCAGCTCACGTCAGGAAATCCCGCGCGATGTTCTCCGCCACCTTCTCCAGCAGCGGGCCCGCCTCCGCCATACAGCGGGCGGGGTCAGGTTCCAGCTCCAGCAGGGCGTAGGCACGGCGGATGCCCGCGCGGCCGAGGGCCTCCGGGGGCAGGGTCAGCCGGCCGCAGACCGCGACGACCTCGATGTCCTGCGCGCGCGCCGCCGCCGCGACGCCCGCCGGTGCCTTGCCGTGCAGGGTCTGCTCGTCGAGGGAACCCTCGCCGGTGATCACCAGGGTCGCTCGCGCCAGGGCGGGGGCGAACCCGAGCACGTCGAGCATCACCTCGATACCGGGGCGGAAGCTCGCGCCGAGCGCGACCAGCGCCCCGTAGCCGATACCGCCCGCCGCACCCGCCCCGGGCAGACCGGCCTGGTCGGGACCCAGGATCGAGGCGTAGTGGGTCAGCGCCTCGTCCAGGGTGGCCACGTCCTGCGGTGTCGCGCCCTTCTGCGGGCCGTACACGGCGGGCGCGCCCTTCGGGCCGGTGAGGGGGTTGTCGACGTCGCTGGCGAGGACGAGTTCCACGTCCTTGAAGCGCGGGTCGAGCCCGGACAGATCCGCGGTGGCCAGCTCCCGCAGACCACCGCCGCCGGGGGTGACGGGCGCACCGCCCTCGTCGAGGAAACGGGCGCCGAGCGCGGCCAGCATGCCCGCGCCGCCGTCGGTCGTCGCGCTGCCGCCGACGCCGAAGACGATCGTGCGGGCGCCCGCGTCGAGCGCGGCACGCAGCAGCTCGCCCGAGCCGTAGGTGGTGGCGGTGAGCGGCGCGAAGACCCCTTCGGGAAGGTGCTGGAGGCCGGACGCCTCCGCCATCTCCACGACGGCGGTGCCGTCCCGCAGGGCGTAGGTCGCCGTCACGGCCTGGCCGAGAGGGCCGGTCACCTGGGCCTCACGGCGTTCGAAACCGGCCGCCACCGCAGCTGCGACGGTGCCGTCGCCGCCGTCGGCGACGGGCAGGGTCTCCACCTCCAGGCCGGGCACCACCCGCTGGAGGCCCGCCGTCACCCGCTCCGCGACCTGTACGGCCGTGAGCGAGCCTTTGAACTTGTCAGCCGCCACGAGCACGCGCGCGGGCTGATGAACTGCTCCGTCCGTCACTCTGCTATCCCTTGCTGTCGAACAGGCAGTCGCGCCGCCCCGACCTTATCCGGCAGGTCACAGGACGTGCCACCCCACCACGAAGCGTGAGAACCCGCGCACGAGGCAGAACGGCCGGCCCACCACCGCGCGCTTCGCGACGCATTTCGGTACACCGGACGTATGGGACTGCACCATGCGGAGCTCGCCGACCGGACGCTCGGCGGCTGGCTCGGCAGGATCGCGGGGAACATGCTCGGCAAACCGGTGGAGCGTGGCGATCACTGGACGCGCGAGCGTATCGACCGGTATCTGCGCCGCACCGGTGCCCTGCCGCTCACGGACTATCTGCCCGGCCCGCCGCCCGACGCGGGGCCCGGTGAGTTCGAGCTGCGCCCGGAGTGGCGGGAGTGCGTGCGCGGCCGGATCCACGGCAGCTGCCGGGACGACGACATCGACTACGCGATCCTCGGTCTGCATCTGCTGGAGACCCACGGGGTCGCCTTCACCACCGAGCAGGTGGGTGACCTGTGGCTGCTGCGGCTGCCGTATCTCCAGACGTTCACCGCCGAGCGGGCCGCGTACCGCAGTCTGGCGAACGGCATCAAGCCGCCGCTCACCGCCTCGTACGACAATCCGTACCAGGAGTGGATCGGCGCTCTCATCCGCGCGGACATCTTCGGCTGGACGTCCCCCGGCGATCCGCACCGCGCCGCCGCGCTGGCCCGCCGGGACGCGGTCCTGTCGCACACCGGCAACGGTGTCTACGGATCGATGTGGGCCGCCGCCCTGGTGGCCGCCGCGTTCACCGCGAGCCGCCCGCGCGAGGCGATCGAGGCGGCCCTGGAGCGCATCCCGGCGACCTGCCGACTGGCCCGTACGGTCCGCCACACCACGGCCCTGTACGACGCGGGGACGTCCTGGTCCGACACGCTGTCCGAGATGGAGGACCGTACGGGCGGCCTCGGCTGGATCCACGTCGTGCCCAACGCCGCCGTCATCACGGCCGGACTCCTCTACGGCGCCGGGGACTTCAGCGGCACCGTCGCCCTCACCGTCCGCGGCGGGCTGGACACCGACTCCAACGGCGCCACGGCGGGCTCGGTCGTGGGCGTGCTGTGCGGAGCCGCCGCCATCCCCGCGCAGTGGACACGGCCGCTGGAGGACCGGGTGCGCAGCGCGGTGTTCGGGTTCGACGGCTCACGCATCAGTGAACTCGCGGAGCGTACGGTCCGGCTGACCGCGACGGCGGGAGACGGCGGCGGCTGACGTTCAGTCGTCGAGGACGGCGAGGTCCATCCGGCCCAGCCGTTCGCGGTCCGCGATGACGTCGATCTGCGTGATCCCGTCCTCGGTGACCGTGAAGACGAGGACCAGGGACAGCCGGCCGCGCGGTGCCATCGCCAGGCCGATCCGGCCGTCGAGGAGCGCGAGTCCGGTGAAGCGGGCCCGGCCGGTGGCGGCCATCGCGCCCTTCGCGACGGTGGCAGCACCGCTGACCACGACGGGCTGGGGGGTGGGAATGACCGACGGGTCGGCGGTGAGGACGACGTCGGGGTGGAGCAGCGCCACCAGCGCGTCGAAGTTCCCGCCGCGGGTGGCCGCCAGGAATGCCTCCACGGCCTCACGCTGACGGATCATGTCGGCGTCGGGCGCCGGGGTGCCGCCCTTGATCCGGCGGCGTGCCCGGCTCGCGAGCTGTCTCACCGCGGCCGGCGAGCGTTCGAGCATCGGACCGATCTCGTCGAACGGCACCGCGAACATGTCGTGCAGGACGAAGGCGAGCCGCTCGGCCGGCGTCAGCATGTCGAGGACCACCAGCAGGGCGACCCCGACCGAGTCGGCCAGCAGTGCCTCCTCTTCGGGGTCACCGCCGGTCTCGGAGCCGAGGGGCGGTTCGGGCACCCCGGCGTCCAGGGGGTCCTCACGCCGTGACTGGCGTGAGCGCAGCATGTTCAGGCAGACCCGGGCGACCACGGTGGTCAACCAGCCGGTGAGGTTCTCCACGCCGTCGGTACCGGCGCGGCGGGCACGCAGCCAGGCTTCCTGCACCGCGTCCTCGGCCTCGCTCAGCGAGCCGAGCATCCGGTAGGCCACCGCCACGAGGTGTGTCCGGTCGGCCGCGAACCGCTCGGTCAGAAAGTCGTGCTCGTCCATCGGTCACGTTCCCCGTTCGCCATGTGTCAGAGAAGCAGAACCTCGAAAACTACCGAGCGGGCCCGGGAGTTGCCTTCCCGCCCCCACGACGTCAGGAGAAGAAGATGGCATCGACGATTCTCGTCACCGGTGGTACGGGCACCCTGGGCCGGCACGTGATTCCGCTGCTGCTGGACGCCGGCCCCGAGGTGCGGGTGTTCAGCCGCCACGGCCGCGAGCCGGGGGACGGCGTCGAGTACATGACCGGTGATCTGGTCAAGGGCGAGGGCATCGAGGCCGCCGTGGAGGGGGTCGAGATCGTGCTGCACCTCGCGGGCGGGCCGAAGGGTGACGACGAGGCCACCCGCCATCTGGTGCGGGCGGCGTCAGCGGCCGGGGTGCGGCACCTCGTCTCCATCTCGGTCATCGGGGCGGACAGGGTCCCGCTGGCGTGGCTCCGGTCGAAGCTGGCCGCGGAGCAGGCCGTGGCAGGGTCCGGGATTCCGTGGACGAAGCTGCGGGCCGCGCAGTTCCACGACCTGGCGCTGACCCTGGCGGAGAAGATGGCCAAGCTGCCGGTGATCCCCGCTCCGGGCATGCGTCTCCAGCCGGTCGACTCCCGCGAGGTGGCCGCCCGTCTCGTGGAACTGACGCTCGGCGCCCCGGCCGGCCTGGTGCCGGACCTCGCCGGTCCCGAGGTCCACACGATGGCCGACCTGCTCGGCGGCTACCTCCGGGCGAGCGGCCGGCGCCGGCCGATGCTGCCGGTCCGCATCCCGGGGAAGGCCGGCCGTGCCTACCGGGCCGGGGAGAACCTGTCGCTCGACGGGGTCGTCCTGGGGAAGCGCACCTGGGAGGAGTTCCTGGCGGAGCGGGTCGGCCGGGACCGGTCCCCGCACGGTGCGGACAAGAGCTGAGGCGCTCCGGCGCGGTGGCCCGAGAGCCCGGGGCGGCTCCGAGGGACAGGGCCCGCCGTCACGTTCCAGTGCCGGGAGCGGCACTAGGCTTCCTGCGTGACTTCCGACTACTCCGCGTACATCGCCTCGCTCCCCCGCGTCCTCGTCGGCGCCGCCACGCTCTTCCTCGACGAACAGGGCCGGGTGCTGATCGTCGAACCCAACTACCGCAAGGGCTGGGCACTTCCCGGCGGGACGGTCGAGTCGGACGACAACGAGACGCCCCGGCAGGCGGCCCGCCGGGAGACGCTGGAGGAGATCGGCCTCGATGTGCAGCCGGGGCGGCTGCTCGCGGTCGACTGGGTCCCGGGCGCGGGACGCCCGCCGATCATCGCCTATGTGTACGACGGCGGGGTGCTCAGCGAGTCCCGCCTCAAGGCGATCCGGCTCCAGGAGGAGGAGCTGCTGTCGTGGCGGCTGGTGGGCCGCGAGGAGATCCACACCTATCTGCTGGGCGAACTGGGCCACCGGGTGGTGGCCGCGCTCGATGTCCTGGCCACGGGGGCGGGTGCGGTGGAACTGGAGGACGGCCGGCCGGCAGTCTGACGCTCTGCCGTGCGGCCGGCGGCGAACGGTCGGGTGTATCCGCCCCGGCGCGGCGAGCGGTCGGGCGTGTCCGCCCCGGCGCGGCAAAACCGGTTCGCTGTCCCGGGACCCGCTGCATAGGCTCGCCGTATGACTCTCGTCGCGATTCTCAGCGGCGCCGGGATCTCCACGGACTCCGGCATTCCCGACTACCGCGGGCCCAACGGCCTGTGGCGGCGCGATCCGGAGGCCGAGAAGCTCGTCACGTACGACTACTACATGGCCGATCCGGACATCCGGCGCCGCGCCTGGCAGATGCGCCGGGACAGCCCGGCATGGCGCGCACGCCCCAACGCCGCGCACCATGCCGTCGCCGAGCTGGAGAAACGGCCGGGGTTCGCGGTCCGGGTGGTCACCCAGAACGTGGACGGGCTGCACCAGCTGGCAGGGATGCCCGACCGCAAGGTGCTCGAACTGCACGGCACGTCACGGTCGGTGGTGTGCACGAGCTGCCATCTGCGCTCCTCGATGGAGGACGCGCTGGCGCGGGTCGAGGCGGGCGAGGAGGATCCTTCCTGCCTGGCGTGCGGCGGGATTCTGAAGTCGGCGACGGTGATGTTCGGGCAGCGGCTCGACTCCCAGGTGCTGTCCGAGGCGATGGCGATCGCCAAGGCGAGCGAGATCTTCGTCGCGGTCGGCACGAGCCTTCAGGTGCAGCCGGCCGCGTCGCTCGCGGGGATCGCGGCCGAGCACGGCGCGCGTCTGTCGATCGTCAACGCGGACCCGACGCCGTACGACGAACTCGCCGACGAGCTCGTCCGCGAGCCGATCGGCACGGCGCTGCCGAAGCTCCTCGCGGCTCTCCGGGGTCCGTCCGGCGGATGACGACCTCATAGGCTCGGCTCCATGCACCGCACCCTGACCGAGCACGCCCGGTGTCTTTACGGAGACGAGTACCGACCGACTCCGGCATGCGGTCGGGAACATCACGAGCACTGCTTCGTCGAGGAGCTGACCTTCGCCGAGGCGGAGACGATCCTCGCGATGCTGCGCGAGCTGTGCCCGCAGCTGGTCGACGGCCTTCTTCCGGTGTGGGTTCGAAACCTCGCCTATCGACTCGTGCTCCTTCAGCGGCCCGACGACCCGGCTCTCCTTCGCGAGGCCGCTGAGAGCCTGTGGCTGCACGGGCCGGACCGGGACGACGTCGCGGCGGAACTCACGCGGCGCGCCGACGCCCTGGAGACTGAACCCGGAGACCCCGCCCAAGGGCCGGGATTCCCACGGCCCGTGCCGTGATCCTTCCTGATATCCACGGAGGCAACCGATGACCGACAACGACTTCTGGGAGTACCCGCCCGAGCAGTCCATCGCTCAGCTCGGCGAGTTCAGGCTCACCCTCGTCGAGCCGCCCTTCCCCGTCGGCAAGGAGGCACTGCCCCCGCATGACCCGGCGCGGGCACGGGAGTTCGCCGCTGCCTTCGGCACCATCGGCACCGTGGTGGAGGAGGCCGACCGGATCGAGGCGACCGAGCGGCCCCCCTTCGCCACCCGTGCCGACCTCGATCTGGTCGGTGTCGGGTGCTGGGGAACGGTGACCGAGATCAACGATCCCGCCCTGGTGTTCACCGGGGGCACCTTCCCCCTCGCCGAGCAGGCCGACGCGCTGTCCGAGCGCTTCCCCGGGGCGGTCGTCATCGGCTCGGCGACGATCGACCACAACATGACCTACGGCACCCATGTGATCCACCACCCGGGCGGCGCGCGCCTGTTCGCCGCCGGGTGGAGCGGAGAAGGGGACTGGGATCTCCTCGGCACCCCGCAGGAGATCGTCGACGCCTTCGGTATCTCCCCCGACGACCTGGCAGGCAAGGACGTCGAACTCGACGCCGCCCCAGGGTCGTTCGCCTGGGAAGGTCTGGTCCGGCTCGCTCTGGGGCGTACCGCCCCGCTGTTCCGCAAGGGCCGCACCCTCTCCGTCTTCCGCGTCCGGCACACCGAAGAGGCCACCGGCGATCTGGAGGACACCTGGATCGGCGAGCTCGGGGAGTTCGACGAGTTCTGACCGTAACAATCGCGAAACAGCGCCCAGTTGTCGGGGACATGCCGCACAAAACCCCGGGAACCCCGGGCGCCACACCCCTAGTGTGAACAACTGGCGGCGCACACGGACCAGTTGACATCGGAGCCCCCTTGGTGCCGCGCAACTCTCCCAGTGACAACGGGGGTTCCAACGGGGAGAAAGCCAGTGATCACTCAGACACCTCGACCTGCGCGTCATCGGCGTGTGTGGGCGCGCTTAGCGATCGCCTTCACCGCCGCGGGAACCCTGACCCTGACGGGCCTGCCCGCACTCGACGAGGCGCACGCCGCGAAGCCGCCCAACGTCAAGCCGATCCGGTGCGACGAGAAGTTCCTCAAGAAGAAGTTTCCCTCGACGCCCGCCAACTCCGGGCCGCCGAACAGTCTTCCGTACGAGGCGTGGCCGAACGACGAGAACTACACCTACGACAACCCCGCGAAGGCCTATGACGGGGTGCTGCCGCCGACCGACGCCCAGCGCGAGGCCGCGGGAACGAACTACCGCAAGTGGCAGCGCAAGTTCAACCGGACGAAGAACCCGGCCGACAAGGTCATGGAGATCTACGCCCGCTACAACAGCCAGTACAACAACCCGACGGGCTACAAGGACTTCAAGCGGTACCTCGACGTGCGCTACATCGGCGCGCACGGCAACCCTCCGCGGGGCGAGGCGTTCGAGGCCCGCATGGTCAAGAAGTACAACATGGTCGGTCCCGACTGGTGGTGCCAGGACGTCATCGAGTACACCGACCCGGAGACCGGGGAGAAGCGCTACCGCGTCGTCGACATGCACAACCGCCGGACCGAGCGCAAGGTCGAGGCGAAGTCGAACGGCAGGATCGAGAGCGACCAGCTCAAGGCGGACCGGCAGATCGCCAAGGAGAAGCCGAAGTCGACGTTCCGGTACCTCACCGGCGCCCGGACCGAGGACTCGACGAAGGCCAAGATCAAGCAGTTCGACGACGACCTCAAGCGGGACCGGGGCACCGACCGCACCCAGGCCGGGGTCAACGAGCGCCGGTCGAACGCCATCGAGCGCACACAGAAGCCGAACGTCTACACCAACTACGACAAGCGCTTCAACCCGGATCCCCTCAAGGGCGGCCGGGGGCCGATCATCGACCAGGCACTGCGGTCGGGGAAGACGCTCGAAGAAGCCCGCCGGCTGCAGGGGATGTACAACCAGAACAACGGCGGCGGCTACTTCAACCGCGGGCCGGGCGGCATCGACTTCTCCACCCTGGAGATCAACTACGTCGGCACCCCGGTCAAGGGCAAGGGCCTCGACTATTCGATGAAGGCCGACTACGTCAAGAACCCGGACGAGAACCCGGGCTACGGCGGTGACGCCAAGCTCCAGCTCGCCTCGGACGCCTTCTTCACCTGGCTCGCCCTGACCCCGGACAAGTTCTGGGTCAACCTCAACCCGATCCGTCCCGACGTGATCATGGACAAGGAGTTCGCGAAGACCGACGCCGGGCGCATCCTGCTGGAGGCGGACCTGACTCTCAAGCACGACTACGCGGATGCGATGAACCCCGACAAGTACGAGCGCGGGGAGCGCTTCTGGCGCGAGGCGCCGCGTACCCCGGAAGGCATGCCGTGCCTGCCGGTCATCCGCCAGTGGATCACCCCGAAGCCCGCGAAGATCCGGGAGCAGGACGGCGGCATCTACATCCTGGACGCGCCGCTCAAGGTCAACATGGAGGTCCCCACCGGACCCGATGTGCCGCCCGGCAACTGCAAGCTCACCGAGGCGCAGACCAAGCAGGCCGAGAACCTGATCCTCACGATGATCCAGCCGGAACTCGAACGCCGCGTCAACGACGACGCGTCGTACGTCGATCTGCGCCGTGTGTACTCCTCGCGGGTGGCGGCCGAGTACATCCGCCGCCAGGACGCGGTCAGCCCGACCGACTTCCGCAAGATCATCAACAGCAACGATGTGAAGCGGTGGCCGCTCAGGGGCGAGAACAAGGACTGGGACAAGAAGACCGTCTACGACAAGTACGTCCACTCGTTCAAGAACGGTGACTACAAGTTCGAGCGCGTCTACGACGGCAAGGTGTGGATCCTGTCCATGGGCGGGGTCGACTTCTCCAAGGCGCCGAAGCGGAACATCACCCGCACCGAGTTCATCACGCAGCACCGCGGCCTGGACAAGACCACCAGGACATCGGTCCAGTCAGAGGTGACCTACCAGGACAGTGAGACCGCCTACTTCGGCGGAAGCACCTCCGATCAGCAAACCATCCCGGAGGACCCGAAGCCGACGCCGACACCGACCGGCCCCGACGACCCGACGCCGACCGGCCCCCCGTCGACCCCGGCACCCGGACCGTCCACGCCCGGCGGTGACACCACTCCGCCGGCCAAGGACCCGGACGGCGACCTCGCCGACACCGGCAACAGCACGCCCGTCGGCCTGATCGCCGCCGCGGCTGCCGCGCTCGCCGTCGCGGGCGGCGGGCTGACGTGGTGGATGCGGCGCCGCAGGGCCTCGGGCGGCTAGGGCCTTCTCGTTCGCATGAGGGCCTGAACGTCCGACGGTGCGCTCGCGCACATGCTGTCCCCCGCACCCGAGGTCAGGGTGCGGGGGACAGTCATGTCGTGGGGGTCCGGCGGACAGGCCCTAGAACAAGGCGCCCTCCGCGCCGCGCTCGTGGGCGAGCAGCCGCTGCTTGCGGTCCAGCCCGCCGCCGTAACCGATGAGGCTGCCCGAGGCGCCGATCACCCGGTGGCACGGGACGATGATCGACACCGGATTCTTGCCGTTGGCGAGCCCTACGGCCCGCGAGGCGCTCGTCCTGCCGAGTTGCCCGGCGAGTTCGCCGTACGTCCGCGTCTCGCCGTACGGGATCTTCATCAGCAGGTCCCATACGCTCCGCTGGAAGGGGGTGCCCTCCAGCCGGACCGGCACGTCGAACGCGGTCAGTTCGCCGGCGAAGTACGCGTCCAGCTGTCTGATCACCTCACCGAACGGGGCCGGGTCCTCCTCACCGAACGTCTCCTCGCCGGGGCGGTGGCGCTGATCGGTCATGTAGAGGCCGCTCAGCGTGCCGTCGGTGGCGACGAGCGTCAGCGGGCCGTAGGCGCTGTCGACCACCGTGTACTGCTTGGTCATGAGGAAACTCCTTACGCGGGCAGGCGGTTGACGGGGTGGTCGCCGGTGGCCCACAGGTGCTGGACGGCATAGGCGCGCCAAGGGCGCCAGGCCGCGGCGCGTGCGGTGAGGGCGGCCGGGGTGACGGGCAGGCCGAGTCCGGCAGCCGCGTGGCGCACTCCGAGGTCGCCCGGCAGAAAAGCGTCCGGGTCACCGAGGGCCCGCATGGCGATCGTCTCGACCGTCCACGGCCCGAACCCGGGCAGGGCGGTCAGTTCCGCGCGGGCCTTGTCCCAGTCACTGTCGACGCCCAGCCGGAGCGAGCCGTCGGCCAGCGCCCCGACCAGCGTGGTCAGTGTGGTGCGCCGGCTGCGGGGCAGTGCCAGGGACTCGGGGTCGAGCGCCGCGAGGGCCTCGGAGGACGGGAAGAGGTGGGAGAGGCCACCCTCCGGGTCCTCGACCGGCTCACCGTGCGCGAGAACCAGCCGGCCCGCGTGCGTACGGGCCGCGGCCGTGGAGACCTGCTGGCCGAGCACGGCCCGTACGGCGAACTCCGCCGCGTCGACGGTGCGCGGCACCCGGCGCCCGGGGGCCTTGTCGACGAGGGGCGCGAGCAGGGGATCGGTCCGCAGCTGGTCGTCGACCGCGACGGGATCGGCGTCCAGGTCGAGCATCCAGCGGCAGCGGCTGATGGCGATGGTGAGATCGCACGGGTCGGTCAGTGACAACCGGCAGGCGATGTGGTCGGGGCGGGGGGTGAGGGCGACGACGCCGTGGCCGTGCGGAAGCCGCAGGGTGCGCCGGTAGGCGCCGTCGCGCCACTCCTCGACGCCGGGCACGGCCGTGGCCACGAGGTGCCCGAAGAGATTGCTCGGGTCGAGCGGCGCCCGGTACGGCAGCCTGAGCGCGATGACTCCCGGGGTCTGCGGCGAGGCGGTCGTGCTGCGGGCGGCACGGGTGCGCAGGTCACCGGGTGCGAGCGCGAAGACCTCGCGGACGGTGTCGTTGAAGGTGCGGATCGAGGAGAAGCCGGCCGCGAAGGCGACCTCGGCCATCGGAAGGCCCGTCGTCTCGATCAGGACGCGCGCGGTCTGCGCGCGCTGGGCCCGGGCGAGGGCGAGAGGGCCCGCACCCAGCTCCGCGAGCAGTTGCCGCTCGATCTGGCGGGTGGAGTAGCCGAGGCGGGCGGCGAGGCCCGGGACGCCCTCACGGTCGACGACCCCGTCCCCGATCAGGCGCATGGCACGGGCCACGGAGTCCGCGCGGGCGTTCCACTCGGGGGAGCCGGGTGTGGTGTCGGGGCGGCAGCGCTTGCAGGCACGGAAACCCGCCTGCTGGCAGGCGGCGGCGCTCGGGTAGAAGGTCATGTTCTCGACCTTCGGCGGCACCACCGGGCAGCTGGGACGGCAGTAGATCCGCGTCGTCAGGACGGCCGTGAAGAACCAGCCGTCGAATCGGGCGTCCTTCGACCGGACGGCGCGCACGCAGCGCTCGGTGTCGGTGTGCATGGGTCAAGCATCGTGCACAGGCAGTGCCGAGGCTGGCGGGAAAACGACATCAGCCTCGAGCTGCCAGGACCCGGCCCGGGCCCGGTGTCACCGTGCGAGGCCAGGCCCGGTGTCACCCGTACGAGACCACGACCGCGGCGCCCCACCCCGAGGCAGGACCGCGTCGGCGCCCCCTCGGGAGGCGCGGCCGGATCGCGAGGGATCACTCCTCCGCGGCCAGCACCGCGGCGAACTGCTCATACGCGCGGTCGTCGAACAGGACGAACCGCACCTCCGCGACCGGCGGCCCCGCCTCGGCGCGGACCGTACGGACGGCGATCCGGGCCCCGTCGTCCATCGGCCAGCCGTAGATGCCCGTCGAGATGGCCGGGAAGGCCACGGTGCCCGCCCCCAACTCCCGCGCCACGCGCAGCGATTCGCGGTAGCAGGAGGCGAGGAGGGCGCTGCGGTCCTGCTCCCGTGACCACACCGGACCGACGGTGTGGATCACATGGCCGGCGGGCAGATGGCCCGCGGTGGTGGCGACCGCCTGGCCGGTCGGCAGGCCCTTGCCGTAGTGCGAGGCACGCAGGTCACGGCACTCCGCGAGGATCGCCGGGCCGCCGCGGCGGTGGATGGCACCGTCGACACCGCCGCCGCCGAGGAGCGAGGAGTTGGCCGCGTTGACGACGGCGTCGACCTGCTGCTCGGTGATGTCCCCGCGGACGAGCACGATCTTCGGCTGCTGCTGTGTCATACGTCCATCATCCGCCTGCGTGCCGGCCGCCGCAGTGGCCTCCTCACCGGGCGCCCCGCAGCCGGCGCCACACGGCCTTGGCGGCGTGGTGACCCGACATCCCGTGGACCCCCGGACCCGGCGGGGTCGCCGACGAGCAGAGGAACACGGCGGGGTGCGCGGTCGCGTACGGGACGCGGGCGAGCTTGGGCCGGAGGATCGTCTGGAGTCCGGCGAAGGCGCCGCAGGCGATGTCCCCGCCGATGTAGTTGGCGTTGCGCGCGGCCAGTTCGGGCGGGCCGGCGACCGCGCGGGCGAGCACGAGATCGCGGAAACCGGGCGCGAAGCGCTCCAGTTGGCGCTCGATCGCCTCGGTGGCGTCCCCGTCCCAGCCGGCCGGTACATGGCCGTACACCCACAGGACATGCTTGCCGGCAGGCGCCCGTGAGGAGTCGATGAGGCTCGGCTGTGCGGTGATCAGGAACGGCTTGTCGGGCTGCCGGCCGTGCAGAGCCGCGCCGAGCGCCGCCTCGATCTCGCCGGCCGTGGGGCCGATGTGCACCGTCCCGGCGCTGCGGGCCTCCTTCGCGGTCCACGGCATGGGGCCGGAGAGCGCGTAATCGATCTTGAAGGCGGCGGGGCCGTAGCGGTAGTGCTCGTACGCGTTCCCGAGGCCCGCGATACGGGCGAGGGCCGTCGGTGAGGTGTCGAAGATGTACGCGCGGGCCGGGGGCAGTTCGTCGAGGCGCTTGACCTCGGCGCCGGTGTGGATCGTGCCGCCCTGGTCCCGCAGATACGCGGCGAGGGCGTCGGAGATCGACTGCGAGCCGCCGCGGGGCACCGGCCAGCCCTTGGCATGGGCGGCGAGCGCGAACATCATGGCGATACCGGCCGTCGCGATACCGCTGGTCGGCGCGATGGCGTGGGCGGCCAGCCCGGCGAACAGACCTCGGGCCTTCTCGCCCCGGAACCGGCGCGCGACCCAGGTCGCGGGCTGGATCGCGGTCGTCCCGAAGCGGGCGAAGCGGTACGGGTCCCGGGGCAGCCCGTCCCAGGGCGTGCGCAGGAAGTCGGCGGCCATCGTGTCCCAGTGCCCGATGTACGGCGCGACGAGCCGGCGGTACGTCCCCGCGTCCCCGGCCCCCAGCGACATCGCGCTCTCCCCCACCGAGCGGCTCAGCACGGCGGCCGTGCCATCCGGGAACGGGTGCGCCAGCGGCAGTTCGGGCTGCAACCACTCCAGGCCGTACCGACCGAGCGGCATGTCCGCGAAGGCGGGCGAGCCGACGCCCAGCGGGTGGACGGCGGAGCAGGGGTCGTGGCGGAAGCCGGGGAGGGTGAGCTCCTCGGTCCTGGCTCCCCCGCCGACGGTGTCCAGGGCTTCGAACACCGCCACTGAGTGGCCACGGCGGGCCAGTTCGACGGCGGCGGTCAGTCCGTTGGGGCCCGCCCCCACGACGACGGCATCGAGCATCGACGGCACCTTCGGACTCCTTTGTCAGCCGATGGCCAGGAGCCCCAGGATATTCCGGGGCGCCGACAGCGGTGCCCTGGGTAGGGTCCGATGCCGTGAACAACGTGATCGAGACGATGTCCGCGCAGCTCATGAGCGTCGCCGGGGTACGCGCCGTGGCACTCGGCGGAAGCCGTGCCCGGGGTACGCACCGGCCCGACTCCGACTGGGATCTCGGCGTCTACTACCGGGGTTCGGTGGACGTCGCCGCCCTGGCCGCGCAGGCGGCGGAGGCGACGGGGCGGCCGGTCGAGGTGGCAGGGCCGGGCGGGTGGGGACCGTGGGTCGACGGCGGGGCGTGGCTGGTCGTCGACGGCACGCCCGTGGACTGGATCCTGCGGGACCTGGACCGGGTGGAGCGGGTCTGGGCGGACTGCCGCACCGGCCGCTACGAAACCGGCATACAGCCGGGCCACCCGCTGGGGTTCTGGTCGCCCGCGTACGCCGGGGAAGTGGCGCTGTGCCGCGTACTGGCCGACACGGACGGCGAGTTGACGGGGCTGCGGCAGGAGACGCAGGTGTACCCGGAAGCGCTGCGCGAGGCCCTGATCCGCGCCTCGTGGGAGGCGGAGTTCTCGGTGGCGGCGGCGGCGAAGTCGGTGAGCACCGGGGACGTACTGCACCAGTCGCTGTGCCTGTCCCGCGCGATGGGCATTCTGGTCCAGTCCCTGCACGCCCACCACAGGGTGTGGTGCCTGAACGAGAAGGGCGCGCTGCCGGCGGCGGCGACGATGCGGGACACGCCGAAGGGGTTCGCGAAGGACGCCGGGAGGGTGCTGAAGGGGCTGGACGGGGAAGCGGTGGAAGTGGCGGGGAGGCTGGTGCGGGAGGTGAGGGCGGCGGTGGGCGCGTAGGCCTCCCGTGCGTCTACGAGCGGGTGGCGGTCCCGCATCCCGCTTCGGCGGCGTCTCTCATACGCACGTCCATCGAGGTGCTCCGGTCGTACGGGTCGACCTCGGGACCGTCTCCCGGGCCCGAGACCGCCCGCTCGGCGGTGAACGCGGGGGTGAAGTAGCCGGTGAAGGTGTCGCAACCGCCGTTGGCGGTATCCACCTTGTAGGAGATGAGAGAGAACGTCCCGGGCTCGACGGTCACCTTCTGCGGGTCGTCCCAGCTCATCACGACCTCGCGGCGCACGACGGTGCGCGCGACCTCGCTGCTCCCCGCAGCGGCGCGTACGACCGGATAGACGTAGGTGACATCGGTGGTCACCTCGACCGCACCGCGCTCACCTTCCCGGTACGTGACCCGTCCCCGTGCCTTGATCACGTCCCCGACGAGCCGCACGTGCTCTTTCCCGAACCGGCTGAACAGCAGCAGGGGATCGTTCTGACGGCTGGGCGCGCGGAAGGCGGTCGCCAGATAGTTCTGGACGTCCTGCTGATGCGGATTGATCAACGCGATCGCCTTGCCCGGCCGCTCCCCGCGCAGCACTCCGGGATCCAGGCTGGACGCGGCGAGGAAGTCCCGGGTCCGTTCGATCGTCCGGGCGACCTGCTGCTTGCTCATCCAGCCGGTGGCCCGTGCCACAGGGAGATGGACCCCGGCCGTCCCATCGCCCCACTCCGCGGCGGGCGACCCTCTGAACGGCTCTTCCACTGTGGGAAGTTGGACTGCCACCTCGCTCGGCGGCGGCTGATCCGGACGTTCCGACTCCGCAGCGAGCGGCTGACTCCCGCCGCCTCCGCCTCCGAGGCGGCCGGTGACCCAGCCCGGGTTCAGGGCCACGACGAACAGGCCGATCGCGACCAGCAGACCGACTCCGTACCAGCCGTTGCCCCGCCGCCGCCGGGCCGGCCGGTGAGTGCGCCAGCCCTCCGGAGGGGCGGGCTCGTCCCGCAGCCGCCGCGTGACCATCCGGGCCCGTGCCGACGGCTCCTCGGGGGCGTCATGGGTTCCGGCCTCCGACTCCCGCAGGAAGCGCTCCCACTCCTCGTCCGATATGGACGCCCCGTCCTTCCCCACGCCCCGTCCCCGCCCCTCCGCCTCACCGGTCCTCCCCAGGGCCGGTTCTTGTCCGTACATCATCACACAGGGCGATCACCCGGTCTCAACCACATGATCCGCGAAGCCTGTTCACGCGAAGGCGGACGGACCGCCCGCGCCTCAGGTCGTCAGCAGCGCGCGAATCCTCCGGGCCACCGCGTCCGTCCGCGCCGACGTGAACGGCAGCGTGTTCCCGCCCGCTATGCGGAACCTCTCCCCCGCGACCGTCACGTCCGTGCCGCCCGCCTCCTCCACCAGCAGCAGTCCCGCCGCGTGATCCCACGCGTTCTCCCAGGAGAAGGCCACTCCATCCAGGTCGCCGCGGGCGACCGACAGGTACTCCAGGCCCGCCGAACCGCACGGGCGGGCGTCGACGCCGTCGACGTTCAGTCCGAGGAGGGCGCGCTTTTGATCGGGGGTGGTGTAGTCGGGGTGGGACATGGCCACGCGCAGGACGGCGTCGGGGCCGGGCGAGCCCGCGCGGAGGGGCTCACCGTTGAGGCGGGCGCCGCGGCCGCGGACCGCCGTCGCCATGTCGTCGCGGACGGGTGCGTACGTCCAGGACGCCAGCACCTTCCCGTGCTGCGCGAGCGCGACCAGCGTGCAGAAGCCGGGATCGCCGTGCACGAACTGGCGCGTGCCGTCGACGGGGTCGACGATCCACACGGGTGCGTCGCCCCGGAGCGCGTCGTACACGGCGGGATCCGCGTGCACCGCCTCCTCGCCGACCACGACCGACCCGGGCAGCAGCGCGGTGAGGGAGGCGGTGAGGTGCTCCTCGGCCTGACGGTCGGCCGTCGTCACCAGGTCGTGCGGGCCGGTCTTCTCGACGATCTCGTGTGCGGCGAGCTGGCGGTACCGCGGCATGATCTCGGCGGCGGCCGCCTTGCGGATCGCCTCCTCGACGTCGGACAGGTCACCGGCAACAAAGTCATCGATCATATGTCCAGCTAAGCACGGCCCTCTGACATCGGGCTGTCCCCTCAGCGTCCCACCGCGTAACCCTGCATTCCCCTCGGGTTCGCCCCGGCGGACAGCACCCCGGTGCGCGGGTCCCGGGCGACCGCGCACAGCCGCCCTTCGGACCACGCGTCACCCACCGTGACGTCATGGCCGCGCCGCCGCAGCTCCGCGATCACGTCGGGCCCGACGCGGGACTCGACCGTGACGCTGCCGGGCGACATGCCGCGCGGGTAGAAGGAGCCGGGGAAGCTGTCGTTGTGCCAGTTGGGGGCGTCGATCGCGCCCTGGAGGTCGAGCCCGCCGCGTACGGCGGAGCCCAGCGCCACCGCCAGGAAGAAGTGCAGCTGCCACTGGTCCTGCTGGTCCCCTCCGGGGGTGCCGAAGGCCATCACGGGCTCGCCGTCACGCAGGGCGATCGAGGGCGTCAGGGTGGTGCGCGGCCGCCGGCCGGGGGTCAGGGAGTTGGGCAGTCCGGGGTCGAGCCAGGCCATTTGGAGGCGGGTGCCGAGGGGAAAGCCCAGCTCGGGTACGACCGGGTTCGACTGGAGCCAGCCGCCGCTCGGAGTGGCGGCGACCATGTTGCCCCAGCGGTCGACGACGTCGATGTGGCAGGTGTCGCCGCTGCTTCTGCCGTCCTTGGCGACGGTGGGCTCGCCGACGCCCATGGCGTCGTCACCGGCGTTCCCGGCCACGTCCGTGGCGCGCGGACTGAGCCGGGGCGTCCGGCCGCCGGGGCTGCCGGGCCGCAGTTCACGGGAGGCGCGCTCGCCGATCAGGGCGCGCCGTGCGGTGTTGTACGGCTGCGAGAGCAGCTCCTCCAGGGGCACGTCGTCGGCGTCCCCGTACCAGGCCTCCCGGTCGGCCATGGCGAGCTTGCAGCCCTCCACCAGCAGGTGGATGTACGCGGCGGAGCCGTACGGCGGCAGGTCGTCGGGAAGCAGCGCGAGCTGTTGCAGGAGCGCGGGGCCCTGGCTCCAGGGGCCCGCCTTGCACAGGGTCCAGCCGTTCCAGTCGTAGGTGGCCGGTGCTTCGTGGGCGGCGGACCAGCCGGCGAGGTCGGCGGCGGTCAGCGTGCCGGTGTGCCGTCGGCCGCTGGTGTCCATGGTGGGGCGGCCGGACTGCTTCAGCAGTGCCTCGGCGACGAAGCCTTCGCGCCACACCCGCCGCGCCGTCTCGATCTCGGCCACCCGTCCGCCGCCCGCGCTCTCGCTCTCGGCGACGAGCCGTCGCCAGGTCGCCGCGAGGGCGGGGTTGCGGAACAACTCGCCGGGCTCGGGGGCGCGGCCGCCTGGCAGATAGACGTCGGCGGACGAGGTCCACTCCGTCTCGAAGAGCTCGCGGACCACCTCCACGGTCGCCCCGACGCGCTCCACCGGCGGATGCCCGTCCTCGGCGTACCCGATCGCGTGACGCAGCACCTCGGCGAGGGACTTGGTCCCGTGGTCGCGCAACAGCACCATCCAGGCGTCGAAGGCGCCGGGCACCGCGGCGGCCAGCGGCCCGGTGCCGGGCACCAGGTCGAGTCCGAGGGACCGGTAGTGGCCGATGGTGGCCCCGGCGGGTGCGGGACCCTGTCCGCAGAGCACGCGTACGTCGCCGCCGGCCGGGGCGAGGAGGATCGGCACCTCGCCCGCGGGCCCGCACAGATGCGGCTCGACGACGTGCAGCACGAAGCCGGCCGCCACGGCCGCGTCATAGGCGTTGCCACCGTCCTCGAGGACCGCCATCGCGGACTGCGAGGCAAGCCAGTGCGTGGACGAGACCATGCCGAACGTGCCCTGGAGGGTGGGCCGGGTGGTGAACATGGAGCCCCTTTCGCAGCAGTGGGCCGTACGCGGCCCCTTCTCGCCGGCCCGCCCCCCGTCGAGCCGTACGACCGGTCACCGAACCTGTGCGGCATCCCGAATTCACCGGGCCCGAGACGGGAGTTCGGCATTCGTGCAGGCTAGTCGCCTACGCTGCGACGACATGAGCCACTCCCCCGCCCCGCCCGCATCCGTCCTCACCGCGTTCGGAACGGCCGGCAGGCCGGCTCCCCTGCCCGGCGGCCAGGGTTGGGCCTGGCGGTCCGACGCGGTGGTGCTGAAGCCCGCGGCGATGGGACCCGAGACCTCGTGGCGCGCCGGGGTGCTGTGCCACCTCCCGGAGACGGCCGGCTTCCGGGTCGCACGGCCGGTCGCGGCGGCCGACGGCTCCTGGTGCGCCGGCGGCTGGGAGGCGTGGCGCATGGTCGGCGGTACGGCCGATCCGCGCCGGCCGGACGAGGTGATCCGCGCGGGCGAGGCATTCCACGCGGCGGTGGCGCACCTGCCCCGGCCGCGCTTCCTCGGCGTACGGGACAACGCCTGGTCACGGGCGGACCGGCTGGCGTGGGGCGAGAGCGAGGAGGGCCCGGACTTCCCGCTGCTGCGGCCACTGCTGGCCGCGCGCCGTCCCGTCGCGGCACCCGCGCAGATCGTGCACGGCGACCTGCTGGGCAATGTGCTCTTCGCGACGGACGCTCCGCCCGCGATCATCGACTGGCCGCCGTACTGGCGGCCGGCGTCCTGGGCCTCCGCGGTCGTCGCCGTCGACGCGCTGTGCTGGTGGGACGCCGATCCCGCGCTGCTGGAGCGCTGGTCGCATCTGCCGGACTGGACCCAACTGCTCGTGCGCGCACTGGTCTTCCGCATCGCCACGCATGCGACGCTCGACGCGGCGCAGGAGAGCGAGTACCGCAAGGTCGTGGACCTGGTCCTCGGCTGATCGGAACGACGGGCCCTACCGGCTCGTGTCCGCGGCTGCCGCCCCCCGCGCGAGCAGCAGCAGCGCGTCCACCAGGTCGTCGGCCGAGCTGCCCGTCGCGAGTCGGCGCAGCTGGAGGCCCATCACGAGGGCGACGGTCGTCGCGGCGAGCCGTTCGGCGTCGGGTACGCCCAGGCCCGTGAGGATCTGCGCCGCCAGCCGATCGTACGCGGTGAACGCCTCCGCCGCCGCCTCCCGCAGCCGCTCGTCGCGTCCCGCCTCGACATACAGCTCGAAGGGCGCGATGTGCGCGCTGTCGAAGGAGGTGCCGTCCGCGACCTGGCCCGCCAGGGACGCGGCGCCGCCGATGTCGATGCCCTCGCTCTGGCACTGGTCGGCGAGTTCGGTGAAGCGGCGGGTCTCCTCGCGCACGAAGTGCAGCAGGCTCTCCCGCAACAGGTCGTGCTGGGTCTCGAAGTGGTAGGTGACCGAGCCGAGCGAGACCCCGGCCTCCTTGGCTATGCGCCGGTTGGTGACCGCCGCGACACCGCCCTCTCCGATGATGTGCAGGACGGCGGTGATGATGCGCTGCCGGGTCGGCGCGGAGCGGGCGGCGTGGGACATGCCTCTCATTGTTCCACCGGGGTGCTCCTGGAGATCCCGGGGGCTTGGGGACGCTTCTCGTACCAGCGCTGGTCGGCCTCCAGTTGAGCGGCGAGCGAGATGAGCGTCTCCTCGCTGCCGGCCGGGCCGAGGAGCTGGGCGCCGACGGGCAGGCCGTCGGCGGTGAGGCCCGCGGGTACGTTGACACCCGGCCAGCCGAGGACGTTCCAGGGCCAGGCGTAGGGACAGGCGGCCGCCATGACGGCGTTCGTCCGCCAGGCGCCCAGGTGGTCGAAGGTGCCGATGCGCGGGGGCGGTGTCGCGGTGGTCGGCGCCAGCACGACGTCGAACCCGCGGCCGTCGAAGATCTCGCCGATCCGTGTGTGCTGGCGGGCCTCACGGGCGCGGGCCGCGCGCACGACCCGGCCGCCGAGTCGCTTGCCGGAGCGCATCGCGCTGCGGGTGCGCGGGTCGAGCAGCGCCGGATCGGGGTGCAGGGCGGCGACCTCCGCGACACCGGCGGTGGCGCGCGGCACGAAGGAGAGGCCGATCAGGCCGTAGCGCGGCCGGGCCTCCTCGACGTGGTGGCCGAGCCGGGCGAGCGCCTCGGCGATCCCGGTGACCGCGCGCCGCACCTCGGGGTGGGGGCCGGTGCGGGTGAGGGTCAGCGGGGGCCGCCAGGCGAGCGCGATCCGCAGCCTGCCCGGTTCGCGGCGGGCGGCGGTGGAGGCGTCGATCGCGTCCGGGCGGTGCAGATCCTCGGGGTGCGGGCCCTGCACGACGTCGAGCAGCAGGGCGGCGTCCGCCACGGTGCGGGCGAGCGGGCCGTTGACGGCGAGGCCCTGGAAGGCGTCGGAGTACGGGTGCAGGGAGACGCGGCCACGCTGGGGCTTGATGCCCACCAGGTGCGTCCAGGCGGACGGGATGCGAATGGACCCGGCGCCGTCCGAGCCGAGGGCCGCGGGCACGAGCCCGGCCGAGACGGCGGCGGCAGAGCCGCCGGACGAACCGCCCGGGGTGTGGTCGGTGGACCAGGGGTTGCGGGTGGCGCCGAAGGCGGGTCCTTCGGTGAACGGCCACTGGCCGAGTTCGCAGGAGTTGGTCTTGCCGACGATCACCGCTCCCGCCGCGCGCAGCCGGCGGGTCGCCTCACCGTCCGAACCCGCGGCGACGATGTCCCCCTGACAGCCGAAGAGGGTGGGCAGTCCGGCCACGTCGGTGTCGTCCTTGACGGCGACCGGCACGCCGAGCAGCGGCAGCCTCTCCCCCGCGGCGAGCCGCCGGTCGGCTTCCCGGGCCTCGGCGAGTGCTTCCTCGGAGCGCACCCAGCGGAAGGCGTTGATGGTGCCCTGACTTGCCTCGATGCGCTCGAGGGCACGCGCCACGAGGGCCTCGGACGTGGTGTGGCCGTCCGCCAACTCGCTTACGTGTTCCGTCAGTCCGCCGAATTCGTCTGTGGACACGACCGCCCCGCCTCCCTATTGTTCGTTCGAACGAACAGAACTGGAGGGTAACCAGATGCGCATCACCGGAGCAACCGTTCTGCTCACCGGCGTGACGGGGGGCATCGGCGGGGCGCTCGCCGCCGAACTGGCGGCGCGAGGGGCGACCTTGGTGGTGTCCGGCCGGCGCGCCGAGGCACTGACACCGCTCGCCGACGCCTATGGCGCCCGCACGATTCTCGCGGACCTCGGTGACCCGGACGACGTACGGCGGCTCGCCGAGGAGGCCGCGGGGACGGACATCCTGATAGCCAACGCCGCCCTGCCCTCCAGCGGCGACGTCCTCGACTACTCGCCCGAGGAGATCGACCGGGCCCTCGCGGTGAATCTGCGGGCGCCCACGATGCTGGCCCGGCTGCTCGCGCCCGCGATGGTCGACGCGGGCAGAGGCCACATCGCCTTCGTCGGCTCCCTGTCCGGGAAGGCGGCGACCAAGTCGTCGTCCCTCTACAACGCGACCAAGTTCGGGCTGCGCGGCTTCTCCCTCGGCTTCCGCCAGGATCTGCACGGTACGGGCGTCGGCGTCTCCGTCGTGCAGCCCGGTTTCGTCCGCGACCTCGGGATGTTCGCCGCCACCGGTTCCGGGACGCCCGGCGGGGTCCGTACCGTCTCGCCGCGCGCGGTCGTGAACGCCGTGATGCGGGCGGTCGAGCGCGACGTCGCCGAGATCAACGTCGCTCCCCTGGAGCTGAAGATCCTGAGCGCGATCGCCGGCCAGTTCCCCGGATTCGCCGAGCGGGTGCAGCGGCGGGCCGGGGCGGAGCCGACGGTCGAGAAGATCGTGGAGGCGCAGCGTTCCCGTCGCTGAGCGGCGCTGAACGGCGGGGACGCCGCGCCTCCGTGGGGTCTCACGCCTTCCGGCGCTCCGAGATCCGCATGAGCGAGACGTAGAGCAGCAGCGAGGCCGCGAGCCCGACGGCCCAGCCGTAGTCGGCGAGGGGCTTGAGGAACGGGATGAGGCCGTCCTCGGGGAAGGGCCCCTTGCCCGGCGCCGAGTGCGAGCCGCCGATCGCCAGCACACCGCCGACGACGAAGGCGGCCACGGCCCGCAGATTCCAGCCGGAGGTGTACCAGTAGCGGCCGCCCTCGGTGTAGAGGCCGGGCAGATCGAGGACCGTGCGCCGGATCAGCCAGTAGTCCGCGATGAGGATGCCCGCGACCGTGCCGAGCAGGCCGCCGACCAGGCCGAGCCAGGTGAAGATGTACAGCTCGGGTGTCTCGGTCAGCTTCCACGGCATGATCAGGACGCCCACCACACCCGTGATCAGCGCTCCGGTGCGGAAGTTGATGAACTTCGGCGCCAGGTTCGCCAGGTCGTACGCGGGTGAGACGACGTTGGCCGCGATGTTCACCGAGATCGTCGCGATCAGCACCGTCACCAGCGCGAAGAGCAGCCCGAAGACGTTGTCGGTCTTGGCGGCGAGCTGGACCGGGTCCCAGACGGCCTCCCCGTACACCGCCTGCGAGCCGGAGGTGACGAAGACCGACAGCAGGGCGAAGAGCGTCATCGTCGTCGGCAGACCCAGCGTCTGGCCCCAGATCTGGGCCCGCTGCCCGGCGCCGAACCGGGTGAAGTCCGGGATGTTGAGGCTCAGGGTCGACCAGAAGGCGATCATGCCCATCAGGGAGGGGAAGAAGACCGGCCAGAAGTCGGCGCCCCATCCCAGCTTGGAGGGCTGGTCGAGGAGCGGGCCGAAGCCGCCCGCCTTGACGGCGATCCACACGAGCAGCACCACGGCGCCGACGATGACGAACGGCGCCGCCCAGTTCTCGAACCGCCGCAGGGCCTCCATCCCCCGGTAGATGATGGCGAGTTCGAGGATCCAGAAGAGCAGGAAGCAGACCCACAGCGTCCAGGGCTGGCCGCCGATCTCCGCGGCCGAGGTCCAGCCGCCGAAGATCTTGCCCAGCAGGATGAAGATGCCCTGCCCGCCGATCCAGGTCTGGATGCCGAACCAGGCACAGGCCACCGCGGCCCGGATCAGGGCGGGCAGATTCGCGCCGCGCAGCCCGAACGAGGCGCGCGCCAGGACCGGGAAGGGGATGCCGTACTTCGGTCCGGCGTGCCCGGTGAGCAGCATCGGCGCGAGGACGATCACGTTGGCAAGCCCGATGGTGAAGACCGCCTGCTTCCAGTCCATGCCCAGAGCGACGAGTCCCGAGGCGAGCAGCCAGGACGGGATGTTGTGGGCCATGCCGACCCACAGGGCGGCGAAGTTGTACGTGGTCCAGCGGCGTCGGGCGACGGGGACGGGCAGCAGATCGTCGTTGACGAAGCGGCCGTCCGCGGGTACGGCGCCGGGTGCGAGCTCGACGCGGCCGGACGAATCCGGTATCGGTTGGCCGGAGGGGGCAGGGGGGACGGTCGCGGTCATGGCGCTGGCCCTTCGGAGGTCTTCAGCGGTGGTGAGCGGTCGTGCACGGTTCAGTGGGAGCGGGCTGCGGCGTGACGGGGATATCAGCCGTTCAGCGCGGGGATGATCTCGGCGCCGTACGCGTCGATCGTCACTTCCTTGGCGTCGTGCATGTTGTAGACGGCGAACTGGTCCACGCCCAGCTCGCGCAGTGTCCTCAGCTTCTCGATGTGCGCCTCGGCCGGGCCCAGCAGACAGAACCGGTCGACGATCTCGTCCGGGACGAAGTCCGTGGAGGGATTGCCCGCGCGGCCGTGGTGGCTGTAGTCGTACCCCTCACGTGACTTGATGTACGAGGTGAGGGCCTCGGGCACCAGGCCGGAGTGTTCGCCGTAGCGCGAGACCAGGTCGGCGACGTGGTTGCCGACCATCCCGCCGAACCACCGGCACTGGTCTCGGGCGTGGGCCAGATCGTCGCCGACGTAGGCAGGCGCCGAGACGCAGATGGTGATCGCGTCGGGGTCCCGTCCGGCGTCGGACGCGGCGGTGCGCACGGCGTTGATCATCGACTCGGTGAGATACGGGTCGGCGAGCTGGAGGATGAAACCGTCGGCCTTCTGACCCGCGAGAGCGAGCGCCTTGGGGCCGTACGCAGCCATCCACACCGGCAGTTTGCCGCCCTGCACCCATGGAAGGCGCAGCGGCTGACCGTCGACCACGGCCTCGCGTCCCTCCGCGAGATCGCGGATCACCCCCATCGCCTCGCCCAGCCGGGCAAGGGTGTTGGGCTTGCGGCCCGCGACCCGCATCGCCGAGTCGCCCCGGCCGATGCCGCAGACCGTGCGGTTGCCGTACATGTCGTTGAGCGTGGCGAAGGTGGAGGCGGTGACCTCCCAGGTCCGGGTGCCCGGGTTGGTCACCATCGGCCCGACGATCATCGTCTCGGTGTGTTCGAGGATGCGGCTGTAGATGACGAACGGCTCCTGCCAGAGCACCGCCGAGTCGAAGGTCCAGCCGTAGCGGAAGCCGTTGCGCTCCGCGCGCCGCATCAGTCCGACGACACCGGATGCCGGCGGATCCGTCTGCAGGACGAGTCCGAAGTCCATGGTCTTTGACCCCTTCTAGCCGAGGTACTGACAGGTTCCGCGCGGGGTGTACTGGCCGTGTCCCGCCCGGCCGGTGAACTTCCGCTGGTCGATGACGACTTCACCGCGAGAGAGCACGGTCTCCACCTGTCCGGTGACCCGCTTGCCCTCGTACGCGGAGTAGTCGACGTTCATGTGGTGGGTCTCCACCGAGAGGGTCTGCTCGGTGTGCGGGTCGTAGACGACGACGTCGGCGTCCGCGCCCGGCGCGATAGTCCCCTTCTTCGGGTACATACCGAACATGCGGGCCGGGGTGGCGCACGCGATCTCGATCCACCGGCGGCGGGTGATGTGCCCGTCGACGACGGCCTGGTGCAGCAGGTCCATCCGGTTCTCGACGCCCGGCAGGCCGTTGGGAATCTTGGAGAAGTCGCCGCGGCCCAGTTCCTTCTGCCCGACGAAGCAGAACGGGCAGTGGTCGGTGGAGACCACCTGGAGATCGTTGGTCCGCAGTCCGCGCCAGAGCGCCGCCTGGTGCTCCTTCGGTCGCAGCGGGGTGCTGCAGACGTACTTCGCGCCGCCGAAGTCGGGCTCGGCGAGGTTGTCCGTGGACAGGAAGAGGTACTGCGGGCAGGTCTCGCCGAAGACGTTGAGCCCCATGTCGCGGGCGGCGGCGAGTTCGGCGAGGGCCTCCTCGGCCGAGACGTGCACGACGTAGAGCGGGGCGCCCGCGACCCGGGCCAGCTGGATGGCGCGGTGGGTGGCCTCGGCCTCCAGCAGCACCCGGCGCACCTCGCCGTGGTAGCGCGGGTCGGTGCGGCCCTCGGCGAGAGCCTGTTCGACGAGGACGTCGATGGCGATGCCGTTCTCGGCGTGCATCATGATCAGCCCGCCGTTGGTGGCGGAGCGCTGCATGGCGCGCAGGATCTGGCCGTCGTCGCTGTAGAAGACGCCCGGATAGGCCATGAACAGCTTGAAGGAGGTGACACCCTCCTCGACCAGCCGGTCCATCTCCTTCAGGGACGACTCGTTGACGTCCGAGAGGATCATGTGGAAGCCGTAGTCGACGGCGCAGTTGCCGTCGGCCTTCGCGTACCAGGCGTCGAGCCCCTCGCGCAGCGGGCGGCCCACCGACTGGACGGCGAAGTCGACGATGGTGGTCGTGCCGCCCCAGGCGGCGGCGCGGGTGCCCGTCTCGAAGGTGTCGGAGGCGAAGGTCCCGCCGAACGGGAGCTCCATGTGCGTATGGGCGTCGACGCCGCCCGGGATGACGTACTTGTTCGTCGCGTCGATGATGCGGTCGGCGGTCCAGGGCTCGGAGACGGCCGACCCCTGCGCGGCGAGCGCGGCGATGCGGCCGTCCTCGATCAGTACGTCTGCGTGGATCTCGTCCGATGCGGTGATGACCAGTCCGCCACGGATGAGGGTGCGGGTGCTGCTCATGGCTGGTGCGCTCCCTTGGGATACGTACGGTCGGCTGGGCCCGATCCCGACGACAGGCCCTGCGCGGGGCCTGTCCGGCGTCAGGCCCTGGGCCTGTCGTGTGGATCGGGCCCTAAACGCTGCGCAGAGCGTGTTCGAGGATGGACGCGCCCTCTTCCGCCTCGGCCACGGTCAGGGAGAGCGGCGGCGCGACGCGCAGCGCACTGGTGTTGTGCCCGCCGCCCTTGCCGATCAGCAGCCCGCCCTCGCGCGCGGCCTCCAGGACGGCCGCCGCCGCCTGCGGATCGGCCTCGTCGGTGCCGGGCCTGACCAGTTCGATGCCGAGCATCAGCCCCCGGCCGCGCACCTCGCGGACGGCGGGCACGCTCGCCCCGATCCCGCGCAGCCGCTCGAGCAGCAGTCCGCCGACGCGGCGGGCGTTGCCCTGGAGGTCGTGCTCCAGCAGATACGCGAGGTTGGCGCTGCCCGCGGCCATGGTGACCGGTGAGCCGCCGAACGTCGAAATGGAGTTGGCGTCCAGCGAGTTCATGATCTCGGCACGCGCGACGACGCCGCCGACGGACATGCCGTTGCCGATGCCCTTGGCGAAGGTGAGGATGTCCGGCGGTCCGTTGCCGGCGTGCGCCTGCCAGCCCCAGAAGTGGTCGCCGGTACGGCCCCAGCCGGTCTGCACCTCGTCGGCGATCCACAGGATGCCGTGCCGGTCGAGGACTTCACGGAACGCGGCGTACAGCCCGTCGGGCGGGGAGGTGAACCCGCCGACGCCCTGGATGGGTTCGGCGATCAGCGCGGCGACGTCGCGGGTGTGGCCGAGCAGGTCCTCCAGGTCCGCCACGCACGCCTCGATGAACTGCGCGTCGGACAGGTGGGCGTACGGCCCCCGGGTGCGGACGCCGCCGTGCACGTACAGCGTCTGCAGCGGGGAGAGCGAGGTCGGCGACCAGCTGCGGTTGCCCGTGATGGACACGGTCGAGAACGACCGGCCGTGGTAGCTGTTGCGCATCGCCAGGATCTGGTTGGACCGGCGGTGTCCGGTGGCCAGCAGCAGGGCGGTGTCGTTGGCCTCGGTGCCCGAGGTGGTGAAGAAGACCCGCGCGTCGGGGATGCCCGAGAGCGCCGCGATCCGCTCGGCGAGCTCCACCATCGGGCGGTTCAGATAGAGCGTCGAGGAGTGGATGATCCGCCCGGCCTGCTCGCTCACCGCCTTGGTGACCTCGGGCAGCGCGTGGGCGGTCATCGTGGTGAGGATGCCGCCGAAGAAGTCGAGGTAGCGGTTGCCGTCCGCGTCCCAGACATGGCGGCCCTCGCCGTGTGTGATCTCGATGGGGCGCTGGTAGTAGAGCGCGACCCAGTCGGGGATCACGGCTTTGTGCCGGTCGTACAGATGACTCACGGCTGCACCAGCCCCTCGTACGCGTCGGGGCGCCGGTCGCGGTAGAAGGCCCACTGCTGCCGGACGGTGTCGATCAGGTCGAAGTCCAGGTCGCGTACGACGAGCTCCTCGGCCTTGTCGCTGGCCACCTCGCCGACGAACTGGCCGCGGGGGTCGACGAAGTAGCTGGTGCCGTAGAAGTCGTTGTCGCCGTACTCCTCCTCGCCGACGCGGTTGATCGCGGCGATGAAGTACTCGTTCGCCACGGCGGCGGCCGGCTGTTCGAGCTGCCAGAGGTAGCTGGAGAGGCCGCGCGAGGTCGCCGACGGGTTGTAGACCAACTGGGCACCCTGGAGGCCCAGTTGCCGCCAGCCCTCCGGGAAGTGGCGGTCGTAGCAGATGTAGACACCGACCTTGCCGACCGCGGTCTCGAAGACGGGCCAGCCGGCGTTTCCGGGCCTGAAGTAGTACTTCTCCCAGAATCCCTTGACCTGAGGGATGTGGTGCTTACGGTATTTACCCAGGTAGGAGCCGTCGGCGTCGATCACGGCGGCGGTGTTGTAGTAGAAGCCCGCGCCCTCGATCTCGAAGACCGGTACCACGATGACCATGCCGGTCTCGCGGGCGAGATCCTGCATCCGGCGGACGGTGGGACCGTCCGGGACGGGCTCGGCCCAGCGGTAGTGCTCCGGGTCCTGGACCTGGCAGAAGTACGGGGCGTTGAAGACCTCTTGGAATCCGATGACCTTGGCACCCTGACGGGCCGCCTCCCGGGCATGTTCCTCGTGTTTGGCAATCATGGATTCGGTGTCGCCGGTCCAGGTCGCCTGGACGAGTGCGGCGCGTACGACAGTGGCCATGAGCTGCTCCTTCGGCCGAACGGCAGAGGGCCTCTACGCACGTAGACGAATGCGTAGATGGAGAACGTAAGCCCCGTCACACACTGGGGCAAGACCATCGTCGTCAACCCGCAGAGTCGATCGTGTTTCGCACCCGAGCGGTCGACACCGTACGGGTCAGGCGCCGAGGTGGCCCGAGACACGTAAGGCGTGGACAAGATCGCGCTCATGGGCCGCGGTTCCGGCACGGGCGGCGGCGAGCAGACGGGGGACGAGACGGGCGGGGTCGCGGTCGGCGATTCTCGCCGTGTCGGCGGGGGTGTGCAGCTGGGCGTAGGCGATGAGCAGGGCGAGCGCCTCGGGGGCGCGGCCGTCCTCGTCGAGGGAGAGCACGGCGGCGGCGATCTCGTCGGCGGGGCGGGTCACGCCCTGACGCAGGAGCTGGTGGCCGTCCTGGGCGCGGCCGGCGCCGGAGAGGGCTCCGGCGATCGCCGCGAGCCGCAGCACGGGCTGCGAGGCGGCCTCCCACAGCAGCGTGGCCCAGTCGGCCTCCAGGCCGGCGCGGTGGAGCTCGGCGGCGAGCACGGGCAACCAGGTGGCGGGCAGGGTGGCGGCCTCGCAGAGCAGGGCATGGGCCTCTCCGCTGCGGCCCTCGGCGCGCAGCCGCCCGAGGGTGCGCACGGTCTCGCGCGCGGCGCGCAGGGCATCGTCGGGATCGGCGAGGACGGGCTGCTCCTGTTCGGGAGCCGTGCCCGCGCCGCCGTACCGTGCCCCGCGGGGCAGATCCCCGCCGACGGGGAGTTCGGGCACGGCGACGGCCTCGGCGTCCTCCTCCATGCCGGCGAACCGGGCGCCGCGCGGGCGCCGGCGCTTGTCCTTGGTCTTGCCGCCGTCCTTGCCGCCGTCCTTGCCGCCGTCCTTGCTCCTGCCCTTGCCCTGGTCGGGCCCCGCGGACGGCCCGGCCGTGTGGGTGTGCGGGCCGGGCCGGGGTCCTTCCTGTGCCGGAGCGGGCCACTGCACCGGGGCCGGGCGGGACGCCTGCCGGGGCACACGCTCCGCCGCTCCCGGGGCGCCGGCCCGGCCGTGTTCCGGTGGGGGAAGGGCGGCCAGGCGCCGGCGCAGTTCCGCGACCCTCGCGGTGGCCCGCGCGTGGTCGTCCCGGACCCACTCCAGCTCGTACGCCAGCTGTTCCGCCGTCTCCGTGCCCTCCGGTTCGGAGGCGATCAGACGGATGAGCTCCTCGTCGCGACCGGTGGCGTGGATCAGTTCGCGCCGCATCAGCTCCAGGCGCTCCACAAGGGCCTCGCGACCGCCCGGCCGGCGGTCGTGGGCCGCGGCCGAGGCCGTGTGCAGCTGCTTCGCCCGGAGCTGTTCCTGCTCCACGAACTCCCGTCCGCGCACCACCGCGAGATCCTGGAGCAGTGATCCGACGACGTCCCACGGCGGGACCTCGAAGCCGTCCAGGCACGCCTGCATGCCCTGCGGGTCACGGTGCAGGAAGACCGCGTACCAGCCGCCGTCACGGTCCAGGAGCGCGGCCAGCCCCTTGAGGTACCGCGCGAACACACCGGTCTGTGCCGGTACTTGATGCACCGCCATCACTGTCCCGCCCCACCCTCGACTGGGTGGCATTGGACATCAGACGTGTTACGGCACTGCTACGCGCTGTTTTCAGACGGTTACCGCAATGCCGGTGTGCGGGCGCTTGCCGAGCCTCACCAGCGTGGCCGGCCAGTCGACCAGCCAGAACTGCCAGGTGTACTTGCGGGCCAGGAGTTTGCGGATCCGTGCGGTCGCCGCCGCGTCGAGGAGCTCGGCCGTCCCCTCCGCGGTGGGGGCGCCCTCGGCGATCCGCCCACGCACGTCGCACACGCTCACCACGACGCGCGGGTCGTTGCGCAGCCGCTTGACCTTCCAGGAATCGGTCCGTGTCCAGGCGTACAGCTTTCCGCCGTCCTCGGCGAACCAGACGGGGGTAGCGACACCCGTTCCGTTCTTACGGAACGTGGTCACGCTGATGTACTTGGCGGCGGCGAAGTCCTCGGCAGTCACGTTCGCGAGACTACGCCGTGTCCGGGGCCCCTGGCGCGGCCGGTCCGGCTATCCGCGCCCGTACTCCGGGTCCGCATCCCGGGCCGCGACGAGCTCGGGCCGGTGCGTACGCGCCCAGTCGCACGCCGCGTTCATCGGCTGGAGTGCTGAGCGGCCCAGAGCGGTGAGTTCGTACTCGACCCGTGGCGGATTCTCGTCGTACGCCGTCCGCTTCACGAAGCCCTCGCGTTCCATCGCGCGGAGCGTCTCGGTGAGCACTTTCGGGGTCACCCGGTGCAGCGCGACACGCAGTTCGGAGAAGCGGCGCCGTCCGTCCTCCAGGCAGCGCATCACCATCCCGGACCACTTGTCGCCGAACCGGAACGGCTGCAACCCGGCCGAGCAGTCGGGATCGTCGAACATGTCCGGCCTCAGCGGCTCCGGCTTCGTCTCCATGCGCTCCATCCTGCGTGCTCCCCCGGGTCCGCTCGGTACCTTTGCAGTAACCGGCCACCTCCGTTCTACCGTCCGGGACATGAGCCACATCATCGTTTTCGGAGCGGGCGGACGGGTCGGCAGAGCTGCGGTGTCGGAGGCGGCGGCGCGCGGCCACGAGGTGACAGCGGTGGTGCGCGACCCCGGCAGACACCCGGATCTCGCGGCGGACGGCGTGACGGTCGTACCCGGCGACGCGACGGACGGAGCAGCGGTCGCCCGGCTCGCGGCGGGCCACGAGGCGGCGGTCAACGCGGCGGCGCGGCTGGACGTCCCGGCGGAGGAGTTCTTCACGGGCGCGGCCGAGGCGATGGTCACCGGGCTGACCGAGGCCGGCGTGCGCCGCTTCCTGACGCTGGGCATCGCCTCGACGCTGGAGACGTCACCGGGTGTACGGGTGATGGACGATCCGGGCTTCCCCGAGCCGTACCGGGCGTTCTCCCAGGGGCATGTCGCGGAGTTCGACGTCCTGCGCGGGGCGCCCGAGGAGCTGGACTGGCTGATGGTCGTCCCGCCCATGGACCTGGACGCGGAAGCTCCCCGCACGGGCCGCTACCGGACGGCCCGGGGACGGCTCATCGACGGCGGCGGACGGATCGCGCACGGCGACCTGGCCGTGGCCCTGCTCGACGAGATCGAGCGGCCGCGCCACCGCCGTATCCAGCTCGCGGTGGCGGGCGAGGTCCCGTCGCTCGCACCGGAACCCGGTCACTGACCCGGTCTTGTTCCGAACGGCAGGCCCGGGTCGTACCTGATCGGCCCGGAGGCCCGTCAGGCGGCCGGCACCAGCGCGCAGCGCACCACGAGTTCGTCCATCGACAGACCGAGCACCCGCGCGAGAGCGGCGACCGTGAAGAACGCGGGCGTCGGGGCCCGGCCCGTCTCGATCTTGCGCAGGGTCTCGGCCGAGAGGCCGGCGGCCGCGGCGATCTCCACCATGCTGCGGTCGCCGCGCGCGACGCGCAGGATCCGGCCGAGCCGTTCGCCGCGTTCGCGCTCTTCGGGGGTGAGAGGGGTGCGCACCATGGCGGTATTCTAATGCTGGTATTCCAATACCGGTAGGATCGGTATAGTAATTGGCATGGTAGAGATCAAGACCGATGCCTCGATCGAGGCGATGCGCGAGGCCGGCCGCCTCGTGGCGCAGGCACTCACGGCGGCCCGCGAGACCGCGGCCGTGGGCGTCAGCCTGCTGGAACTGGACCGTGCCGCCCGGGCGGTGCTGGACGAGGCCGGGGCGGGATCACCGTTCCTGGACTATCACCCCTCATGGGCTCCCATCCCCTTCCCCGCGGTCATCTGCGCGTCCGTCAACGACGCGATCGTGCACGGCATCCCGGACGGATACCGCCTGCGGGACGGCGATCTGGTGAGCCTCGACTGCGGGGCGATCCGGGACGGCTGGGTGGGCGACTCGGCCGTCAGCTTCACGGTCGGGCGCGCCCGGCCCGAGGACGTACGACTGATCGCCACCGCCGAGGAGGCCCTGGAGGCCGGTATCGCGGCCGCCGTCGTCGGCAACCGCATCGGTGACATCGCCCATGCCGTCGGCCGCGTGTGCCGGACGGCCGGGTACGGCATCCCGGACGGCTTCGGCGGTCATGGCGTGGGGCGCAGCATGCACGAGGACCCGGGCGTCCCGAACGAGGGACGCCCGGGCCGGGGCATGCCGTTGCGCCACGGGATGGTGCTGGCGATCGAGCCGATGGTGATCGGCGGCGGCACCGACGGCCACCGCACGGCGGGCGACGGCTGGACGGTCCGCACGCTCGACGGCAGCCGCGCCTCGCACGCGGAGCACACGGTGGCGATCACGGACGACGGACCCCGCATCCTCACCGCGCTCTGACCGTGCCCTCGCGGACCGCAGGGCCCCGCCGCCGGATCCCCCGCCGTCAGAACCCGGCGACGAACTGCTTGGCAAGCGTCTCCCCGAGGGTCACCGCCGCCTCGTGGTTCTCGATCGGCAGCACCGTGGTGTTGGGGAAGAAGATGTACGTGACCCCGGCGGCGGTGCCGCCCGTCGACGGGTCCGGGTCGATGCCCAGCGCCCGGGCGGTGGCGTAGGACGCCTCACCGATGATCTGGCTGGGGCCCGTGTCCCCGACGACCGCGTACTGCACCTGGTTGTTGTGGATGACGGCGACCACGCCGCCCCCTTTGATGCCGGCGCTCGCGTAGTTCCAGATGGCGCTGGTGGTCGGCACGACGACGTACGGCAGCCGCTCGGCGTCGAGAGCCCGGCCGTCGGACTGGTGGAAGGCCGTCGCGGCCTGGAACCACGGGTCGGTGCCGGTGTTGCACGCGCTCGTGACCTGGCCGTCGCAGTCGATGTCCATGTCGGCCGTCCAGTACACGACGCCGTCCTTGCCGCAGACCGGGATCGTCGCCGGGGCCTCGCTGTCGGTCCGGTACAGGCCGTTCGAGATCTGCGGACAGCCCGTCACCTTGGCGAGCAGGTCGGCCGCGGTGACCGTGCCTTCGCGGAAGGCACCGGTGCCGGTCGCCGCGGAACTCGCCGTAGCGGGCAGCGCGACCGCCGCGAGGAGGGCGGCGCCGCAGACGGCGAGCGCGAGTGTGCGAGTGCGCATGGGGGGTGTCGCCTTTCTGTAAGGAAAGCGTCCTTACCCGCTCACGCGCACATCCGATCGCCCCCACCCGGCGCTCGCCGACCCCGGACGACCAACGTCCGCCGCCCGTCCGGGGTTTGGGGCCCCGGACGGGCGGCGGACGTTTGCGCCGTTCGGTCAGCGGCCGTACGGATCACCGCTGGGGCGGACGACCATGGCCGATCCGCCGCCCCTGCGGACCTTTTCGGCGGCGGCGAGCCAGCGGCCGTCGGGCAGCCGCTCGATGCCCGTCGCCGCGCCGATCTCCGGGTTCTGCCGGAAGGCGTGCCCGATCTTCTCCAGCTGTCCGCGGAGCGGGCTGTTCCACAGAGCCGGCTCGATCTCCGTCGTCGTCTGGTTGCGCTGGCTGGCGCGCGGCGCGGCGATCGCGTCCACCAACGGCAGGCCCCGGTCCAGACGGCCCGTCAGGGACTGGAGGACGGTGGTGATGATGGTCGCCCCGCCCGGGGATCCGAGTGCGAGGACGGGACGGCCGTCATCGAGGACGATCGTCGGCGAGATCGACGAGCGCGGTCGCTTGCCCGGACCCGGCAGGTTCGGGTCGTGCACCGCCGGGCTGGCCGGGGCGAACGAGAAGTCCGTGAGCTCGTTGTTGAGCAGGAAGCCCCGATCGGGCACGGTGATGCCGCTGCCGCCGGTCGACTCGATGGTGAGGGTGTAGGCGACGACGTTGCCCCACTTGTCGGCCGCCGTCAGATGGGTGGTGTTCTCGCCCTCGAACGTGGTCGGTGCCGCCGTGCCCGATCCGCCGCACGCCACCGGCCTGTTCGGATCGCCCGGCGCCAGCGGGCTGGTGAGCACCGCGTCGTCCTTGATCAGGCATCCGCGCGAGTCGGCGAACCGCTGCGACAGGAGCCCCTTCGTCGGCACCTTCTCGAACGCCGGGTCACCGACCCAGCGCCCTCGGTCCGCGAACGCGATCCGGCTCGCCTCGATGAAGCGGTGCAGATACTGCGTCTGCGTGGCCTTCGACAGGTTGCTCCGCTCCAGGATGTTGAGCGCCTCGCCGACGCTGGTGCCGCCGGAGGAGACCGGAGCCATGCCGTAGACGTCCAGGCCGCGGTAGGAGACCTTCGTGGGCGCCCGCCGGATCGTCTCGTACGCGCGCAGGTCGCGCGTGGTCAGATCGCCGGGCCGTACGACCCGGGTGGCGCCCTTGGCCACCGGAGGCGTGCGGACGGTGCGCACGATGTCCTGGGCGATGTCGCCGCGGTACAGCGTGCCGACGCCCTTGCGGGCGATCTCCTTGTACGTACGCGCCAGATCCGGGTTCTTGAAGACCGAGCCGACGACCGGGAGCTGCCCGCCGGGCAGGAAGAGCTCCGCCGATGCGGGGAAGTCCGCGAAGCGGGCCTGGTTGGACTGGGTCTGCGAGCGGAAGGTGGCGTCGACGGTGAAGCCGTCCTTCGCCAGGCGTTCGGCCGGCTGCAACAGCTGCCCCAGCGGCCTGCTCCCCCAGGCGTCCAGCGCCGACTCCCAGGTCGCCGGGGTGCCGGGGGTGCCGACGCCCAGGCCGCTCGTCACGCCCTCCTCGAAGGGGATGGGCTTGCCGTTCTCCAGGAAGAGGGAGGCGTCGGCGGAGCGGGGCGCGGTCTCGCGGCCGTCGATGGTGTGGACCGTGCGGGACTTGGCGTTGTAGTAGACGAAGAAGCCGCCACCGCCGATGCCGGCGGAGTACGGCTCGGTGACGCCGAGCGCGGCGGCCGTCGCGACGGCCGCGTCCACGGCGTTGCCGCCACGGCGCAGCACCTCGATGCCCGCGGCCGACGCGTCCGCGTCGACACTGGCGACGGCGCCGCCGTAGCCCACGGCGACCGGCTTCTTGACCGGTGCCCCGCCCGGCGGCGAGGGGGTGGGCGGGGCCGCGGCCCCGATCGAGATGACGGCCGCGGTCACGGCCAGAGCCGACACATTCCGTGCGACGGAGCGACGCATCCGTACCTCCAGTCAACGTACGTCCGCGCAGCGTAACTTCACCGCGCACGTCTCGTCAGGACCGTTTCGAACAATGTCGCGACAACCCCGCTACCATGCGCGCCCATGACTGACGACGTACGCAACATCGTGCTCGGCGTGGTGGCCGCCGGCATCAGCGCCACGCTCGGCTGGCTCGCGCGCACGTATCTGTGGCGCCGCAAACTCCGTCGCAAGCAGGCATTCTTCGGTCTGCCCACGAACTCCGAATCGCTGCTCGTGGTCAACCGTGAGGCCGGCCGGGACGGCTCCGTGCACCGTTTCGACGTCTTCGCCCTCCTGGAGCTCTCCGCGCTGATCAAGGGCTGCGGGGCGCACGCCCAGATCGTCTGGCACGACACGGCCCAGCAGGGCTTCGGCGAGCGCACGGAGTTCTGCGTGGGAGGCCCGTTCAGCAACCGCCGGATGGCCGCGCATCTGCATTCGCTGCTGCCCGGCGTGCGGATCAACACCGATCCGGAGCCCGGTCCGGACCAGGGGGCGTTCCAGATCGGGTCGGAGCGCTACCGGATGGAGCCCGGCGTCGCCGAGTACGTGTTCCTCGCCCGGCTCACCGCGGGCCAGGACGCCCGGCCGGTCTTCCTCTTCTGCGGCCAGCGCGCGATAACCAACCAGGCGGCGACCCGCTATCTCGCCCGCAACCACGAGAAGCTCACCCGCAAGCACGGGGCCTCGTCGTTCTGTCTGCTGCTCAAGGTGGTCAACTCGCAGGCGTACGGACCGGACGTGGTCGAGCTGGTCGCGGACGTCACCCGTGCGGCACAGGCACCGCTGCCCACCCCGCGGCCCTCGGCCCAGGCAGCGAGCTGAGGGCTGTCCCCGTCATCGCCGTTGGATCAGCGCGCGGCGTCGGATGCGGTGCATCGCACGGCGATGGGGGCACCCCGCCGGAGGCTGGGGAAGGTCGCCCTCATGCCGGTCGTATCCGGGCGATCCGACAACGCGGCGTGGGGGCACCTCCCGTGCCCGAAGGGCTACGGGGGAGGGCCGTAGCTGTCGTCGTCCGCCCGCCGGGGACTGCCGGACAGAGGACCGCGTTCGCGCCCCGTCAGGACCGTCCCGCACGCACCGGGGTCCCCTGCGGGGCGTGCCGTGCGATCGCGTCGAGCAGTTCGGCCGCCTCCAGGTCGAAGACGCGCGTCTCGAAGCAGAGCCCCTGACCGCCGGCGGGCCGTCCGAGGTCGGCCGCGAGTCTGCGGTACGCGGCCCGTGGCCGGCAGGTCGGCGGCAGGCCACCGACGGGTGCGGCGCAGTCGACGACGACGTGGTCCGGCGGGGCGCTCACGCCGGTGATCCGGGACCAGGGGACGGTCCTGGCCGGCCAGAGCGGCAGCCGTACCTCCAGCCCGCCGGCGTCGACGGTGAGGCGCATCGGCCGCACCAGATGCGCCGCGCAGCTGACGGCGAACACGGCCACCGGCACTCCGACGACCGCGAGCGCGATGCCTCCGGAGGTGCCGTTGGGCCCGTCGACGATCGACGCCGTGGCGATGCCCCAGACGACGAGCAGCACGATCGCGGCGAGCGGTATCCACTCGGCCCGCCGCCTCAGCCTCAGTCGCAGGATCGTTCCTGCCGGTGCCGGATCCATCAGGCGAGAGTGCCTGACGACCGGACAGAACACCAGGGGTCACGGCCCGCAGGAGGTCGCGGCCGGCCTCGGGCCCGCGTTCGCCGTGGACCAAACGTCTCTTTCCCTGCGTTTATCGTCACACCGGAGTTAGAGGGAAATCCGGGAAATTCCGGAACCCGCGACACCGGAGCGGACTCTCACTGCGCGACGAAGACCGCAACGGAGGTTTTGCCTTGAGCCGCACACGACCGCGCTTCCCGCTCGGCCGCCGACCCGTCCGCCCCGCCGTGTCCGTCGGCGGCGCGGTGCTTGCCGTGCTGCTCACCGGATGTTCCGGCGGCACGGCGGACGCCGATGCCGACGGCAAGGACGGGCCCGCCATCTCGGTGACCCCGACAGGCAAGCAGGCCGCCGGCGAGCCCGTACGGGTGACGCTCGCCGACGGAAAGCTGGCGGAGGTCACGGTCACCGACGCCAAGGGCGGACGGCTGGACGGACGCATCGCCGACGACGGCAGGAGCTGGACGTCGGTCCGCCCCGCGACCCCGGGCACCCGCTACTCGGTCGCGGCGAAGGACACCGGCGGAGGCGCCTCCACGGCGGCTTTCGCCACCGCCGCCCCCGCCAAGGTCAACAAGCTCGCGATGGCCCCGGGCAAGAACTCCACGGTCGGCGTCGCGCACCCCCTGTCGATCGTGTTCGACCACCCGGTGAAGAACAGGGCCCAGGTGGAGAAGCACCTCAAGGTCACCACCTCGAACAACACCGAGGGCTCCTGGGGCTGGATGCGCGACTGGTCGGGCAGGGACAGGGTCGACTGGCGGCCGAAGGAGTACTGGCGGCCGGGCACGAAGGTCTCGCTCGATGCCGAGCTGAGCGGCATCGACTCGGGAGCGGGCGGGTGGTTCGTCCGTGACTACGCGACGACCTACACCATCGGCAGGAGCCAGTCGGTCGCGGTGGACCTGGACCGGCACCGCCTGACGCTGGTGCGCGACGGCCGCGCGGTCAGGGAGGTGCCGATGTCCGCGGGCACCCCGGGCGGCGAGAAGGCGTCCTGGCGGGGCAGGACCGTGCTGATGGCGAAGGAGGGCACGATCAACATGCGTTCGGAGACCGTGGGCCTCGGCGACGCATACAACAAGATGGTCGACTACTCGATGCGGCTGACGTGGTCGGGCATGTACGCGCACGCGGCGCCCTGGAACACCGGCTACTTCGGCAACGCCAACCGGAGTTCCGGCTGCATCGGCATGAGCGACGCGGACGCCAAGTGGATCTACGGCCAGGTCCAGGTGGGCGATCCGTTCGAGGTCACGGGCAACGAGGCCAAGGGCACGCAGGCCCTCAACAACGGCTACGGCGAGTGGAATCTGCCGTGGGAGACCTGGCGGACGAAGAGCGCCCTGTACTGACGCGACGTCCAACAATCTTTACTCACACGTAACTTACCGAGGAGTTACCTCGCGTAAGTCGCTGACGTTACCGTCGGGTCACTTTCCCGTGACACGTGTGAGGAGTGACCTGTGGGACAGCCGCGCAAGGTTCTGCGTACCACCGCCATCGGCACCGTCTCCGCCGCGCTCCTCGCCGGGCCGGCGGCCGGTGTCGCGCCCGCCGCACCGGTCGCGGGCGTCACCGCACCGCTCAGGGCCGAACAGCAGACCGGGGTACCCGGCGTACGTTTCGTCGACATCAAGGGCGACGGCGGCACGGTGCTCAAGGGGAACGTGGTCACCCCGGCGGGCGCTGACGGCAGCCGCACCTATCCCGTACTGATCCTGCCCACCAGCTGGGCGCTGCCCCAGATCGAGTATCTCGCACAGGCCAAGAAGCTCGCCGACGCCGGATATGTGGTGGTCACCTACAACGCCCGTGGTTTCTGGCAGTCGGGCGGCTACATCGAGGTGGCGGGACCGCCCGACGTCGCCGACGCGTCCAAGGTCATCGACTGGACGCTCGCCAACACGCCGGCCGATCCGAGCCGGATCGGGATGGCCGGTGTCTCCTACGCGGCCGGGATCAGCCTGCTGGCCGCCGCCCACGACAAGCGGATCAAGGCCGTGGCCGCCCTCAGTGGCTGGGCCGACCTCGTCGATTCCATCTACCGCGGCCGCACCCAGAACCGGCAGGCCGCTCTGCTGCTCAGCGGCGCCGGCTATCTCACCGGCCGGCCCAGCCCCGAGTTCCAGCAGTTCACCCATGACTTCCTCGGCTCCCATCTCGACAAGGAGCAGGAGATGGTCGACTGGGGGAAGAAGCGTTCACCGGCCGCCTTCGTGGACCGGATCAACGCCAACGGCACGGCCGTCATGCTGGGCAACGCCTGGGGCGACACGGTCTTCCCGCCGAACCAGACCGCGGACTTCTACGAGAAGCTGACCGTCCCCAAGCGGCTGGAGTTCCGCCCCGGCGACCATGCCACCCCGGAGATCGGCGGTCTCCTCGGGCTGCCCAACGACACCTGGACCAGCACCCACCGCTGGCTCGACCACTACCTCAAGGGCGACGACAACGGCGTGGACCGCGAGCAGCCGGTCCGTCTCAAGTCCCGTTCCACCGGCGCGTACGAGAGCTACCCCGACTGGAAGTCGGTCGCGGCGGACCGGCGCAAGCTGAACCTGGACGGCAGGAAGAAGATCTGGGCCAACGTCGATTCGGGCGCCAACGGCGGGCTCATCCTGCTGTCCAGCATGCTCGACCAGTTCGTGAAACTGCCCCCGATCGCGTCGATCCCGCTGCTGCCGCGGCCGTTCGCCGCCGTGTGGCAGTCGGAGCGCTACGACTCGACGCAGCAGATCCGGGGAACCGCGAAGCTGCACACCACGCTCACCGGTACCAAGGAGAGCGGCACCCTCGTCGCGTACCTCTACGACGTGGGCCCGCTCGGCCTCGGCAAGCTGGTCAGCAATGCGCCGTACACCTTCCACGACAAGACGCCCGGCACGCCGTTCGCCGTCGACCTGGAACTGTTCTCCACGGCCTACGACGTACCGGCGGGCCACCGTCTCGCCCTGGTCGTCGACACTGTCGACCCGCTCTACATCGAGCACAACCCGTTCGGCGCGCAGCTGACCTTCTCCTCGTCCGCAGCCGACCCGTCGTATCTGTCGGTCCCGCTGCGCCAGAAGTGATCACCGGCTGCTGCCAGGGGCCCCCGCCCAGGGCGGGGAAATGAGTCGTGCCCCATGAGCTGCTGTCCTGCCCTCCGTACCTATCGAGGCTCGGGAGGACCCCCGGGCAGCAGCGTCCCTGGTTCGGCCGGGGCGATGTCCACGGCCTCTGTTCTCGGATTGCGCCGCTGCCGCCTGGCCATCCAGTTGGCGAACCAGGAGAGCAGCATGCACATCCCGATGTAGATCGGCGAAATCACCATCACCACAGGGATGAACGGCAAATCGTAGTCGAGATTCGACGCGATGAGCTTGCCCGCGTGGAGGAATTCCTCATAGGTGATGAGATAGCCGAGTGAGGTGTCCTTGAGGGCGACCACCAGCTGACTGATGATCGTCGGCAGCATCGCGCGTACGGCCTGCGGCATCAGAACGTGGGCCATGACCTGTGTCTTGCGCATGCCGAGTGCGTACGAGGCCTCCCGCTGGCCCGGCTCCACGGAGTTGATGCCGGCCCGGAACACCTCGGCGAGCACCGAGCCGTTGTAGAGCGTCAGTCCGGCCACCAGGGCGGGCAGCGGCTGCACCTTCAGCGCGACGAAGATGAAGAAGATCATCACCAGCACGGGCATCGCCCTGAAGAACTCCACGACCACCGTGGCCGGCCAGCGCAGGGCCCGGTGTTCGGAGAGCCGGCCGACGGCGAGGATCCCGCCGAGGAGGAGCGAGAGCACAGCGGCGCAGGCGAACGCCTTGAGGGTGTTGCCGAGCCCCCTCAGCAGCAGTTCCTGGATGCCCTTGTACTCGAAGGGTGTCCACTTGGCCGCGGTGAACTGGCCGGTGTCGAACAGCAGATAGACGATCCAGCCGACCAGGGCGAGGACGGCGACGGTGGAGATGATGCCGTAGAGCCGGTGCCGCCTGCGGGTGTGGGGTCCGGGGACGTCGTAGAGGGCGGTGGAAGTCATCGGGCGACTCCGAAGCGCTTCTCGAGCACGTTGAACAGCGCACTGATGGTCAGGGTGATGATCAGGTAGCCGACAGCGATCCAGACGAAGGACCAGATGATGCTGTAGCCCATCTCGTTGAGGGGCTTGTAGACGCCGAGGAGCTCGGTGACGCTGAACGCGCCCGCGATCGCCGAGTTCTTGGCGAGGGCGATGAGTGTGGAGCCGACCGGTGGGATGACGCTGCGGAACGCCTGGGGCAGCACCACGGTGTTCAGGGTCTGGCCGAAGCTCATCCCGAGGCTGCGGGCCGCCTCGCCCTGACCCGTCGGCACGGTGTTGATGCCGGAGCGCAGCGCCTCGCAGATGAAGGCCGAGGTGTAGCAGCCCAGTGCGATCACCGCGAAGACCTGGAAGGGCAGGACCAGCCCGAAACGCGGGAGTCCCAGCAGGACGGCGAAGAACAGCAGGGTGAGCGGGGTGTTGCGCAGCACGGTCACCCACACCGTGCCGACGACGCGCAGCGAGCCCACGGGGGCGGCGCGGAAGGACGCCATGACGAAGCCGAGGACCAGGGCGAGGAGCGAGGCGTACACCGTGAGTTCGACGGTGCCGAGAAAGCCCTCGCCGTACAGGGAGAAGTTGTCGGTCAGTACGTTCACAGGTGCCTCGCTCAGGACGCCGGATAGCGGTCGATCGGGGGCGGCTTCGGGGCCGGTACCCCGGACAGGCCGAGCGTCGCTGCGTAGGCCTTCTGCCAGTTCCCGTTCTTCTCGTTGGCCGCGAGCGCGTCGTCGATCGCGAAGCGCAGGGCGTTGTCGTTGCGGGGGACGCCGATGCCGTACGGCTCCTGGGAGAACGGCTTGCCGACGACCTTGAGTTCGTCGGGCACCTTGGCCGCGTAGCCGGTGAGGATCGCGTCGTCGGTGGTCACGGCGTCGACCTGATAGGTGAGCAGGTTGTCGACGCAGACGGAGTAGGTGTCGTACGCGACGAGGTCGGCCTTCGGGTAGTCGCTCGCGATGCGCTGGTAGGGGGTCGAGCCGGCGGCCGAACAGACGCGCTTGCCGTCGAGGTCCTGGGGGCCCTTGATGTCGTTCTCGTCCGCCCGTACGAGCAGCGACTGGCCGGCGAGGAAGTACGGGCCCGCGAAGCCGACGAGCTTCTTGCGGTTGTCGTTGATGGTGTAGGTGCCGACGTAGTAGTCGATCTGGCCGTTCTGCAGGGCGGTTTCGCGGTTCGCGGAGGCGATCGTCCGGAAGGTGATGGTCCCGGGGTCGAAGCCCAGATAGGCGCCGACCATTTTGGCGATCTCGATGTCGAACCCGGTGTACAGGCCGGTGGCCGGGTCCTTCTCGCCGACGTACGGCTGGTCCTCCTTGGCCCCGACGACGAGGTGACCGCGCTTCTCGGCCTTGCGCCAGGTCGGCGAATCGGGCAGCTGGAAGCCCTTGTTCACCTGGTAGTCCGGCAGTTGGTCGGCCTGCGGCCCCTTGACCGGTGGACTGCCTTCCTTGCCGCAGGCCGTGACGGCCACGGCCGCCAGGACGAGCGTCAGCGCCGCCAGGGCGCGCCTCGTACGCATCATCGGTACTGCACCCCCCGTCAGTGCTTGAGGATCTTGGACAGGAAGTCCTTGGCGCGGTCGCTCTCCGGGTGGGTGAAGAAGTCCTCCGGGGCACGGTCCTCGATGATGCGGCCGTCGGACATGAACACCACACGGTTGGCGGCGGAGCGGGCGAAGCCCATTTCGTGGGTGACGACGACCATGGTCATCCCCTCGCGGGCGAGCTGCTGCATCACCTCCAGCACCTCGTTGATCATTTCCGGGTCGAGGGCGGACGTCGGCTCGTCGAAGAGCATGACCTTGGGGTCCATCGCGAGCGCGCGGGCGATGGCGACGCGCTGCTGCTGGCCGCCGGAGAGCTGGGCGGGGTACTTGTCGGCCTGGGAGGCGAGTCCGACGCGGTCGAGGAGCTCATGGGCGCGTTTGTGCGCGTCGCTCTTCGAGCGGCCGCGGACCTTGACCGGTGCGAGGGCGACATTGGCCAGCACGGTCTTGTGCGCGAAGAGGTTGAAGGACTGGAAGACCATGCCGACGTCGGCGCGGAGCTTCGCCAGTCCTTTCCCCTCCTCCGGGAGGGGTTGACCGTCGATGGTGATGCTGCCGGATTCGATGGTCTCGAGTCTGTTCACGGTCCGGCAGAGGGTCGATTTACCGGAGCCCGAGGGGCCGATGACCACCACCACCTCACCGCGCCCGACGGTGAGGTTGATGTCCTGGAGGACGTGCAACTGTCCGTAGTACTTGTTGACGTCGCGCAGCTCGATCAACGGATCAACGGCCATAGACTGCCCTACCCACCCATCGCAGTGTCGAGGTCAGCGCAAACTATCCAGCCCGATAAGGGACTTCACACCCGACACGCATAAATGGGGCATAAGCCGTATTTACCAACTTCAGGCTTCGGCGGCCTCCGCGTAGACCTGGGAGAGCTCCGGCGAACCGGTCACGGCCCAGTCCAGACCGGCCTCCACGACGCTGATCTCACGGCCGGAGACGAGGCGCACCACCGGGCTGCCGCCCGGCCAGATGTGCCAGCTCGCGCCCGGGACGGTACGGACGATCACGGTGCCGAGGTAGAGCCCCGCGTCGTTGCCGAGCCAGGGCAGTTCCTCCGGGTCGTCGCGCCAGCGTGGCGGCAGCTGGTCGAGAGCGCTCAAGGATGCCGGGGAGTCGTCCAGTTCGAGCCCGGCCTGGCCCACTCGGACACGCAGCAGCTCGCACTCCGAGAGCAGCTCGGCGATGGCGGCCGCGCGCTCGGGGTCCTTCTCGGCGGCCGCGAAGTCACTCTCACCGGTGTCGGCGCTGTGGCGCTTGAGCCAGTTGTCCAAGAAAGGGATGTTCATACCACTCAGCCTCGCATCCCGGCGGCCCGACGCACTACAGGGCACGCGTCGGCAGTCGTCAGATGTCCAGATCCACGACCACCGGCGCATGGTCCGACGCGCCCTTGCCCTTGCGCTCCTCACGGTCCACGTAGCTGTCCTTGACGGACTTGGTGAACGGTTCGTTGCCGTAGACCAGGTCGATGCGCATGCCGCGGTTCTTCGGGAAGGCCAGCTGGCGGTAGTCCCAGTAGGTGAAGGGCTGGTCGTACTTGAGCGGACGCGGCACCACGTCGGACAGACCGGCCTCGCGCAGCGACGCCAGGGCCGCACGCTCGGGCTCGGTGACATGGGTGCTGCCCTCGAAGACCGACCGGTCCCACACGTCGTCGTCGGTCGGCGCGATGTTGAAGTCGCCCAGCACCGCGAAGGGGCGGCTGCCCGCCGTGTCCTCGGCCACCGACACCTTGAGCGCGTCGAGCCAGCTCAGCTTGTAGGTGTAGTGGTCGTGGGCGACCTCGCGGCCGTTGGGCACATAGACCGACCGGAGACGGACCGGTCCGCAGGTGCCGGCGATCGACCGAGGTTCCTGTGTGCCCTCGTAGGCCGGGCCGTCGGGCAGGCCCTTGACCACGTCCTCCAGGCCGACCCGGGAGACCAGCGCCACGCCGTTCCACCGGCCGGCGGCGTGGACCGCCGACTCGTAGCCGATCTCGCGCAGCGCGTCGGCCGGGAACTGCTCCTCGGTGCACTTGGTCTCCTGGAGGCACACCACATCGGTGCCGCTGCTCTCCAGCCAGGCCAGCAGCCGGGGCAGCCGGGCGGTGATCGAGTTGACGTTCCACGTGGCGATACGCATGAGGAGAAGCCTAACGGCGGGGTGTGACAGTCAGAGGTCCGCCGTCTCCCCCGGGCCGAGCCGGTCGTGCTCCGCGCCGCTGAGATTGCCGAGATGCTGGTCGTACAGAGGGCGTGCGAGGTCGGTGAGCAGAGCGTCGTGGATGTCGACGGACCGCCGCGGCTTCACCTCGCGCACATAGTCGATGATCTCCGCGATCTTGTTCCACGGCGCGTGGACCGGAAGCATCAGCGTCTCGACGGGGTGGTCGGGGACCGTGAGCGCGTCGCCCGGGTGGAAGACCGAACCGTCCACCAGGTAGCCGACGTTGGTGACCCTCGGCAGGTCCGGGTGGATCACGGCGTGCAGTTCACCGTGGACCTGGACGTCGAAGCCCGCCGCGGTGAAGGTGTCGCCGTGCCCGACGGTGTGGACCCGCCCCGGGAACGCCGCCGAGATCTTCTCGGCGACGCTCCGCAGGGTCCAGATCTCCGCCTCCGCGTTGGCCTCCAGCGCCGCACGCAGCCGGCCCTCGTCGAAGTGGTCGGGGTGCTCGTGGGTGACGAGGACGGCGTCGGCTCCGACGGCGGCGTCCTCCTCACTGAAGGCGCCCGGATCGACGACGAGGGTCCGTCCGTCCTTCTCCAGCCGGATGCACGCGTGCTTCTTCTTCGTGAGCCTCATGACTCCATCCTGCTACGGCCTCGGTGTGGTCTCCTCCTGGATGACGGCCTGGGCCACCTTGAAGGCGGAGTTCGCGGCGGGTACGCCGCAGTAGACGGCGGTGTGGATCAGCACTTCCTTGATCTCGTCGGGGGTGAGCCCGTTGCGCAGCGCCGCCCTGGTGTGGAACGCCAGCTCGTCCAGGTGACCGCCCGCGACCAGCGCGGTCAGGGTGATCACGCTGCGCGTGCGTCTGTCGAGTCCCTCCCGCGTCCACACCTCGCCCCAGGCGTAGCGGGTGATCAGCTCCTGGAAGTCGCCGGTGAAGCCGTCGGCGGCGGCCGTCGCGCGGTCGACGTGGGCGTCGCCGAGCACCGCGCGGCGTACCGTCATCCCCGCCTCGTAGGGGTCGGGGCGGCCGTGCGTCACCGCCTCGGGCTGGGCATGACCGGCGGGGCCGATCTCGGCGACCGGGCCCATCGGCGCGGAGACCGCCGGTACCGCGTGCGGCACCGGGATGGCGGTCAGGGTGTCCTGCCAGGCGCTGGAGAAGTGGCGCACGAGAAGGTCGGTGACGGCGGAGGGCTGCTCGACGGGCGCGAGATGCGAGGCACCGGGCACCAGCGCCAGCCGGGCGTCCGGTATACCGGCGACCAGGGTGCGGGCCTCGGCCGGTCCGGTCACCTGGTCCTCGGAGCCGACCAGGACGAGCGTGGGCACCCCGACGCGGCCGAGTTCGGCACGGACGTCGAAGGCCGCGAGCGCCTCGCAGGTGGCGATGTAGCAGCCGGGGTCGGTGGTGCGCACCATCTGGACCGCCCATTCGACGATCGCCGGCTGCGCGAGGGCGAAGCCCTGGGTGAACCAGCGTTCCGGCGCGCTGCGGGCCATCGGGTCGAGGCCGTTCGTCCGCACGATCACGCCCCGCTGACGGAACTCGTCGGCCGTGCCGAACCGCGGCGATGTGGCGACCAGCGCGAGCGACGCGAGGCGGTGGGGATGGCGCAGCGCCAGTTCGAGGCCGATCGCCCCGCCGACGGAGCAGCCCGCGTATCCGAAGCGCTGGATGCCCAGTTCGTCGAGCGTCGTCAGCAGCCGGCCGGCGAGCTCGGCGACGGAGGGGGCGGGGTACGCGGGAGCGCCGCCGTGCCCGGGGAGGTCGAAGCGGAGGACCCGCCACTGGCGGGCGAGGTCCCCGATCTGGCGGTCCCACATGTGCCAGGTGGTCCCGAGCGAGGGCCCGAGGATGAGTACGGGGGCGTCGTCCGGACCGTCGATCCGGTACTGAAGGGTCTTCGGGGGCGTCTGCGTGTCACTCACCCGCTCCACGGTAGTGACTCCGGGGTCATGAGTGGACGGCCCCCCTCCGCTCGCTGCCGTGAGGCCCGGCCGTATGCCGGTCAGGGGGTGGTCGTGGAGACTCAGGGGGTGGTCGTGGAGACGACGTAGACCTTGGGACGGTCCGTACGGGTCATGTCGACCGTGATGTCCTGGCTGGGCAGCGGGTCCTTCTGCGTATGGCTGGCGCCCGCCCAGTCCCGGGACGGCGGGAATTTCCAGCCGACGGTGTCCGCGTCCCGGTCGCCGATGGTGATCTCGCCGTTCTTCAGCGCAGCGCGGTTGATGCCGACGCCTTCCAGGAACAGGTCCAGCCCCGCGGACGTGGTCCGGAACTGCACGAACAGCCGGCTGGTCTTCCAGTTGCTGGTCTCGTAGTACGCGACCCCCTTGGACTTCGGAGGGATCGGCACCCCGAAGACCCGGCGCTTCATCTGCGACGGCCAGGTGTCCCGCAGCCCGCTGGCCGAGGACTCGGCCTCCTTGTCCCGGCCGCTGTCCCGGCTCTGCTCCGCGGAGACGACCAGATAGCCGGCCGGGATACCGACGAGCAGCACGATGATGATCGCCGTCAGCCAGCGGCGGCGGATCATGTGGCGTCGGTCCTCCGGCGGACGGAAGTTCTCGTCGGGGGCGGCGGACTGGCGGGGCACGGTCATGACTACGGTTCCTGGGTGGGGCCGGGCGATCCGGCGTTGCGGAGGGCCTGCGCATAGCGCTCGTAGCGTTCGTGGCGCTCCACCCGTCGCCGGTTGGTGCGGCGGAAGCGGCGAGCCACGAGCCGAGCGAGGTCGGCCGCGCCGACCATACCCGCCTCGGGCCCGAGCTGCGCCTTCGCGATCTTGGCCTCGGGCCGGTATCCGCGGCCCGTGAGGTGGCGGCGGAAGGCGTCCCGGGCTGGTCCGATGAGCAGGTCGTCGGCGGCGCTGACACCTCCGCCGATGACGAAGCAGGAGGGGTCGAGCGCGGCGGCGAGGTTGGCGATGCCGACGCCGAGCCACTGGCCGATGTCCTGGAACAGTTCGACGCACATGGCGTCGCCCTCGCGGGCGAGTTCGGTGATCAGCGGTCCGGTGATGTCGCCGACGTTGCCGCCCACCCGGTCGATGAGGCTGTAGGCGACCGGGGAGTCGGCGGCCGCCAGCTCCCGGGCCTCGCGAACGAGGGCGTTGCCGGAGCTGTACTGCTCCCAGCAGCCACGGTTTCCGCAGGGGCAGCGGTGCCCGCCGGGGACGACCTGCATATGGCCGAACTCACCGGCGACCCCGTACTTGCCCCGCTTGACCTGGCCGTCCTCGAGGATCGCGCCGCCGATGCCGGTCCCGAGCGTGATCATGACGAGATGGTCCTCGCCGCGGCCGGCGCCGAAGCGCCACTCCGCCCATGCGGCGGTGTTGGCGTCGTTGTCGACCAGTACGGGGACGGCGAGCCGGGCCGTGAGCGCGTCGCGCAGGGGTTCGTTGCGCCAGGCGAGGTGCGGGGCGAAGAGCACCGTGGACCGGTCGGCGTCGACCCAGCCGGCCGCTCCGATGCCCACCGCGTGCACGTCGTGCCGGTCGGAGAGGTCTAGCACCAGCTCGCAGATGGTGTCCTCGACGACCTTCGGGCTCTTGGACTTGTCCGGCGTCTCGGTGCGGACCTTCTCCAGGATGACCCCGTCGGCGTCGACGACGCCGGCCATCACCTTCGTCCCGCCGATGTCGATTCCGACGGTCGGCACACGCGGCGCCGTGAGGTGCGACCGCCGCTCCCGGGTGCCGACGGTACGCAGGACGGTGGCGCGGGCGGAGCCGCGGTGGGCGAAGTCGCGGTAGGTGCTCATGTCCCTGCGGGGTTTCGGGGGCGGCTGACGGGCCCGATTCTGCCATCCGGGCCGTCGGCCCGCGGCCCCGGCCGAGGGCCGGACCGGCCCGGCGCCCCTGGGCGGGAGCGCCGGGTCCGCGGTGCGGACGGCTACTGGTCGTGGCCGCCCAGGTGCGTCGGTACGGGTGCGCGCTCCAGCTCGTGGCGCAGGTCCTCCAGCTCGCTGCCGCCCGCCATCTGGCGGGTGAGTTCGTCGAGCGTGACGGAGTCCTTGGTGTGGCTGGCGGACATGACACCGCGCTTGAGCAGGATGAAACGGTCGCCGACGAGATAGGCGTGGTGCGGGTTGTGGGTGATCAACACGACGCCCAGCCCGGCGTCGCGGGCTGCGGCAACATACTTCAGCACCACGCCCGACTGCTTCACCCCGAGGGCGGCGGTCGGCTCGTCGAGGACGAGAACCTTCGCACCGAAGTAGACGGCGCGGGCGATGGCCACGCACTGGCGCTCGCCGCCCGACAGCGTCCCGATGGGCTGGTCGACGTCGCGCAGGTCGATCCCCATGCGCAGCAGCTCGGACCTGGTGGTCTCGCGCATCTTGTCGACGTCGAGCCGCTTGAGCGGGCCCTTGCCCCTGGTCGGCTCGGAGCCGAGGAAGAAGTTCCGCCAGACCGGCATGAGCGGCACCACGGCGAGATCCTGGTAGACCGTGGCGATGCCGCGGTCCAGCGCCTCGCGGGGGCTCGACAGGTCCGCCTCCTCCCCCTCGATGAGGAAGGTGCCCGCGTCGTGCCGGTGCAGCCCCGCGATGATCTTGATGAGAGTGGACTTGCCGGCGCCGTTGTCGCCGAGGACGCAAGAGATCTCCCCGGCGTGCACCTCCAGCGAGACACCTTCCAGCGCGCGGATGTTGCCGTAGTACTTGCTGACGTCGTCGAGCTCGACGAGAGGCGTCCGCCCGGTGTCCGCGGGCTCCGTGGACTTCGGCGTGGTCATCGCGTTGCCTCCGCACGCTTGCGGACCCATGCGTTGAGCAGGGTGGCCAGAAGGAGCATCGCTCCCAGGAAGAACTTGAACCAGTCCGGGTTCCACTCGGCGTACACGATGCCCTTGCTGGTCATGCCGAAGATGAATGCGCCGACCGCCGAGCCGATCGCGGAGCCGTAGCCACCGGTGATCAGACAGCCGCCGATGACGGCCGCGATGATGTACGTCAGCTCGTTGCCGACGCCCTCGCCGGACTGCACGACGTCGAAGGAGAAGAGGAGGTGCTGTCCCGAGATCCAGGCGGCGAACGCGACGCCCATGTAGAGGCCGATCTTGGTCCTGGTGACCGGCACACCGACCGCGCGGGCCGCGTCCGCGTTGCCGCCGACGGCGAAGATCCAGTTGCCGAAGCGGGTGCGCAGCAGGATCCAGGTGGCGAGCGCGACCAGGGCGAACCACCAGAGGATCGTCACCTTCAAGGTGATGTCGCCGAGGGTGAGTTCGGAGGCGAAGAGCTTCTGCGCGGAGGTGAAGCCGTCCATGTCGGCGATGGACTTGGTGGAGACCGTGCCGCTGATCAGTTTGGTGAAGCCGAGGTTGAGGCCGGTCAGCATCAGGAACGTGCCGAGCGTGATGATGAAGCTCGGCAGTTTCGTCCGGATCAGCATGTAGCCGTTGAACACCCCGACGGCCAGCGTCACCACCAGCGAGACGAGCAGCCCGACCCAGACGTTGGCGGTCATCTGGTAGCTGAACATCGCCGAGATCAGCGCGGAGGTCGTGACCATCACGCCGGCCGACAGGTCGAACTCGCCGCCGATCATCAGCAGCGCGACCGGCACGGCCATGATGCCGAGCGTGGAGGCCGCGTACAGCACGGTGGAGAAGCTGGACGCCCGCAGGAAGGAGTCCGCGACGATCGAGAAGAAGAGGAAGACCGCGACCGCGCCGACGACCGAGCCGAGCTCGGGCCTCGCCATCAGCTTGCGCAGGGGCGAGGTGCGCATCAGCCGCTCGTCGGTCTTCTCCGGCTGCCGGGTGCCGGCAGGTGGTGCGGTAGCACTCATCGGGTTCCCCGCTCGGTGTAGTCCTCGAGCTCGGCGGCGTTCTCCTTGGTGATGATCTGCGGACCGGTGAGGACGGGCCGCCCGCCGCCGAGGACATCGGCGTTGTACTGGTAGAGCCACAGCAGGTCGATGGCCTCGTACCCCTGGAGGAACGGCTGCTGGTCGACCGCGAAGCCGAGGGTCCCGGCCTTGAGGCCGCTCGCGACCTTGGCGTTCAGATCGAAGGTGTCGACCTCGGCCTTGCTGCCCGCGGTCTTCTTCGCCTGTACGGCGGCGTCCGCGAACGGTGCGCCGAGGGTGACGACCGAGTCGATGGAGGGGTCGGCCTGGAGCTTGGCCTCGATGGAGGCCTGCACGTCGGGCATGTTGGTGCCGTCGACGTACAGGTTCTGGAGGGTGCCGTCGAAGGTCTTCTTGGTGCCGGCGCAGCGCTGCTCGTGTCCGACGTTGCCCTGCTCGTGCAGGACGCACAGGGCCTTCTTCTTGCCCCGCTTGTCCAGCTCGTCGCCGACGGCCTCGCCCGCGATGGTCTCGTCCTGGCCGATGTGCGTCAGCGCGCCGTACGGCTTGGACTGCTCGGATCCCGAGTTGACGGTGATCACGGGGATCCCGGCCGCGGTGGCCTTGGCGAGGACGCCCTTCATCGCGTCCGGCTTGGCGAGCGTCACGATCAGGCCGTCGACCTTCTTGTCGATGGCGGCCTGCACGAGCTGGGCCTGCTGCTGGCCCTCGTCGCTGTGGGAGTACAGGAAGTTGATGTTGTCCTTGGCGGCGGCCTGCTTGGCGCCGTTCTGGACGATGTCCCAGAAGGTGTCGCCGTCGCCCGAGTGGGTGACCATCGCGAAGGTCCAGCGAGGGGTGTTCACGGCGGCCTTGCCGGCCGCGGCCTGCGCCTTGCGCGCGTCCTCGGCCCGCTTTCCGCCGGTGCTGCTGCATCCCGCGAGAGAGGCTCCGAGTACCGCCGCCAGCAGCGCGCCCAGTGCGCGTACCCCTGTCCTTGCCCTAGCCACGACGCCGTGCCCTTCTTGCCGATTCTCCCGGTGCGGCCGGGGGGCGTGTCCTCGCGCCCCGGCCGCCCAAGTATGTGTCACGGCAGGTGGGAGGGTCGGCATCGGGTGGGCCGGGTACGTCATCGGGTTCCGTCGGCGGTGAGCTTCTCCAGCGTGGGCACGTCCTTCTCGGTGACGAGCGCCGGGCCGGTGAGAACGGGCTTGCCGCCGCCGATGACGTTCAGGTTGGTCTTGTTGAGCCACAGCTCGTCGATGGCGAGGTAGCCCTGGAGGTAGGGCTGCTGGTCGACGGCGAAGCCGATCTCGCCGGCCTTGAGCTGTTTGACCACCTCGGCGTTGAGGTCGAAGGTGTTGACCTCCGCCTTCGAGCCCGCGCCCGACTTGGCCTTGACGGAGGCTGCGGCGAACGGGGCGCCGAGCGTGACCACGGAGTCGATGTCCTTGCCGCTCTGCAGCTTCGCCTCGATGGAGGAAGTGGAGGCGGGCATGTTCGTGCCCTCCACGTTGAGGTTCTCGACCGTGCCCTTGAAGGTCTTCTTGACTCCGGCGCAGCGGGCTTCGAGGGAGACGTTGCCCTGCTCGTGGATGACGCAGAGCGCCTTCTTCTTGCCGCGCTTGTTGAGTTCCTCGCCGACCGCCTCGCCGGCGACGGCCTCGTCCTGGCCGATGTGGCTGAGCGCGCCGAGCGCATCGGAGAACTCGGCGCCGGAGTTGATCGTGACGACGGGTATCCCGGCCGCGACGGCCTTCTTGACGACGGCGCCGACCGCCTCGGGCTTGGCGAGGGTGACGATGATCCCGTCGACCTTCTGGTCGATGTAGGTCTGGACGAGCTGCGCCTGCTCCTTGCCCTCCTTGTTGGCGGCGTAGAGGAACTCGACGTTGTCCTTCTTGGCCGCGACCTTGGCGCCGCTCTGGACGATGTCCCAGAAGGTGTCGCCCTCGCCGGAGTGCGTGACCATGGCGATCTTGAGGCGTTCGGTGGCCGCGGGGACGCCGCCTCCGCCGTCCTTGGAGGTGTCCTCCTTGGCCTCCTTGCCGCCGGAACTGCTGCATCCGGCGACGGCGACCAGGGCGCATGCGGCGAGCACGGCTGCTGCCTTGCGGTGGGTTCGCATGGTGGGGTCCGCCTTCTCTCCCGGCCGCCCGGTTGCGGCTGGGTGAGTTTCTACGGCGACGGCCGCACCCCGTCAAGACTTTGTCCGAACATTCTTACCAGAAGGACATTCTTACGTGACCTGATCATGTCCATCGTCCGCCGGAAGGTCTCCGGCCGCGCTCAGGGGCGTACGAGGAGCTGGAACTCGAAGGCGTAGCGCGAGGCGCGGTAGATGTGCGAGCCGAACTCGACGGCCCGGCCGGTGTCGTCGAAGGTGGTGCGCTCCATGGTCAGCACCGGCCCGCCCGCCTCCTCGGTGAGGAGTTCCGCCTCGGGGGCGCTGGCCGCCCGCGCCCCGACCGACTGGCGGGCGCTGTGCAGGGTGATCCCCGCGGAGCGCATCATCCGGTACAGACCGGTGGCCTCCAGCCGCGCGGTGTCGTAGTCGAGCAGTCCGGCGGGCAGGTGGTTGCGCAACAGGGCCATGGGCTCGCCGTGGGCGTACCGCAGCCGCTCGATCAGCTGGACCTCACTGCCCTCGGTGACGCCGAGAGCGGCGGCGACCTGGGCACTCGCACTCTCGACGGCATTGCTCAGGACGATCGTGGCGGGCCGCTGGCCGGCCGCCTCCAGATCGTCGTAGAGGCTGCTGAGCTCCAGCGGGCGCTTGACCTGGCTGTGCACGACCTGGGTGCCGACGCCGCGGCGGCGCACCAGCAGGCCCTTGTCGACGAGGGACTGGATCGCCTGGCGGACGGTGGGTCGGGACAGCCCGAGCCGGCCGGCCAGCTCGATCTCGTTGCCGAGCAGACTGCCGGGGGTGAGGGTCCCTCTCTCGATGGCCGCTTCCAGCTGCTGCGACAGCTGGAAGTAGAGCGGGACCGGACTGGTGCGGTCCACGCTCAGCTGGAGAGACAGGGACGAGTCCGTCACGTGTCTGGGCTGCTTGGGCACGGGCCGAGCGTAGTCGCCGCTCATGTTGACGGGAAGTCGTGAAGTTCGGTTGTCAGGACAAAGTCTTGACACAGTGCCCGGCCCGGCTCCATTTTTGGGCCATGCGCATCGGACTGATCGGAACCGGACGAATCGGCACCTTCCACGCGGGCGTGCTCGCCCGCCACCGGGAGGTCGGATCCCTGGTCGTGGCGGACGCCGACCCGGCGAGGGCGGCCGCGGTCGCCGAGCGGACCGGGGCCACGGCGGCGCCCAGCGCGCACGAGATCTTCACCTGGGGCGTGGACGCGGTGGTGATCGCCTCGGCGACGGCCTCCCACGCGGAACTGATCGGCCGCGCCGCCCGAGCCGGGCTCCCCGCGTTCTGCGAGAAGCCGATCGCGGTGGACCTGCCGGGCACGCTGGGCGCGCTGCGCGAGGTGGAGACCGCGGGTACGGAGCTCCAGCTCGGCTTCATGCGCCGCTTCGACGCCGGATACACCGTGGCCCGCGACCTGGTGCGGTCGGGAGCGCTCGGCCGCCTGCACACGGTCCGGGCGATCACCTCCGACCCGGCGCCGCCGCCCGCCGACTATCTGCCGCTGTCGGGCGGCCTGTACCGGGACTGCCTGGTCCACGACTTCGACATCCTGCGCTGGGTCACCGGTCGCGAGGTGGTGGAGGTCTACGCGACCGGCTCGGACACCGGGCCGCCGATGTTCCGCGAGGCGGGCGACGTCGACACGGCGGCGGCGGTGCTGACGCTGGACGACGGGACGCTCGCCACGGCCACGGCCACGCGGTGCAACGGCGCCGGCTACGACGTCCGGATGGAGCTCGCGGGCGAACTGGACCAGGTCGCGGTCGGCCTCGATGACCGCACCCCGATCAGCTCGACCGAGCCGCAGGGCGCCCCGGCGGCCGACAAGCCGTGGCCGGGCTTCCTGGAACGCTTCGCCCCCGCGTACGAGGCGGAGCTGGACGCGTTCGTCCGGATGGTCCAGGGCGAGGGCACGAATCCGTGCGACGGGCGGGAGGCGCTGACGGCGCTACGGATCGCGGAGGCGTGCGAACTGTCCCGCCGTGAGCACAGGCCGGTGCGGCTGGAGGAGATCGCGGGCGCCTGAGAGGGCCGCGGTCGGGGCGTGGGGGCGTCGGGGGCACCCGAGCCGGTTCGCGGTCAGGACGTCCGGGGCAGGTGGCGCGGCCTCAGGACGTCCGGGGCACGTGGCGGGGCCTCAGAACGTCTTGGACAGGTGGCGCGGCCTTCAGGACGTCTGGGCCGAGAGCACCGTGCCCTGGGCCACGGCGCACAGTGTCTCCTCGCCGTCCTCCCCCACCGCCAGGAGATCGCACCGCACCACGGCCTGCCGCCGCCCGCTGTGCACGACGGCGGCCCGCGCCCGGAGGATCACCCCGGTGGCGGGCCGGACGTACTGCACGGAGAACCCCGCGGTGAGGACGGCGGGCCCGAGGGTGGTGCCGGCCGCGAAGGTGATCGAGTTGTCGGCGGCGTAGGCGAGGACACCGCCGTGCAGATAGCCGTTCTGCTGCCGCAACTCGTCCCGTACATCGAGCTCCAGCACGGCGGCCCCGTCCCCGAACGCGGTGATGCGCGCCTGGAGCAGCCGGCTGAAGGGCTGGCTGTCGAGGACCTTCTGCGCGAGGCCCAGGTCGAATCCGGTCATGGTGGGGGCTCCTCGGTATCCGTTGCCGCTCTGCCGCTCGTGCTCCTGCCGCCGTCGGTCACGACGGCATACCGCGCCCGGTGCGCCATCGTCGCCCTACCAGCGCACGGGGAGGCTGCGTACCCCCCGCATCAGCAGCCCCGGGATCCACTCCGGCGGGCCCGCCGACGGGTCCAGGGAGAGGTCGGGGCAGCGGACGAGCAGCGACTGGAGGGCGATGCGGGTTTCCAGGCGGGCCAGGGGCGCGCCCAGGCAGAAGTGGATGCCGTGGCCGAACGCCACATGGCCGCGGGTGTCGCGGCGGATGTCGAAGGTGTCCGGGGCCGCGTAGCGCGCCGGGTCGCGGTCGGCCGCCGCGAGGCCGACCAGGACCATCGCGCCGGCCGGGATCGTGCGTTCGCCGATCCGCAGGGACTCGGAGGTGAAGCGTACGGTCGCCGCCTCCACCGGTCCGTCGTAGCGCAGCATCTCCTCGATCGCGCCGTCCAGGAGGGAGAAGTCGGCTCGCAGGGCGGCCAGTTGGTCGGGGTGCGCGAGCAGGGCCCGTACGCCGTTGGCGATCAGGTTGACCGTCGTCTCGTGGCCCGCGATCAGCAGCAGATAGGCCAGGGCCCGCAGTTCGGCGGCCGAGAGCCGGTCGTCGTCCTCCGCGCGGGCGGTTATCAGGGCGGACAGCAGGTCACCCGTCGGCCCCTGGCTGCGTTTGTCCTCGATCAAGTCGTCGAGATAGACGGCCAGTTCGTCGACGGCCCGCTCCAGCTCGGCCTGCCCGGTGGGAGCCACCACCTCGTTGGACCAGGTGCGGAAGGCGTCACGGTCGGCGGCCGGCACGCCCAGCAGCTCGCAGATGACGATGATCGGCAACGGGAAGGCGAGAGCGTCGACCAGGTCGCCCCGCCCGGCCGGCAGCATCGCGTCGAGCAGCTCATCGGTGATCTGCTGGATGCGCGGGGCCAGTTGCTCCACGCGGCGACCGGTGAACTCCCGCGTCACCAGCCGGCGCAGCCGTGTGTGGTCCGGCGGGTCCAGGACCAGCAGATTCGGCCCGATGACCCGCTCGTCCAGCATCATCCGGCCCACCACGGCCGGTGATTTGAGCAGCCTCGGGTCAGTGAGCGCGGCGCGCGCCTCCTCATGGCCGACGATCAGCCAGAACTCGTCGCCCTGCACCCCGCGCACCTGATGGACGGGACCGGCCTCGCGCCACTTCGCATAGTACGGATACGGATCGGCGACGAAGTCCGCCCCGTACTCCCCCAGATCGATGATCGCCACCCCGCCAGCCTACGTCGGCCCCTCCCCGTCCAGCAGGCCAGCGTCGTGCGCGAGCAGCGCGATCTGGACACGGTTGTTGAGATCCAGCTTCGCGAGGATGCGCGACACATGGGTCTTCACGGTCGGCACGCTCATGTACAGCGTCGCCGCGATCTCCGCGTTGGACTGGCCGCGGCCCACCGCGACCGCCACCTCCCGCTCCCGTTCCGCGAGCGAGTCCAGCCGCTGGGCCGCCGTGCTGCGGCGCGGGTCGGGCACCCGGTCGGCGACGTGCGACATCAGCTGGCGGGTCACGGCCGGGGAGAGCACCGGGTCCCCGGAAGCCACCCGCCGCACCGCGGCGACGATCTCGGCCGGCGGGGTGTCCTTGAGGACGAACCCGGCGGCCCCGGCCCGCAGCGCCCGCAGCACCTGCTCGTCCGCGTGGAACGTGGTGAGCACCACGACCTCGGGGGCGTCGGGCCTGCGCCGCAGCTCCTCGGTGGCGCGCAGTCCGTCCACCGTCGGCATCCGGATGTCCATCAGCACGACGTCGGGCGAGAGCCGGTCGATCAGTTCCGGTACCTCGGAACCGTCCGCGCCCTCCCCGACGATCTCGAGGTCGTCGGCCCCGCCGAGCATGAAGGAGAGGCCCGCCCGGACCAGGGGGTCGTCATCGACGACGAGCAACCGGATAGTCATGCGGCCCACGGTAGCCAGGCCCGGACATGGAATCCGCCGTCTCCGGTCGCTCCGTGCTCGAGGCTGCCACCGGCGAGCGAGGCCCGTTCGGTGAGCCCGATCAGCCCCTGCCCGGAACCGGGCACGGTGCCGACGTCATCGACCGGAGCGGGATTGTCGACCGCGACGGTGACGCCGTCGCCCGGTCCTCCGCCGACGGCGACGGTGACCTCGGCGCCCGGCGCGTGTTTGCGGGCGTTGGTGAGGCCCTCCTGGGCGATGCGGTAGACGGTGCGCCCCACGATCGCCGGGACGGATGCCGTGTCGGAGATGCGGTTGTCGAGGGTCACCTTCATCCCGGCCTCACGGGACTCGGCGACCAGCGCGTCGAGCGTGGCGAGCGTCGGCTGCGGACGGTCGCCGTGGTCGCCCTCGCCGGGCGCCCGGAGCACGCCGATGATCTCGCGGAGGTCCTGGAGCGCGTCGTGCGCGCTGTCGCGGATCACCCCCGCGGCCCGCGCGACCTCGGCGGGTGGCGCGTCCGGCCGGAATTCGAGGGCGCCCGCGTGCACGCTGAGCAGGGTGAGCCGGTGGGCGAGCACATCGTGCATCTCGCGGGCGATCGCCTCACGGGCCAGTCGCTGGGCCTGCTCGGCCCGGAGCTCCGCCTCCGTCTCGGCTCGCAGGGCCCGTTCCCGCAGCGCCACGACGAGCTGGCGCCGGGCGCGTACGAGCATGCCCCAGCCGATCGCCAGCAGCAGCAGGACGACCCCGGCGATCATCGACACCCAGTAGTTCACCGTCGGGTCGGGGCGCACCAGCGGCTGGACGACGGAGCCGACCAGCGCGACGAGTCCCACCAGGGCGACCGGCCTGAACAGCCGGTGCACGGCGAGGCTGAAGACGGCGACCAGCATCGCGCCCCCGGCGACCGGCGTGAGCACGGTGGCGACGGTCAGGACCAGGGCCAGGCCGACCGGCCAGCGCCGCCGCACCCACAGGGCGCAGCACGCCGCCGCACCCAGCAGCTGATCGGCGAGGACGACCATCTCGGAGGTGTTGTACTGATCGCTGGCCTCCGCCGCGATCAGCCCGAACAGCGCGGCCAGGACGAAGGCGCAGGTGTCCACGATCCAGTCGCGCACGGTCCGCCGGCGCCGGCCCGTGGACGTCTCCCCCCGGGGGTCGGGCTCCTGGGGGTCCGCCATGGCCGAGGGCAGCAGCCAGGGGTATTCCGTACGCGTCATACCGACCAAGTTACGCAGGTGGGAGGCGTCGGACAGGCCGGGACGGACGGGAAGCTACCAAAGTCGCCGAGGTGGAGACTTTCGGAGCAGGAGTGCATGCCGAGGGCCGACGCGCCAGGGTGCGGCGCGGCACGACGATCGCGGGCATGAAGAAGATTCTCGAAGGCGCCGGCCTGATCATGCTCGTGCTGGGGGGCTGCGGCGTGATCCGCGAGCTCACGGGCTGGTTCCGCTTCATGGCCTTCACCCGCTTCCTGACGGAGAACGTCTCCTTCCTCGGGAACGCGGCCCTGCTCACGAACATCGTGATCGCCGTGGTCGGCTTCGCGGTGATGATGACGGCCGACAACCTCAAGTGACGACAGACGGCGGAGGCAGGCGATGCCAAAGGACGGGGACCGTCAGACCTTCGCCTCGTTGAGCCGGGTGACCTCGGCCAGATGCTCGCTCATCCGGTTGCTCACCATGCCGCTGGTGAAGAGCACCGCGCCGACGACGGAGACGGGGACGGACAGCCCGAGCACGGCGATGAGCTCGGGCCAGTCCCGCTCGGCGGGGCACGAAGAGCCGTTGCCGAGCCCTTCGTTGGCGGTGGACCGGTCCGTGAACAGGCGCGCCTCGCACTCGTAGCTCGTACCGTCGGCGTCGTACGGCGTCAGAAGCAGCACCCCGAACCACACCCACAACAGGCTGGAGAGCGCGAGCAGTCCGACGCCCCAGCCCTGAACACGCCTGGCCCGGCTGCGGAATTCGATGTCGTACGGGAGTGATCGCATGGCGGCCCAACCTAGCAACCGTGCACGCGCGCGCTGTCAGGCCCCGTACGTCCCGTACTCGGGGCGGCCGGCCAGTTCGTAGGTCTGGATCGTCACACCGCTGCCGGTGATGCGGGCGTCCGTGTGCCGGAACGCCGTGGGCACCGAGCCCTCCGGGAAGAGCCGCAGCCCCTTGCCCAGCACGACGGGGTAGGTCAGCACATGGAGGGTGTCGATCAGATCGTGCTCCAGCAGCGAGTGGGCGAGCCGGCCGCTGCCGTGGACCTGCACCTCACCGTCCGTGCGCTCCTTGAGCGCGGGGATCTCCTTGGCGAGATCGCCGCGGATGATCGTGGACGGCTCCCAGTCGGCCCGCTCCATCGTGGTGGAGACGACGTACTTCGGCCTGGAGTTGAGCTTCGAGGCGATCGGGTCGTCCGGGTCGCTCACCGTCGGCCAGAACCCGGCGAAGATCTCGTACGTGCGGCGGCCCAGCAGAAACGCACCGACGCGGCCGAAGACGCTGTCCATGAAATGACCGAAGTCGTCGTCCGCGTAGGGAACGGTCCAGCCACCGAGGTCGAAGCCGTCACGGCGGTCCTCCTCGGGCCCTCCCGGTCCCTGCATGACGCCGTCGAGAGAGACGAAGGTGGTGATCGAGAGCTTCCCCATGAGAGGCACCTGCTTCCGTTGCTCGTGTTCCCCCGGTGGTGACGCGGTCATCAGCTACGACCCTGCCGGCGCCGCGATCTCATCGGTCACCCGGCGTGAGGACGCTCGCCGAAGGGTCACACCGGGATTCAACGTCCGTTTGCCGCCAGCACCGAGGAGGCCGGGCCGCTTTGCTTGATGTCATCAGCCGTTACGACACGTCATGACACATCATCACAAGGGGAACTCATGTCCAGGACAGCTCTGGTGACAGGTGGCAGCCGCGGAATCGGTGCGGCGATCGCTCTGCGACTCGCGCAGGAGGGCGCCGATGTCGCCATCACCTATGTGCGGAGCGACGAGGCCGCCGAGGAGGTGGTCCGCAAGATCGAGGCGGCGGGCCGCCGGGGTGTCGCGCTCCGGTCGGACGCCGCAGGCACGGAATGCGGCGCCTCCGCCGTCAGCCGCGCGGCCGACGCGCTCGGCCGGCTGGACATCCTGGTCAACAACGCAGGGGTCGGCGTACTCGGACCGGTCGACAGCCTGGCGACGGCCGACGTGGACCGGGTGCTGGCGGTGAACGTGCGCGCGGTCTTCCTCGCTTCCCAGGCGGCAGCCGCGCGGATGGAGCGCGGCGGCCGGATCGTCTCCATCGGCTCCTGCATGACGAAGTACGTGCCGGGCCCGGGAGGCACGCTCTATGCGATGAGCAAGTCGGCCCTGACAGGCCTGACGAAGGCACTGGCCCGCGAACTGGGCCCGCGCGGCATCACGGCGAACCTCATCCACCCGGGCCCGATCGACACGGACATGAACCCGTCGGACGGCCCGTACGCGCCTCCGCAGAAGGCGGGTACCGCACTGGACCGCTTCGGTACCCCGGAGGAGGTGGCGTCGCTGGTCGCGTATGTGACGAGCGACGAGGCGTCGTACATCACGGGAGCGGAACTGGCGGTGGACGGCGGCCACGCGGCGTGACGCCGCGGGCCCACCGCCCGGCCGCGGACGGACATTGAGCCCGTCCGGCCTGCGGTGGGTGACACACCGGGCCGACGATCAAGCCCGTCCCGGCCCGGCGTGACACTCCGGCGCATCGAGCCCGTCCGGCGATCGAGGACACGGCCGGAGGCCGTACCCCCGGTGCAGCCGGGCCGAGCCGCGGACGAACGTCCACGGCTCGACCCGGACCGCCAGGGTCAGAACCGGAGTCAGAACCGGAGCACCCTCAGCCCCCGAGCTCCTGGTGCCGCGCCCGCAGCCGCGCCGCCCCGTCCGCCGTCAGCGACCCGAACAACCGCAGTCGCGAGATCCCGCCGTCCGGGTAGATGTCGATCCGCACCCGGCTGCCCACCGCCGGCGCATCCAGCACGAAACGGTGGTTCGTGTCCGGCTGGAGCCGGGTCCGCGGGAGGATCTCCGCCCACTCCCCCGTCTCCCCGTCGCGCAGCGAAATCGCCGCCCAGCCCGCGCTGTTGCCCTTCAGATACGCCGTGTCGATCTCCACCGCGCGGATCTCGGACTGCTCCACGAGCTGGTAGCGGATCCAGTCGTTGCCCTTGTCCCGGCGCCGGCGGGTCTCCCAGCCGTCGTCCATCTTGCGGGAACGGCCCGGCTGGATGGTGTTGGTGGCCGGGGAGTAGAAGCGGTCGGACGCGTCCTCCACCCGGCCGCCGTTCTCCAGCGCGACGAGGTCGAAGGTGCCGAGCACGCCCAGCCACGCCGGGTCGGGTGTCACCTCTCCGTACACCCGCAGGCGCGCGATGCCGCCGTCGGGGTGCTGGTTGACGCGCAGGTGCGTGAAGCGCTGTTCGACGTCGACGACGAAGCCGTTGGCCGCGTGGCCGCCGATGGCCGTCCGCGGTACGAGCGCGGTCCACTTCACGTCGTCCGCGAGCAGGTCCTCCGGCGAGGGGGACCCGGCCACCGCGGTCGCCTCCACGGAGACGGCCTGCGGGTAGTTGCCGCGGAAGTGCGCGGTGTCGATGACGATGCCGCGTACGACACCGGGCGCGCCGAGGCGTACGAGCGCCCAGTCGTGGTCGTCGTCGGTCGGATGCGGCTGCTCCGCGCCCACGCCACGGCGGCGGCGGGTCTCCCAGCCGTCCATGATCTTGCCCTTGTGGCCGAAGTGCTCCGGGTCGAACTCCGCCGCCTCGGGCTTCAGCATGTTCTCGCGCTCGGCGAAGAACTCGTCGTTGGCGGCGATGACGCCCGCGCCCAGGCGCCGGTCGGCGAGGTCGGCGTGGTGCGTGAAGGGGAAGTCGGCCGTGCGGTAGTCGCCGTACGGGTCACCGCCGCCGTAGGGGCTGGCGTCACCGGTGAAAGAAGGGATGGACACGGTCAGTTGTTCCTTTCGAGCAGACGGCCGGCCGGCTCCGCGAGGGTGCCGTTCTCCACGATTCGCTCGCCCCGCAGCCACGTCGAACGGACGACGCCGTACAGCGTCTTGCCCGCGTACGCGGTGACCTGGTTGCGGTGGTACAGCTCGGCCGGGTCGACGGTGAAGGTCTCGTCCGGGGCGAGGACGGCGAAGTCGGCGTCGCGGCCGGCCTCGATGGCGCCCTTGTGGGTCAGCCCGGCGAGTTCGGCCGGGCCGGCGGACATCCACCGCACGACGTCCTCCAGGGAATGGCCGCGCCCGCGTGCCGCGGTCCAGATCGCCGGGAGTCCCAGCTGAAGCGAGGAGATGCCGCCCCAGGCCGAGGCGAAGTCGGGAGTCTTGAGGTCGGTGGTGCAGGGCGAGTGGTCGGTGACGATGCAGTCGATGGTGCCGTCGGCCAGGCCGGCCCAGAGCGCGTCCTGGTTCGCGGCTTCACGGATGGGCGGGCAGCACTTGAACTCCGTGGCGCCGTCCGGGACTTCCTCGGCGGTGAGGGTGAGGAAGTGCGGGCAGGACTCGACGGAGATCCGCACCCCCTCCGCCTTGGCGGCGGCGATCAGCGGCAGGGCGTCGCTGGACGACAGATGCAGGACGTGCACCCGCGCGTTCAGCCGCTTGGCGTGGGCGATCAGGTTCTCGATGGCGGTGTTCTCGGCGTCGCGGGGCCGGGAGGCGAGGAAGTCCGCGTACCGGGGGCCGGGCTCCTGGGGAGCGGCGGCGAGGTGGTGCGGGTCCTCGGCGTGCACGATGAGCAGTCCGCCGAAGCCGGCGATCTCGGCCATGGAGCGGGCGAGCTGCTCCTGGTCGAGTTCCGGGAACTCCTCCACCCCGGACGGCGACAGGAAGCACTTGAAGCCGAAGACCCCGGCGTCGTGCAGTGACCGCAGATCCTTGGTGTTGTCCGGGATCGCGCCACCCCAGAAGCCCGTGTCGACATGGGCCTTGGGCCGTGCGACGTCCTGCTTGGTCCGCAGGTTGTCGACGGTCGTGGTGGGCGGAAGGGAGTTGAGAGGCATGTCGAGGAGCGTGGTGATACCGCCCGCGGCGGCGGCGCGGGTGGCGGTCCAGAAGCCCTCCCATGCGGTACGGCCGGGGTCGTTCACATGGACGTGGGTGTCCACCAGGCCGGGCAGTACGACGTCGTCGCCGACGTCCTCCAGCCTGGCCCCGGCCGGCACCTCGGTGTCGTACGGGAGCACGGCCGCGATCTTGCCGCCGGCGACGGTGACCGCCGCGGCCCGCGTTCCGTCCGGGGTGATCACCCGCGTCGAGCGCAGTACCAGGTTCACGTCCACATCGGCCACCCGTGCCCCTCACTTCCGTTCCGTGCGGCAAAAATTCAACGAACTGTTGAAGGAGTCTTCACTCCTCGGTGCGGTCCGTCAAGACCCCTCCGGGTTACCGAAGCCCCCGTGACCTGCGAAGGGATCATCCCCCCGGACCGCACGCGCGCGAGCCAACCACCCCGGAGGCGTCGATCCGCCGAGCCCGGACCAGCACCTTGGACGTTTCCACAAAGTGGAAGTAAGATTTCACAAAGCAGAACGTTGCTTCAACCAAGGCGGGCGTCGCAGTGCCTCGGAGGTCTCCGCCGACACAGGGACAAACACCACCTGACCGGCAGAGACGCCGTGAAGGGAGCAGTGTGCCGGTCGCAGCTGCCCGGTAGGCTGCTGACTTGCCCGCCCTGCCCGAAAGGACCGTTGCCGTGCCGACGTCCAGCGCCAGCACCACCGATGCAGCCAAGGCCGCGAACAGCGGCGGCGTGCAGTCCCTGGAGCGTGCCTTCGACCTGCTCGAGAGAATGGCCGACGCGGGCGGCGAGGTCGGACTGAGCGAACTCTCCGCCAGCAGCGGTCTGCCGCTGCCCACGATCCACCGCCTGATGCGCACGCTCGTGGCCTGCGGTTATGTACGCCAGCAGTCGAACCGCCGTTACGCGCTCGGCCCCCGGCTCATCCGTCTCGGCGAGTCCGCGTCACGGCTGCTCGGGACCTGGGCGCGTCCCTATCTGGCCCGCCTGGTCGAGGAGACCGGCGAGACGGCGAACATGGCGCTGCTCGACGGCGACGAGATCGTCTACGTGGCCCAGGTGCCGTCCAAGCACTCCATGCGCATGTTCACCGAGGTCGGCCGGCGGGTCCTGCCGCACTCCACGGGTGTGGGCAAGGCGCTCCTGGCCCACACCCCGCCGGACGAGGTGCGGGCCCTGCTGGCGAGGACGGGCATGCCGGCCGCCACCGAGAAGACGATCACCACCCCCGAGGGCTTCCTGGACGCGCTGGAGCTGGTCCGGGCCAGTGGGTACGCGGTGGACGACAACGAGCAGGAGATCGGCGTGCGCTGCCTCGCGGTGTCCGTACCGAACTCACCGACGGCCGCGGCGGTCTCCATCTCCGGCCCGGCCGGACGGGTCACCGAGGCGGCCACGGAGAGGATCGTCCCGATCCTCCAGGAGGTCGCGCAGGACCTGTCGACGGCGCTGGCGAACACGGCCGGCGGGAACGGCTGACGGGAACGGCTGACGGATCCCGGCGGATTGCGCTGACCCACGCATTGCCCCGAGCGCCCAGCGCCCTCGGAGTTCAGCCAGGTGCCTGGAGGCGCCGGCGGAGCAGCTTGTTCCGGGTGGCGAGCGTGTCCGGGTGCTTCGGCCCCAGCACCCGCTCCTGCACCGGAAGCAGCTCGGCCCAGGCCTTGACCTGACCCGGGATGTCACCGAGCACACCCCGCAGACCGGCGAGCTCGTGCCGCGTGGCGAGCGTCCGCGGATGCTCCGGACCCAGTACCCGCTCCTGCACCGGAAGCAGCTCGGCGAACGCTGCGACCGCACCGGCCACATCACCTGCCAGGCCTTCGTACCGCACGAGGTGGCGACGGTTCTCCAGAGTGACCGGGTGTTCCGGCCCCAGCGTCCGCTCGCGCACCTGGAGCAGCTCGGCCAAGGCCCGTACCGCGCCGACGGCGTTGCCGGCCTCACCCTGCCAGCGGGCGGCCTCGTGCCGGGTGGCGAGCGTGCGCGGATGCTCCGGACCCAGTACCCGCTCCTGTACCGGAAGCAGCTCGGACAGGGCCGCGACAGCGCCGGACACATCTCCCACCTCGCCCCGCCACCAGCCGAGAAGGTGCCGGGTGGTGAGCACCTCCGGGTGATCCGGGCCGAGCACCCGGACATGCACCGGCAGCAGCTCGGCGAGGGCCTCCACCGCGTCGGCCGCGTCGCCCGCCTCACCTCGCCAGACAGCGAAGCTGTGCCGGACGGCCAGCGTGTCCGCGTGCTCCGGGCCCAATACCCGCACCACCACGGGAAGCAGCTCGCCGAAAGCCTTCACCGCGCCGGCGGCATCCCCCGCCTGCCCGCGCCAGTTGGCCAGGTTGTGCCGGGTGGCCAGCGTGGCGGGGTGTTCCGGACCCATCACCCGGTCGAGCACCGGGACCAGCTCGGCGAAAGCCCCGACCGCGCCGGCCACGTCGCCCGCCTCACCTCGCAGACCGGCGAGGTTGTGCCGGGTGGCCAGCGTGTCGGGGTGCTCCGGACCCAGTACGCGCTTCCGCACGGAGAGCAGCTCGGTGAAGGCCTCCGCCGCGCCGGAAGCGTCACCTGCCTTGCCCCGCCAGTGCGCGAGCGTGTGCCGCACTGCCAGCGTGAGCGGGTCCTCCGGTCGGCCCGTCTTCTTCGAGGCGGCGACAAGGAGGGTGCTCAGCCGGACCGCTTCCCGGTAGTCGCCCCTGATCTGTCCGGCCGCGACGATCGCGGGCCAGATGGTCTTGACGTTGTCCTCGGAGAAATGGCCGCTTGCGGGGTTGTCCGGCTCCTCTTCCGGGACAACCTCGGCGGGGTCCTGGGCAAAGTCCTGCGCGATGTCCCTCAGTACGTGGCCGTCCTGGTCGTTGACGGCGGATGCCCTGCGGAGAGCCTGCTCGATGTCGTCGCCGACCGGGTCCGCGGCTCCGCGGGCCTGCACCGGCCGGGGCACCGCGCGGCGGTCTTCGTCGGGTGTTCCGTCGGCGGCACCCGAGCGCAGCCGGTCCAGCTGGTCGGTGAGTTCGTCGACGCGGGCCTGAACCCGCTCGGCGAGCTCCTCCGCCTGTCGCTGCTTCTCCTGCGCGCGCTGAAGTTCCTGTTCGGCCCGCTGCTCCTGCTCCCGGGCGCGGGTGAGCCGGTGCTGTGTCTGCCGCAGGACCGTGGGATCGGCGTGGGAGGCGCGGAGCCGATCGCGCTCGTCGGCCAGGTCGCTGATCCGCCCCTCCAACTTGTTGATCATCGTCAGCAGGACCATGACGAGCTTGGCGGAGTTGCCGGCGGCTTCCCTGAGCTGGTTCTGCTGTTCCAGCGAGCGCGTGAGCCGGTCGTAGACGTCGACCTGCTGGGCACGGGCCTCGGCGAGCTCCAGAGCCGGTGAACGCACGGGGGCGGAAGACGTCCTGTCCGGCGAAGGACTGAGAGCGGCCCGGAGGAGTTTCCCGGCCTCGTCCAGCCGCCGCTCGCGCAGCCGTGGCTCGGGAATCGTGGCGCGGATCAGGTCGGTCACGAATCGCCGGCCGGGGACCTTCCCGGCCAGTTGCTGACTGATCTGCGACTTGGACACATGGACCTGTTCGGCAAGCGTCGTCAGCGTCTTGCCGCTGGCGTCGACCTGTGCGCGCAGAAAGAGGGCGAGCACCTCGGCTTCTCGGCTCTCCGCCCGGATCGGCCCCCAGGGCCTGCCTCCCCGATTGCGCGCGGTCACGTGTCCCCCTGCGTGGCTGCCCCGGTTGTCCACTCCGTCCCGGGACAACATCACCGTTTTCCGGACCTTACCTGCGAGAACACACCGGACAAGTCCGAACCGTACGATCCGGCCGCACAGTCTTCCCGTGCCGACAGCCCGAAGGCACGGAGACGGAGATCAGCATGCCGACGTACCGAGTCCCCGCCGCCCACGGCGGAGCGGGTTCCGAAGATGTCAGGGGGAGCCGCCGATGAACGGCCTCGACACACGTACCGCCGTCCTGATGCTCGCCGGTGCCGGCGCGACGTACATCGCGCTCCTTCACCCCGCGGCCGGTACGGCACTCCTCGTCGGCATCGCCGTCGTCACCCTGCTGCACCTGCTCGTGAAGTGACTCCGCCGCCGGCCGGGTACATCGCCCGGCCGGCGGCGGGTACGGCCCAGGTGCGGGTCCTGCCCGTCCCGCGTACGAACCTGCCCTGCGCTGCGCGGCGGCGCGCAGGAGCCGTACCTCCACCGGTACCGGCACCGGCTAGCGCGGCACCTCGCCGAAGAGGTCCATCGCGTTGCGTACCTGCATCAGCGCCGGCGCCAGCGCGCTCACCGAACCGATCGCCCCGGCGATCAGCAGCAGCGACCGCCGCATCCGGGGGATCTCCGGGTCGCCGGCCGCGACCATCGCCGCCAGCACGGCGAGTTCGTCCTCGGCGATGTCCCGGTCGGAGAACTCCGCCGGATGACCGGCGAGTTCACGGCGGAGCCGGGCGACGGCAGCGCGCAGCTCCGTCGTTCTCGGGTCCTCGCCGCTCCCTGTCACCCGCGTCTGCCCCACGCTCCGCAACAAAGCTCTCCCCCTCGCACATCGTCGTGCCGCCTCTGACCGACCGTCGCCGGCCGGACACCCAGGGTCGCGGGCCAGTTAACGCCATACGGGTCCGTGCGCGCCACCGCACGGACCGAATTCAGGACGTCGGCCGTACAGGGTCGGTGGCGCCGCGCCGCAGCGTTCCTTGTCGTCGTTCCGGCCGGAGAGCGCCAGGAACACTCCGCCGCCGACAAGCGCGCCGAGCACGACGGTGGCGACGAGGGCGATGGCCGGATCGCGACCGGACTTCTTCATTGCCGTGGCGGGCGCGAGGTGACCTGTGGGCACGCCGATCGCGTGCCGCTGCGGCGGACAGCGTACTGCGGCGTGGGCACGGCCACCGGCGCCTGCGCGTGGACCCGCCTGCGGAATGCTGCGACTGCGGGTGGCCCTCGGCGGAGGTGTGCGAGGGGCGCACCCACTCATCGACTCGCGTGCCCCACCGCGAACTTCAGCAGGGGACGCCGGAGTGCCGGACGCCCAGCGCTTCACCCATATTTGAGGTAAGGAGTCCTCATGGCACATGCACCGAACGAACCCGTCGTCGCCGGACTGCTGCTCGCCGCGGGCGGCGGACGGCGTCTCGGCGGCCGCCCGAAGGCACTGCTGTCGCACCGCGGGCGGCCACTGGTGGAGCACGCGGTACGGGTGCTGCGCGAGGGCGGCTGCGAGACCGTGCACGTGGTCCTCGGCGCGGCGGCCGACCACGTACGACAGGAGGCCGATCTGTCCGGCTGCGTCGTCGTCGACAACGCGGACTGGCAGGACGGCATGGGGTCGTCGCTGCGCACCGGACTGGAATCCCTGACCGCGACGCCCGCGGACGCGGCGCTCGTCTGCCTGGTGGACCAGCCGGGGATCGGCGCACCCGCGGTGGCACGGGTGCGGGCCGCGTACCGGTCCCGGGACGCGCTCGTCGCGGCCTCGTACAACGGGGAACGCGGGCACCCGGTGCTGTTCGGGGCGGATCGCTGGAAGGCGATCGCGGCGAGCGCGGTGGGCGATCGCGGCGCCCGCGCGTATCTGAAGGAACACGCCGACGCGATCGAGCTCGTCGAGTGCGGCGACATCGCGGAGGCGTACGACATCGACACGACCGAGGATCTGGCGCGCCTTGAATGACCGGCACACCCTGAGCAGACGGCACACCTTGAGTGAACGGCGTGGCACTCAGAGCCATGGTCTGTCGACCCGGAGAATCTCGATATCAACAAACCATTGAACTTCCACCATGAGGAAACTACTATCCACTGGTCAGAAGCGCCCGACACCACACAAGCGCCCGCGACCGCATCTCGGCTCTTGCGGCACCGAGTGCCGTACCCCTGCGCCCGGCGGCCGTCAGGCATCGCCCGCTGAAGGAAGTGACAGCTCATGTCCGCACCAGCGCCGTCCCCGCTGGCCATCGTCGAAGCCGAGCCCCTGCCCCGGCAGGAAGAGGTCCTCACGGACGCGGCACTCACCTTCGTGGCCGAGCTGCACCGGCGGTTCACGCCCCGGCGTGACGAACTGCTCGCCCGCCGCGGCGAACGCCGCGCCGAGATCGCCCGCACCTCCACGCTGGACTTCCTCCCGGACACGGCCGCCATCCGCGCGGACGACTCCTGGAAGGTCGCCCCGGCACCCGCGGCACTGAACGACCGCCGCGTGGAGATCACCGGTCCGACCGACCGCAAGATGACCATCAACGCCCTCAACTCGGGCGCCAAGGTATGGCTCGCCGACTTCGAGGACGCTTCGGCCCCCACGTGGGAGAACGTGGTCCTCGGCCAGCTCAATCTGATCGACGCCTACGAGCGCCGTATCGACTTCACCGACCCGAAGTCCGGGAAGTCGTACGCCCTGAAGCCCGCCGGCGAGCTCGCGACCGTCGTGATGCGCCCCCGCGGCTGGCACCTCGACGAACGCCACCTCCAGCTCGACAGCCGCCCGGTCCCCGGCGCGCTGGTCGACTTCGGCCTCTACTTCTTCCACAACGCCAAGCGGCTGATCGACCTCGGCAAGGGTCCGTACTTCTATCTGCCGAAGACGGAGTCGCACCTGGAGGCCCGCCTCTGGAACGACATCTTCGTCTTCGCCCAGGACTACGTCGGCGTCCCGCAGGGCACCGTCCGCGCGACCGTCCTGATCGAGACGATCACCGCCGCGTACGAGATGGAGGAGATCCTCTACGAACTGCGTGACCACGCCGCGGGGTTGAACGCGGGCCGCTGGGACTACCTCTTCTCGATCGTCAAGAACTTCCGGGACGGCGGCGAGAAGTTCGTGCTGCCGGACCGCAATGCGGTGACGATGACGGCGCCGTTCATGCGCGCGTACACCGAACTGCTCGTCCGCACCTGCCACAAGCGCGGCGCGCACGCCATCGGCGGCATGGCGGCGTTCATCCCGTCCCGGCGTGACGCCGAGGTCAACAAGGTCGCCTTCGAGAAGGTCAAGGCCGACAAGGACCGCGAGGCGGGCGACGGCTTCGACGGCTCCTGGGTCGCGCACCCGGACCTGGTCCCGATCGCGATGGCCTCCTTCGACGCGGTCCTGGGCACCAAGCCCAACCAGAAGGACCGGCTGCGCGAGGACGTCTCGGTGGCTCCCGGCGACCTGATCGCGATCGACTCCCTCGACGCCAAGCCGACGTACGACGGCCTGCGCAACGCCGTCCAGGTCGGCATCCGCTACATCGAGGCCTGGCTGCGGGGCCTGGGCGCGGTCGCCATCTTCAACCTGATGGAGGACGCGGCCACCGCCGAGATCTCCCGCTCGCAGATCTGGCAGTGGATCAACGCGGGCGTGGTCTTCGAGAACGGCGAGCGAGCCACGCCGGAACTGGCACGCAAGGTCGCGGCGGAGGAACTGGCCGCGATCCGCTCCGAGTTGGGCGACGAGGCCTTCGAGTCCGGCAACTGGCAGCAGGCGCACGACCTGCTGCTGAGGGTGGCGCTGGACGAGGACTACGAGGACTTCCTCACGCTGTCGGCGTACGAGCAGCTCCGCGGCTGACCCTCGTATCGCATCGACGCCCCCGGTACCGCACAGCACCGGGGGCGTCGTCGTGTCCGGCCCGGGACGGCCGTCTACTCCGCCGACCTGTCGGAGTGCCCGAGCGTCCGCCCGGGCGCCACGCGGTCCCGCACGAGCCGCTTGACGGCGGTCGGCTCGGGAAACCCGTGCTCGCGCCGGTCCCACACGACGTCACCGTCGACCCGCACGACGAACACCCCACCGGTCCCGGGCTTGAGAGCGAGCTCGTCCAGCTCGGCCTCGAAGGTGGTGAGCAACTCCTGCGCCAGCCACGCGGCACGGGGGAGCCAGCGGCACTGGGTGCAGTACTCGATCTGGACGCGGTGGGTGGGGGCCGGGGCAGCTGGGGTGTTCACGGGAGTGGGCCTTTCGGCTGGTGAGGGCGGGCGGGGCCGACACCATTGTGCCGAGTAGGGGCGACGGCCGGCCCCGGCTCACGCTCTGGACCCGTGCGTCACCGCACCGCCCCGACCCGCTCCGGTCCGCCCTCCAGCCTGCGCTGCCGGTGCAGCTCCCCGATGTCCGCCGCCAAGCAGTCACGAATGTCCTTGCCCATGCGGCGCCAGCCGAAGAAGTCACACGCCTGCTTGATCAACTCCTCTTCCGACATTCCAGGACACTCGACGGCGAGTTCGCACAGCGCCAGATGTCGTTCGGCCGGAGCGATGTACGTGACCTTGCGCGGCACCTCTCCGTCCTCCGGTCGACGGGCTTTCAGCCCCTCCGCTCGCTCTGCTACATCGAAGAATGAGCCCTCGCAGGCAACAAGGCCGGACCGGACCAGAGCCTGCGCGACCTCTCGTACGTTGTCCCGGATCCGGTTGCCCGCGCGCCCCAGTCCCCACGCTTCACGTGCGCGCTGAACCAGCACGTCCTCGTGGACCGGCCCCTCGGCTTCGATGATCTGCGCCAGCGCCTTGCGCAGCGCAGGCCGGGCCTCCACGGTGTGGAGTTCATAGCTCAACGTGACACTCACCATCGCGGTCCGGTACGGGGCACTCCACTCGCGTTCTACCTCGATGTCGACCGGCACACGGGCGTACGCGATTTCGACCTCTCCTTGCTCCTCCGCCCGCGGGGCCGGGACTGTGGGCAGGGCACCAGCTCCGTCCGCAGAGCCGGCCTCGGGCAGTTCGCCAGGCGTCGCAGCGGCCCGGGCAGCGGGCCCGGACGCCGCGAGTGGCCCCTGTGCAATGGCCTGCTCCACCGCCTCCCGCAGCCGCAGTTCCGCCGCCGCCCTGCCCCGGTACCAATCCGTGCCCCAAATCCGGTACAGCCGCCAGCCGAGGCCGTTCAGGACCTGCTCGCGCAGCCTGTCCCGGTCGCGGGCCGCCTTGGAGGAGTGGTACATCGCGCCGTCGCACTCGATACCGAGGGCGTACGCGCCGGGCAGCTCGGGGTGACGCAGCCCCAGGTCGATGCGATAGCCGGCAACGCCCACCTGCGGCTGAACCTGGTACCCCCAGTCGCTGAGGACCGCAAGGACGGACTCCTCGAAGGGACTGTCGGGTTCGGCGTCGGTCTGGAGCACATCCCGGGCGAGGATGGACGGCCCGTTCTCCGCATACTCGAGATAGCGCTTGAGGTACTGGACGCTCTCGTTGGTGCTGTCGGCGAGGCTGGTGCCGCGGAAGGAGGCAACGACCTCCATGCGGTAGCGGGCGCGGGTGACCGCAACGTTCAGACGGCGCCAGCCGCCGCCCTTGTTGATGGGGCCGAAGTTCAGCCCCAGTTTGCCGTGTTCGTCCGGGCCATAGCCGACCGACATGATCATCACGTCACGCTCGTCGCCCTGGACCGATTCGAGATTCTTGACGAAGAAGCCGTCGAGGCGGTCCTCGGTGAAACAGTGATCGAGGTCGGGGCGCATCAGGCGGGCCTGCTGGACGGCCTGATCGATGGCGGACGCCTGAGCCTGGGAGAGCGCGACGACACCGAGGGTTTTCCCGGGGCGGGTTTCGAAGTGGTGCATGACTCGCGCGGCGACGAAGTCGGCCTCCACGCGGTTGTCGCGGCGCCCTCCCCTGTCGTAGACGCCGTCCGCCTTGAGGAAGGCGACGCCGACGTCGTTGCCCTCGTCCAGGGCGCCGGGGAAGGTGATCATCGAGTTCCGGTAGAACTCCCGGTTACTGAAGGTGATCAGGTTCTCGTGGCGGCTGCGGTAGTGCCAACGCAGCGGCAGCTCGCGCATCGCGCCGGCCTTGCAGGCGTGCAGCAGGGACTCGAACGAGTCGGGCACGTCCTCGGCATACTCGTCGGAGTCGTCGTCGACCGCGGAGTCGAAGAAAGAGGTTGGCGGCAACTGCTTCTCGTCGCCGGCCACCACGAGGGTGCTGCCGCGGTAGATGCAGTTGATCGCGTCACTGGGCCGCACCTGGGACGCCTCGTCGAAGATCACCACGTCAAAGTGGTAGTCGGCAGGCAGCAGCTGACTTACCGTCAGCGGGCTCATCATGAAGCACGGTTTGATGGACTCCACGACCTCACGGGTCCGGCCCAGCAGCTCGCGAACCGGCATGTGGCGGGTCTTCTTCTCCGCCTCGCGAGTGATGACCGCGCCGCCTCCGCTGCCGAAACGCCGCGGGCGCCGCTTGTTGCACGCCTCGATCACCGCGCCACCGGCTGCCGCGATCAGGCGCCGGTCGGCTTCCTTGAAGTCCGCCACCCGGGCATCGAGATCGTCGGAGCGTGTGCTGCACAGTCGCTTGTCGGTGGCGAGAATGCCATCGGCCCAGGAGCGCAGTACCGCCTGCTCCACGATGTCCGGCAATTGCTGGGGCTCGACGCCTCGCTCGGCCGCACTCGCGACGAGATCTTCGGCGCTGTGGCGTGCGAGCACGGCGATGCCGTTGCGGTACGCATGCCACTCGTCGGGACCGTGCGGATCCGCAACCAGGGCGTCGATCACCTGCTGCGCCTGGTCGAAGAAGCCGAGCAGGCACGGGGACAGCTGTCCGCCGCGGGCGGCGTCGAACAGGTCGAGCAGTGCCGTGACGGACCGGGACCAGCGCTCGGCGCGGCTCGTCGCGATCGAGCACCAGGTGCCGAGGGAGCGACGGACGTTGTCCGCGAGCAGCACCGGGAGACGTTCTTCCGGATCAGAGTCGTCGGCCAGGTACTCGGCGAGCTGATCCTGACGTACAGCAGCTTGGCTCAGATCCGCGATGCGCTCAGCAGTTGCCAGCGCCTTGTCCACGTGGATCATGGCTTCGAGCGTGCGAGGGGTGTAGCGGCCGAGCAGGGCTGCGTGTGTTTCGACGAGGCGACCGACTTCGGCGGCAGCGTGGTGCCAGGCCAGCGCATGGTTCAGCCGGCCGACGAGCGGCTTCTCCCAGATCCCGTTGCGGGTCAGCGCTGCCACGGCTGCTCGGTCGGCCTTGCACTGGGCGGAGAACCGAGCCATCAACCCGCGGTGCTGGTCGGTGAAACGACCTACCAGCGCTGGAAGTTCGGCAGACTGCAGCACCTGCTCCCCGAAGACGTCTTCCGCAGCGGTGCGTGCCGCGCGCTCGGCGTCCAGCGCCCGTCGCAGTTCCTGCGCAGCGGCGCGGGCCCTGGTGAGTGCGGCGTGGTCGAACCAGCCGCGAGGTGGTCGGCAGTCCGCCGTCGTCAGATCGGCAAGCTCGCAGAGAGCGAACGCTGCTTCCGCGGTGTCCGGCTTCGGAAGGCCGAACAGATCGGCGAGTTGGGCGAGTTGGGCAGAGGGTTCGTCCGGAAGGCCAGCCGTGGGCCCCACCGTCCCATCCGGTAGCCCGGCTCGCAGGGTACGCACCATCTGCTGGAGTTCGCGGACGGAACGGGACTCGTCCTGGGTGGCCGCGAACGGGCGGCGCCCGGAGACCATACGGAGGCCGCTGAGGGCGTCCGCAGCCTCGGAGACCACGCTGTGCGCGTCACTGCCGACCAGCCCGCGCCACGGAAAGGACTCGCCTTCTGCCGCGGGGCGCCAGGCACGGCTGATGGCTTGGGAGGCGGTGGCAAGTTCCTTCAGCGAACCGGCGGAAAGACCGCGCACGGTCTTGGCGCTGTCGGCAGAGAACGGGAGGTGGGGGGTGCCTGCCCGGTCCAGCAGAACCAGACGGCCGAGAACATCGTGCAGGGTGGCCTGCAACGGTTCGCGGGACTGGTTCATGGCAGTGGCGTAGGCCGACAGCTCCTCCCGCAGCCTGCGCGCACGCTCCAATTCGTGCTCTGCAGCCCCGGTGACGCGTGCTTCGGTGGTCAGAACCCGGGCGAGCTCGGTGGCGACTGCCTTCTTGCTGGTGTCGCCACTGTGCAGGGCCATGACGAAGTCTCCGAGGCCGACGCCGCGCAACCGGTTGCGTACGACGTCGAGCGCTGCCGCCTTCTCACTGACGAACAACACGCTGCGGCCCGCGTGCATCAGCGCGGCGATCATGTTGGTGATGGTCTGGCTCTTCCCCGTCCCTGGCGGTCCGCTCATGACGAACGACCGGTTGTCGAGGGCGGCCGCGATGCATTGGCGCTGTGAGGCGTCGGCATCCAGTACCAGGGGGGTCTGCTCGGGCAGTTGTACGTCATCGATGCGGTCCAGCTCCGGCGGGTCGAAGCCGATCAGGTCATCCGGCAGGCCTGCATCCGGGCCGAGGGCAACAGCGCGAACCAGCGGGTGGGCCAGAATCTGGTCCTCGTGCTGCTGAAGGTCCTGGTACATGGCTTCGCGATGCGACGCGAACAGACCGAGCACCATTCGCTCGTCGACCGACCAGTCCTTGAGGCCGGCCGCGACTGAACGAGCGGCGGTGATCACGGCAGGAAGGTCGGTGACTTCCGTCGACGTGACCGGGCCCCAGTCGACTCCAAGTCGTTCCAGCTTCACCGCGAGCGCCGGATTGTGCGTGCGGTCCTGGTTGTCGGCGAGGTGCAGGCGGTAACGGCGGTGGCTGTCACGGCGCAGCTCGACCGGCACAAGGACGAGGGGCGCCGAGCTGCTCTCGTGCGCGCCTTCCTCGCGCCATTCCAGCATGCCGATGCCCAGCCAGAGCACCCACAGACCGTAGTCGTTGTACATCTGGCCGGACTTCTGGCGCAGTTGGTACAGGGCGCTGTCCAGTGTGTTCTGGGTGGTCTTCTGCGTGATCAGCCCGGGACGTGCGTGTGGAACGAAAGCCGCGTCCTCCATGCCGTCCGCCACCGGGGCGAAGTCCCAGCCCTTGGCCAGATCCGTGAGCAGAGCCCCGGCGCTCGGCGAGCTGATCTCCAGCGTCGCGGTCTTCGTGTGGCGGAAGTTGAGCAGCCGGTTACGCCCACCCATGTCCAGTAGCGAGTTGCGCCATCCGTCGAGAACGGCCTTCAAGCGGTCGAGGCCGGGATCAGGGGTGGCAGCGGACACGGATCGAGACTGTTGGGGCATGCGACGACTACCTCCTGAGCGGGGCGCACAGGGGTGTCTACCAGCACAGGTCCCCCCTGGAGATATCTACTTATCAGCCTCCATCTGGCGACACACCGGGGATCACCAACACGACGTTGATTTGTTGTTCAATTTCGGACAAACTTGGCCGCGTCGCCTGGTCGAGACCGGCCAGCAACGATTGAGGACCGCCACCCGGGATCCAGAGCAGCGGCGTGAACCGGCTACCGGTCGACCGGGCCGTTCGGGCGCGCTACCGCACCACGACCGTCCGCTGCGCCGAGAAGTCCCCCCACTTCCCGTCCGGCAGCTTCGCCCGCAGCTTGATGCTGTAGCGCGTGCCCGGCTTGTCGGTGACCGTCATCGTGTACGTCGCCGTCGGCCCCGTCGGCATCGTGCCCCACACGATCGTCGTGGCCGGTTTCCCGTTGAGGTACAACTCGTGGGCCTCCACGGGCTCCCCGCCGGTGTCCGGCGGGGTCCAGGTGAGGTCGATGCTGCCCTTGCGGGCCGTCGCCCTGAGGCCTGTGGGAGCCGTGCTCGGGCCCTTGCCGGGCGCGGCGGGGGTGGTGAGGTCGACGGCCGCGCTGTCGGGCGACGAGTTCTCCGCCGCGTCACGGGCGCGCACGGTGAACGTGTAGACCGTTCCCGGCCGCAGCCCGCTGACCTGTGCGGTCGTCTCGGCACCGGACACGCTGTGGATACGGGTGTCCTCCTGGTAGATGTCGTACGAGGTGACCTCGATGTTGTCCGCGGACTGCCCCCAACTGAGGCTCACCGCCCGGCCTCCGTCGACCTTGCCCTTCAATGCGGTCGGCCGTGTGGGCGCCTTCTTGTCCTCCGGGGTGGGGGCCGGAGTGGTGACGGCGATCGCGGCGCTCGCCTTCGACAGATTCCCGGCGGCATCACGCGCCCGCACGGTGAAGCTGTATGCGGTCTTCGGCGCGAGCCGGTCGATGTCCACCATCTGCTTGGTGGCCGGCAGCGACTTGACCTTGGTGCCCTTCTGGAAGACCTCGTATCCGGTGACGGCGGTGTCGTCGGTGGCGTGCTGCCACATCACGTGGACGGATGTGGCACTGCCCGCCTGCGCGCTGACGCCGGAGGGGGTGCTCGGACTGGTGGTGTCCTTCTCCTCGCCGCCGCAGGCTGTGAGGAGCAGTGCGGCCGCACAGGTCAACGCGGCGATGGTGGGGGGACGTTGCACGGTCGGGCCTCCGCGGACGACGGGCAATGGTCCAGACCTATATGCCACAGTCGGGGGCCGCTCACAAGGGGGTGGGACACCTCGACCCCCCGGCCCGGCGTCGGCACGCCGGAGTCCTGCTGCCGATTCGCCCGTACCCGGTCTGTCACCGAAGGCAGTCGACTAACGTGTACCAGCACATTCACTACCTGATCAGCCGAACGAGGACCCTCTTGCAGACGACCCCGCTCAGCCCCGAGGACCCGGCCGACCTCGGCGGCTTCGAGCTGCTCGGCCGCATCGGGCACGGCGGCATGGGGCAGGTCTATCTCGGCGAGTCACCAGGCGGTGAACCGGCCGCGGTGAAGGTGATCAAGGCGTCCGTCGTGGACTCCGAGGCCCGGCTGCGCTTCGACAGGAGACCGAGATCCTCAAGACGATCTGGGGGCCGCGCATCGCCGCGTTCCTGGACGCCGACCCGGAGGCCGAGCGCCCTTGGCTCGCGACGGAGTACGTGGACGGAGCCGATCTGCGCAAGCACATCACCACCCATGGCCCACTCTCCTCCGTCCTCGTCGCCTCCCTGGGAGCGACACTCGCGGAAGCCCTAGCCGCCGTACACAAGCAAGGGCTCGTGCATCGGGACCTCAAGCCGGCGAACCTCCTCCTCGGCCCCAACGGCCCCAACGGCCCCAAGATCATCGACTTCGGGCTCGCGGTGTTCACCGAGACCGGCGCCACCCTGGCCGCGCCCAACACCGTCATGGGAACCCCTGCCTGCATGTCGCCCGAGCAGGCCAACGGGGGCGCGACCAACCCCTTGCGCTTCCCACGGGCGAACCGGGATTCAGTCGCCGATGAGACGATGGGCCGCGGGCACGGTGCAGCCGAAAGCGATGAGTGCCACCGAGACGAACGTCGGCCAGGCAGCGCCGTTCGCGACAGCGAGACCGCCCATCAGAAGAGCAACGAGAGCCGCCACTAGCACAACGACAGCAGCGTGATGCGAGACTAAAGGCCTGTCCTCTCCGCCCTGCGTTCCGTCGTTCCCACGCATGCGCGGGCCACGAGGATTTCTGCTCATTTTACTGTTCTTCCTCAGTTCTCCGCAGCACCGTCGGACGAGCCACGAAGCGACTGCAATCGGGCGCCGGTCGCGTCGACGATCCAGAAGGACCAGCCGTTGCGATGGGGGGCGACACCTGGCTTGAAGGCCTGAATCACCGCGGTCGCAGCACCACTCGGGGACTTGTAGCGTCCCGCGGCGGGCCCGGTCAGAATCTCCACGCTCTCCGACTCGGCATCGTAAGCGCCCGGAACCCTGTGACCGGCATAGCGCACGTGCACGCCGATCCGACCGCCCAGCTCCTCCTCCCGCGGCTCGTCGATCCCTGCATCGTGAGCTTGTTCAGCCCCCTCCTGGAAGTGCTTCAGGAGCCGCAACACGACCTGCTCGGCGTCCACCCCCCACGCACGCGACAGGAGCGCGATCTGTCCCGCCGCCTCCTTGCCCAGCTTGATGTCCACAACGGGACTCCCTTTCCCTCAACGCTCGGTCAACACCACGACTGTAGAGCCAAGTTGAGCATTCCTGCACGAGTTCCACGAATATCTGCATGGCTCTTGGCTGGTCATCGAACGCCGTGTCAGCGCACATGGCGTCGCCATGGGGGACAGTGCCGGTGGTATGCCGCTGGAGGCGCGGGGTGGAGCGAGGAACGACAATCGGCGCCCTCAGGAGCGGGTGGCGTGCCGGGGCTCCCGTATCGACGAGCGGCAGAGATTGCCGCCTTTCGTCCGGCAGTTGAACGGAGTCGCTGCCCCGTCTGCACACCGGAGCGTCGTACGTCAGACCCGTTTCACATCCATACGAACCCACCCCCAACGAGATAGTCACGCCGCTCGCTGCCGAGCTCATCGCGTGGCCGCCTCCCCCTGGTCCATGGCGGGGTTCTGCCACCGCCTCTCCGGCAACAGGCCAGAGAACCCCGGAATCACGCCAAGCTGACGCACACCACCCAAGAGCGATCACCAGTTCGATAGACATGGGGGTGACCCGGTGATCGGCAACGCGCCGACACCGCACGACCCGGGGGTTTACATCCATGCCAATACCGTGGTTCCGCCATGCCCGTGGACGGACGATCGCGCTGCTCACCGTCGCCGCGCTGCTGCCCGCAGCGGCACCGTCCGCAGCATCCACCGGTCCCGACGAACTGCGCGTCGAGACCTACGTACTCCCGTCCGGCGCGTCGGCGTTGACCTTCGACGAGCTACGCGCCGCCGGTGCGGCGGGGAGCCTGCACCGACTGTCGGACGACATGCGGTCCAAGGGCAGGCTCGCCGCCGAGACCGTGGGGCCGGCCGCGTCATACGCACCACTGGCGACAGATCCGTCCGCCGTCGCACCCGCACCCGCACCCGCACCCGCACCCGACCGGACGCACGGTGCCGTCACCCGGTTCGCACCGATGGCCACCTATCCCGAGCCCGCCCGCACGATGACGTACGACGAGTGCCGCAACGGACTCGGCAGCACGCAGAAGTTCTTCATCAAGTCCCGGTTCGCCGTGTGCTCCGGCGCGACGTTCCTCCAGACCTGGCTCCAGAACAACCGGCCCGTCGGCGAGAGCATGTTCAACGTCCGGGTGGTGGGCACCATCCCGCTGAACAGCCGCAAGATCACGTTCACCTACTACTTCACCGAGATGCAGTCCACCGGCAGGACCGCGACGTCGGCCATGAAGGTCGCAACGAAGGGCGCGATCCCGCAGAGCTGGCCCTCAGGGGTTCGCTACACGCAGGGCGGAACTCCGCCGGGAACCAGGACGTTCGACGAACTCAAGCGGCAGCGGACCTATACCCATACCGTCAGCGCGGCACCGGGTCAGGGGAGCAGCAGTTCGGACAAGGTGTTCTCCGTGTACGAACCGGTCGTCACCATCACGCCGCCGCCCGGCTGGAAGCTGGGCGGTGAGCTGACCGGCAAACTGTTTATTCTCGCACCGCGTTGGGACGCCGCCATCTATCTCGCCAACTCGACGGGTGGGGGAACGCCCACGCACAAGGGCGCGGCGACCTTCAGCTACCTGCCCACTCTGACGTACAGCGCGAAGGAAGGGGCCGAGGAGAAGGCGGTGGCCGAGCACATCCGCACCGCCTTCACCAAGCCGCTCGACACCAAGCCGTACATGTCCGCCAAGAACGTGCCCGGGCAGAACACAAAGGCGCCGCTGCACCGCCTGGTGCAGAAGGCCCGCAGGGACGACAACCGAAAGGCGGCCGTCAAGCAGTGCAAGCGGTACTGGGGTGACGGATACGCCTGGGGCGGCACGCGCGAGTGTGACGAGTACCCCTTCGCCACGACATACGAGGGCGCCGCGCAGGCTGACCATGACTCGGAGGCGAAGAAGTTCAACTTCTCGGTCCTGCCGGTGGCCAAGGCCGACAACGGTGCCGCCGGCAGTCTGCTCCTCGGGTTCTACGCGAGGAACCGTCTCCTCGACGGCCTTGACGACGGGTTCCTGGTGAGAATCGCCTCGTAGTCGCCAATGGGTGGGGCCGTTGCCCGTGGACGGCCACGGCCTCACCTCCCAACCGGCGTCCCACCGCGCCTACTCCGCAGGCCAGAAGCGGATGAGGTAGCGCTCCACGCCATCGGCGGTGCCCGTCTCGGCGGACTGACGCTCGACCTCCGCCCGTCCGGCGGAGTGTACTTGGACGCGCCAACGGCCGCCCCCGGCGGACAACGGGATGTCCTGCTCGGTCCGCCCCAGGCTCATCGACCAGACCGCCACGATGCCACTCATGGAGACGTACTCGCCCTCCCCGTACTCGTCCCAGCGACTGCGATCCTCCTCCGGCGGCCGTCCGTCCCACACCTCGGCGGTCACTGCGGCGGTGTGCGTGTGACCGGCACTGAAGATGTCGATCCGGCCGGGGAACAGGCTGAGGAACTGCCCGAAGACGGAGTCGTCCGGGTAGGGCACCGGGAGGGTCGCGTCGTCCGACTCCTGGAGGCAGAAGCTGTGGTAGCCCACATCGGCTCCGAATCGCATCTGCCGCATCAGGTTCGCCACACCAACTCCTCGTCACGCGTCACACCGCACCGCACCGCCGCAGGCATGGGTGACACCGTAGCGGCGAGTCACTCCCTTCGGAGGCACTGGCCACGGCATGCCGCATTCGGGGAGAGGTCACCGGTTTCCGCCAGCCTCTTCCCGAACTTCCGCGTGGGTGCCTACCGTCGTGGCCACGGAGGACTCGCCGTCCGGGTGGGGGATCGTCTCCGAAGCATCCAAGGAGCAGCCCGCGCTCAAGCGTTGTACCGTCTGCCGCAGCGTGTGGCGGTGAGGAAGCTGGTCATGACGACCTGCGGAAGGCCGGCGCATCGATCCTGTCGACAAGGGATCCCGGACCGCTGGTCGTCGCGACGACCGAGCGTGGGCCGGTCCGGGCACCGAAGGACATCGGCCGCGCCGAGCGTCTGAAGCGCATCGAAGCCCTGCGGAAGAGTGATCCGAAGTTGAACCCCGCACGGCAAGAACGCGGCGCGTGGCAGTCGTTCCCAGCCCTCAGCGGTGTCACCAAGCCGCCGGCCGCCGGCCACCTCGGCCCAGCCCTATTGCGGCGCAGGTGGTGGTACGTCTTCCCGGGGCTGTTCGCTCTCGCCGCGGTGCTTGGGCTGACCCTGTTCGTTCCTGCGGGGTGACACCGGAGGTCTGGCGTCGTCCCGACGGGCGTGACGATCCTGAACAACCGTGCCGTGAAGGCTGCGCGTACGCAGAGCGTGCCTCCGCGTACAGAGGAACGCCGTGCGCGCGTACTCCCTGGTCACAAGGGTCAGCCCGCCCTCAGTGTGAGGGCATGAGCCGACCGATCACACAGACTTCGGCGCCCGTCCGCGAGTTCGCCATGCAGTTCACCTCGACCCCGCGCGGGGCGCGCCTCGCCCGGCGTCTGATGTCGCACTGGCTGCACGAGTGGGGCCACCCCTACGAGGGTGAGGGCAACCAGACGGTGACCCTGGTGGCAGCGGAACTGGTCGCAAACGCCGTCACGCACGGGTACGTCCCCGAGCGGGACTTCAACCTGCGGCTCACCGCAACGCCCGACACGGCACGCATCGAGGTCACCGACACCAGCTCGGAGCGACAACCGGCGTCGGGGCCACGCCCTCACGCGTCGGACCGTGAGTCCGGCCGCGGGCTGCTGCTCGTCGAGGCGTTGGCCGCCGACTGGGGTGTGACCCCGAGGACCACGGCGCCGGGCAAGACGGTGTGGGCGGTCCTCCCACTCTAACCGCCGGGTGCCGGTCCCACCGGCACCCAGGGGTCGACGCTCCGCCAGGACGCGTGACGTGGGCCTGAGGCTGCGTCAGATGATGTGTGTCGGCTCCGGCCACGACGTCGGCGGCGGGCCGAACGCGCGGCGACCGGCCCTCACCGTCAGCGTTGCGAGGGCGGCGTTGGCGCCCCCACCGATCACGGCGCCGATGCCGAACGGTGCCACGCGTCCTAGGACGATGATCCCCTGCTTGGTCCCGTACTTGGGGACGAAGTTCTTCCCCAGGATCTTGTTGATCTGACGCAACGTCTCGACCGGTACCTTGGCCACGACCTGACGGCCCCAGTGCTGGCCCGTGCGCTCGGCGACCTTGGTGATGGTGGCGGAGCCCGATCCGCCGAGCATGACCCCCATCACGATGGTCCGCCGGCGCTCGATCTCGTCGATGGAGACTCCGTGGACCTCGGCCACCGAGAGCGCGAACAGGGCGCTGAGCTCGAGCGAGGAGAGCGCCTCACCCGCCGACAGTGCCAGCGCGACTCCCGTGCCGACGCCGGGTGCGGCGGCGGCTCCCCCGACCGCGGCGCCCGTCCCGGTCAAGGCGCTGACGTACATCCGCTCCAGAGTGCGGAGCACCTCGGCCGGTGTCGCCTCCGGGTTGCGCTGGCGAGCTCGCGCGATGTTCTTGCGCACCAGCGGGCTCTGGGCGGCTATCGCCTTGTCCAGCACGGCGAGAACTTTGTGCTCGCGTCCGTCTTCCGCCGGCTCCGGATCGTCAATGTCCTCTGTTGCCATGTCCTGACTCCTCGCATCGTTGTGTGTATCGACTGCATCCCCAGCCCGGCCGGCCGCGCGGACGCGCGTAAGCCAGTGCAGGCCGCTCAGACGGCCGGCTCCTTCGCGTCCGACCATGCGGGACGCTTAGAGCCGCCATTCCTCGGCGAGCAGGCCGACCAGTTGCTTCTGCCGTGAACCGACGAGTGCGGGGTTCCACTCGGTGTGCTGGAGCACCTGGGTCGTCAGCGCGAAGGGCACCACCCCGTTCCGGCCGGCGAAGTAGGTGGCCTTCTTCACGGCGAACTCGTGGTTCTGGGCTGCTGAGTTCTTGACCCGGTTGAGAAGGACCAGGTTTCCCAGCCGGTGGGTCCAGGCAAGGCGCTGCTCCTCGTCGAAGAGACGGGTCCACTCGGAGTCCGGCTTCGGGTTCTGCGGCAGGACGTGCTCGACCGTGATGATTGGGTGGTCGTACGTGACCCCCTGGCCGCGTGCAAGAACCTCGTCGACCCTCAGGAGCACGTACTTGCGGATCCTGCCAACGAGGTAGAGGTCGCCGTCCAACTTCGCCCGCGTCTCGGCACGTTCCGGGTCCGACAACTCCAGTGCCTCGGCGTCGAGTCCGGCGCCCTGATCGAGCTGGCGCAGCAACTCCGCGTACCGGGTGACACGGGGAGTGGTGTAGACGCGCCGGATGAACATGCTGGCGGAGAGCCGTTCCAGTGCCCCCAGGAACCGGTCGAGCCACACGGGGTCGTTCTCGCGGTGGCGCAGCGCCCAGAGCGCTGCGGGGCGCCAGTCGTTGTTGTCGACCTGCTGGAGCCTGCGAAACCACGTGTTGACCTTCTCGGCTCCAAAGGGTGCTTCGTAGACGGCGTCGCGGACCCGGACGTAGGCGTCGGCGTAAGGGCGGAGCACGTCGTTGACGAACACCTCTCCCTCGCCGGGGAGGTAGCGGCTGAGCACCTGCTCCGGGAACTCCTTGAGCAGTTCCTGCTCTGCCCGCTTCTTGGCGTAGATCATGCGCAGGTGGAGGAAGAGGTCGGCGAAGTCGTCACGGCCAAGGGCTTCCTCCGCGTCCTCCCACGCTGTGGCGCACTGACCGGCGGTCGGCTCGGGAAGGTCTCCAATGATCCGCGCCTTGAAAATGTCAGTGGGCGAGAGGTCGAGTCCGCGCGAGTTCATGACACTGAAGATGCGGTGCGCGCTGTCCAGGTCCGGGGTACTGACGACGACCAGATAGGTCCGCCCGACGAGCATCCGAAGCAATTCCAGTCGACGCCTCTCCGACCAGATGGCCACTCTGTCGTGCAGCGCCCGTGCGTTGCGGATGATCGCCCTCTGCGCATCAGTGTCGAGCTTCTCCGGCACGAGGGTGAGCAAATGCGGTACGGCTTCCTTGTTCTGTACGTATCGCTCGAAGAAGTGCTTGTCACGCTCACGCAAGGCGAGGCGCGGCTGCTTGGCGAGCCCCTGGATCTTGTCACCCGGCTCACTCACGAGCTTGTCCAGGTCGTCCCGGATCTCCGCGTCTTCTGCGACGTCACGCAGCACGGAGAGCAGGATGGTCAAGGTGGTGAGCCTCTGCTGGCCGTCGATGACCTCGGCACGCGACGTCCCGCTGTTCTTGACCAGCACGATCGAGCCGAGGAAATACGGCTCCTCCGTGCCTCGGTCCAGAGCTTCCACGAGATCCGTCAGCAGCTGGACCGCCTGCTCCTCCTCCCAGGCGTAGGGGCGCTGGTAATCCGGGATGTGGAAGTCGTAGTCACTGCTGAACACCTTGTGCAAGGGCATCTCGTGTGCCTCGAGCTTTTGCATGGCCCCATGATGGCGAGGCGGAGCGCTAGGCCGTGGCCGAATGCGTAGAAACATGGATCATCGGCTACCGATGCCGTGCTCCGGGTACGTTGTCGTCCACCGCAAGACTCGGAGCGATACGGGTCAGGTGTTGGACGTGCCCGAACCGCGTCCACGTCTCCGCGGTTCGCCTGCCGGTCGGGTCGGCGCCGTACGCACTGGACTCCAGTCATCCTCTGCGGCGCTCCGGGTGTGCGGACGGTCGTCGCAGAAGGAGTTGTGATCGACGATTCACATGGCGGCCGCTCGGACCCGGTCAGTCCGCTCGACTCCTCGGATCGAGGTCGCTCCAGGAGTCCCCTCCCTGGTGGCTCTTCGTCGGAATGTCGATCGTCCGGCAACCGGCCGCCGGAGGCTTGAAGCCGACCCTCAGCACTGCCCTGGCCTCGCAACCCGCATAAGATCATTGCCAGAGACTCGGCAGCTTGGGGGAGCTATGGGATTCGAAGCGGATTGGGCGCAGCACACGTCCCACGCCCGTGCGAGGCACGCAGGCGGGATGGAGCTGAACAGCACCGGCTCGTCGGGCACAGCTGACGCAGCCGACCTGGTGGTTCACCAGGACGACCTGGGGTTGGTCGGCAACGAGGCATTCCGGGTGCACGGAGAACTGCGGAAGGGTGCCGACGTCGCCGGAGCGGGCGCGGGGTCCGACGGCGTGGGTTCGACGGCCCGCGCCGCAGCCGAACTGACAGCGCGGAACTTCAGCGCGGGCGGCGAACTCCTCATCACGCTGGAGGTCTGGGAGTCGCAGGTGAAGACAGTGCTCCAGATGTACGCGCACATCTCGAACCACCTGGACTTTTCGAAGAAGTCCCATGCGCGGGACGAGGCCGAGATCGCCGCCTCCCTGAGGGGACGTGACGGCACTGCCGTGCCGGTGTCCGAGATCTCGAAGTACGTCAAGTAGGGGACAAATCATGGGGGCTTTCACCTACACAGACCTCATCGAGGTCGACCTCGCACGACTGGATCAGTCGGCTGACCACTGGCGAGCGGTGGCCAGTAAGCTCGAGCGACTGAGGACAGACGTGTACAGCGGGCTGGTACAGCTGTCGGACCGGGCCAGGTGGGCAGGGCTGAACGCGATCGTCACGAAGGACTTCGTCCGGGCGTCGGCCAAGGAGGTCTTCGATCTTCACCACGAGGCGAAGAGCATTGCGGCTGTACTCGAGGACGCCTGCGGCGAACTCAAACACCTTCAGAAGCGCGCCAGACAGCTGACGGCCGAGGCCCGGAAGGGAAATCCGGATCGCGCCGAGGGCCCTGACCCCGGGCTGCTGGTGACCGATGCCGGCGACGGAACCGTCAAGGTGATGGAAGCTTTCTGTGACGCCGACGGGGCCTCCCAGCGCACCAAGGACATGATGCAGTGGTACGCGGACACACTCACCGCTCTCGTCAGCCATGCCGCCGAAGTGGACGCGGCTCTGACACGGGCGCTGCGACGCAGCCACGGCAGTGATCCGTACAACGCCGGGCACGCCACGTACACCTCGTTGGACGAGGACCAGATCCCGCGTGCCACCAGACTCGCATCACTCGGAGACCGCGCCAACGCCGAACAGCGGGCCGAACTTCAGCGGCTCTGGCAGTCCCTGAGCCCGTCGGCACGTGCGGACCTGTGGCTCGGCCACAAGAACGATCTGCTTGCCGCGGGGGTTTTCTCCCCCACCGTCAAGCAGGTGGCCCCCGATCCCGGGGCCGGCCTCTACGGGACAGAGAAGCCGGGAGCCGCCGACCGCAGGACGCGGGAGAAGATGAACCTCATCTCCGAAGGCGCGGACTGGATGGGTATGAGCGACGCCTCCCGCCACATGGCCCACTACCTGGGCAACAGCGGCAGGGACATGACACTCCCGGTGGACAAGATGATGTCCGACGACTCCGCCTACCGCGCTTATGTCGACAAGGCGATCACGAGCAACGAGGCCAGCTGGCGCGAGCAGGCGTTGCAAGAGTTCCACCAGAACGGGGGCCGGCCCGTGGCGTTTCCCGTCGAAACCCAGAACCTCCGGGACTACTCCTTCCCGCAGGAGACCCAGCAGAACTGGTACTACGCGGTCGGTTCCACGCGGACCAACGTCACCGGTGTGGTAACTGTCGTTCCCGACACGAACGGACAGCCGCAGGTCAGCCTGGACTACCAGGTCAACGCATGGGACCGCTACAACTGGGACGAGAACAAGGGCGTGACCATTGACGGTCCCGCGGGGGTGGACATGAGCATCCCCGATGGCGACATGGCGCGCCTGCACACGGTAGGTACGGCGAAGGAATTCGACATGGCGGGCAGCAGCTCGGTCAAGCACTACGACCTGGGCTCCACCACGTCTCCGGCCCCCCTGCCTGCACCCGACGAGGCAGGCCGTGAGGGCGGACGAACGGATCCGGGCCGCGAGCAGCAGAAGGGAAGGTGATCGGCAGCCATGAAGCGATCCGCCGCCGACGAACGTGCCGGCCTCTCCGTTGCGGCACGGCTGTTGATCTCCGGCACGGCTGTGATGGTGGTCATGGCTGCGGTGGTGAGCGGGATCCTGTTCAGCGGCAGTGATGTATCCGTCGGCAGGGCAGAGAAGGCCGACGCGTGCTGCTGGCGCGAAGGCGTCACACCGGCAGCGCTGAGCGAGCTGATCGGTATCCGGATTCCCGAACCAGCGACAGACCGACGCGCGGGCCACAAGATCGGCGAGCGCGACGACACGGGAGTTCTCGCCTTCACGCTCCCCACGGACGACGCCGATGCCTACACGTCCCGCCTGTTCCGGAAGGGAACGCAAATGGTCGGCAACCTCCACCCGCAGGATCAGGACTTCCGCCCGCCGGGCGGTTTCGCCCACCTCGGCCTGCCGGAGCCGGAGACCCTCGTCGAAGGGTTGACACAAGGCAGCGAGTGCCCCGACGAGTTGACCACCCCTGAGGGCAGACACCTGAAAACGTGTATCGACCTCTTCGCGCACGAACTCGGCGCCGGTGTCACCCGTATCTACGTCAAGGCGACGGTTTGAAAAAGGAACGACGACCGCCCCCGATGCGGCCCGGACCCGATCAGTCCACTCGGAGACCGGCGCGTACATCAGGCGCCTGCACCCCACTCAGGCCAAGCTCGTGGAACGCGACTCCTCCGGCCCGGCCCGGGTGGGCGGCGGCCCCGGCACGGGCAAGACCATCGTCGCCCTGCACCGCGCCAGGCACCTTGTGTCGCAACTGACTGCCGGGCGAACCGAGCCGGTTCTGCTGACCACGTCCAACAAGAACCTCGCGGCGGACCTGCGGGCCCGCTTGCTGGAACTCGGCGGTGAAGAGCTACTGGGACGCGTGGAGATCAGCCATGTCGACCCGTTGGCCCTGCGAGTCGTACGAGTCGTACGCGAAGCCGAACCCGGCAACAGCAAACAGACCCTCGACGACAACCCGGACTCCGCGGAATTGGCGTTCGATGCTCGACGAACTCAATGACTCGGGCTGGGACGCCGAGTTCCTTCACGAAGAGTGGACGCAAGTGGTCCTCGGCCAGGCGGTCGCCTCCCGGCCGGACTACTTCCCTGCCGGCGCGCCGGCCGCGGCAGGAACGTGACCCGGCCGGAGAGGGCCGAGATCTGGCAGTTGACGGAGCGGTTCTTTAAAGGGCTGGGACACCCCGACTCCCCTACGACGCGCTCCAAGGCGCGCCGCAACTCTCGCGTGGGCATGCGGAGTTCGAAGGGCTCGACAGCTCACGATCGGCCGGTCGCGTCGATGTGCTGTTGGAGCGTCTGGGCGATCTCATCGACGCTTCCGTACGGGGGAAGATGCCCATGGGCGTCGTCACCGTTGTTCAACGCCATCTCACTGGTGAATCGGACCAGATCGGGCGAAGGGACGAACGAGTCGCGCAGCCACAGGGCGAACCTTGCGGCCTCGGCTGCCGACGCGTGCATCACCATGACCGAGCCGACCTCCGGACAGGGGGTGGTAGCCAGCCCTTCCAACCACACCCCTGCACCCAGCGGCACTTCGAAGGTCAAGGCCTCGGCCGACCGCGGCCCCAGGTCTGCGCCCCAGGAGGTGGAAGCTCCGGGAAAGGCTTCCACGATGCCTGCTGCGAGGTCGTCGAGCCGCAGGTGCCAGGCCGCAGCGTCGTCGACGGGCGGCGCGAAACTGAACGTTGTCCTCAGCACATCGCGGTCCGTCATTGCGTCTGACCCTCCTACGGCACAGCGTGAGCCGGCTGATACGCGGCTCATGGCCGTCATGCTCTGTCAGTTGGGAGCGGATCGCCCTGCGCTCTTGATGGCCTCCAGGAGATCGGGGGCCGGTCTGCTGCATTTCCGGTCCGTGCACCGGAAGGGCCTTCTGCTACGTGCTGGTCGCAGGGGGTGGGGTCAGGCCCGGCTCGATCGACGACCTGACATAGATGCGCGTACTGCCCGGCTGGAATTCGTGCGCGAAGAGGTCGACGCAACGGCGCAGATACCGGCCCTCAGGGGTCTTGAGGTCATCAGGGCACAGACTCACCCGCCGCAGCCCCTCGACGAAGATCTCCGGCTCCGGAAGCTCGAGGTGGGCGAAGGCGGCCGCCGGGCGGTAATCCTTCTCCTCGGGATGGAAGTTCCGGATCATCTTGGTACCCGGCCGGATCAGCCGGGACGTGTACTCGTTCGCCTCCTGACTGGAGAGGGTGAAGACGAGCAGTCCCGTGTCGTGGCGGCTGCCGGTCTTGTATCCGGCCCGCCGGTCCGAAGCCGCCTTCGGGATGCGGATGCCGATCTTCTCGCTCATCCATGCAGGAGTTGCGCCGCTTTCCCAGCAGCAGGTCATCTCATCGTCCGCCCGGTCCGACGACCCATCGTCGGCGAAGTACGCGAACCCTCCGACTGCCGCGGCAACGCAGGCGATGACCGCCAGCACCACGACGCCGAGGACCCGCACACGGCGACGGGCGGACCGCTCGCGAGAGGAATCACCACTGATGCTGTTCATTGAGGGACCTCTGCCGGCCTTCCTGCTGTTCACGCCCGGGATCCGTACGCCCGCCCCCGCGCCCCGGGCTCGTTCGGCTTCGGGAGAAGGTCGCCGTTGGGAGCGGATTTGCCGGGGTCGTAGTGCCTCACCGAACCGCTCCCTGCCATAGAACTCCTGGGTAATGCCTGGTGTGCAGGCGGGCCATCTGCCCGTCCGGAATACTCATCGACGGCGCCCCTGGAACCTCGATGGTCGCATCTCGTCCTTGCCCCGGTTGCACCGGTTCCCTGTTCGGGGCCGCCTTCATCACCTCGTCGATGTGACCGCCGACGAAGCGGCCCTCTTCGCCTTGTGGCTGCGGAACTCGTTCGCACCGGCGCCGGATCTCGTGCGATTCGTCAGCAGCCTCGCCATGGCCGACGGAGAGGAAATGCCGTTGCCCCTTCCGGCCACGGGCGGTGGCGAAGAGGTCCTGGCAGAGATCCGGCGGCACATCGACACGTTCGACGTCTTCTGGGAATTCCGGTCCCGCCGTCGGGCGAACCGGCTTCGCGGGTCGGCGGAAACACGTCCGCCCATGCGAGGCACGCCACCACCCGACGCCCCCCACCCGCCCGATCGAAGTCTTATGGCTTCCTTAGGGCTTGTTGAAGAAGCCCTTCCGGGCCCCCTCCCCGGCCCCCGTCCGCCATAGGCTCTCTCAGCAACCCCCCACAGTCCCGGTGGGCGCGTCCGCGCGCCTACCGGGGTTACCGGCTCGCCGAACCGACGAGGTGCCTGACGCATGAGCTCCCACCGTGCCGCTCGATCCCGCTCCCACGCCCGCCGCAAGGACGGGCCCGGAAAGCGGAACCTCGTCCTGGCACTGGGCGCGCTCACCGTCACGGCCGGCGTCGGGGCCACCCTGCTCACCGGCGGCGGGGATGAGGGCGGCAAGGGGGAGCGTGTGACGACCGCCGCCGACAGCGTTCCCGACACGACGGCCGGCGAGGACACGACCGGCAGCGCCTCTGCCTCGCCGTCCGCGTCCGCGAGTCCCAGTCCGTCGGCCACGCCGAGCCCGACCGCGAGTGTGCCGGTCAAGCCCAAGGCGAAGAAGACCCCCACGACCGCCCCGAAGACCAACGCGAAGAGCGCCAAGGGCACGGGCGGCAGCGGCGGAGGGCGCACGTCGGGCCCGGTGTCCGGTGGGTCCGGCTCCGGGTCCGGCGGGTCGGGCAATTCGGACGGCGGCAGCTCGAACGGCGCCGAGGCGCAGGTCCTCGCCCTCGTCAACAAGGAGCGCGCGTCGGCCGGTTGCTCGCCCCTGACCGCGAACGCACAGCTGACCAAGGCCGCCGACGACTACAGCGACACCATGGCCGCGAGCGGCGTGATGTCCCACACCGGCCCCGACGGGTCCACCATGACCAGCCGGGTGGAGGCCGCCGGATACGCCTGGTCCACGCTGGGCGAGAACATAGCCCGCGGCCAGTCGGACGCCGCCTCGGTCATGGACTCGTGGATGAACAGCCCCGGCCACCGCGCCAACATACTGAACTGCTCGTTCAAGGAGATAGGCGTCGGCGTACACGTCGGCGACGGCGGCCCCTGGTGGACCCAGAACTTCGGCGCCCGCCGCTGACCGGGCGCGGTCGGCACCACAGAGGCTGCCGGACCCGCTGACTACTCCCCCGCGTCCGCCAGCGCGAACGACACCCGTACCCGCCCGCCCCCCATCGGCCCACGCGATATCTCCAGCTCTCCGCCCGCGTCATGGGCCGCCCTGGCCACGATGTCCAGGCCGAGTCCCGTGGAACCGCCGACGCTGACCCCGCGGGTGAGCGCGGTCTCCGGGTCCGCGAAGCCGGGTCCCGCGTCGTCCACCGTCAGCCGCACGCTCCGGTCGTCGCGCTCCACCCGTACGGCGAAGGCGGTGCCCTGCGGGGTGTGCCGGAAGACGTTGCCGATCAGCGCGTCGACGACAGCCGCGAGATCGTCCTCCGGGAAGCGGACCGGCGTACGCCGTGGGGTGAAGGAACGCTCGCACAGCCGCTCCTGCTGTGCCGCAAGCACGGACCAGAAGTCGAGCCGCATCGCGACCACTTCGGCCATCTCCGACGATCTCGACGACACCGTCCCGCCCGCCTGGCCCGCGGCAAGCGGGGTCCGGGCCGCCGTGATGATCGAGTCGAGCTCGGTCTCGAGCTGTTCGACGGCCGCGGTGATGCGTCCGGCTCCCGGTGAGCCCCTGATCAGGTCCACTTCCAGGTACAGCGCGGTCAGCGGCGTCCTGAGCCGGTGCGAGAGGTCGGCCACCATCTCCCGCTCGATGGCGAGCAGTTGGACGACGCGGTCGGCCATGTGGTTGAACGCCGCGCCGGCCTCCTGGAGTTCCGGCGGCCCGTCCGGCTCCACCCGTACGTCGAGGTCGCCGGAGCCCAGGGCCAGGGACGCGCTCTTCAGGCTCCGCGAGGAGCGGACCACCCGGGCGCCCAGCCGGTCGGCGACCAGCACCGAACCGCCCACCAGTCCGATGGCCAGCAGCGCCATCACGCCCCACGACGCCCAGACCCCACGGGTCAGATCCGCGCCGGGCACGTACGACTCGACGACCGCGACCCGGTCCTCGGCGAGGACCACGGGCTGCAAGTAGATCCAGCCGTCGGCGGTGTTCATCGCCAGCGTCTCGCGCTTGCTCACGGCCCGTTCCAGCGCCTGCCGGGGGGCGTGCACCGTGCCGACGAGATCGCCGTCCGGGAGCCGTACGGCCAGCTGGTCGTCGGAGCCCAGGCCCGAGACCGCCTGCTGCACATCGGCCGGCTTCGTCGTCAGGGCGAGTACCGGCGACAGGGCGGCCGCCCGCTGCTCGGCGGCGGTGGTGACCCGGTCCCGGGCCTGTTCGCGTACGAGCAGGGCCAGGGGGATGAGGAAGGACAGCGCGACCATCGTGGTCACGGCGAGGGCGATGCCTGCGAGGGCGCGTCTCATGGTGAGCTGACCAGCTTGATCCCGATGCCGCGCACGGTGTGGAGGTACCGGGGCCGCGAGGCCTTCTCGCCGAGCTTTCTGCGCAGCGAGGAGAGGTGGACGTCGACCGTCTGGTCCTCCAGATACGGCTGCTGCCACACCTCGGAAAGTATTCGCGTACGGGACATGACCTGGTCGGCGTTGGCGGCGAGGTAGGCGAGCAGGTCGAACTCGCGCCGCGTGAGCGAGAGCTCGTGGTCGGCGAGGTGCACGGTACGGGCGAGCGTGTCGATGCGGAGGTCCGCGACCTGGAGGACGGGCTCCCGGTCCCGGTTCGCATCGGGCGCGGACCGCCGCAGCACTGCGGCGATCCGGGCGGCGAGCTGCCCGCCGGAGAACGGCTTGACCATGTAGTCGTCGGCCCCCGCGTTGAGGAGCCTGATGACCTCCCGGTCGTCGTCGCGGGCCGTGGCGACGAGCACCGGCACCCGGGAGATCCCGCGGATCATCCGCAGCACGTCGAGACCGTCCAGATCGGGCAGTCCGAGGTCGAGCACGACGATGTCCGGCGGGCCCTGGGTGACCTCGCGCAGCGCTTCGAACCCCTGGTGAGCGGTCTTGATCGCATACCCGTGCGCACTGAGGACCTCGGTCAGTGCGGCACGGATCACAGGGTCGTCCTCGACGACAAGTACGGAGGCCATGGGCAGGAACGTTAGCCGGTCCGCCAGTATGGTGCCGTGCCCCGGTACCTTCGCTATCTGCTCATCTGGCTGTCGTGCACGACAGCCAGCGTCACGGCCGTGATATTCACGGTCCACTTCGTGGTCGGCTCGACCAGGCCCACGGCGCCGGTGGCGCAGTCGGCACCGGAGGACTTCTCGGCCTCCCCCACACCCTCGGCGCGACCCACGCGCTCCCCGAGCCCCACGCCCTCTCCGAGCGCCTCCCGGCGGCAGCCTGAGCCGACTCCGACGAAGACGGCCGGCAAGCCGCGGGAGTCCCGGCCGCCGACACCGCGCGCGACGCCGAGCCCGCAGGATCCGCCGTCCGACGAGAAGCCGGCCGGGAACCAGGGCTGCCAGGAGGGCGGCTCCGGTGTGCACACCATCTCGTCCCGGGGCGGCAGGGCCACGGTGCGCTACGGCAGCGGCGGGGTGTGTCTGATCTCGGCGGTGCCGAACCAGGGCTTCACGGCGAGTACGACGCAGAGCGCCCCGGAGACGCTGACGGTGACGTTCGCGGCCGAGCGGCAGCGCTCGGAGGTCACGGCGACGACGGAGCCGTCGGACCGGGCGAGTGTGCGCGAGACGTCGTTCTGAGGGCTGTCCCGTGGGCACACCATCTGGCAGCCGCAGGGTGTAGGACGCCCGGGCCGTCCCCGCTCGAGGATGTGCGGTCACTCGAGGACGTGCCGTCAGAAGATGCCGTCGGACATTTCTTCGTAGATCTGGCTCCAGGCGGAATCCTCGTCGGCGAAGGGGTTCCTGTCGAAGGTTTCGATGCTGATCCGGATCCGCTCGGGCGAGAGGTCCGGGTCCACCGCCCTGTCCTTCATGAATTCCTTCAGAACGATCAGAGCGCGCACGAGGGATTCGAGACTCTCATGGATCAGGACGGGCTCACCCTCGCCGTCGTCGGCGAACGAGTAGACCCGGCCGTCCTCCGGATTGAATGCCGCCGTGGCACAGGGGAAATACCCGAGGACGAGCCAGGATCGATACTTCTCGGGAACCGGTACATCCCTTTCGGCGGCCCAGGCACCGACATGCACCGAGTCCTCAGAAGGATCTGTCGAAACATTGCGCGCGAGGAACACCGAGTCGGTCGGTATGCCGACATGCGCCAGGAAGGCGGCGGCTTGGGCGCCGATCTCCGATTTCTCATGAACCGCCCGCGGGAAGAACACAACGCCGTCGAGGCCATGGGTCGCGATGATGTCCTGCGCGGTCACGGGGGTCGGGGTCATGCACAGTCCTTGTTCTGTCTTACCGACCATGACTCTTCTTGAGTCCTGCTATGTAGTCGGTGTGCGCCCCGGGCCGACGGCCTATGGAGTCGGTGCGCGCCCCGGGCCGACGGCCATGGGAACACCGGTCTCGGACAGGACCGCCCGCACCGAGTGGTCAGGCAGCAGAACCCCGGCAAGGGACACGGCCGGGAAGCGGCGCAGGCCCTCCGCCCCGAAGTGTTCCGTCACGGGGTCGGCCGGGTCGTTCTCAGGCACGTGCGCTCCAGGAATCGACGGTGGCAAAAGGCAGGTCGGAGCCTATCGCCCGGGCTCTGGATGCTCCAGCGATGAATTTCGGACCCGGGCACGGTCTCCCCTGGTATGGATTCCACAGCGCAGACCTCCGGCCCCGACCTCCACCCCGCCGCCGACGCGGTGAGGCAGCTCATCGCCGGCATCCCGGACGAGCGGCTCGGGGATCCGACCCCCTGTCCCGAGTACGCCGTGCGGGAACTGCTGGCCCATGTCGTCCTGCTGTCCACCGCCTTCCGCGATGCCGCGCGCAAGGACCTCGGTCCGTTGACCGCCTCCAGTCCCGGCGATTCGCGGCCCGTCCTCGGCGACGACTGGCGGGACGTGCTGCCGCGACGGCTGGACGAACTGGCCGACGCGTGGACCGTGCCCGAGGCGTGGGAGGGCGATACGCAAGCCGGCGGGATCACCTTCCCCGCCGCGATCGCCGGCCGGGTGGCGCTGAACGAGCTCGTCGTCCACGGGTGGGACCTGGCCCGGGCCACCGGACAGAAGTACGCCTGCGACGAGGCGAGCCTGCGCGAGTCGTACGGGATGATGAAGCCGGCGCCCGGGGACGAAGAGGCGCGCGGCGACGCGTTCGGACCCGTCGTCGACGTCCCTGCCGACGCGCCGCTCCTCGACCAGGTCATCGGGTTCAGCGGGCGGCGTCCCGACTGGCAGCCGGGGAACTGAGCCGGCCGTCCTCGTGCCGCATCCGGGCGGGCGGTCCCTCGGGAAGCCGCGCCCGGACGGGAGGCGCCCGGTGAGTGACGCCTGGTCGTGGGCCGGAGCCCGGTCCGCGTCCGCCGCCGGTCGGACCCGGCACCACCGTGACGCCGCCGACAGCCCGCGATGCACCGTCAGGCCCCGAGCAGCTTCCGCGCGCGCTCCCTCAGCCGCTCGTCCGCCGGGACCATCTCCGGCTCCAGTCCCGACGTCACGACCCGCAGATCGCGTTCGGCCAGCGCCTTCAGCCGGGCACTGACCGTGGGCGTCAGGGCCTCGGGGCCGAGCGCGCCCAAGGCGTCGAGCGCTGTGTCGGCGTCTGCGTTCCGCTCGACGGAGGTCAGGAGTATCTCCGCCGTACGGACAGGGTCCGGCGTCCCGCTGATCGCCTGGAGGGCGCTGATCGCGGCCGGGGCATGGGAGGGGTCGTCCAGCAGACCCTCGAGGGCGGGCGTCAACGCCTGTGCCGCCGGGCCCACATGGGCGGCGGCGAGAGCTGCTTCACGAAGCGACCAGCGCGTCCAGGTTCCGTCGGAAGCCTCGGCCAGGACGCCCCCGAGCACATCGACCGTCTCGTTCGCCTCCCCGGTCAGCCGCCACAGCGCGAGCGCTGTCTGGATGTCCGCGTCGAGCTCGGGAACGGTGCGCCTACGGCCCGCGGGCGTCAGGGCCGAGCGCAACTGCGGGACCAGACAGGCGCCTTCCTCGCCGAGCGCGCCCGCGGTGCGGCAGGCCTCGGGTCCCGCGCTCTGCTCCAGCCGGCGCCGGAGTTCGTCCACCAGCGGGCCGGTCTCACCGGTCAGGTTCCACAGGGCGTCGGCCGCCGCGTACCGGCCCTCCGGCGGCCCCGTGGCGGCTGCACGCCGCAGGACGGCCGCCGTGGCGTCGCGGCTGTCGGGCGGGCAGACCGCCGCGAGCGCCCGGGGCACGGCCGCCGGGAAGCGGTCCATCACCGCGGTCAGTTCGGGCAGGGCGGCCGCCGCCCGCACACCCCAGGCCACCAGCAGGCCGGTCAGCCACACCGGTTCGTTCCCCGCCAGTTCGTCGTCGGTCAGCCGAATGCGGATGGCGTTGAGCAGCTCCGGCGCGTACGGCATATCACGCTCACGCCGCTTTCCGGGGAATCCGCACGCCGCCGCGAGGGCACGTGAGCGGTCGGGGAGGTCGCGGGCGAGCAGCGGGGCGGCCTCGTGCGGCGCGACCCGCACCAGCACCGCGAGTGCCCGGTCCGCCAGGTCGCCACCCCCTGCGGCGAGCGCGGCCAGCGCCGGGGCCGCCGACTGCGCGTGGACGCCGAGCTTGTCGAGGACGGGCAGCAGGGAGGCCGTGTGCTCACCGAGCTTCAGCAGGGCCAGCAGGGAGGGAGCCAGCCGGCCCGGGGCGCTGCGGGAGATCATGCAGGCGTGCTCGGCCGCCCACAGCGCCTCCTTCCGGGCCTCGGGGTCCGCGGCGGCCAGGGCCGCCTGGATCAACTCGTAGGCCGAGGAGCGGTCCTGGGCGGTGTCGCGCCGCAGCAGCGTGTCGACGACATGGTGCAGCGGCTCGGTGCGTGCCTGGTCGAAGCGGCCGGCGACATGCCGGTCCGCCGGGAGCAGCGACACCAGGGTGTCCTGGTGCGCGGGCGTCCACGACAGACCGGCGTCCAGGCAGGCCATGGCCGCGACGACCCGCAGCTCGGCGGGTTCACCGGGCGCGATCGCCTTCAGGGCGGCATCCGCGGCATCCGGGTGGCCGAGCCGCACCAGCGCCGCGAGCACCTCCGCCCGGACACCCGGTTCGGTCTCCTCGTCCCACAACCGGCGCAGCTGCGGCAGGGCGGGAGCGGCACCGGTGCTGCCGGCCGTCCAGACCGCGGCCTGACGCACTCGCGCATCCTGGGACGCGAACAGCGGAAGGATCAGGGGGAGTTGGGCGGCGACGGCTGCCCGGCACGCGCCGGGATCGGACAGTCCGTACACGTCGTCGCTCTCGGCCATGCCACCGAGCAGGACGAGCAGATCGACGGTCCGTGTCCCTGCCGCGGCCAGCCGCGCCAGGAAGGGCACGGCCTGCACGGTGGCTGCGTACACCGTGCCCTGGTGCAGGATGCTGCTCCACAACTCGTCGAGCGCCTCGGCCGACTGCTCGTCGTCGCCCGCGAGCGCACGCAGCATGCCGGGGAGGTCGTCGGCTTCGCCGTACGCATGCTCCAACTCGGCCCAGCGCACGCTGTCCAGACCGGCGAAAACCTGCTCGTGATCCATGCTTCCGAGCATGTCACGGGGGTCTGACAACGCCTCCGACACCGGCTCCCGCCCCGATGCGCCTGTGGCCGGAGCCCGTGCCCCGTAATGCGGATGTGCCGTCAGCCGCTCCGGTGCGATGCTCCCGGTATGGCACGACGTACGGCACCACGCGTGAAACCCAGCCTCTACATCTCCGTCGACATCGAGGCGGACGGTCCGATCCCGGGCCCCTACTCGATGATCAGTTTCGGTGCCGCCGTGGCGGGCCGCCAGGACGCCGACGGTTATGAGCCGGCCGATCCGCAGGCGCGGACGTTCTACCGGGAACTGCGCCCCATCAGCGAGGACTTCGTACCGGAGGCCCTCGCGGTGAGCGGGCTGGACCGGGACGCACTGATCGCCGGGGGCAGCGAACCGGTCGACGCCATGGCCGAGTTCGGTGCCTGGGTGCGGGAGGTCTCCACCGGTGCGCAGCCGGTGATGTGCGGTTACCCCGCCTCCTACGACTGGATGTTCCTGTACTGGTATCTGATCAGGTTCACCGGCGCGAGCCCGTTCGGCCACTCCGGCTGCTTCGACATGAAGACCCTGTACGCCACCAAGGCGCGGCTTCCGCTGCGCGCTGTCGCGAAGGGAACCATGCCGCCGGAGCTCCACTCCACGAGGCGGCACACGCATCACGGACTGGACGACGCGATCGAGCAGGCGGAGCTCTTCAACAACCTCATGGCGTGGCCGGGGCGCTGACCTGGCGGGTCTTCCGCTGCGGGGTCCACGGCCCGCGACAGGGTCGAATTTCCTTGCGGGGAAAGGGTGTACGAGTCGTTCCCGGCTCTGATAGGAAAGCTTCCTAACAGAATACGGAACGACGAACTCCCCCTGGAGGCACGGTGCCCACCCCCCACAAGCGCGCCAAGAGTCCGCTCAGGTTCTTCCCCCGCGTGGCACTCGGCGTGACACTGATCGCGGTGCCCGCCACCGCCTTCGCGGCCAACTCCCCTTCGGACGCCGGCGACGGCCGTTCCACGACCGCGGTGGCCCCGGCCGCCGTCGGGCTCGACGACCCGGCGAAGAAGGAAATCGCCATGAAGATCGTCTCCAGCGCGGAGAACTCCTCGCTGGACTGGAAGGCCCAGTACAAGTACATCGAGGACATAGGCGACGGGCGCGGCTACACCGCAGGGATCATCGGGTTCTGCTCCGGCACCGGCGACATGCTCGACCTTGTCGAGCTCTACACGCAGCGCAAGCCGGGCAACGTCCTCGCCAAGTACCTGCCCGCGCTGCGCAACGTCGACGGCAGCGACTCGCACGCCGGCCTCGACCCGGACTTCACGAAGGACTGGAAAAAGGCGGCCGAGGACTCCGCGTTCAAGACGGCGCAGAACGACGAGCGGGACCGGGTGTACTTCAACCCGGCGGTGAGCCGCGGCAAGAGCGACGGTGTCGGCGTGCTGGGCCAGTTCATCTACTACGACGCCATCGTGATGCACGGCGACGGCGGCGACTCGACCAGCTTCAGCAGCATCCGCAAGCGGGCACTGGCCAAGGCCAAGCCCCCGGCCCAGGGCGGCAACGAGAAGACCTACCTCAACGCGTTCCTCGACGCCCGTGTCTGGGCGATGAAGCAGGAGGAGGCGCACGAGGACACGAGCCGGGTCGACACCGCTCAGCGGGTCTTCGTGCAGAAGAACAACCTCAACCTGAACACGCCGCTCGACTGGAAGGTCTACGGCGACAGCTTCCATATCGACTGACCGCCTCGAGCCCGCCACACGCGGCCCGGCGTCGGACGGAGAGGGCGCGTACCCGTCGTGGGGTACGCGCCCTCTCGCGCGTCCGCCTCCCTGCCGTCATCGGTGAAGGCTCGCTCAGTGCACCGCCGCCGCCGGTGCGGCCACCGTCGCCCCGTCCGGCTTCCCGCTGCCCTGCCCGTCCTCCTGCACCTCGTCCGAACTGCCCTTCTTTCCCAGGTGGTTGAAGGCGAGGTTGAGCGCGATCGCCACGATGCAGCCGGTGGAGATGCCGGAGTCGAGGACGACGAGCGCGTCCTCGGGGAAGGCGTGGTAGAACTCCGGCGCGGCGATCGGGATCAGTCCGATGCCGACCGACGCGGCGACGATCAGCGCGTTCTCGCCCTTCTCCAGGGCGGCGGTGGCCAGCGTCTGGATGCCGCTCGCCGCGACCGAGCCGAAGAGGACGATGCCCGCGCCGCCGAGGACCGGCAGCGGTACGAGCGCGATCACCGAGGCGGCGACGGGGCACAGGCCCAGCAGGATCAGGATGCCGCCGCCCGCGGCGACGACGAAGCGGCTGCGGACCTTCGTCATCGCGACCAGGCCGATGTTCTGGGCGAAGGCGCTGCACATGAATCCGTTGAACAGCGGGCTGATGGCGCTGCCGAGGGTGTCGGCCCGCAGCCCGCCCTCGATGACCCGCTCGTCGGCCGGCCGATCCACGATCCTGCCGAGGGCGAGCATGTCGGCGGTCGACTCCGTCATACAGACGAGCATCACGATGCACATGGAGACGATCGCGGCGATCTCGAACTGCGGCGCGCCGAAGTGGAAGGGCGTGGGGAAGCCGACGATGTCGGCGTTCTTGATGGCGTCGAGGTTCGCCATGCCGAGCGGCGCCGCGATCACCGTGCCCGCGACGAGGCCGAGCAGGATCGCGATCTGCTGGAGAAACCCGCGCAGGACCTTGCGCAGGGCCAGCACGATCACGAAGGTGAGGGCCGCCATGCCGATGTTCTTCATCGAACCGTAGTCGTCGGCCGTGGAGTTGCCGCCCTGCGACCAGTTGAAGGCCACCGGCAGCAGCGACACGCCGATGAGGGTGATGACGGTGCCCGTGACGACGGGCGGGAAGAAGCGGACCAGCTTCGAGAAGTACGGCGTGAGGACGAAACCGAGCACGCTGGCGACGATGATCGCGCCGAAGATGACGGTGATGCCGTCCGCTCCGCGGTCCCTGCCGATGGCGACCATCGGGGTCACTCCGGCGAAGGAGACACCGTTGACGAACGGGAGCCGGGCGCCGACCTTCCAGAAGCCGAGCGTCTGGAGAAGGGTGGCTATGCCGGCGGTGAAGAGGCTGGCCCCCATCAGGAAGGCCGTGTCCGTGGCGCTCAGCCCCACGGCGGGCCCCACGATCATGGGCGGGGCCACCACACCCGCATACATCGCGGCCACATGCTGAAGGCCGCTGGTGAACATCTTCAGAGGAGGCAGGGTCTCGTCGACCGGATGCTTCTCCGTCGGTACGTCCGGCGCTGCCGGTACCGCGTCTGCGTCTGCTGTCGCGTCTGCGGGTGTGTCTGCATCGTTCGGAAACCTGGGCTGTGCGGCCACGGTCGGTTCCTCCGGTCGGTTACACGTCGGCGGTGACGCGGGTGTCAGGGAGGTGGTGCGAAGTGGTGCAGCGGTGAGCCCGGTGCTTCGGGGGTGTGAAGACACGAGTCACCGTCCCGGGAGGCGCGGCACCGATATGCGGTGCCGCACCCCCCGGTCACGGCTGCCATGGACCCCGCTCGGGTCCACGGCTTCCGGTCGAGGGCCGTCCCCCTCGACCGGACGCTTGGGTCAGTCCTGTGCGGCGATCCGCGCCAGGCGCTGTGCCTCGTCCCGCGCGGAGCGGGCGATGGCGTCCTCGTCCACCGTGGTCAGGTGGTTGTCCTCGACGACGGTCCTGCCGTTCACGAGGGAGAGGGATACGGGGGCTGCCGCGCCGAAGACGAGCGCGATCACCGGGTCGGCGATGGAGGAGTGGGCGAGCGTGTCCAGCTTCCACAGCACGAGGTCGGCGAGCTTGCCGGCCTCCAGCGAGCCGATCTGCTCGGCGCGGCCGAGGACCTGGGCACCGCCGTACGTGCCGAGGCGCAGGGCTTGGCGCGCGTTCAGGGCGGCCTCGCGGTGGGGGCCGAGGCGGTTGACGAGCAGCGCGTTGCGCAGCTCGGTGTGCAGTTCGCCCGACTCGTTGGAGGCGGTGCCGTCGACGCCGAGGCCGACGGGGACGCCCGCCTTCAGCATGTCGGGAACCCGGGCGATGCCGGCGGCGAGCCGTGCGTTGGAGGACGGGCAGTGCGCGACGCCCGTGCCCGTACGGCCGAAGGCGGCGATGTCCGAGTCGTTCATGTGGACGCAGTGGGCCATCCACACGTCCTGGCCGAGCCAGCCGGTCGACTCGAAGTAGTCGGTCGGGCCCATCCCGAAGAGTTCCTTGCAGAACTCCTCCTCCTCGACGGTCTCGGAGCCGTGCGTGTGCAGCCGGACGTTCTTGCGGCGTGCCAGCTCGGCGCCCTGCCGCAGCAGTTCGGTGGAGACGGAGAAGGGGGAGCACGGCGCGACGGCGATCTGCGTCATCGCGTCGAAGGAGGCGTCGTGGTGCTTGTCGATGGTCTCCTCGGTGGCGGCGAGCGCGCCTTCGAGGGACTCGACGGCGAAGTCCGGCGGCAGTCCGCCGGCGGACTTGCCACGGTCCATGGAACCGCGGGCGAGCGTGAAGCGGACACCCATCTCGCTCGCGGCGCCGATGATCGCGCCGGACAGGTCGCCGGAGCCCCGCGGGTAGACGTAGTGGTGGTCCATGGCGGTGGTGACTCCGCCGCGGGCCATCATGGCGAGGGAGCCCTGTGCGGCCGCGCGGGCCATCGGCTCGTCGATCCGCGCCCACGTCGGGTACAGCGCCACCAGCCAGTTGAACAGGTTGTGGTCGGTGGCGAGGCCCCGGGTGATCCACTGGTAGAAGTGGTGGTGCGTGTTGATCAGACCGGGCGTGGCGAGATGGCCGGTGCCGTCGATGCGGCGGACCACGTTCTCCAGTCCGGCGGGGGCCTGTCCGGCGCCCACCGACTCGATCCGGTTGTCGGCGACGACGATGTACCCGGACGCGTACTCGGTGTCGTCCGCGTCCACGGTCGCGATGGCACAGTTCTCGATGACGATGCGCGAAGCCGCCATGGCGGTTCCTCGTTCTTCCCATTGATGGAACGGGCCCGGGGGTCGAGCGGGGTGACGACCGGGTCCGCGGTTCTGTTGTTGCGCAGATGCCCCCGCTCTCCCCCTGGGACTCAACGCCGGCGCACGCGTCGGGGGTTCAAGCGGTTGGCTACAGGTTGGTCATGTCGACCGGGATCCGCGGCTCGACGCCGTCCCGCAGGATCGTGGCCTCGATCAGGCCGTACGGGCGGTCCGCCGCGAAGTACACCTCATTGTCGTTCTTCAGCCCGAACGGCTCGAGGTCCACCAGGAAGTGGTGGTTGTTCGGCAGCGAGAAGCGGATCTCGTCGATCTCGCTGCGGCTGTTGATCACCCGCGAACCCATCTGGTACAGGGTCTGCTGGAGCGAGAGGGAGTACGTCTCGGCGAAGGCCTGCAGGATGTGCTTCTTGGCCTGCTCGTACGACTTCTCCCAGTTGGGCATCCGGTCGTCGTCGCTGGTCCAGTTGTAGCGCCAGACCGAGGAGACGTCGGTGCACAGGATGCGGTCGTACGCCTCCTTGAGCGTCGTGTACTTGTCCTTGACGTAGCCCCAGAACTCCGAGTTGGTGGAATTCATGACCGTGAGGTCCTTCAGACCGGACAGGACCTCCCAGTTCTCACCGTCGTAGGTGATCTGGGCGGTGCGCAGTTCCTGGCCCTTGCGGGCGAAGGAGTGCCGCACCTCGTCGGAGCCGATGAACTTGGAGTTGGCGTCCGAGGTGGCGATGCGCTCCCAGGAGTACTCCTCGATACGGATGCGCGCCCGGTGGATCGGCTCCTGGGAGGTCACGAAGTGACGGGCCAGGTGGATGCCGAACTGCTCGGCGGACTCGATGCCGTGCTCCTTGGCGAACGCGTACACCGTGTTCTTGGTGGTGTCGGTCGGCAGGACGTTGGCGTTGGAGCCGGAGTAGTGGACGTCGTCCATGTCGCCGGAGAGGGCGACGGAGACGTTCAGGTCCTTGATGTGGTGGGTGTCGCCGTCCCGCGTGATCTTGACGACGCGGTTCTCTGCTTTGCCGTACTGGTTCTGGCCGAGAATCGTGGGCATGTCTGCTAGCTCCCTCGGTAAACGGAGTAGCCGAACGGGTTGAGCAGCAGCGGTACGTGGTAGTGCTCGCCCGGTACGACGGCGAATGTGATCGCCACCTCCGGGAAGAACGCACCGCTGTCCCTTACGCGGGGGGCGTCCTGCTGCGCCTCGGCTTGCTGGTTGGCGTTGTTTCTGGTGGAGAAGTACGCCTCGGTCTCGAAGTCGAGACGTACATGGGTGGTGCCCTCCGGCAGCGCCGGCAGGTCCTTGCACCGCCCGTCGGCGTCGGTGGCGGAGCCGCCGAGCGCGGTCCACTCCGCGCCGGGGCCCGGGCGGGCCGACAGCGCGATGGCGACGCCCTCGGCGGGGCGGCCGATGCTGGTGTCCAGGATGTGGGTGGACACGGAAGCGGTGGTCTCGGTGCTCACAGGTCACTCTCCTTCTACGAGTCGGGCCAGCCGGATCCGGTTGATCTTGACAAGCTCTCCGCGGGCGATCTCCCGCTCCTTCTCGTCGGAGTTCTGGATCCGGACCCTGACCGCGTCCCGCATCTGCTCACCGGTGGCGCCGGTGGCGCAGATCAGGAAGACGTGACCGAACTTCTCCTGGTAGGCCAGGTTGAGTTCGAGCAGTTCGGCCTTCAGTTCCTCGGAGGCGCCGGCCATCCCCCGCTGTTCGCGGGCGGAGGTCGGGTCGCCCGGCTTCGGCCGGCCGATCGGCGGGTGTCCCGCCATCGCCTCGGCCAGATCCGCAGCTGTCAGCTCGGCCATCGCGGCGTCACTGGCGGTGAAGAGGGCCTCGGCGGTGGCGTAGGGACGCTGCGCGAGCAGCTTGTCTCCCCAGGCCGAACTGGCGCACACCTCGTGGAGCGCGGCGGTCGCGTCGCTCTCCGCCGATGTGTTGAACCGGGCGAGGCCCGGCGTCGAGCTCGAAGTCACGGGAGCCTCCGTGGCTGTTTTTCGCTGTGCGTTGGACGGGCTGCGGACAGCTAACGCCCTCCGGCAACATAACGTCAACACTTTGTTGAAAACTCGGTGACACGCGAGCCGTCGCCCGGAGATCGCCGCCACGGGCCGTGACCGGGAGCGATCACAGGGTGAATCGGGGGCCCGCGCTCACTCGCCCTTGGTGCCGTTCTCGCGGTTCAGATAGTTGTAGACGGTGAAGCGGCTGACGCCGAGCGCACCGGCCACCGTCTCGACGCCGTGCCGCACCGAGAAGGCCCCGCGGGCCTCCAGGGAGCGCACGACCAGCTGCTTCGTCCTGCGGTCCAGTTCGGACAGCGGCATGCCGTGACGGCGCTCCAGGGCGGCCAGGATGTGGTCGAGGGAGTCGGAGAGCTGCGGCAGCCGAACCGCTATGACGTCCTCGCCCTCCCAGGCGAGCACCACGTCGTCCGGGCTCGCCTGGCCGGGCTCGACCAGCTCCGCGCCCATCGCGTCGACGAGCGGCTTGACCGCGCGGGCCAGGGGGTGCTCCGAGGGGCCGTTCACTTCTCGCCCTCCCCGACCACGTTGATCTGGAGCGAGACCCGGGTGGCGCCGGCCTCCAGGGAGCGGCGCACGAGCGCGTCGACCGCCGTGAGCACGGCATCGGCGTCGCCCTCGGCCGTGTTGCCGAACGGCCCCACATCGACGGCGTCGAGTTCGGCCGACTGGACGACCTCACGGGCCACCACGGCATGGGCGGGCGCTTCGTCCAGGTCGAAGGGCTCGGTCGTGAACTCCACTCTCAATCGCACGCGCACAACCTAACGCGAGAGAGGCGAAATCGGAGATGGCCCCTTGACAAGTTCGACGGACCGCCTGCAATCTTCCGTTAAGCAGAAACTGACTTCCGCAATACGGAAGGAGCGCACAGCCTCATGGCCCCCTCTTCCACGGACAAGCACGGCACCGACCAGCGCTTCGATGTGAACCTTTCGATCCTCTTCACGGAACTCCCGCTCCTGGAGCGCCCCGCGGCAGCCGCCGCGGCGGGCTTCACGGCGGTCGAGCTGTGGTGGCCCTGGATCGAGACCCCCACCCCGGCGCAGGCCGAGCTCGACGCCCTCAAGAAGGCGCTCGACGACGCCGGCACCCAGCTGGTGGGGCTGAACTTCTACGCCGGGCAGCTGCCGGGCCCCGACCGCGGCGCGCTCTCCGTGCCCGGCAAGGAGTCCGACCGCTTCCGCGCCAACATCGAGGTGGCGGCGGACTTCGCCGCCTCGGTGGGCTGCAAGGCGCTCAACGCCCTCTACGGCAACCGCGTCGAGGACGTGAACCCGCAGATCCAGGACACCCTCGCCCTGGAGAACCTGGTGCTGGCCGCCCGCGCGGCCGACCGCATCGGGGCGATCCTGCTCGTCGAGACCCTCAACAAGCCGGAGTCCCCGCTCTACCCGCTGGTGAGCGCCCCGGCCGCGATCGAGGTCATCGACCGGGTCAACGCGGCGACCGGCCTCGGGAACGCCAAGTTCCTGCTCGACATCTACCACCTGTCGATGAACGGCGAGGACGTCAGCCAGGTCATCGCGGCCTACGCCGACAAGACCGGCCACGTGCAGATCGCCGACAACCCCGGCCGCGGCGCCCCGGGCACCGGCTCGCTCCCGCTGGAGCAGCTCCTCGATGAGCTGACGAAGGCCGGATACGAGGGCTGGGTGGGCCTGGAGTACAAGGCCGGCGACCGGCCGAGCGCCGAGTCCTTCGACTGGCTCCCGGCCGAGGCGCGCGCTGCGCGCTGAACTCACAGACGTACAGAAGTGTTCAGGAAGGCACCCTCATGAGCAATCTCGCAGATTCCCGCCCGGCGATCGCGTGGATCGGTCTCGGCATCATGGGCTCCCCCATGTCCGAGAACCTGCTGAAGGCCGGCTACTCCGTCACCGGCTTCACGCTGGAGCAGGACAAGCTCGACCGGCTCGCCGCGGCCGGCGGCACCGTCGCGTCCTCGATCGCCGAGGCCGTCAAGGACGCCGACGTGGTCATCACGATGGTGCCGGCGTCCCCGCAGGTCGAGGCCATCGCGTACGGCCCGGACGGCATCCTGGAGAACGCCCGGTCCGGCGCACTGATCATCGACATGTCGTCGATCACCCCGCAGACCTCCGTCGACCTGGCGAAGGCCGCCGCCGAGAAGGGCCTGCGCGTCCTCGACGCCCCGGTCTCCGGCGGCGAGGCCGGCGCGATCGAGGCCGTGCTGTCCATCATGGTCGGCGGTGAGCAGAGCGACTTCGACACCGCTCTGCCGATCCTCGAAGCTCTCGGCAAGACCATCGTGCTGTGCGGCCCCCACGGCTCCGGCCAGACGGTGAAGGCCGCCAACCAGCTGATCGTCGCCGTGAACATCCAGGCGTGCGCCGAGGCCGTGGTCTTCCTGGAGAAGTCCGGCGTGAACCTCCAGGCCGCACTCGACGTGCTCAACGGCGGCCTCGCCGGCTCCACCGTGCTGACCCGCAAGAAGGACAACTTCCTGAACCGCGACTTCAAGCCCGGCTTCCGGATCGACCTGCACCACAAGGACATGGGCATCGTCACGGACGCCGCCCGCAATGTCGGTGCCGCGCTGCCCGTCGGCGCCGTGGTCGCCCAACTGGTCGCCTCCCTGCGCGCGCAGGGCGACGGCGGCCTGGACCACTCGGCCCTGCTGCGCGCCGTCGAGCGGCTCTCCGGCCAGCAGGTCTGAGCAACCGGCCCTCGCTCGGGGCCCCCTGATTTCCGGGCGGCGTCGGCGCTGACACCTGTCCTGTCGCGCCCAGGCGCCGGCGCCGTCCGGAACACCACACTTCGTTTTCAACAAACTGTTGACGCCGCCTCCGGGGCGAAATTACGCTCCTCGCACCGCCGGCCGCATCAACAGCTTCAGTACGGAAGGTCAGACCCGCCACCATGACGCAGCGTGTGCTTACGACCGAGTCAGGCGCCCCGGTCGCCGACAACCAGAACTCCGCCACCGCCGGCGTCGGTGGCCCGCTCCTCCTCCAGGACCAGCACCTCCTGGAGAAGCTCGCCCGCTTCAACCGCGAGCGGATCCCGGAGCGCGTGGTGCACGCCCGCGGCTCCGGCGCACACGGCTACTTCGAGGTCACCGACGACGTCACCGGCTTCACCAAGGCAGACTTCCTCTCCGCGGTGGGCAAGCGCACCGAGACCTTCATCCGCTTCTCCACCGTCGCCGACTCGCTCGGCGGCGCGGACGCGGTCCGCGACCCGCGCGGCTTCGCCCTGAAGTTCTACACCGAAGAGGGCAACTACGACCTCGTCGGCAACAACACCCCGGTGTTCTTCATCAAGGACCCGATCAAGTTCCCCGACTTCATCCACTCCCAGAAGCGCGACCCCTTCACGGGCAAGCAGGAGCCGGACAACGTCTGGGACTTCTGGGCGCACTCCCCCGAGTCCACCCACCAGATCACCTGGCTCATGGGCGACCGCGGCATCCCCGCCTCGTACCGCCACATGAACGGCTACGGCTCGCACACCTACCAGTGGACGAACGCCGAGGGCGACGCCTTCTTCGTCAAGTACCACTTCAAGACCAACCAGGGCATCCGCTGCCTCTCCTCGGAGCAGGCCGCCGAAGTCGTCGGCTCGGACGCCAACTCGCACCAGACCGACCTGCTCCAGGCCATCGAACGCGGCGTCAACCCGTCCTGGACGCTGTACGTGCAGGTCATGCCGGCGGCCGAAGCGGCCGACTACCGCTTCAACCCGTTCGACCTCACCAAGGTCTGGCCGCACGCCGACTACCCGCTCCAGCGCGTCGGCCGGCTGGTGCTCGACCGCAACCCCGAGAACGTCTTCGCCGAGGTCGAGCAGGCGGCGTTCTCCCCGAACAACTTCGTTCCCGGCATCGGCCCCTCGCCGGACAAGATGCTCCAGGGCCGGCTGTTCGCCTACGCGGACGCGCACCGCTACCGCCTCGGCGTCAACCACACCCTGCTGCCGGTGAACGCCCCCAAGGCGACGACGGCGCAGAACTACGGCCGCGACGGCATCATGGCCACCCGCAACGGCTCGCGCCACGAGAAGAACTACGAGCCCAACTCGTACGCGGGACCGGCGCAGAGCGACGGCGCCCAGTCCGCACCGCTCGCCGTGCAGGGCTGGACGGGCACCCACGCGGCCCCCGCCCACGTCAAGGACGACGACTTCTTCCAGGCCGGCGAGCTCTACCGGCTGATGTCCGAGGACGAGAAGCAGCGCCTCGTCGCGAACATCGCCGGCGGTCTGTCCCAGGTCGGCCGGGACGATGTCATCGAGAGGAACCTCGCCCACTTCCACGCCGCCGACGCCGACTACGGCAAGCGCGTCGAGGAAGCGGTCCGCGCCCTGCGCGAGGACTGAGGGCACCGACTGCGCCCAGGAACTGACGGGAGGTCATGTCCTGGGCGCCGAGCCCGCACGGCGGACCCGAATGAGGGGTGGTCCGCCGAGCGGGCGAAGGCGAGGACCGCGGCGGTCGTGCGATGCCAGTGCGGTGGTGAAGGCTCCGGAAGCCGCTTCTTGACCAGAAGGAGGCGGCCTCCCGGGACCAATCGCCGCCGCCGCGGTCCCAGCCAGACAACAGACTCCGTCCGGCGGTGCGAATGTCCTGTCGCGCCAGCCTCGCTCCGTCGGGCGGCACCACATACGTGAGGGCGTGGAGTACGGACGGTCCCGTACTCCACGCCCTCACCTCATTTCCCGGCGCACACCCCGGCCGTACGCCACAATCACCCCATGCCCACGTCGACATTCGCCGCGGTCAACGCCCTCGACGGGCTCCTCGACGAGCTCGGCGTCGGCGAAGCGCGCCGGCGGCAGCTCGACATGGTCCGCGGCGAGATGGACCGGGCGCTGACCCGCGGCGCACTGCCCGTCGGCGCACGGCGCAGCCTGCGACGCCTCCTCGAAGAGGACGCCATCACCCCGTATCTGCGCCTCGCCGAATCCGGTGCGCTGCGGGCCCGCCGCGTCGCGGGCGGCCACCCGCCCACCTCCGGGCCGACGAACGAGATCCGGCGCCGGTGCGTCGACCTCCTGCGCGAGGCCCACGGCATGCCCGCTCCACAACTGGCAGGCGGGGAAGTCGCGTTGCGCCCCGTCCCGCGGCAGGCGACGCTCTCGGCGCTGCGCCGGCAGCTCGACAGGTACCTCGGCGGCGCCATGTCCCCCGCGCAGACCCGACTGACGGCCGTGCTCTGTATGGAGCTGGACACCGCCGCACGCAGCGGCGAGTTGATCGGGCAGCGCCTGGCCCATCTGGCGGACGGCAACGCCGCCGTCTACATCGAGCGGCACCCACAGGGCGGGGCCGTCGTCGGCGCGGAGCCGGGTGAGTGGATCGACACCTCACCGCTGACCCGCGCGGCCCTGGACAGATGGCTGCCGCTGCGCGCGGAACTCGTCCGGCGCACCCACGGCACCAGCAAGCTCTGGGTCTCGCTCTGGATGAACCATGACGGGATCCTCGACGAGGACGGCCGTACCGTACTGCGTCCCGCCGGCATGCCCCTGGAGGAGAACGGCCTCATCACCTCCTACCGCGTCGGCCGTCTGCGCTACGACGGTCTGCGCCCGCTGCTTCCCCTCAAACTGGAGGCGCTGCGCCGGGCGATCGCCGCGGAACGGGAACGCACCACCGCATAGGGGCCGGGGCCCACCCGAGCGCCGCCGGGGATCTCCCGGCCCTGGTCGGCGGCTGACGGAGCAAAAGCGGAGGCGGAGACGAGGGTCGCACCGGCCAGGGTGCCCCAGAGAGCAGCCGGGCCGAGCGGTGCGAGAGCGGTGATGACCGCCGGGGAGACCGCCAGGCCGAAGCCGGTGGAGAGCTCGAAGCGGGCGAGGGTCCGTCCCAGGACATGGGCCGGAGCGACAGCGGTGACGAGCGCGGTGGCGCTGCCGGCATAGAGGATCTCGCCGAGGGTGCAGACCACGGACACCACGGCGACGGCCGGTGCGCCCCAGCCGTGTCCCAGTGACAACGCCGCCAGGAAGCCGAGGTAGGACGCGGCGAGGACCACACCCGCGAGAGCCAGCACCGTCCGCCGGGGGAAGCGGGACATCAGGACGGTCAGCGGAACCTGGAGGGTGACCACCAGCACCGTGTTGGCCACGAAGATCGCCGCCGACCACACCGGGGACGCGTGCAACTGGGTCACCAGGACCAGGGGGAGCGCGATTTCGGGGACATTGAGGCAGAAGGCGTACACCACGTTGGCCGCGAGCAGCGCCCGCATCCGGGGCGGCGGCCCGTCGTCACCGCCCTCGGGCGGGGCAGCGGCCGGATCGGCGCGCAGTCGGACCGACCACGCCAGGGCCGCCGCGGTGAGATACGCCAGCCCGGTCACGGCGGCCAGCGCCTGCAAAGCGGTGGCGCCGCCCGCCAGACATATGGTGGCGAGGAGCGCGCCCACTCCCATACCGGCGTTGCGCAGGGCGCGGCCCGCCGCGAGCGCGGTGTCGCGTTCCCGGCCGTGGGCGACCGTGGCCACGAGAGCCGCATGGGCGGCCGGCCATGCCTGGTTGCCGATGCCGAGGAGAAGCGCCGCCGCCGCGAACGGCCAGACGTACCCCGCCGGTGTGGCCAGCAGCAGGACAACGCCCAGCACCCGCACCAGCATCGATGCCGCCACGACCGTGCTGCGCGCGCCCCGGTCCAGCCATCGGCCGACCGCGGGCATGCACATCAGGCCCACGACGACACCCGCCGTCATGGCGACGCCGGTGGCGGGCGCGGACAGCCTCAGCACCATCACCCCGTAGAGCAGCAGAAAGGGCCGCAGCAGGCCGGTGCCGAGTGCGTCCACGACCAGGGCCACGGCATAGCGGGGGCCTCCAGTGGCACGGACGAGGGCGCGGGGCCGGATCTTGGTGGTGGTTGGCATGGCGTCAACGGTGCGGTCGGCCGCCGGGCTTGCCGCGTCGGTTGACGGACACTGTCAACCGACGCCATCACCGGCCGTCCGGTCGGTGATGATGAGGCGATGACGTTGAGGATCGACATCAGCGGCCTGCCGTCCGAGCGACTGCGGTTCGCCGCCTCCCCGCTGGCCGAGCTGACCGCGATGCTGCACGTACTGGCCGAACCCGGGCATCATCCGCAGCTCGCCGGCTGGGCAGGCGATGTCTGGGCCGGGCTGCGTCCGGAACTGGCCGAGCGGCTCAGGGAGGCCGAGTTCCTCTGGCGTTCCTCACAGGCGGACTTCCTGCTCCCCGCCCGGCCACGGCCCACCCTCGCCGAGGAGCTGGACGACGTGGACCGCATCGACGACGCAACGTATGTGACCGCCGCGCTGGTCACCACGTGCGGCAGCAGCAGGGTCCACTTCGCTGCGCCGTCGCCGCTCACCGACGCGGCGGCGCGCGAGCGGGCCCTGGACCTCGCCCAGGCCCGCGGTGCGCTGCAAGAGGCCTTCGCGGAACGACTGCTCGCCGACCCGGCCGCTGTACGGGCGCGGGTGCGCCACACCCTCGAACAGTGCGCCGAGGCCTTCTTCGACGCCGCCTGGGCGGGCGCCGCCGTGCAGCTCGCCACCGATCTGCGCGTGAAGAACGACCTGCTGAAGCACCACGGCGTCGGGCCGGCACTCGCATCCGTCTCCGCCGCGGTCACCCTGGCACCGGACGGCGACTGCATCTTCGTGGACAAGGTGCAGGACAAGGCGACCTCCGCCCATGGCACCGGCGTCACCTTCATCCCCAGCGTCTTCGGCCGCCCCCACCTGGTGGCCGTCCACGCGCCCGGGTGGCAGCCGGTGGTGCAGTACCCCGTGGCCGAGCCGACTCCATCAGAGCCGGTATCACTCGACACGGTCACACTCCGGCTGGAGGCGCTCGCCCATCCGGTACGGCTGCGGCTGCTGCGCACCCTCGCCCGCGGCCCGCACACCACCAGCGAACTGGCCCACGCCTGGGAACTCTCACGCCCCGAGGTCTCCCGCCACCTCGCCGTCCTGCGCCGCGCGGGCCTGCTCACGGCACAGCGGGACGGCCGGTACGTCCGTCACATCCTCAAGCCGGCCGAACTGACGGCGCTGGGCTCCGATCTGCTGGCGGCCGTGCTGCGCTGAGCGGCTGCGCCGGAACGCCGGCCGCCGCCCTCCTCGGGGCATGGTCCGGTTCTGTCGGCTGCCCGGCAGCCGACCACGGGAAGGAGACCATGGGGCTTGTTATCAGATGATCAGACGGGTGAGGCGTGCGCGAAGAGCGTCCCGGACAAGGGAAACGGTCCCCGTCCCGGGGTCAGGACCGGGGCGGGGACCGTTGGCGCGAGGAGGGATCAGACCTTCAGGGGCTTGATGGACGTGGGCGCGTGGCCCGGCTCGGTGGCCAGGTCCTCCCACTCGTTCACGCCGTCGATCTGGACGCCCATCGAGATGTTGGTGACGCGCTCCAGGATCGCTTCGACGACCACCGGGACCCGGTACTCCGCCGCCAGCTTCTTGGCCTCCTCGAAGGCCGGCAGCAGCTGGTCCGGCTCGGTGACGCGGATGGCCTTGCAGCCGAGGCCCTCGACGACCTTGATGTGGTCGACGCCGTAGACGCCCAGCTCCGGGGAGTTGATGTTCTCGAACTCCAGGTTGACCTGGAAGTTGATGTCCAGGTTGCGCTGCGCCTGGCGGATCAGGCCCAGGTAGGCGTTGTTGACCAGCACGTGGACGTACGGGATCCGGTGCTGCGCGCCGACCGCCAGCTCCTCCAGCATGAACTGGAAGTCGTAGTCGCCGGACAGCGCGACCACCGGGGTCTCCGGGTCGGCGGTGGCGACGCCCAGCGCGGCCGGGATCGTCCAGCCCAGCGGGCCCGCCTGGCCGCAGTTGATCCAGTGGCGCGGCTTGTAGACGTGCAGCATCTGCGCGCCGGCGATCTGGGAGAGGCCGATGGTGGTGACGTAGCGCGTCTCCGGGCCGAAGGCCTTGTTCATCTCCTCGTACACGCGCTGCGGCTTCATGGGGACGTTGTCGAAGTGCGTACGGCGCTGCAGCGTGGCCTTGCGCTCCTGCGCGGAGGCGGCCCACTCGCTGCGGTCGGGCAGCCTGCCCTCGGCCTTGAGCTCCTTGGCGACCTCGACGAACAGCTCCAGCGCCGCGCGGGCGTCGGAGACGATGCCGTAGTCGGGCGCGAAGATCTTTCCGATCTGGGTGGGCTCGATGTCGACGTGGACGAACGTGCGGTCCTTCGTGTAGACGTCGAGGCCGCCGGTGTGGCGGTTGGCCCAGCGGTTGCCGATGCCGATGACGAAGTCCGACTCCAGGAACGTCGCGTTGCCGTAGCGGTGCGAGGTCTGGAGACCGACCATGCCGGCGTTCAGCTCGTGGTCGTCGGCGATGGTGCCCCAGCCCATCAGGGTCGGGATGACGGGCGTGCCGGTCAGCTCGGCGAACTCCACGAGCAAGTCGGACGCGTCGGCGTTGATGATGCCGCCGCCGGCGACGATCAGCGGCCGCTCGGAGGCCAGCAGGAGGGACAGCGCCTTCTCGATCTGCGGGCGGCTCGCGAAGGGCTTGTAGACCGGCAACGGTGTGTACGTCTCCGGGTCGAACTCGATCTCGGTCAGCTGGACGTCGATCGGCAGGTCGATGAGGACCGGCCCGGGACGGCCCGACCGCATCAGATGGAAGGCCTGCTGGAAGACGCCGGGGACCTGCGCCGCCTCCAGGACGGTGGTCGCCGCCTTGGTGACCGGCTTGGCGATCGAGGCGATGTCGACGGCCTGGAAGTCCTCCTTGTGGATCACCGCGGTCGGCGCCTGGCCGGTGATGCACAGGATCGGGATCGAGTCGCCGATCGCCGAGTAGAGGCCGGTGATCATGTCGGTGCCGGCGGGGCCGGACGTACCGATGCAGACACCGATGTTGCCCGGGTTGGCGCGTGTGTAGCCCTCCGCCATGTGGGAGGCGCCCTCGACATGGCGCGCGAGCGTGTGGTCGATGCCGCCGCCCTGCTGGAGGGCTTTGTAGAAGGGGTTGATCGCCGCGCCGGGCACGCCGAACGCGTTGGTGACGCCTTCGCGCTTGAGGATCTCAACTGCCGCTCGGGCAGCGGTCATACGAGGCATGGGGTGCTCCTGCTTCGGCCTGGCGGATCCCGGCTCCTCGCGCCCCTCAGAGCTGGATTCCGTAATGCGGAAGAATAGTTCTGCTATATGGAAGCAATGTAGGCGGCGGGCCTGGTGTCGTCAAGGGATGCCCGAAGTCCCTCCCCAAGGCCCCGCTCTTGATGGACGATGGACGGCAGCAGGACAGACCAAGGGGGAAGTAATGGCCGAGCCGGTCCCGGTGCGCTGCCCGTGCTGCCGCCGCGACCATCTGTTCGCCTCACCGGTGTATCCGTGCGCATGCGGCGCGCCGCTCGCGCCGCCGCTGGTGCGCGCGGCCCCGCCGGAACGCATCACGCACCGCACCTGGACCGACGACTGGGTGACCGTCCGCTGCGCGGAGTGCGGGCGGCAGGACCAGTGGCCGCAGCCGGAGCTCGGCTGCCCCTGCGGCACCGTGCTGCGCATTCCGGTGCGCCCGGTGAGCACCCCCGTCCCGGCCGGCCGCTCCTTCCCCGAGCCGCCCGCGCGCATACCCCTGCCCCGCACGGCGACCGTGCCGCGGCCCTCGTTCCGCCCGGTCACCATCCGTACGGCGCGCGACGCGGTGACGGCCGCGACGCGCTATCTCCAGTGGCTCGGGTTCCGCGATGTGGTCCAGCCGGACACCCGGCCCGCGTCCGGCACGGATCTGCGCGCCCAGGGCCTGATCGCACGGGTCGATCCGTCCACGCGGCCCGCGACCCTGCGCGATGTCGAGTGCCTGTGGCTGAGCGGTATGAGCGCCTCGGCGGCGACCGTCTTCTTCTCCCTCGCGGGCTACGAGCACGACGCCAGATCCCGAGCGGACGGCGTGGGCGTCCCGCTGTTCGTCATGGACCTCACGGGCAGTCCGCAGCCGGTCAACGGCCCGGCGGACGCGCTGGTCTCCACGGGCGCATAGGGTCCGCGGGTCGTGGACCGCTCGGCGCCTCGGTCCGGCACCCGCCCCGGAAGGCACGAGGGCGTTCGGTCATACTGCCCCCATGGGCATCCGACCGGCAGTGGCCGCCGAACTCCCCCTGCTCCAGGACATCGAGAGGGCGGCCGGCGAACCGTTCCGCTTCCTCGGCATGGCGGCGATCGCCGACGACGAGCCTCCGGCGCTGGACCTGCTGGAGCACTGCCGTCGCGAGGGCCGCGCCTGGGTGGCCGCTGACGACGAGGGCCACCCCCTCGCCTATCTGATCCACGACGAGGTGGACGGGACCGCGCATGTCGAGCAGGTCTCGGTCCACCCGGCCGCCGCCCACCGGCGGCTCGGGCGCGGTCTGATCGACCATCTCGGCGTACGGGCCGCGGGCAGCGGCCTGGACGCGCTCACGCTGACGACGTTCACCGAGGTCCCGTGGAACGCCCCCTACTACGCGCGCCTGGGCTTCCGGGTCCTCGACGAGGCGGAGCTCACCGAGGGCCTGCGGCGGATCCGGCGCGCGGAGAAGGAGAGCGGCCTCGACCGCTGGCCGCGGGTGTGCATGCGCCGGGAGCTGTGAGCCTCAGAGCCTGTCGGGTGACCTCTGACCGGGCGTCCACACCCTGGCACGCACCCTTCCCGCGTTGCCGAAATGCCCCAGTAGCTCCGCTACAAGGGCATCCCGGCGCCTTGGAATCGCACGCACCAGACCGCGTCCGCTTCCCGATCGAAGATCACCCGACAGGCTCTCAGCCCCGTGCGTACCGCTCACGCAGTTCGATCTTCCGCACCTTGCCGCTGACGGTCATCGGAAAGCTGTCGAGGATCTCCAGCCGGCGCGGGACCTTGTAGTGCGCCAGGCGCTCGCGGCAGAACGCGGCGATGTCCTCCAGGGCGGGCGGATCGGCCGGGTCGCGGGGGACGACGCAGGCCAGGATCTCCTCGCCGTACTTCTCGTCCGGGACGCCGACGACCTGCACGTCCGCGATCTTGGGGTGGCTGTAGAGGAACTCCTCGATCTCGCGCGGATAGACGTTCTCACCGCCCCTGATGATCATGTCCTTGATCCGGCCGACGATCTGGAGACAGCCGTCCTCGCGCATCGTCGCCAGGTCACCGGTGTGCATCCAGCGTCCGGCGTCGACCGCCTCGGCGGTCTTCTCCGGCTCGTCCCAGTAGCCGAGCATCACGCTGTAGCCGCGGGTGCAGAGCTCGCCCGCCTTGCCGCGCGGCACCGTCACCCCGGTCGCCGGGTCGATCACCTTGACCTCGACATGGGGCAGCACCCGGCCCACGGTGCTCGTGCGGCGCTCCAGGTCGTCGTCGCGGCGGGTCTGGGTGGAGACCGGGGACGTCTCCGTCATGCCGTAGCAGATCGACACCTCGGCCATGTTCATCTCGGAGACGACCCGCTTCATCACCTCCACCGGGCACGGCGAGCCCGCCATGATGCCGGTGCGCAGGGAGGTGAGGTCGTAGGAGGCGAAGCCGGGAAGGTTCAGTTCGGCGATGAACATCGTCGGCACGCCGTACAGCGAGGTGCAGCGCTCGTCCTCGACCGCGCGCAGGGTCGCCTCCGGGTCGAAGGAGGGCGCCGGGACGACCATGCACGCGGCGTGCGAGGTGGCCGCGAGGTTCCCCATGACCATGCCGAAACAGTGATAGAAGGGCACCGGGATGCAGACCCGGTCCTGCTCGGTGTAGCCGATCATCTCCCCCACGAAATAACCGTTGTTGAGGATGTTGTGGTGCGACAGCGTCGCGCCCTTGGGGAAGCCCGTGGTGCCCGAGGTGTACTGGATGTTGACCGGGTCGTCGCAGGACAACTCCGCCTCACGCGCAGCGAGTTGCTCGTCCGAGACGGCCGGTGCCGCGTCGGTCAGCGCGTCCCAGGAGCTGTCGCCGATGTAGTGGACGGAGCGCAGACCGGGGCAGTCCGCCCGTACCTGCTCGACGAGCGCCCGGTAGTCGCTGCTCTTGTGGCGCTGGGAGGCGCACAGCACCGAGACACCCGCCTGCCGGAGGACGAACTCCAGCTCGTGCGCCCGGTACGCCGGGTTGATGTTCACCATGATCGCGCCGATGCGGGCGGTGGCGTACTGCACGAGCACCCACTCCGCGCAGTTCACCGCCCAGATCCCGACCCGGTCGCCCTTGGCGACACCGACGCCCATGAACCCGCGGGCCAGGCGGTCCACCTCCGCGCCGAACTCGGCGTACGTCCAGCGGCGCCCGGAGGGGACGTCGACGAGTGCCTCGCGGCCCGGGTGCGCGGCGACCGCCCGGTCGAGGTTCTGCCCGATGGTGTCGCCGAGCAGTGCCGTGGTGCCCGTGCCGTGGGCGTAGGAGAGGCTCATCGCAGGTCTCCCTCGGTGTACTCGGCGGCCGAACCCCCGGCCGTACGCTCGCGCAGCTCGATCCGGCGGATCTTGCCGGAGACCGTCTTCGGCAGCTCGGCGAACTCGAGGCGGCGGATGCGCTTGTACGGGGCGAGGACCGCACGCGAGTGCTCGAAGAGCACTTTCGCGGTGTCCGGTCCCGGTTCCCAGCCCTCGGCCAGCACCACGTACGCCTTCGGGACCGCGAGCCGCAGCGGATCGGGGGCGGGCACGACGGCAGCCTCGGCGACCGCCTCGTGCTCCAGCAGCGCGCTCTCCAGCTCGAACGGCGAGATCTTGTAGTCGGACGCCTTGAAGACATCGTCGGAGCGGCCGATGTAGGTGATGTAGCCGTCCCCGTCGCGCGCGCCGATGTCGCCGGTGCGGTAGAAGCCGCCCGCCATCGACTCGTCCGTACGCTCCTGGTCACCGTGGTATCCGGTCATCAGGCCGACGGGCCGGGCGGACAGGTCGAGGGCGATCTCGCCCTCCTCGGCGCCGGGTTCACCGGTGGACGGGTCGAGAAGTTCGACCCGGTAGCCGGGACACGGCCGGCCCATGGAACCGGCCTTCAGCAGCTGGCCGGGGCTGTTGGCGACCTGCACGGCGGTCTCCGTCTGCCCGAAGCCGTCCCGGATGGTCACGCCCCACTCGCGCCGTACCGTCTCGATGACCTCGGGATTCAGCGGCTCCCCCGCCGCGACGACCTCCCGCGGCCGGGTCCGCAACTGGCCGAGGTCCGCCTGGATCAGCATGCGCCACACGGTGGGCGGTGCGCAGAAGCTGGTCACACCGGCGCGGTCCATCTCCGCCATCAGACGGCCCGCGTCGAAGCGCGTGTAGTTGTGGATGAAGACGGTCGCCTCGGCGTTCCAGGGAGCGAAGAGATTGGACCAGGCGTGCTTGGCCCAGCCGGGCGAGGAGATGTTCAGATGCACGTCGCCGGGCTTCAGCCCGATCCAGTACATCGTGGTGAGATGCCCGATCGGATACGACACATGGGTGTGCTCGACGAGCTTGGGCCGGGCGGTCGTACCGGAGGTGAAGTACAGCATCAGCGGGTCGTCGGAGCGGGTGATCCCTTCGGGTGCGAAGCCGGGATCGGCGTCGTACGCCTCGGCGTACGGGAGCCAGCCCGCCGTCTCCGCGCCGACCGCGATCCGGGTGTAGTCGCCGGGCACCTCGGCGAACTTGGCCGTGTCCTCGGACCGTACGAGTACGTGCGAGGCCCGGCCGCGCTCGATGCGGTCGCGCAGATCGACCGGACCGAGCAGGGGGGTGGCGGGGATGACGACGGCCCGCAGCTTCATGGCGGCCAGCGCGGTCTCCCACAGCTCGTGCTGGTTGCCCAGCATGACGACGATGCGGTCGCCGGGTCCGACGCCCTGGGCGCGCAGCCAGTTCGCGGCCCGGTCCGAGCGCTCGGACATCTCCGCGAACGAGATCCGGGTCTCGGTGCCGTCCTCGTCGACGATGTGCAGCGCCGTGGCGTCGTTGCCCTCGGCGATCACGTCGAACCAGTCGAGGGCCCAGTTGAACCGCTCGGGGCGCGGCCAGACGAAGCCCTGGTAGGCCGCCGCGTAGTCGTCCCGGTACCGCAGCAGGAAGTCCCGTGCCGCCCGGAACTCCTCCGTCGCACCGCTTGCCGCCATGTGTCCTCCTCGTTGCCACACCACTGCGTAGCATCGTGTAATCAGTGACCCAGGTCTCACTACCCCCTTTCGGGGGTGAACCGCCGAGGGAGATGAGCAGTGTCCGAGCCCGCCGACGCTGTCGAGATGCGAGCGGCGCTGCTGCGGCTGCGCCGGACGAGCGGGCTGCCCATCGCGTTCGGCGGTCTGCTGCACGACAGCCGCCGGCTGCGGATAGCCGAACTGAGCGGGGCGCAGACCGGTGCGCTGCGCGGGCTGGCGATCTGCGCGGGCAACGGTCTCGGCGGAAAGTCCATGGCGCTGTCCCGGCCGTGCGCGGTGACCGACTACCGCGAGGCGCGCCACATCAGTCATGAGTACGACGCGGCGGTCTCCACCGAAGGGCTGCGCTCGGTGCTCGCGGTACCGGTCGTCGTACGCCGCAAGGTGCGGGGCGTCCTGTACGCCGCCCTGCGCCGTCCGGTGCCGCTGGGCGATCGGACCTTCGACGCCGCCGTGGCCGCGGCCCGTGAGGTGGAGCAGACCCTGGTCGTACGGGACGAGGTGCGGGAGCTCCTGGCCTTCGCACAGGAGCCGGCGGCGGGGCACGGGGCGTGGGAGGAGGTCCGCGAGGCGCACGGCCAGTTGCGGGCGCTGGCGCCGCGGGTCGTCGACCCGTCGCTGCGCGCGTCGCTGCTGGAGGTCTGCGGCAGGCTGGCGGCTGCCACGGGCGGCCGGTCCGCGGACCCCGCGATCGCCCTGGCGCCCCGCGAGCTGGATGTGCTGGCGTGTGTGGCGACGGGCGCGACGAACGCGGGCGCGGCGGAGCGGCTGGGTCTGAAACAGGAGACGGTGAAGGGGTATCTGCGGGCCGCGATGCGGAAGCTGGGTGCGCACACCCGGACGGAGGCGGTGGTGGCGGCACGCCGCGCGGGTCTGCTGCCGTGAGGTGATCCGCCGGGTCCTCGGGGCAGGCACGAGCGTCGCGGGTCCGCGCCGCGTGGGTCCGAGCCGCGTGGGTAGGAGCCGTGCGAGCGCGACCGAGGAGTGGCGATGAGCGGGCTGTTCTCACTGGAAGGACGTACGGCGCTGGTGACGGGCGCCCGTTCCGGCATCGGCCGGGCGATCGCCCTGGGGCTGGCGGAGGCGGGAGCCGACCTGGTGCTCGCCGGCCGCGGCGGCCCGCTGGAGGAGACCGAGAAGGCGGTGCGCGCGCTTGGCCGTGACGCCGAGACGCTGGTGCTCGATCTGGCCGTACCGAGCGCGATCCCGTCCACGGTGCGGGAGTTGCTGGCCCGGCGGCCCGTCGACATCCTCGTCAACAACGCGGGCGCGATCCACCGCTCACCGGCCGAGCACACCGCCTACGAGGAGTGGCGCGGTGTCCTCGCGGTCAATCTCGACGCCGTGTTCCTGCTCTGCCGGGAGATCGGCACGGCGATGGCGGCGCGCGGCAGCGGGAAGATCGTCAACGTGGCGTCGCTGCTCTCGTTCCAGGGCGGTGTCGGGGTGCCGTCGTACGCGGCGAGCAAGCACGCGGTCGCCGGTCTGACCAAGGCGCTGGCCACCGAGTGGGGCCCGCGCGGGGTGCAGGTCAACGCGGTCGCGCCGGGCTACATCGCCACCGGATTCACCGAGTCCCTGCGTGAGGACGCTGAGCGGAACACCGAGATCCTGGGCCGTATCCCGGCCGGCCGATGGGGCAGCCCGGAGGACCTCGCGGGCAGCGTCGTCTTCCTCTCCTCGTCGGCGGCGGACTACGTGAACGGGCATGTGCTCGTCGTGGACGGCGGCTGGATGGCACGGTGAGCCGCCGCGGGCCGGTGGACACACCACGGTGACACCACCGCCGCGCGCCGTACCGCGCCGGTGACGCGTCGGTCCGTGGTCCGGGTCACAGCAGAGGGGCGGATCCCGGCCCTGGAGGCGCCTCCTCGCCGTCGGGTTGAATGACGCCCATGGTGTCGACCGAACGCTTCCTCGCTTTTGCCGCGATGTCCCTCCTCGTGATCGTGATTCCCGGCCCGAGCGTGCTGTTCGTGATCGGGCGGGCGCTGGCGCACGGCCGCCGTACCGCGGTGGCCACGGCGCTGGGCAATGTCGTCGGCTCGTACGCGCTGGTGGTGTTCGTCGCCCTGGGCGTCGGCTCGCTCGTCGAACGCTCCGTCCTCGTGTTCATGGCGGTGAAGCTCGCCGGCGCGGCCTACCTCATCCACCTGGGCATCCAGGCCTTCCGGCACCGCAAGGACATGAAGGTCTCCGACATGTCGGCACCCACCGGCCCCGCCCGCAGCGATGTGCGGACCGTCGTGGACGGCATCCTCGTCGGCGTCACCAACCCCAAGGGCATCGTCTTCTTCGCCGCGGTGCTGCCGCAGTTCGTGGACCACTCGGCAGGAAGTCTGCCCGCGCAGATGCTGCTGCTGGGACTGGTCCCGATCTGCATCGGTCTGGTCACCGACACGCTGTGGGGTCTGGGTGCCGCCGCGGCACGCGGCTGGTTCGCCCGCTCCGAGCGGCGGCTGTCGCTGGTGGGCGGCGCGGGCGGGTTCGCGATGATCGGGCTGGGTGTGACGGTGGCGGCGACGGGCCGCGCGGACTGACGCCGACGGTGCCTGGAGCGGCGCGGACCGACGGTGCCTGGAGCGGCGCGGACCGACGGTGCCCGGGGCGGCGCGGACCCACCGGGCGGCGCCTGAAGCCGCCGTCGGACGGCCTGCCCGTAATCCCCTTTGACCGTGGCGTCGCCGCCCCTACTGTGGCGCGATGACTCAGCTGATCGTTCTCAACGGTGGTTCCAGCTCGGGGAAGTCGGGGATCGCCCGGTGCCTTCAGGCGGTCCTGCCGGATCCCTGGCTGGTCCTCGGGGTCGACACGCTGGTCGACGCGATGCCCGCGTCCCTGCGGACGTCCGGCGCGGGGATCGACTTCGCGGCGGACGGCGGGGTGCACGTCGGGGACGCGTTCCGGGCGGTGGAGGCGGCGTGGATCGAGGGGGTCGTCGCGATGGCGCGGGCGGGCGCCCGGGTCGTCGTCGACGAGGTGTTCCTCGGTGGAGCGGCGTCGCAGCAGCGGTGGCAGCGGGCCGCGGGCGAACTGCCGGTGCTGTGGGTCGGTGTGCGGTGCGAGAGCACTGTCGCTGCGGGCCGTGAGGTGGCGCGGGGCGACCGGATCGCCGGGATGGCCGCGGCGCAGGCGGACCTGGTCCACGCGGGCGTCCGCTACGACCTGGAGGTGGACACGACGCACACCGAGTCCATGGAGTGCGCGCGGGCCATTGCCGCTCGGGTCCGGTGAGAGGGCCGTCGGCGCTCGATTGGTACCGGTCGCGTGAGGTCCGTCGGTGGCTGTCCGCGTTCCGCACCATGACACCGGGTGATCGCCTCCGGTCGCCCCGCCAAAAACGCGTCAAAGAGCGGCTCCGCACGATCAGCAGCGCGTCAGGGAACCGCCGTTCCCTGTCCGGGCGGGCATAGCTTCGAGTGGTCAGGAAAGCGCTCGACTCCCCCAGCGGAGGACATGATGAACACCCTCACCCGTGAGGACGCGGACACCGCCGACCCCGACGAACGCCGCCCGGCAGGGCCGCTCTACGTGCCGGTTCGGCTCGGCTCTGCCGGAGGACACCAGCTGCGTTTCGTGCGCACCCCGCTCGGCGTACGCACCGCGGTCGGCTTCACCAGCAAGGAACGGCTCCTCGCCGTCCTCGGCGACGAGCAGCAGTGGATCCGCCTCGCGGAGCCCGCGCTGCGCACGCTCGCCGAACCGCTGGGCGTGACGCTCGTGACGGTCGACCCCCAGCTCTCCGCACCGGCGCCCCGGCGGGCGCCCGCTCCCCCCGCTGTCCAGCCCTGCCCGCGCCGCGGCGGCTGGGACCCCGACGCGGTCGGAGTGCTCCGGGTGACCGGGGCGACCGCGTTCGTGTGGACCGCGGTCACCGCCGTCCACGCTTTCCTCGACTGAACCACTGGAGGTGTACGGATGACTGCCATCCCCGCAGTACCGGTGTCGATACCCGAACTCGCCGCACCCTCGGTGTGGCCCGTGTCCGCCGTCTCCGCACCCGGGGGCGACGTGGCGGTCGGCGGAGTCCCGCTCACCGAGATCGCCGAACGGTACGGCACCCCGGCCTACATCCTCGACGAGGACGAGGTCCGCTCCCGGGCCCGTGCGTGGCTGCGCGCCCTGCCCGACGCCGAAGTCGTCTACGCGGCGAAGGCGTTCGTGTGCCGGGCCGTCGTCGACTGGATGGAGCAGGAGGGCCTCGGCCTGGACGTCTGTTCCGCGGGCGAGCTGGAGCTGGCCGCGGTCCGCGGCTTCCCCGCCGAGCGGATCGTGCTGCACGGCAACGCCAAGTCGCCCGAGGACCTGCGCACCGCGCTGCGGCTCGGCGTCGGCCGCATCGTGATCGACTCGGACTGCGAGATAGCCCGGCTCGCCGCTCAGGTGACGGGACCCGGGGCGCAGCAGGTGATGGTGCGCGTACTGCCCAGCATCGAGGCGGGCGCCCACGCGAAGATCCGTACGGGCGCGGAGGGGCAGAAGTTCGGCCTGTCCATCGCCGACGGCGACGCCGAGGATGCGATCGCCCGCATCCTCGGGCAGCCGCGGCTCGAACTGACCGGTCTGCACAGCCATCTGGGCTCGCAGATCTCCTCCCCGGAGCCGTACGCGCAGAATGTGCGGCGGGTGGTCGCCTTCATGGCCCGCATCCGCGAGCGTCATGGGATCACCCTGCCCGAGCTCGACCTCGGCGGCGGCTTCGCCGTGGCGTATCTGCCGGGAGACCCGGCGCCGGTTCCGGCGGCGTACGGCCGTCGCATCAACGACGAACTGGTGCGCAGCTGCGCGGAGTTCGACTATCCGCTGCCCCGGCTCACGGTGGAGCCGGGCCGTTCGATCATGGCTCCCGCGGGCATCGCCCTCTACCGGGTGCTGGCGGTCAAGCGGACCGGCGGGCAGGTGTTCGTGGCGGTCGACGGCGGAATGAGCGACAACCCGAGACCTGCGCTGTACGGGGCGCGGTACACCGTCCGCCTGGTGGGGCGCGCTTCGGCCGCCCCGATGCGCGCGACGACGGTGGTCGGCCGGCACTGCGAGGCGGGCGATGTGCTCGCGGAGGCGGTGGAACTGCCGGAGGACATACGGCCCGGGGACGTCCTGGCCGTGCCGGCGTCGGGCGCGTACCAGGTGTCGATGGCGTCCGGCTACAACATGACGGGGCGGCCGCCGGTGGTGGCCGTGTCGGGTGGCCGGTCGCGGCTGTTGGTCCGCCGGGAGACGTTCGACGACCACCGCAGCCGGGACGTCGGCCTCTGACCGGGACGTACTGAGCGGGACTCAGGGCCGATGAGGACGTCGGGCTCCGATCAGGACGTACCGAGAACGTCCCCGAAGCGGATGTCGTGCGCGGTGGCCGTGGACAGGGTGGAGAGCATCGACTCCCCCTCCGCGGCCACCGCGTCGCGCTGCGCGCGGCTGAGTTTCCCGAAGGCCTGGATCGTCAGGCTCACCGTGTCCTTCTCCTCCACCGACCGCCAGATCCCGGCGAGGAAGCCGTCCACGAGCAGCGTGGAGTACGCCTGGTTGCCGCGCCAGGTCAGGCTCTTGTGGTCGTCGGCCACCACGCGGCTGCGGTCGGCGTGCGAGAGCAGCAGATTGTCGAACTCGGGCAGGAAGCGCGGCGGGGCGGGGATGTCCTCGTCGGGCCGGGGCGCGTCCGGGAGGTCGAACAGCTCCACGCCCTTCTCGTCCTGGAGGACGACGAGGCCGGGCCGCTGCCGCTCGAAGACCTGCCGCATCCGGGTCAGCCCGCACCACGTCTGCATGTCCTTGACCGACGCGGGCCCGAAGGCGGCCAGATACCGCCGTACGACCTCGTCGGCGGACGCCGCCGGCGACGACTCCCGGCCGAACCACCGCTCGGCCGTCGTCAGCACGACCTGACCGCTGCGGCCCCACTCGCCGCGCGGCGTGATCTGCACCAGGGGCAGTACGCAGCGGGCGGCGACCGACAGGGAGAAGGGATCGGCGTCCGGCCACTGCTTCAGCAGCTCCTCGCGCAGTTGCCCCAGGGTCCGCGGCTCCTCCTCGACCACCTCGCGGGCGACGGTACGGAGCCGGTCGGGATCGACCCCGTCCAGCCCGCCGCGGGACTGGAACATCCTCAGCTCCCGGTCGGGGCCGCCGGCCTGGGCAAACGGCCGCAGGCTGAGGCAGTCGTCCGCGGAGTGCGTATGGATGGTGGATCGCAGGGTGACCAGGCGCGCGACCTCGCGGGACGCCATCAGCGCGGAGAGCTCTTCGGGGCGGAAGCCGTCGAGCCGCGCCGCGAGGGCGTAGTACGGCGGTTTCACGTTCTGCGCCTGGAGGCCGACGAGGTGCTCGACGGCGCCCTTGACGGACATCTCCGAACGGGGCGCGCGGCGCAGCAGGAGCTGACGTTCGAGGGTGGCGCGGTTGAGGGCGCGCCTGCCGATCACGGGATGCGTCGTCTTCGGGGCCATGGACCACACGCTACTCAGACTTGCGGACACCTTCGGTCCTCAAGGGCGTGCGGTGGGGGTGTGATGCCGCGCCCGGGGACACTCCCCCGGCGGCGCCACGGACGCCTGTCGGTCGTACCCGCCGATGCGACGTGGATATCCTGCACCGAGGCCGTGGCGGCGCACGTCTCCCTGCGCGCCGCCGACCGACGTGGGAGGTGAGACGCCGATGCCGTTGACGCCGAAGCGACCCCAGTGGCGCCGCCGGCCCCAGCCCCCGGGCGGCTCTCCGCCGGAGAACGATGCGGGCACCGAGCCCCCCGGCGCCGGTCCGGTGCACAAGGACCAGGGCAGCGTCGTCCAGGCGTCGCTGTACCGCGAGGGCCGTCGTGTCTCGACCCCGGACTCGCTCGCCGAGACCTACCGCGAGCTGCACGAGTACCCCGACGGCATGGCCTGGATCGGACTGCACCGTCCGTCCGAGGCTGAACTCCTCTCGCTGGCCGCAGAGTTCGACCTGCACGAACTGGCCGTCGAGGACGCGATGGAGGCCCATCAGCGCCCCAAGCTGGAGCGCTACGGCGACACGCTCTTCGTGGTCCTGCGCGCCGCGCGCTACCTCGACGCCCAGGAGGAGGTCGACTTCGGCGAGCTGCATGTGTTCGTGGGCAAGGACTTCCTCATCACGGTCCGCCACGGCGCGGCCCCGGACCTGTCCGCGGTACGCCACCGTATGGAGGAGAACCCCGAACTCCTGGCGCTGGGACCGGAAGCGGTGCTGTACGCCATCCTGGACAGCGTGGTCGACGGGTACGCCCCGGTCGTCACGGGTGTGCAGAACGACATCGACGAGATCGAGACCGAGGTGTTCGGCGGAGACCCGGCGGTCTCCCGCCGCATCTACGAACTGTCCCGGGAAATGGTCGAGTTCCAGCGGGCCACCCGTCCGCTGGTCGGGATGCTGCACGGTCTGATGGCCGGCTTCGCGAAGTACGGCACCGACGAGGAACTCCAGCGCTATCTGCGGGACGTCGCCGACCACGTGACCCACACCAGTGAGCGCGTCGACGGCTTCCGCCAGGCGCTCTCGGACATCCTCACGGTGAACGCGACGCTGGTCACGCAGCAGCAGAACGCGGAGATGCGGGCACTGGCGGAGGCGGGCTTCGAGCAGAACGAGGAGATCAAGAAGATCTCCAGCTGGGCCGCCATCCTCTTCGCCCCGACGCTGGTCGGCACGATCTACGGGATGAACTTCGAGAACATGCCGGAGCTGGGCTGGGGGTTCGGCTATCCGTTTGCCATCGGCCTGATGGGCCTGGTGTGTACGAGCCTGTACTTCATCTTCAAGCGGCGTCGCTGGCTCTGAGTGATCACGGCGAGGGCCACCACCGCGAGAGGGCAGAGCCCCGAGCGCGGCAGGTGATGGTCGGGCTGGAGTGTCCGAGCCGACGCGCAAGGGGTGACGACGGATTCTCCCGCCTCGACCGACGTTGGTTCGCCCGCCCGGCATTGCCGTACGTCGTGCAGAACCTTCGTACTCCTTCTGTGTCGTGCGGTGATGAATTCCTTTGCCGTTGGGCTGGTTCAGGCCGGAGCCGACGACAGATGCCGTCCCCAACTCCAGCCGCGCGACAGTGACATGGAGCTGGCACATCACGGTGACACGCGGACTCCACGCGCTGGGTGGTGGTCCGCCCGCCCGTGCCGCCTGCGGCACGAGCCGTGCGGATCGGTCGCGGTCTTCGAGGACCTGGTACGGCAACAACTGGGGCCTGCCGCAGCCCTAGCAGGCTGCGAGCGCTTGACGGACGCCGCTCTCGAACGGCTGCGTGAACGCCCGGAGCCGGCCGAACCGGCAGCGTTGCTCAGGGGAAGCAGGCGACTCCTCTGGCGTTGAGACCGGCCCGCAGTGCGACCATGGTTTCCTGCGGAACGTCGGTGACGCTGGACACCCCAGGCGTCTGCGTGAGCGCCAGCGAGGCCTGAAATGCTGTGAGGGCGGCGCGGGTCCCCTTCCCGATGATTCCGTCGAGCCCTTTGGGGTCGAAGCCGAGTGTCTCCAGTGCCTTCTGCAGCCCGATCGTCAGGTTCAGCGGAACGGGATGATCCCCTGAGCGCATCCAGTCGTCGAGCCTGCGCACGGGGTCGAACACGAGCCTGCCGTGATCACCGTCCGGAAGAGTCGTCACCCATCCGGCAAGCGTGAAGAGCAGGCCGTTTCTCACGTTGCGCGGGATGATCCCCGGGTTTGCGGCCTCCGTCATCCTGCACTCCTGCGCCATGGTCAGCCAGTCCCCGGACGCGGCAGCTGCCTGGAACTTCGGAAAGCGGAAGAGAGGGCCCATGGCCCAGGCCATGCTGAGGAGGCCGAGCTGACCGTCGGCCGGCCAACCGTCGTACCCCGCGAACATGTCACGTCCCCGCAGGGAGTTCTCGAAGGAGTCCAGCTTGCGCGTCACGAGCGCGTCGATGGCCTGCTGAGAGGTCCGCAGCCGTGTCACGGCTCCCTTTTGATCAGTCGTCGCCAGGGACGTGCCACTGAACTTGACCTTTCGATACTCCTCCTCGATCTCGGCCCGGTCCGCCAGTACGCCGGTGTCCTTGTCGAACCAGTCCAGGGTGAAAATATCCGGGAGTGGGTTCGGGTTGCTGCCGAATGCCGACGGGTCGTCGGCATCCAGCAGATTGCCCACGCCAGTGGACACGAGGCCCTTCACGTCCAGGTACATGAAATCGAGGCGGCCCTCGAGCGGCTTGCTGAACGGCATGAACGCTTCTCTCACGCTCTGGTGCATCGCGGGCTCCTCTCGGCGTCGTCCCGTGGGACGACCCTGCTCAGCATTCGTCGACACCCGGCAGCCAGGCGTCGGGATGGTCAACGAAGATGTTGGACACGTAACCGCCCAGGTCCGGAACGAAGGACCAGGCGTCATTGGTGAGGCCCGCGGCACGAACGAGGTCGCCATGCGTCTGGCACCGGACATGGACCCGAGTGGGCCCGGGCAGGACCCGCACGACGGCAGCGTCCAGACGCGGTTCTGCGCGGACGTTCACCGACGTCCCCCAGGTCGTGAACATCGCCGGGTTCGCGTCGTCGCCCCCCTCGCTCGGCACCTCACCGAGCGTCGGGACGGCCCACGGGCTGGTGTCGTCGCAGACCGGATCGGCCACGACGGACAGGTGGAAGTGCCGGGTGTGCGGGTTGTTGCCGTGGTACGGATTCCACTGCCATGACCGCGAGTCCAGGATCAGCCCGTTGGCGATGATGTACTTGATCCTCCGGTCGCGCGTCTCTGCCAGTTCACGGGTGAAGGGGCCGATGTCGACTCCGTTCACCAGGTCGTGGGTGAAGTCCCTCGCTGTGACGATGCCCGGCCCGTACCAGGGGTTGTGGTCGCTGTCGCGCTTCTGGTGGTCGGCGTCGCCGATCGCCCCGTCGCTCGCCCTGTCGCGGTGGGGGAATCTCCCGTCGATCTGGCGCAGCAGAACATCCAGGCACCGCGCAACTCTCCATGACATGGGAAACACCTTCCTCGAGTCGCAGCGGTGTGGCCTGCGTTGGATGTCCCCGAGGTCACGGGCCGCTTGTCGCACGGCCGACCGGCGAAGGGGCGGCTGGGGGCGACGACAGGGGGCCCAGAGGTGCCAAGGGCTGAGCCCCGCCGGATTGGGCGGCGTTCGTCGCGGCTCGGATGCCGAAGTACGCGGTCGTCATGGCACTGATCGCCGTGAACGCGCTGGTGAGGACCGCAACGGCTTCGGAGCCGTCCACATGGGTGACGCCCCAGATCGCGGCCGCCGAAATGGCCAGGTCGCCCAGGCCTACGACGAGCAGGCCGGCCCATGCCCGGATCTGCTGGATCCTGCTCTCCGTCCGGTCGCCCGTCCCGTCCATGCTGTCCTCCTCGTGTCCGTGCACGCGGCCCGGCCGTCAGCGGCGGGAAGCCATCAGGAGATGCCGATTCGTGCGAGTTCCTGTCCGAGTTCCTCGACCGCCGCCGCGGCGGTCGAACGGGTGAAGCTCCCGGTTTCCGGCGCGGCGGCCGCGCCGAGCAGCGTGCCGGACTCCAGCCCGAGGGCGCGAACGGCATTGGGCATCCCGGCACCGGAGCGGCGCGGGTCACCGAAGTCGAGCGGATCGCAGCTGTCCCGCAGGATCTGGAACAGCCGCTCCACCCGAGCCTCGTTGCGGGTGGCGAACTGCTCCTGGAAATCCGGGTGGTGTGCCAGTGCCAGAGCGGCAAGGCTCGCGACATGGGGGGCGGCCATGGACGTCCCGTCCTGCGCGGCGTACCCCTGCGGCGGTACCGAGGAGATGACCGCCACTCCCGGCGCGCAAACATCGACCGCCGGACCGTGGGAGCTGAACTTGCCGGAGAAGTAGCCCTCGGCCGTGGGCTCGCCGAACACCTGGAAGGCGTGGGAGCTGTCCTCCGGACACTCTCCCTTCTTGCCCATGGCGGCGACGGTCAGCACGGTGTCGAGTGATCCCGGAAAGAGGACCTGGTCCGTGCCGTTGTTCCCGGATGCGGCGATGCACGCCATGCCGATGCCGCGGCCGGCCGCGATCTTCTGTGCGACCAGCGGCGAGTGCTCCCCGGTACCGAGGCTGAGGTTGACCACATCGATGTCGTGCTCGATGCAGTAGTCCAGAGAGGCGAGCAAGGCGCTGATGCGTCCACCGGGGAAGATCCTGCACGCATGAATTTCGGCTTCCGTGGCGGAGCCGATGATTCCCGTACCGGTGTCGGCACCTGCGATCGTGCCCGCGCAGTGAGTTCCGTGCCCGATGACATCGACGCTCCAGTCCGCGCCTTCCGCCGCGTCCACACCGCCGACCACACGACCGGCGAGGTCGGGGTGGGATGTGGCGATGCCCGAGTCGATGACCGCGACCTTGATCCCATGGGCGCGGTACGAGGGCGGGATGCGATCGAGGTGCATCGCCCGCTGTCCCCAGCCGAACATCTGGCGGCCGGGAAAGTCCGGCACGGTCTGGTCCAGGCGCACCAAGGTGACCACGTTGTCCCCGTCAGTGACCAGTTGGGGTCGCATCAGCCAGCGGTCCCAGTGCCCTTGCTCGGCCTTGACGTAGACCGCGTCGATAGATCCCGGGGTTTCGCCGTTGACGGAGATGACGACGCGTCCGTCCGGCCCGGTGACGCCCTGGGCGGGCCACGCAGACCCTCTCAGTGACACCGTCGCCTGTGGCACGGGAGTGCCGTCACTGCCCCGGACGGAGAACGCAAGGCTGAGCGTGCTTGCCAGGAGTGGCACGGCTGCGGGTTGCACGACCAGGGCGTCGTCCGAGGACGCCACGGGCATGCCGTAGATCAGCCGGCGGTCGCGCTCCACGTGGATCTCGACGTCCTGGTTGAGTCGGCGGGCCCGCTCCTCCGTCATCGTGAAGATCCCGACCTCCGGAAACGCGTCGCCTTCCGACAGAGTCTGGAGCCGCTCACCGGGCACGATGTGCCCGCACAATTGGACGTCCCTTTCGGCCGCGAGACGGTCGAAGACCGACTCGGGCGGCACGGGGCTCACGCCCTGCGGCAGTACCGCACCGGGCAGTGGTGCCACCAGCCAGCGCAGGGGGCGCTCCTGCACTTCGCGTTCCTGTTCCGATGTGTCGGGGCTGAACTCGCTCATGGGTGTCTCCGCTTTCCTGGCGCGGTGTCGAGGGGGAAGTCGGGGGACACGGCGTCGCCATGTCGAGGTGCTCCGCCATGGGTCCCCGGTGAGAGGGCTACGCGTACGGTTCGAGCGGCGCGTCGACCTCGATCGTCACCGCGGGATGGGCTCGGCGCAGCACCTCCGCGTGAGCGGCTGTCATATCGGTGAGGAGAAGGGTCGGTTCCTCGGCGGAGCCGTGGTGTCCGCGGACGGTCACCTCCGGATCACGGGCCAGTTCGGCCGCGAGGAGGCGCAGTACCGCCGGGTCGCCGGCGCCGATGATGTGCGGGAGGCGGGGCTGCTCGGGTCGGCCGCCGGCCGACCCGAGCTCCATGTCAGGGCTCACAGCGGCGGCAGTGTCGGCTGCGCGGCACGTGATTCCTCGAGCTTCCGCCCCACGGCCATCACGTGCGAGAGGCACTCCTCGTACTGCCCCTCGCCGTACAGCCTGGCTGCCTGCCTGAGCGTGGGTACGACCTCCGCGAGTTGCGGTACGTCCAGCACAGCGCGCTGCAGCCAGAGATGGATCCGGCGGAGCATTCCCGCACACATGCCTTGCACGACGTCCCGGGATTCGGGCGAGAGCACGGGGCCCGCCCCGGTGAGGCTTGCGGTGCCCACGCTTACACGGCCATCTGAGATCGGAGCTTGTTGTACATGTCACCAGCCGTGCCCCCGTAGCCCTGCGGGCTCACACTCTGCGGCTGCGCGTAGGACGGCTGGCCCTGGGGCGCACTCAGGCTCTTGACTGCGTCGCCGACGACCTCCACCAGGCCCGGCAGGAACTTGACGAGCTCGAAGAACTGCGGGTCGATCTGCTGCGACTGGCCCCCAGCGGCGGCCGTCTGCGGCTGACCCTCGGGCGCACTCAGCCCGAACATCTTGCCGATAGAACTCATCACGTTCTCCGGCTTCGGCACGAACGGCAGCGCCAAACCCGGGAACCCCGGGAGGAACTGCGGACTCACACTCTGCGGCTGCGCCGCCCCCACACCCTGCGGCTGACCCTGCTGCGCACCCAGGCTACTGATGATGCTCTGCGCAGTGCTGGCTATCACCGGCGCCAGAGCGGCGAGTATGGGGAGGAACTGCGGGTCGATCTGCTGCGACTGGCCCCCAGCGGTGGCCGTCTGCGGCTGGCCCTGGGGCGCACTCAGGCTCTTGACGGCGTCGCCGACGACCTCCACCAGGCCCGGCAGGAACTTGACGAGCTCGAAGAACTGCGGGTCGATCTGCTGCGACTGGCCCCCAGCGGCGGCCGTCTGCGGCTGACCCTCGGGCGCACTCAGCCCGAAGATCTTGCCGATTCCACTGATCAGGTTCTCCGGCTTCGGCACGAACGGCAGCGCCAAACCCGGGAACCCCGGGAGGAACTGCGGGCTCACACTCTGCGGCTGCGCCGCCCCCACACCCTGCGGCTGACCCTGCTGCGCACCCAGGCTACTGATGATGCTCTGCGCAGTGCTGGCTATCACCGGCGCCAGAGCGGCGAGTATGGGGAGGAACTGCGGGTCGATCTGCTGCTGTTGGGGTGACGAGGGCTGAGGCGAGGCCTGTCCCGCACTCTGGGCGGAGAAGGGCATTCCCTGCCCGAGCGCATTGCCGAGAGCGTGGGCAGCGGTGGCCTGACCGCCATTGGGAGTCGTCATGATGTCCGTCCTCTCTTTGTGCCACTGAGTCGACCCAGGGCACGCCGTTCATCCCATTTTGGGGCATTTCGACACTAACTGCGCCTCCAATTCGCCGCAACAGCAGATAGTTGACGAAGTAACAATTTTATTTGAATACGCAGCAGTTGATGAAAAAACGTTTCCTCTCTGAAGAGATTCTCTGCGCCAGGTCGGCTAGAGGTTGCGCCAACGCCCCTCATGCGAATGCGAGTTGCCGGGAATGCAATTGCATTCTGGTTCTCGTGAGAAATGGGCAGTTGGGCACACGCCCGACGAGACGTCAGCGAATCCGCCGGTGTCCTGTTCGTGCTGCGGACCGGTGCGGCATGGCGGGACGTCCCGGCGGAGACCATGGGGGGCTCCGGTGTGACGGCCTGACGCCGACTGCGGGACTGGACCGAGGCCGGCTTCCGGCCCCGCCTGTACGCCGCCCTGCTGAGGGAGCTTCGCCGCGCCGACCCGCTGGCCCCTGGACGACTTCTCCGTGGACAGATCGCACGTCCGGGCCCTCAAAGACATCTCAGGGGGCTATGAAGTCAAGCCGCCTGCTCGGTTGGGGGTGACAGGAGCGGTGCGAAGGCGTGCTGTTCGTCAAACTGCTGTCGGGTCTTGAGGCAGTGGTGGAGCTGGCCAAGGAAGCGGTTCAGCAAGTGCCTTTGTGCGGCGGCATGCCAGTCACCATGCTCGCGTCGGCGCCGGTAGTGCGCGTTTGCTCCTGGTGAGGCGGTAAGGGCGGCGAAGGCCCAGAGGAAGCCGGCATTGATGAGGCGATTGTTCTTGACGAACCGGCGGCCGACGAAACGCTTCTTGCCGGAAGCCCGGGTGATGGGGGCGGATCCGGCGTACGACTTCAGCGCCCTGGCGTCGGCGAACCGTGCCCGGTCGTCGCCCAACTCGGCGAGCACGCGGGCACCGAGCATGGGCCCCAGGCCGGGGAAGCTGAGCAGGATCTCGCTGTCGGCGTGCTGGTGAAAGGCGGCCGTGGCCGCCTCCGCGAGATCGTCTGCGGCCTGGCAGGTGGCGTCCAGCTGCTTGAGCAGGGCCAGGAGCTGGTGACCGAAGGCGTCCTCGACGCTGGGGAGCTGGCGGGCGCACTCCGCGCGAAAGACGTCCCGCAGCCGCTCGGCTTCCGCGTCGCAGCCGCGGAGGCGGCCACTGCGTTTGAGGGCAGCCCGCAGCTGGGCGAGGGTGAGCTTCGCGGCCTTGGCCGGAGTCGGCGCCAGAGTGAGGATAACGCGGGCGTCAGCCCTGGTCAGACCGCCTTGCTTGCTCTGGAAGGCCAGGAGAGCAGCAGGGTAATACTCGCGCAGGAGTGAGCGGACCTGGTTGGCGACCTGCTGCCGAGTCCAGACGGCATCCTGCTGTGCTCGGGCCAGGACCGTGATGGCCTGGACGAGTTCGGTGTCGGCCGGCAGAGGCCGGTGGGCGTGCATGTCGGTGCGCAGGATGTTCGCCAGGACAAGTGCGTCGCCGGGGTCGGACTTCTTTCGGCTGACGCCGTGGCGGTCGCGGTAGCGCGCGGCGGCGAGCGGGTTGATCGCGAAGACCCGACGGCTGCCGGTGCGCAGGCTCGCGACCAGGAGACCGTGGCTGGTCTCGATGGCCACCGGTATCGGATCATCTGGGCTGTCGCCGTGCTCGGCCAAGAGGTCCAGGAGCTTGTGGTAGCCGGCAAGGTCGTCGGTGATACGGGCTTGGGCGAGCAGAGTGCCGGCTTCGTCGACGAGGGCGACGTCGTGGTGACGCTCTGCCCAGTCGATGCCACAGAACACGGTCAAGCTGTCCTCCCAGATCCGTCCGTCTATACAGGTCACAAGCACATGCGGGTCACGCGGCGCCCTAATCCAAGGACTCGTTGGTCCGCCATCTCAGTAGCCGTTCGCGACACCAGCGAACTCCAGGGGCTCGATCTTTCGGCAGAGCTCACGGGCTCGCGGATGAACAAGAGGTCGACCCTGGAGAGGGCTCGCGCCGTGACGATTAACGTCCGACCTGGCCCCGCGAGTTTCGCGGTGACCACGGAGGCGCCGGGCTGCGCCGCTCTTGACAGAAGCCTCAAGGGCCCGGGGAAACGGAGGCATCAGCCCGGCGCCCGCGTCATCACCGCGGACCCCGCAACGGACAGCGATACCGCTCTTTGAGGAGGCCTTGACGGCCAGGGGGGATCCAGGCATTCGCTGTCCTATGCGAGCAGCTAGCCCGGGGCGTTGCATGGTCCCGGGCCGTCTGCTTACGCACTGGATTAGGGGGGTTACGTCGGCCCCTCACCCGTCGACCGCGCCCGCCCCGGCTCCAAGCACCACCTGATCGTCGACCGTCACGGAACGCCGCTCGCCGTCACCCTCACCGGCGGCAACCGACACGACGTCACCCAGCTCCTGCCCCTGCTGGACACCGTCCAGCCGATCCGGGGGGCTGCGATGACGCCCCCGTCGCGAGCCCCGACGCCTGTACGCCGAGCGGCACAATAATTGCCCGACGCGGCGTCGCCCACGGCTGCGGACTGGTCAAGGTGCGCTGGGTGGTCGAGCACGCTTTTGCCTGGCTGCACCAGTTCAAACGGCTCCGCACCCGGTACGAAGGACGCGTCGCCGATCCCGATCTCCACAGGGCCTGCTCGAACTGACCTGCAGGCTCATATCCCTCCACCGCCTACGAACCTCACCCTGAAGCGATCAGTTGGCTACCCGGAACCACCCCGGCCGCACCTCGTGCAAAGGCGGTCGCAGCGACCGCACTGCGGACCACAACTCGTCATCCGTGACGTCAACCGTGTCCGGCAGGCTCAGTCCGTAACAGCGCAGCCGCCAAAGGTCGAAGACTTCACTCCCGTCGACTGCGAAGTCCACCTCGACCTCAGTGCCGTTGTCACTGACGAAGCGGCAGCCCGCCCCATGAACCGTGTAGGAGTAGGCGCCGATGTGATCACTCCGCCTGATCCGGCGCGAACGGGCCAGGCCGACGACGTCCGCCATGCGCTCAAGCGAGGGGATCGCGACCCGCACGGCCTCATCAATCGCGCTCAGAGCGCGTACGTAGCCGAGCACGAGGTCTCGCGCAGCCCCCACCCGTTCCATACCGCGCCATCCCCCTGAGCCCGTCCGTGGCCGGCGAGATTGTTCCATGGGGCCGCCGACGTCTCCGCAGGACGGCATTCTGAAGCGATCAGTAAGATCCGGACCATACGGGGGCCGAAGCCCGCCAACTCTCCCACCGACGGTGCTTATGTGCCGGTCAGAGGTATGAAACCACGCGTGCCGCGCGGACTTCGACGGATCCGCGCCGGCCAGCAGCCCGCTCTCCAACTGGATCCGGCCCACGGGCTCCTCGCGAGAGGGCGGGCTTCGACGGTGAACCGGGACCGCATGTCCTGAGCGAGCCGACGGTGAAGGGCCTGCACGGGATCGGCGGCCGAGTCAGAGGTCGTTGAAGGTCCAGAACAGGCCGACCTCGGTGTCCGACATGACGACGAGGCCGCAGTCCTCCGTGTAGTGGGTCATCGGACTGTATTCCAGGCTGTTCAGCGTGAAGTCGAGAGTGCCGGGCGCGCTGCCGGTCATGCTGACGTTGGTGCGACAGGTGGCCGCGTCCCCGTACCGTTCGACGATCGTTCGCGCCGTCGCGCGCAGTTCGCTCTCGGACTCGGTGAAGTGCTGGAGGTTGGCCAGGGTGCAGCCGCCCTCGGTGAGGGCGAGGAGCAGGTTCTCGGCACTGTCCCGGTCGATCTCCTTGAGGCGCGGCGTGACGTACTCCGTGGGCCGGATGATGAACGGGTACGTGGGGAACCGTTGGCCCTCCGGAGTTTGCGCCGGGTCGTCGATGTGTGCCCAGCCCCGGGGGTCGGGGGCAGTGCGGGACATCACCGCGAGGACGTCGAGCGTCGAGTCCTCGTTGCGGCGCGGACCCGTGGCGACGTACGAGTAAGCGTCCCTGTACAGGTGGCGTACCGCTGCGTCCCAGGACGCCTGGTCGACGGACATGTGGTGCGGGCCCTTCTCGGCGACGTCAGAGCTTGTATGGCATCGACGTCATGACGGTGAACGGCGGTTGCGGCGGCTGACCCGGTCCACATGGTTCTGCGGCCCGCACCCTCCTGTCAGGGTGCGGGCCCGCAGACGTTGTCCGGCGACGGTCAGCGTCCGCCGGTGAGCTCCTTGAGCGCGATGTTGAGTTCGAGGACGTTCACCGTCGGCTCGCCGATGAAGCCGAGGGTCCGGCCGTCGGTGTGGTCCTTGACCAGCTTTTCGACCTTGCCGACGTCGAGGTTGTTCTTCTCGGCCACCCGGTGGACCTGGAGCTCCGCGTACTGGGGGGAGATGGCCGGGTCCAGGCCGGAGCCGGAGGAGGTGACGGCGTCTGCCGGGACCTCGGAGGGCTTGACCTTGTAGGTGGCGGTGGAGTTGTCCTTGACCACCGCGGCCTTGGCGTCCTTGACCCACTGGATCAGCTCGGGGTTGTCGCCCGAGCGGTTGGTCGCTCCTGAGAGGATCAGCGAGTACTGGGTGTTGACGCTGTTGCTGCCCAGGCCGTTGGACGGGCGCGGCTGGAACCACTTCAGGTCCGGGGCCGGGGCCTCCTCCGGGTCGTTGGGGTTCTTCGGCGGAAGGTTGTACGTCTGCCCGATCAGTTCGGAGCCGACGACCTTGCCGTTCGAGGACACCTCGGACCCGTTGGCCTTGTTGTTGAAGAGTGCCTGGGCGACCCCGGTGATGGCGAGCGGGTAGATCACGCCGCAGACGACGGTCAGGACGAGGAGGGCGCGCAGCCCTGCCCCGATCAGCCGTGCCGTGCTGCCGACAGAGTTGTTCATGACGTCACCCGATGCCAGGGATGAGGGAGATGAGCAGGTCGATGAGTTTGATGCCGATGAACGGGGCGATGAGGCCGCCGAGTCCGTAGATCCCGAGGTTGCGGCGGAGCATCTTGTCGGCGCTGGTCGGCCGGTACTGCACGCCCTTGAGGGCGAGCGGCACGAGCGCGACGATGATCAGCGCGTTGAAGATGACCGCGGACAGGATCGCCGACTCCGGCGAGGACAGGCCCATGATGTTGAGCTTGTCCAGGCCCGGGTAGACCACCGCGAACATCGCGGGGATGATCGCGAAGTACTTCGCGACGTCGTTGGCGATCGAGAAGGTCGTCAGAGCGCCTCGGGTGATGAGGAGCTGCTTGCCGATCTCGACGATCTCGATCAGCTTCGTCGGGTTGGAGTCCAGGTCCACCATGTTCCCGGCCTCCTTGGCGGCCGAGGTACCGGTGTTCATGGCCACTCCGACATCCGCCTGGGCCAGCGCGGGGGCGTCGTTCGTACCGTCGCCGGTCATCGCGACCAGCTTGCCGCCGGCCTGCTCCCGCTTGATGAGCGCCATCTTGTCCTCGGGCGTGGCCTCGGCGAGGAAGTCGTCGACACCCGCCTCCTCGGCGATCGCCCGGGCGGTCAGCGGGTTGTCACCCGTGATCATGACCGTCTTGATGCCCATGCGCCGCAGTTCGTCGAACCGCTCACGCATGCCTTCCTTGACGACGTCCTTGAGGTGGATGACACCCAGGATCCGGGCGCCCCGGTCGTCCTCGACGGCGACCAGCAGCGGGGTGCCGCCGGCCTGCGAGATCGTGCCTGCGAGGGTGTCGGCGTCGTCGGAGACGGTGCCACCGCGCTCGGCGACCCAGGCGATGACCGAACCCGCCGCGCCCTTGCGGACCTTGCGGCCGTCGACATCCACACCCGACATCCGGGTCTGGGCGGTGAAGGCGATCCACTCGGCGTGCGCCAGTTCGCCCTGGTGGCGCTCGCGCAGCGCGTACTTCTCCTTCGCCAGGACGACGATGGAGCGGCCCTCGGGGGTCTCGTCGGCGAGCGAGGAGAGCTGGGCCGCGTCCGCCAGGTCGGCCTCCGTGACTCCCTTGACCGGGACGAACTCGGCGGCCTGGCGGTTGCCGAGGGTGATGGTGCCGGTCTTGTCGAGAAGGAGGGTGGAGACGTCGCCCGCGGCCTCGACAGCGCGGCCGGACATGGCCAGCACATTGCGCTGGACCAGCCGGTCCATGCCCGCGATACCGATGGCCGAGAGCAGTGCGCCGATCGTGGTCGGGATCAGACAGACCAGCAGTGCGGTCAGCACGATCATGGTCTGTTCGGCGCCGGCGTACTTCGCGAACGGCTGGAGGGTGACGACCGCGAGCAGGAAGACGATGGTCAGCGAGGCGAGCAGGATGTTCAGCGCGATCTCGTTGGGTGTCTTCTGACGGGCCGCGCCCTCGACGAGCGCGATCATCCGGTCGATGAACGTCTCACCGGGCTTCGCCGTGATCTTGATGACGATCCGGTCGGACAGCACCTTCGTACCACCGGTGACCGCGCTGCGGTCACCGCCGGACTCACGGATGACCGGGGCCGACTCGCCGGTGATGGCCGACTCGTCGACCGATGCGACGCCCTCGACGACGTCACCGTCGCCGGGGATGATGTCGCCGGCCTCGCAGACGACCAGGTCGCCGATGCGCAGCTCGGTGCCGGGCACCTGCTCCTCCGCCCTGCCGTCCTTGGTCAGACGGCGGGCGACGGTGTCGGTCTTGGCCTTGCGCAGGGTGTCGGCCTGCGCCTTGCCGCGGCCCTCGGCCACGGCCTCCGCCAGGTTGGCGAAGATCGTGGTCAGCCAGAGCCAGGCGGCGATCGCCCAGCCGAACCAGTTGGTCGGGTCCGTGATCGCGAAGATCGTCGTCAGCACGGAGCCGACCAGGACCACGAACATCACGGGCGACTTGATCATCACCCGCGGGTCGAGCTTCCTGAGGGCGTCCGGCAGGGACGTGATCAGCTGCTTCGGGTCGAACAGACCCCCGCCGACGCGGGCCGCGTCGGGCTTGTGACCGGTGGGCGCATCGCTGTGAGGCGCCCGGGTCGGTGTGGCAGTGGACATGGAGCGGGGCTCCTCGTGCTTCTTCGTTGCGGGGGTCATGACGCCAGTCCTTCGGCGAGGGGGCCCAGCGCCAGTGCCGGGAAGTAGGTCAGACCCGCGATGATCAGGATGGTGCCGACCAGCAGGCCCGCGTAGAGGGGCTTGTCGGTCCGCAGGGTGCCCGCGGTCGCCGGCACCGGCTTCTGCTCGGCGAGGGAGCCCGCCAGGGCGAGGACGAACACGATCGGCAGGAAGCGGCCCAGGAGCATCGCGAGACCGAGGGTGGTGTTGAACCACTGCGTGTCCGCGTTCAGACCCGCGAAGGCCGAGCCGTTGTTGTTGGCCGCCGAGGTGTACGCGTAGAGGATCTCGGAGAAGCCGTGCGCACCCGAGTTGGTCAGCGAGTTCACCGGGGTCGGCAGGACCAGCGCCGCGGCGGTGAAGCACAGCACCAGCGCCGGGGTGATGAGGATGTAGCAGGCCGCGAGCTTGATCTCGCGGGTGCCGATCTTCTTGCCGAGGTACTCGGGGGTACGGCCGACCATCAGGCCCGCGATGAACACGGCGATGATCGCCATGATCAGGATGCCGTAGAGACCGGAACCCGTACCACCGGGGGCGATCTCGCCCAGCTGCATCCCCAGCATGGTGATACCGCCGCCGAAGCCCGTGAACGAGGAGTGGAAGGAGTTGACCGCGCCGGTCGAGGTGAGCGTCGTGGCCACCGCGAAGATCGACGAGCCGCCGACTCCGAAGCGGGTCTCCTTGCCCTCCATCGCGCCGCCGGCGATGTCGAACGCCGGGCCGCCGTGGTGGAACTCGGTCCACATCATCAGCGCGGTGAACCCGATCCAGATCGCCACCATCGTCGCCAGGATCGCGTAGCCCTGCTTGACCGAGCCGACCATCTGGCCGAAGGTGCGCGTCAGCGCGAACGGGATCAGCAGGATCAGGAAGATCTCCAGCAGATTGGACAGGCCGTTCGGGTTCTCGAAGGGGTGGGCCGAGTTGGCGTTGAAGTAACCGCCGCCGTTCGTGCCCAGCTCCTTGATGGCCTCCTGCGAGGCCACCGCGCCGCCGTTCCACTCCTGCGTGCCACCCATGAACTGGCCGACCTCGTGGATCCCGGCGAAGTTCTGGATCGCGCCGCACGCGACCAGGAGGATCGCACCGATCACGGCGATGGGCAGCAGGATGCGGACGGTGCCGCGGACCAGGTCTGCCCAGAAGTTGCCCAGCTCACCGGTGCGGGCGCGGGCGAAGCCCCGGACGAGGGCGACCGCGACGGCGATGCCGACGGCGGCGGAGACGAAGTTCTGCACCGCCAGACCGCCGGTCTGGACGACGTGGCCCATGGCCTGCTCGCCGTAGTACGACTGCCAGTTGGTGTTCGCGACGAAGGACGCGGCGGTGTTGAACGCCTGGTCCGGGTCGATCGAGGCGAAGCCGAGCGAGCCGGGCAGGCTGCCCTGGAGCCGCTGGAGCAGGTAGAGGAAGAGGACGCCGACCGCGGAGAAGGCCAGCACACCGCGCAGATAGGCGGGCCAGCGCATCTCGGCGGACGGATTGGCGCCGATGGCCTTGTATATCCACTTCTCGACCCGCAGATGCTTGGTCGAGGAGTAGACCCGGGCCATGTAGTCGCCGAGCGGGCGGTACGCCAGCGCCAGCGCGACGATCAGCGCGAGCACCTGGAGCACGGCGGCGAGGATGGGACTCATGACGGGGCTCAGAACCTCTCCGGGTACACAAGGGCGAGGACGAGGTAGCCCAGCAGGGCGACGGCCACGATCAGGCCGACGATGTTCTCGGCAGTCACAGCTTCGCCACCCCCTTGGCGATGAACGCCACCAGCGCGAAGACCGCGATCGTGATGACGACGAAGGCCACGTCGGCCATCGTGAGCTCCTCAAAGAGAGGCGGAAAATGTTCGGACCTCTTGAGGAAACCTCGTCCCCCGGCGGACATGTCTGTCGTTGACGGGTCTCTTACGGCCATCGGCGCTGCCTTGACGGCTTTCTGACGTCCACCGCTCCGACCTGTGAGAATGCGGTCCGGCACTCCGCCGTTCGGGGGTTGCCGGCCTCGCCGAGAGGGCGGTTTTCCGCCATCTGACCGGCGTCCGGGCGACACGGCCGGGCGCCCGCCGGATTCGGGCCGCGCGCCTGCGCCCTGCCACGCGTCCCATGACTCCGTCGCCCGCGGAAAGGAACGGCACGGCCCCGCGGCATTCCACGATTCCGGCCGACCATGGGTCACACTGACGGTCAGTCAATGCCCGACCGGAAGGCTCTGGACGTGCTGGTCAGAAATCGCATTCGCGCATTTCTTCTCGTCTTCTCCTGCGCCGGACTTCTGCTCACGGGGTGTTCGGCGGGGCCGGACACCGGCGGCGCTCCCGACCCGGCGAACGCCCCGCGCGTCACCGCGTCGCCGCGCGGACAGGCAGGGGCGCAGGTGAAGAAGGCGGACGCCGGTGTGATCCGGGGGCTGGGACCCGTCACCAGCTCCCGCGTCCCCGCCGGCACACGGCAGGCACTGGTCGTCACCGGGGCGGGCGTGGATTCCTCCATCGCCTCGGCGGTCCTGTACCAGCGCGAGACGGGCCGGCCGTGGGCCGCGGTGGCGGGCCCCTGGCCGGCGCACAACGCACTGCGCGGGTGGACGGACGACCACGTCGTGGACGACCTGCGCTCGCCCGTCGGTGTCTTCTCCCTGAGTGACGCCGGCGGACGGCTCCCGAATCCCGGTACGAAACTCCCCTACGACCAGGACGAGCAATTCACGGAATCCGGTATCGGCTTTCTGGGTGAATCGCTGGAAGGCTCTTTCAACTACGTCGTCGCCATTGATTACAACCGCATTCCCGGTACGTCACCGCTGGACCGGAACCGGCCCGAGGGCGAGGAAAAGGGCGGCGGTATCTGGGTGCATGTGGATCACGGCGGACCCACGCGCGCGTGCGTGTCGCTGGAGCAGCCCCACATGGTGGATCTGCTGCTCCGGCTCGACCCGGCCAGGAACCCGGTCATCGTCATGGGCGATGTGGCCTCACTGATGCGCTGACCCGGCGGACGGCCGCCTGCTCGTCAGGGGCGGCCGTGCCAGTCGAGGCACACCACCATCGCGTCGTCGTCCGCCTCGCCCTCCCCGCGGTGCCCGGAGAGCTCCTTCAGAACGGCGCCGGGTACCTGGGAGGGGGGCAGCAGACGGGTGGAGGTGATGGCCCGGGCCAGGGCCTTCTCGCCGTAGCGTTCGCCGGCGGGCGAGAGGACGTCGTAGACGCCGTCGCTGGCGAACAGCAGGCGGTCGCCGGGCTGCACCTGGAAGCGCTGGGCGGTGTAGATCGTCTCCTCGAACATGCCGAGCGGCAGCTGGGGTTCGAGTTCGATGGGCTCGATCCGGCCCTGCCGCATGCGCCACATCTTCGGGGATCCGGCGTCGACGATCTCCACGTCTCCGGTGGCGAGGTCGAAGCGCAGCAGGAGCGCCGCGACATGGACGATGCCGTGGTAGTGCCCGTAGACCGCCTGGTCGGCGAGGAAGGCCTGATCCACGAGCGAGAGTCCCGCACGGCGGGCGTTGCGCAGTCCGTTGATGGCGAGGTTGGTGAGCAGGGCGGCCTCGATGCCCTCGCCCATGCCGTTGGTGAGCGTGAGGGTGAACTGGTCCGCGTCGCCCGACCAGTCGAAGTTGTCACCGTGTGTGGAGTACGCGGGCTCCAGCTGGGCGCCGATCTCGTACTCCGGGCGGATGCGGGAGCGGCCGGGCAGGAGCTGCCACTGCATCTCGGCGGCGAGCGTGAGCCTGGTGGCGCGGCTCGCCTCGAGGAAACGGTCGGTGTCCCGCCCGGCCACGATGATCTCGTGTCCCAGGATCTCCGCGATGTCCGTCAGTTCCCGCTCGGCGTCGGGTGTGAACCGGTCTGCGGGGAGTTCGACGGTGAGGACTCCGAGGCGGTCGCCGCGGACGCTGACCGGCAGGTGGACGGTGCACTGCTGCGACCGCTCGTCCTTCTCCACATGGGGCTGCTGGGCCCCGAAGGCGCGGCCCTGCCCGTTGGCGTGGGCGGGGACCGAGTGGTCCGCGCCGGAGGGGACGTTGACGGGCTGCAGTATGGTCATCGCGTAGTCGGCGAGGAGCAGATCGACGGAGACGGCCGCGTAGTGGGCGGCAAGCGCGCCCTGCACTGCCTCGAGGAGTGCATGAGGCGCAGCCCCGCGCAGCGCACGTTCCACGGCCGTGAATCTGTCCACCGTTCGATTACCACCTGTTCGGGAAGAATGAGCAAAAGGACCGGATGGCCTCTTATGTCTCAGCGACTGACAAGGCCGTTGCGAAGTGTCACAGTTGGGGGCATGCATTCCGAGACTTCTTCGAACGACGATCGGGCTGCCGCCGTCCACGCAGCCCGTGAGGTCATCGAACTTCTCGAAGTGCTCTGGCACCAAGGCCGCGACGCGACGTCCACGGCCCCCGTCTCGTCCTCGCAACTGCGCGTGCTGTACATCCTCGACCGCGACCAGCCCATCAACCTGCGCACACTCGGCGAGGTCCTCGGGTCGGCACCCTCGTCGGTGAGCCGGATGTGCGATCGACTCGAAGCCCTGGGCTTCATCCAGCGATCTCCCAGCTCAGCCAGCCGCCGCGAGCTGGAGCTGCGCCTGTCGGGCCGGGGTGAGAGCTACCTCCGGGATCTGCGGATCCGGCGCGAAGGCGCACTGCTCGAGGTCATCTCCAGCATGACACCCGCGGAGCGTACGGCGCTCGTGGACGGCCTCGGCGGCTTCCGCTTCGCCTTCGAGGGCGCGCCCTCGAAGGACGGACGGGCGGGCACCGCGGCGGAGTCCGCCTGACCGGGACGTTCGGGAGCGGGATCCCTGCACGGTTCACCTGCCTTGTTCCGGAGCGTAGGGACGGCGCGGAGGCACGGACACTGATCCGCACGAGGTCAGATTGTTTCCTTTGGTGGACAGTTGTCAAACGACAACCGTTGGTCCTGCGCCACTGCCATCAGCTTCCGGGGGACGACAGCGCCCGGATCAGGTGGGCGCGCGCGATGGTGCACGCGACCCCGAAGGCCTCCACCTCGGGCCCCGACGCGGGCAGGGCCGCCCCGATCAGATCCGCCGTGCGCGCGTGATGGCTGCGCACCTCTTCCGCGCCTGCCGGGCTGAGCTCGACCAGCGTCCTGCGCCGGTCCTTCGGATCGGCGCGCCGCGCGAGCAGCCCGGCACTCTCCAGCCGGGCGCACAACCGGCTGGTGGAGGGCGCGGTGGTACCCAGTGCCCGCCGCAGCTCGGCGGGGCAGTCGGCTCCGCCCTGCACGGCGACCAGAGCCCGCAGCCACAGGTGGGGATGGGGCGCGGTGAGGCCGGCGTGCTCGGCCAGGGCCATCAGCGCCGCTACCGCCGTCTCGCTGCCCGCCGGAGCCTCGACTTCCACTTTGGCTGCATCTCTGCCTTCCCGGGGTATCAGCGCTTCACTGTCGCTCATCACACGTTCGGGTCGAGGTTCGCTGTCGTACTGCGCCTGCCCGGCATCGCGAGCGGCATGCGCGGGGCTGTCGGGGCCATCTTCGGGCCCTACAGCCCCTCCGCTAACATTTTCCGCGCGACAACCATGACGAGGTGGACCGAATGAACGCCAGTGAGCCTGAGGCCCGGCTCGACATCTGCGCAGTACTGCGCGAGCAGGGCGAGAAGGTGGCCGACCGGTGGGTGCAGCTTCAGCTGGAGCAGGCAGCGCTCGGGACCGGGATCACCGAAGCCGAACTCCGCGAGGAGGCCGACACCCTGGTCGACGCGCTGCGGGCCGGGCTGGAGAGCGACCAGCCGGTCGAGCAGCTGGTCGAGGCCCACCGGGGCCTGCACCAGGCGATCACCGAGCTGTCCCTGCTGCGGGCCCGGCGCGGAGCCTCGCCCGCCGTGATCGCGTCGGCAGTGCGGGCGCTGAAGGAAGCACTGCTGGAAGCCGTGCAGGACCTCTCGCGCGACAGCGCGTCCCTGTACGCCGCCGCCCGGCTGACCGACCGCCTGCTGGACGCCGCGGCCGCGGTGTCCTTCGCCACGTTCGTGGAGGGGCGCGAGGAGATCATCCGGCGGCAGAGCCGCCAGCTGCTGGAGGTGTCCACGCCGGTCGTGCGGCTGTGGGACAAGGTGCTCGCGGTCCCGCTGATCGGCACGCTGGACACCGCCCGCACCCAGGTGGTGATGGAGAACCTGCTGGAGGCCATCCAGCAGTACGAGGCGCAGGTCGCGATCATCGACATCACCGGGGTGCCGACGGTGGACACCGCCGTGGCCCACCACCTGATGCAGACGGTCAACGCCGTACGGCTCATGGGCGCCGACTGTGTCATCAGCGGCATCCGCCCGCCCATCGCCCAGACCATCTCCCAGCTCGGCATCGACCTGTCCGCCATCCTCACCCGTGCCACCCTCGCCGACGCCCTGGCCGCCGCCATCCCTCTCACCGAGGCGTCCGGGCAGGCGACCGGTACCGCGGCTCTCCGGTGAGCGGCGGCGGTACCGCGGGCGTGCCGGTCCTGCGCCTGGGAGACGTCCTGATCACCGGGCTGCTGAACGAGCTCGACGACAAGGCGGCCATCGACTTCACCGACGAACTCACCGAGCGGATCGTCGCCGACCGGGCCTCCGGTGTGCTGATCGACATCTCCCGGCTGGAGATCATCGACTCGTTCGTCGCGCGCACCCTGATGGAACTGACCACCACCGCGGGCCTGCTCGGGGCACGCGTCGTGGTCGCCGGAATGCGGCCCGCCGTGGCTATCACCCTGGTGGAGCTCGGTCTTCAGCTCGACGGCGTCGAGACCGCGCTCAACGCCGAACAGGGCCTCGCCGCCCTGGGCTGGCGGCGGGTTCCCCAACTCCAGAAGGGGACTGCCGGTGCTTCCACACGGTGAGGTCAACGCGGGGCCGGCCGCATCGCCGGGGCGTTCCACCGGTACGGAGAAGGACGGCGACGAGACGTCCACGACGTACGAGATCCGGACCGCGGAGGACCTGCTCGTCGTCCGCCACGCGGTGCGAGCGGCCACCCAGCGCGCCGGTTTCGGACTGGTGGACCAGACACGCATCGTCACCGCCGCCAGCGAACTGGCCCGTAACGCCTACGTCCACGGCGGTGGCGGCACCCTCGCGATAGAGCACGTCCAGCGCACCGGGCAGCGCGGCCTGCGCCTGTGCGTGGCGGATCAGGGACCGGGCATCGCGGATGTCGAGCGGGCGCTCACCGACGGGTACACGACGGGCGCCGGCCTCGGACACGGCCTGGGCGGCGCGCGGCGCCTGATGGACGAGTTCGAGGTGGACACCGCCCCCGGGCAGGGCACGGTCGTCGTGGCGCTGCGATGGAACGCGCGGACGTGACGCCTGCCGTACCCCGGCCGACGGTGCAGATCCCCGTCGACCACCACAGTGCCGTGCAGGTCGCGGCGGACCGGGCGCGCGCGCTCGCACGGGAGTGCGGCCTGCCCGGGGCGCTGCCGGACCACGCGGCCGTCCTGGCCAGCGAACTCGCCACCAACATCGACAAGCACGCCCGCGACGGCGCGATCTACCTCCAGCCGTCCCCCCGCGGGGGCGGGCTGGACGTCGTCGCGGTGGACCGGGGACCCGGTATCGCGGACATCCCCCTGAGCTTCACCGACGGCTACACCACGACCCGCACCCTGGGTGCCGGCCTGGGCACGGTGCTGCGTACCGCGACCGACTTCACGCTGCGCTCGGAACCCGGGCACGGCACCCTCGCCCACGCATGGCTCACCGACACGCCCGGACATCAACACCCCGCCGGCGTGGGCGGGTTGTGCCTTCCTGCGACCGGGGAGGAGGTGAGCGGGGACGGCTACGCCGTCGCCCGGCACGACGGCGTCTGGACCGGACTGGTGCTCGACGGACTCGGCCACGGCCCCGAGGCGGCCACGGCCACCCGGCGCGCCGTGCGGACGTTCCGGGCAGAACCCGGCCTGTCACCGGCGGAAATCCTCACGGCCCTGCACAAGGCGCTGCGGCACAGCCGGGGCGCCGCCGCCACCGTCGTGCGGGTGCATCCGGGATACGTCGAACACTGTGGGATCGGCAACATCCGGGTGGTGATGTGCTCCCGCGAAGGCATTGCCCAGCAGTTCACCGGGCAGCCGGGGATAGTGGGATACAACATGCCGACACCACGCACCGTGCAGCTCGAACGCGCTGCCGCGGTGCTCGTGCACACCGACGGGATCGACCACCGCTGGACGCGTGACGTCCCGCCGGCACAGCTGCGCCTGCCGCCCACGCTGCTGGCGGCATCCCTGATGCACTCCCACCGCCGGCACCGGGACGATGCCACGGCACTCGTCCTCGGCGATCTCCCCCAGGGGCAGTCATGATCCGCGACACGTTCCGTACGGTGCACGCACTGCGCCGTACGGCCCGCAGGATCGCCGTCACCCACCGCCTCAGCGCCGAGCAGCGGGCCCGGCTGGTGATGTCGCTCAGCCAGGTCGCCGCCCCTCCCCTGAACAGCGGGCGCCTGGTCACGCTCACCGCCGCGCAGGAGTCCGGCCGTGGCGGCGACCAGGTGGTCGTCACCCTGCGGTTCACCCACCCGGAAGCCCCGAGCGTCACGGACCCCGAGACCCTGCCGCTGCCCGGGAGGGCCACCTCCGACGGCACCCTGGTCTGGCGCCTTGCGGCCCCTCCCACGGGGCAGCAACCCGCCGGCGGGGAGCAGCCGGGCCATCAGCCGGGCCGGATCGTCCTGCCGTCGCCGGGCGAGCGGTCGCACAACGGCCGGACGCACTCCGCCACCGCCGTGGCCGGCGCCGAGGCGGACCTGGCGCTGGTCGAGGAGGAGCTGCAGGCCACCCTCGCCCGCGCGGACGCCCTCGCGGTCGAGCACCGCCGCCTGGAGGAGGAGCTGGCGGAGACCAACAGCGGTGTCCTCGCCCTCTACGTGCAGCTGGAGGAGCGGGACGAACAACTGCGTGCGGCCCACGGGCACACCCTGCGCGCCCTGGAGGACGCGCTCCGCCCGCGCCCGCTGCGTGCGGACGGCGTCGAACTGGCCGTGCACTACGCCCCCGCCAGCGACGACGCCCCCACCGGCGGGGACCTCTACGACTGGTTCACCCTGCCGGACGGCACCGTGCACATCACCATCGTCGACGCGCTCGGCCACGGCGTCACCAGCACCCGGACCGCTCTGACCGTGACCCATGCGGTGCGCACACTGGCGCTGGAGGGGCACTCACTCGGCAGCATCGTGTCCCGTACGGACGAGATCCTCGCGTCGTTCGACCAGAACGTGATGGCGACCCTTCTGCTGGCCCGCCTCGACCCCGCGTCCGGCGAACTCGCACTGGCCAACGGCAGCCATCCGCCCGCCCTGCTGGTACGCGCCGACGGGACCGCGTCGTACCTGGAGGTGCGCGGCCGGGGCATCGGCTACCCCCAGCCGGGCAGCGAGCGGGTCCTCACGACCGAACTGGAGCCGGACGACCTCGTCATCCTCTACACCGACGGGCTGACCGAGTGCCGGCGCGACCCCTACGAGGGCGAAGCGGCCCTGATGACCTCCGCCCTGCGCCACCGTGCCCTGCCCACCGGCCGCATCCCCGGCGCCATCGCCGCGGACATACTCGTCGACGTGCTGCACAGCGACGACACCCTCGCCATCGCCGCCCGCTTCACCTCCACAGGAGACGGGAGTGACGACGGAGAACCGGGGTAGACGAGCAGGGCCGCAGAGCGCGGAACACGCAGGGCGCAGGAGCAGCATGGAACAGATCGAACTGACCGGCAGGGACGCGGTGCTGTCCTCCGGTACCACGCCGTGGGCGAGCGTCTGTTACGACGGTGCGCCGGAGAGCATCGCCGCCGCACGGTCGTTCACCAAGGAATTCCTGACGCGTGTGCAGGCCGAGTTCGGCCTTCCCGTGTCGGCACACGCGATCGGGACGGCGCAGCTGGTCGTCAGCGAGCTGGTGACCAATGCCTGCAAGTACGCTCCCGGTCCCTGCCTCATGGACCTGGAAGTGACCGGAGATCTCCTGGAGATCACCGTGTGGGACACCAGCACCGTCCTGCCGGTCGCCCGCGCGGCCGAGCCGGGAAGGGTCGGCCAGCACGGACTGGAGATCGTCCTCGCCCTGTGCGAGGGCTTCGACGTCAGGCGCGACCCGGTCGGAAAGCGGATCAAGGTCCGCACCACCCTCGGCCTGTAGACCGCCTCCGGTCCGCAGCCCGGGCGCCTGGCCTGTTCTGTCACTGCCGCGCACTCCTGCGACGCCGGCCGCGGGGGTGCTCCCGACCTTCGAGGGACGAACCACCATGGATCATCAGTCCACACACTCCGCCGCCGATGCGGACCTGCCGAGAGTGACCCTGCTGTCGGACGCGGCCGATCCGGTCCGAGTCATCTCGGCCGCCGGGGCGTTCGACCTCGGCTCGCTCCAGCAGCTTCAGGACGTCCTCGCCGAATCGGCCGGGGATGCGGCCGTACGGACCGTGCTCGACCTCTCGCGTGTGACGTTCGGCGACTCCAGCCTGCTCAATCTGCTGCTGAGCACCCACTCCGAGCAGAATCTGGTGCTGGCCGGCCCGCTCAGCCCTCCGGTGCACAGGCTCTTCCAGGTGACCGGCACGGACACGATCTTCGCCATCGCCCCCGACCTGGACGCCGCGCGCTCGGCCTGACGGGGTCCCGGCCATCGGGTGCACCGACGGACAGTGGGAGAGCGCATGCAGCGGCCGATCGACGTACTGGTGATCGGGGCGGGCCTGGCAGGCCTCGCCTGTGCTCACGACCTCGGCATGGCCGGGCTGTCCGTCCAGCTCCTGGAGGCCTCGGACGATGTCGGTGGCCGGATGCGCACCGACCGCCGTGACGGCTTTCTGCTCGACCGCGGGTTCCAGGTCTTCAACACCTCCTATCCGCAGGTCAAGAAGCGGCTGGCGCTGCGGGACCTGCGGCTGCACCCCTTCACTCCCGGCTTCCTGCTGCACCGGGGCGGCGAGATGCTGCGGGTCGTGGACCCCACCCGGCGGCCGCGGGCGGTGGCCGACCTCCGGCCGGGACGTCTCGCGCCGGCCCGGGACATGGCGGCCCTCGGCGTGCTGACGGCACGGGACATGCTGGCGCCGGCGGCCCTGCTGAAGCGGGGTCCGGACCGAACCACGTGGACTGCCCTCGCGGAGGCCGGGGTCGGTGACGAGACGGTCGACACCGTGCTGAGGCCCTTCCTCTCCGGGGTGTTCCTGGAGGACGAACTGGAGACGTCCGCGCGCTTCTTCCATCTGGTGTGGCGCAGCATGACGCGCGGCAGCCTGTGTCTGCCCGACGCGGGCATCGGGGCCGTGCCGGCGCAGCTCGCCGACCGGCTGCCGCCCGGCACGGTGAGTCTCGGGACGCCGGTCACGGCCGTCACGGACAGCGGGGTCCTGCTCGACGACGGAAGTGAGCGGTCCGCACCTGCCGTCGTCGTGGCCACCGGTCCGCGGGCGGCGTCGCGTCTGCTGCCCGGGCTGGAGGTACCGGGGACGCGGACGGTCACGACGTACTACCACGCCGCCTCCACCCCGCCGCTGGCCGAGCCGACCCTGGTCACCGACAGCAGGCACCGGTTCCTCAACACCTGTGTGCTCAGCGAGGTCTCCCGGTCGTACGCGCCCGAGGGCCGGTCGCTGATCTCCACCTCGGTGCTCGGCCGTGACGAGCCAGGACGCGAACGGGCGCTGCTCGCCGACCTCGCGGACGTCTACGTCACCGGTACCGGGTCCTGGGAGCCGGTGGCGACGTACACCGTCGAGGACGCCCTGCCGGCGATGCCGCCGCCGTGGCCGCTGAGCCGCTCCACGCGCTTCGGTCCCGGGCGCTATCTGTGCGGCGACCACCGCGCGACCGGCTCGGTGCAGGGCGCTCTGGCCTCCGGGTCGAGGGCGGCCCGCGAAATCCTGGCCGACCGGAACGCCGGGCTGCGGGGGCGCGGGTAGGGCCTGTCGTTCGGATCCTGCCGGGGCTCGCGTGCCCTGGCACGCACTCCCCCGTAGCCCTTCGGACACGGGCGGTACCCCCACGCCGCGTTGTCGTCAGTCGCCGACGTCCCCCGTAGCCCTGCGGGCACGGGCAGTACCCCCACCGCGTCGGCTCCCTCCTCCGCCTCGCGAGCCCTGCGGGCGTAGGGGGGACCCACTCACTGACCCAGCCTGATCCGAACGACGGACCCCGGTCTCCCCGGCGCCCCGCCGGGCGTCGCGGGACGTCAGGCGCCCAGCGCCGATTCCAGGGCTGCGAGCGCCTCTCCCAGCCCCAGTGGACGCACCGTGCCCGCGACGCGCGGGCCAGCCCACCCCGGTCCGGCGGTCAGGACCACCGGCTTTCTGCGCGCGCCCCGGACACCCCAGGTGATCCGGGCGACGTGCTGGGCCAGCGGCGCGCTCGCGGTCGTCCGCGACTGCGCCCAGAGCACCACCGCCGCCGGCCCGGTCCTGCGGACGGCGCCGTCGAGCGCCTCGACCGGCAGGGCGGGCCCGTACATCCGCACCGGCAGACCGCGTTCGGCGAGGGCCGCCGCGAGGGCTTCGAGCGGCAGGGTGTGGTTCTCCCCCGGCACGCAGGCCAGCAGCACGGGTGCGCCCGGCTCCTTCCCGGACGCGGGGCCGACACTCCGCCGCAGTGCGCTGGAGACGTGCCACGAGAGCAGGTGCTCGACCTCGACGTACTGCTCGCCGGAGCGCTCCCACTTGCGACCGACGGCGCGCAGCGTGGGCACGATGACCTCGTCCCAGGCGGTGACCAGCCCGTGCTCCGCGATCACCGCGGCCAGCAGGGTGTCGACGGCCCGGGCGTCGAGACGGAGCGCGGCGCGTGCGAGGCCCCGGCACTCCTGGCGTACGTCGCCGAGCTGCAGACCGGTGCGGGCCCCGCGCCGGCGGCCCGGCTCCTTGTGGACCGGCGGCTGCGGACCCGTCTCCCCCGCCTCCCCGGCAGCGCCGGCCACCACGGCTCCTGACGGCGCGGCGGCGAGGACGACGCGGGCGGCCTCGGCGGGCGGGAGGCCGGTGCTGGTCAGCGCGCACATGCGCTCCAGCATCGCGATGTCCTCATCGGTCCAGCGGCGGTGTTTCCTGCCGTCGCGCCCGGCGGGGCCGATGCCGTAACGCCGGTCCCACGAGCGCAGCGTGGTGGGCGCGACCCCGAGCCGGCGCGCGACCGCTCCGGTGGTGAGGCCGCCGGCCTGCCGTGGTCCGTCAGCCGCGGAAGTGTCCACGCCTTCGAGCATACGACGCACAAACGACGCGTGTTGCCCGCGTCGATTCGCCCGTCCAAGACTGAGTCACCCCCGCGGGACACCGGCCCGGTGTCCCAGGGGGCGAGCCGCGGACAGCGGCGTCGGACCTGTTCGACGCACCGACCGGCCGGGATCCGGCGGAGGGAGCGAGACCATGACCACGTCAGCACTGGCCGGCCCGGCCGGGCAGCTGCATCCACCGGCCGAGGAGACCCACGAGTCCGGGCAGTTCGCCGAGGGACTGCTGCGCGGCGACGAACAGAGCTTCGCCGCGATCTACCGCCACTGGGCACCGCTGGTGCACACACTGGCCGCCCGCACTCTCGGCGACGCACGCGAGGCCGAGGACGTCACTCAGCAGGTCTTCCTCGCGGCATGGCGGGGCCGGTCGGGATTCCGGCCGGAGCGCGGCCCACTCGGCGCCTGGCTCGTCGGGATCACCCGGCGCAAGACGGTGGACGCCCTGGCCGCGCGGACCCGGCGCATCGAACTCGCCGCGGCCGCCGCCCATGTGCCGGCGCAGGCCGCCGAGCCGAAGTCCGGCGTGTCGCCCGAGGACTGTCTGGACCGGGTGCTCCTCGCGGACGAACTGGCGAAACTGCCGCTCCCCCAGCGGGAGGTGCTGTGCCTGGCCTTCTACGAGGACCTGACGCAGGTGCAGATCGCCGAGCGCACCGGCATCCCGCTCGGCACGGTCAAGAGCCACGTACGGCGCGGGCTGCACCGGCTGCGGCGGCGGATCACGGAGACCTACGGCCCGTCCCGGTCCGGTGCGGCGCTGTGAGGTCCACGGCGTCTGCCGGCCGGGGCCGGCGGCCGACGTGTCGCGCGCCGGCCCCCTCTACTCCTTGCCGCGTGCGTGCTTGAAGCGCGCCAGGCCCTCGGACAGTTCGACGATCGGCTCCGGGTAGTCGTACTGCTCGCGGTCCAGCCCCTCCAGCCGCCACGGCTCGTGCACCGCGGAGCCGCGCAGCTCCGCCAGTTCCGGCACCCAGCGGCGTACATACACGCCGTCGGGGTCGAAGCGCTTGCCCTGGACGACCGGGTTCAGCACACGGTTGGGGCGGGTGTCGGTGCCGGTGCCGGCCACCCACTGCCAGTTGAGCTGGTTGTTGGCGATATCGCCGTCCACCAGCTGTTCCAGGAAGTGGCGGGCGCCGACGCGCCAGTCGACGTAGAGCGTCTTGGCCAGGAAGGAGGCGGTCAGCAGCCGGCCGCGGTTGTGCATCCATCCCTCGTGCCGCAACTGGCGCATCGCGGCGTCGACCACGGGGTATCCCGTGCGGCCCTGCTTCCAGGCCTCGATCTCCTCGGCCGCGTCCTCCTCGGTGCGCCATGCGTCGCCGTGGGGCCGGTAGTCGTCCCGGGAGGCCGCCGTACGCGCGGCCAGCACCTGGTGGTGGAAGTCGCGCCAGCACAGCTGACGGACGAAGGCCTCCGCCCCCGCGCCGCCGTGGTCCCGCGCGCGGTGCACGAGTTCGACCGGGGACAGCGCGCCGAAGTGGAGGTACGGGGAGAGCTTGGACGTGTCGTCGCCCGCCAGGTCGTCGTGGTGGTCCGCATAGCCGGCCAGTCCCCGCCGCTTCCAGGTGAGGAACTGTCTGCGGCCCGCCGTCTCGCCGCCCTCGGCCAGTCCGGGTGCCACCCCCTCCACGTCCTCGCGCGGCGGAAGCCGGTAGGAACCGACGTTGTCGGGGACCGTGACGCGCCGGGGTGCGCCGTAGGGAGTGCGAAGGTGTTCCTGCGCCCAGCGCCTGAAGTACGGGGTGAAGACGGCGAAGTGGTCGGAGCCCGCGGGCACCACAGCCCCCGGCGGTACGGCGGTGATCACGGCGTCGTGGACCTCCAGACGGCAGCCCTGCCCGTCCAGTTCGCGCCGCAGCTCCTCCTCGCGGCGGCCCGCGTACCCGGAGACTCCGGCCGCGGTGTGGACGGTCGACGCTCCCGTTTCCGCGACGACCTTGCACACCTCCTCCGCCGTACGGCCGGACCGCAGCACGAGCCGGCCTCCGCGCTCTGCGAGCCCGGCATCGAGATCCGCCAGGCAGTCCGCGAGGAACGCCCGCCGGTTGGGCGCGTCGAAACCGGCGGCCCGGATACCCGGGTCCAGCACGAACAGCGGGACCACCTCGTCCGCGGAGTTCACGGCCGCGCGCAGGGGCGGATGGTCGTGCAGCCGCAGGTCCGACGTGAACAGGACGACGGAGACCGTCATGGGCGTCTCTCCTGGTGGGGATGTCGATGTCAACGGGTGTCTACGGGGTCTACGGGGTCTACGGGGTCTACGGGGATGATTCGGGCACGGGCGGCCCGGCGGATGCACCCTGCACCGGGAGACCGGGTGCCCCGCTCAGCGGGAGACCGGCCGCCGGGAGGCCTCGGTGGGCCTGCCTTTCACCGCCGCCTGCGCGATGTTGCGGGCCATGCCGCCGAAGACGATCGTGTGGAAGGGCGACACGCTCCACCAGTAGGCGTGGCCGAGCAGGCCCCGGGGGTGGAAGAGCGCGCGCTGCCGGTAGCGGGTGCGTCCCCCGTCGTCGTCCTCGGCATACATCTCCAGCCACGCCAGACCCGGCAGCCGCATCTCGGCCCGCAGCCGCAGCAGTCGACCGGGCTCGATCGCCTCCACCCGCCAGAAGTCCAGCGAGTCCCCGACCCGCAGATGTTCGGCGTCCCGCCGTCCGCGCCGCAGGCCGACCCCGCCCACGAAGCGGTCGAGCCATCCCCGTACCGCCCACGCGAGCGGGAAGGAGTACCAGCCGTTGTCGCCGCCGATGCCCTCGATCACCCGCCACAGCGAGGCGCGCGGTGCGTCCACCACCAGTTCCCGGCAGTCCTTGTAGAGGCTGCCGCCCGCCCAGTCGGGGTCCGTCGGCAGCGGGTCGCTGGGCGCGCCGGGCAGCGAAGCCGACGACCAGCGTGTGGTGACCTGGGCCTCGCGTACCCGTCGCAGGGCGAGGGTGAGGGCCTGCTCGAAGGTGAGCGGGCGGCCCGGCACGTCGGGCACATAGCGCGCGATGTCGTGTTCGTCGCACACCACTTCGTGCCGCAGCGACTCGGTGAGGGGCCGGGCGATGGAGTGGGGTACGGGCGTCACCAGCCCGACCCAGTGGCTGGAGAGCCGAGGTGTGAGGACGGGGACGGGCACGATGAGCCGCCGCGGGAGTCCGGCCACGGTGGCGTAGCTGCGCATCATGTCGAGGTAGGTGATGACATCCGGACCGCCGATGTCGAAGGCGCGGTTCACGTCCTCGGGCATACGGGCCGCCCCGACGAGATACCGCAGAACGTCGCGTACGCCGATCGGCTGAATTCGGGTCCGCACCCAGCTGGGGGTCACCATGACCGGCAGGCGCTCGGTCAGATAGCGCAGCATCTCGAAGGACGCCGAACCGGAGCCGATGATCACGGCCGCGCGCAGGAAGGCCGCGGGGACCTCAGCGTCGAGGAAGATCTGCCCGACCTCGGCACGGGAGCGCAGATGCGCGGAGAGCTCGTGCCGGGGGACTCCGGCGGGTGTGAGACCGCCCAGGTAGACGATGCGCCGTACGCCTGCCGACCGCGCCGCGTCGGCGAAGATCCTGGCGGCCTCGCGGTCGGTGTCCTCGAAGTGCGAGCCGGTGCCCAGGGCGTGGACCAGGTAGTAGGCCACGTCGATGTCCTGCATCGCGGCCTTGACGGACGCGGGATCGGTGACATCGCCCCGGACCACCTCGGCGTCCTCGGCCCACGGATGGTCGCGCAGCTTGTCGGGAGAGCGGGCGAGACAGCGTACGGAGTGTCCGGCTTCGAGCAGCTCGGGCACCAGCCGGCCGCCGATGTATCCGGTGGCCCCGGTGACCAGGCACCGCAGCGGCGAGGTGTCCCGCCCCGTCTCCGGCTGGTCACGCGTCACCGGTCGGTACCCGGACTCCGGCCGGTCCTGCGCCCCCGTACGTCCGTTGTCCCCATCCGTCGGCATCGGCGCCTCCTGTGCCCGTGGTCCGCTCGTCCGTCGCATGATCCGCGACCGTGCTGTCGCCGAGCTGCACCGACACTTCCGGCAAAGGACGGCGAACGGATGCGGTCGCGGGACGGCGAGTGGCAGGTCACCCAGGACCGATCATGACGCGCACGGCGCCGGGACGCGCGGGGACACGGGCCCGGCAGGGCCCAGGAGCGCGCCTGCCGGGACCGCGTCATCACTTCGCCGCGACCGGGGGCGGCGGATGCACACGCACGGATGCCGCGCCCGCCGTCGTCCGGCGAGCGCGGCATCCGCTCGGAATTCGTGCCGAGTCCGGGCTCAGCGCTCGGTGAGCATGCCCGCCCGGAGCTTCGCCAGGATGCGGGTCAGCAGGCGGGAGACGTGCATCTGGGAGATGCCGAGCTCCTTGCCGATCTCGCCCTGCGTCATCTCCTGGCCGAAGCGCATCTGCAGGATGCGGCGCTCACGGTCGTCCAGCTGTCCGAGCAGCGGCGCGAGTGTGTGGAGATCCTCCGTCAGTTCCATCGCCGGATCGATGTCACCGAGCACGTCGGCATACGCACGGCCGCTTCCGGCGCCGGTGGGCGCGTCGTCGCTGTCGGCGTTCGGGGTGTCGAGGGAGCCCGCGGTGTAGCCGTTGGCGGCCACCAGGCCCTCGATGATCTCGTCCTCGCTCAGGTCGAGCAGCTCGGCGAGTTCCTTCACCGTCGGGTCGCGGTCGAGCACGCCGGCCAGTTCGTCGCGGGCCTTGGCGAGTTCGGTGCGCAGCTCCTGGAGCCGGCGCGGGACATGGACCGCCCAGCTGGTGTCACGGAAGAAGCGCTTGATCTCGCCGACGATGTACGGCACCGCGAAGGAGGTGAACTCGACCTCACGGCTCAGTTCGAAGCGGTCGATGGCCTTGATGAGACCGATGGTGCCGACCTGGATGATGTCGTCCATCTCACCGTTGCCGCGGCTGCGGAACCGGTTGGCCGCGAACCGCACCAGCGAGAGGTTCATCTCGATCAGGGTGTTGCGCGCGTACTGGTATTCGTGCGTGCCCTCTTCGAGGGTCTGCAGCCGGTCGAAGAACACCTTGGACAGGCTCTTCGCATCCCTCGGCGCGACCTTGCCGGCATCCTCGACCCACGGCAGGTCCCCCACCCACTGCGGGGCCCCGGCCGTCGACTCTGCCGAGTCCGACAGGCTGCGGTGCGTGGACGATGTGGCGCTCGGCATGTCAGGTCCCTCCCCTGAAGACGGTGTGACGAAGAGGCGTGTGCCCCCGATCCGCCCGCTCACACACCCGATCCCGAAGAGATGGAGGCAATGCCCCAGGAAATCGACCTGGGGTCCTCCATCCCTGTCGGGTGGGTACCGGGTCAGTATGCGCTCACATCACATCATGGGGACCAGCGGGACCAGTACGGAGATCCGCTTACCGCCGCCGTCATGGCGCGTGATGACCACGTCCCGCGCGATCCGGCTGATCACACGCCAGCCGTGTCCTCCGATTCTGAAGCGGCCACGAGAGTCGGTGCGTTCCTGGACGGCCGGCATCTCGTCGCTGTGATCGCTCACGCTCACACGGACACCTTCTTTCGTCAGCTCCGCCTCGAAGTCCGTGACGCCGCCACCGTGCAGAAGAGCATTGGTCACCAATTCCGAGGTCACCAGCAACGCATCCGTCAGGGCGGGATCGTCGCGATCGGAATCGGGCCGGCAGAATCGCTCGTGCAGCAGGAACTCCACTTCCCTGCGCGCTTCGGCGGGACCTTGCGGAACCGGGTGCACCGGTCCCGTCAGTTCATCAGCAGACACGCTCCAGCACTCCTTGGGCATCGTCCTGGTGGGGCCCTGGGCCCCTAAGGACAAGGGCCCGTCGCACAGCGGGGTGCGACGGGCCCGACAGTGTGTGCAGACCTCAGTGGCCGAACGCGTCCTTGGTCTTCTCCTTGGCCTGGCGGGCGTCGCCCTTCGCCTGCTCGGCGCGGCCTTCCGCGGTCATGCGCTCGTTGCCCACGGTGCGCCCGACCGCTTCCTTGGCCTTGCCCTTGGTCTGTTCCATCTTGGCCTTGGCCTTCTGGTTCTCAGCCACAGCTGTTCACTTCCAAGTCGGCTAGACAACAGGTCCTGACAGTCGCGTCACCGCTCACACCGCTGGTAAACCCGTGAGCTTCGTGGAAAAGGCGGAGGGCATGTTCGGTTGCCGCGGGGGCATGCGGCGGACCGGGGGGCTGGACAGAGGGTTCCTCGATCACGGGCACCCGCCGGCATCCTCGTGGCCCCGACCGGACCGGTCGGGGTCCCTTGCTGAGTACCGTCCCGGCGTCGCCGTCCTCCGACGCGACGCCCCTCTTGCACCGGAGCAGTGAATCGATGACGAGCACACAGGACCAGCCGCGGATACGTCCCGAAAGACGTTCCGCGAGAACAGGCGAGGCATTCGCCGCCGAGGCGTCCACGCCCGAGCAGCGGATCCGGCGTCTGCGGCGGCGGCTGGAGCGCCTCATCGGCATCGCCGCCACCGAAGGCAACGGTCTCGTCCCGCTCCGCAACGGGGACGAGATCTTCGCCGCCATGCTGGAGAGCATCAGGTCCGCGCAGCACACCGTGGACATGATGACCTTCGTGTACTGGCGGGGGGACATCGCCAAGGAGTTCGCCGAGGCCCTGGCCGAGCGGGCACGCGCGGGTGTGCGGGTGCGGCTGCTGCTGGACGGCTTCGGCTGCCGGCTGATCGAGAAGGATCAGCTGACGATGATGGAGCGGGACGGCGTGCAGGTGGCCTGGTTCCGCAAGCCGCTGTACCTGTCGCCGCTCAAGCAGAACCACCGCTGCCACCGCAAGGCGCTCGTCGTCGACGAGACGACGGCCTTCACCGGCGGTGTGGGCATCGCCGAGGAGTGGTGCGGGGACGCCCGCAATGAGAACGAGTGGCGTGACACGCACGTCCGGCTCCAGGGCGCTGCCGTGGACGGCATCGCCGCCGCGTTCGCGCAGAACTGGGCCGAGTGCCACGACGAGCTCTTCGACAAACGTGACCGGTTCGTCGAGCACGAGCGGCAGGGCTCCGCGGTCGTGCAGGTGGTGCGCGGCTCCGCCAGCTTCGGCTGGCAGGACATGCAGACGCTCATGCGCGTCATGCTGGAGTCGGCCGAGGAACGCTTCCGGCTGACCACCGCGTACTTCTCGCCGGACGCCTACTTCATCGACCTGCTGTGCGCGACGGCGCGGCGGGGCGTGGAGGTGGAGATCCTGCTGCCGGGCCCGTACACCGACAAACGCGTCTGCCAGCTGGCCGGGCAGCACTACTACGACGAGCTGCTCGCCTGCGGCGTGAAGATCTTCCAGTACCAGCCGACGATGCTGCACGCGAAGGTGATCACGGTCGACGGCGTGGCCTCGCTCATCGGGTCCACCAACTTCAACCGCCGGTCGCTCGAACACGACGAGGAAGTCATGCTGGCCGTCCTCGACGAGGAGTTCACCGCGACCCTGGACGGCCATTTCGACGAGGACGCCGCGCGGAGCGAGCCGATCAAGGGCGGCCGCTGGAAGCGGCGGTCGGTGCTCCAGCGGGCCCGCGAGGCCGCCGTCCAGCCCATCCGCCGGTATCTGTGAGCGGTGCCCGTGTACGTGAGGTGGTCCGGGGTCACGAGGAACCGGAGGTAGCCACTCCGTCACCCGGGGTGTTTACGCTGCGGCACATTGGTAACACGCAGTGACACACGTAAGCCGTGGAGACTCGTCGAAAGGCAGGAACCATGTCCGTGAGCATCCTGGCGATTCTGGGACTGGTGGCAGCGATCATCGCGGTACTCCTGCTCGCCCGGCCGGTGAAGCTGTACAGCACGGCCACCCTCACGCGCCGCTTCGGACCCGAGTACGACCGGGTGGTCGCTCTGGCGGGCGGGGACGTGCGAGCGGCGGAGCGCGAACTGGCCGACCGGCTGCGGTGCTTCGGCGGTCTCTGCCCCTTCTCGCTCACCGACACCACCCGGCGGCAGTACCTGAGCCGTTGGTCAGGGCTCCAGGAGCAGTTCGTCGACGCGCCCGGAGCGGCCGCCGCGCGGGCCAACCAGCTGCTGAGCCGGCTCGCCTCCGACCGGGGCCTCACGGCCGAGTCCCGCGAGCGCCAGCTCGACGCCCTGTCGGTCCATTTCCCGCGGCACATCGACGGTGCCCGCCTGCTCCACGCCGCAGCGCAGCAGGCCGCGGCGGGTGTCACGGATGCCGACGCGATGCGCCGCGCCATGGTCGCCGGCCGGGCGCATCTCGAGGAGCTCCTGGCCGACCAGGGCCCGCGGGTCCCGTCCGGCAGCGCGACGGGACGGCGGAGCGGTGCCCGTCTTGCGCTGCGACTGCCGTCGCAGCGCACCATCCACTCCACCCACCTCTGACCCCGTCCCGGCCGGCGCCCTCACCCGGCCGGGTGCCCCGCGGCGCCCGGCCCCGTTTACTGGTGTGTACCGGCAGGGCGTTCCCATCCCTCCACGGCTGCGAGACAGGTGACGTTTGTGAGTGACGCACACGACCGGGACGACCAGCACAGCCTCCTCGACGGCCTGACGGTGGACGAGAGCAGGCCCGAGCATCCGCTTCTGCTGGACGAGCAGGGCCGCCCCATCAAGACCTGGCGCGAGAACTACCCCTACGACCGCAAGGTGCGGCGTTCCGAGTACGAGCGGCAGAAGCGGCTGCTCCAGATCGAGATGCTGAAGCTCCAGCGGTGGGTCAAGGACACCGGCCAGCGGCTGGTCGTCCTCTGCGAGGGCCGTGATGCGGCCGGCAAGGGCGGCACGATCCAGCGCTTCACCGAGCGGCTGAATCCGCGTGGCGCGCGCGTGGTGGCCCTGGAGAAGCCGACGGAGCGCGAAGCGGGCCAGTGGTACTTCCAGCGCTATGTGGCACATCTGCCGGCTGCCGGCGAGATCGTCTTCTTCGACCGCTCCTGGTACAACCGCGCCGGCGTGGAACGGGTCATGGGCTTTTGCAGCACGGAGCAGTACGAGCTGTTTCTGCACGAGTGCCCGCGCTTCGAACAGATGCTGGTGGACGACGGCATCGTGCTGGTGAAGTTCTGGTTCTCCGTGTCCAAGGCCGAGCAGCGCACCCGTTTCGCGATCCGCCAGATCGACCCGGTACGGCAGTGGAAGCTCTCCCCCACCGACCTCGCGTCGCTGGACCTGTGGGACGACTACACCGCCGCCAAGGTCGACATGTTCCGGGCCACCGATACCAGCCATGCCCCGTGGACCGTGGTGAAGAGCAACGACAAGCGGCGGGGGCGGCTGGAGGCGATGCGCAGCCTGCTCTCGCAGCTGGACTACGCGAGCAAGGACAAGGAGACCGTCGGCCGTCCCGACCCCTTGATCGTCGGCCCGGCGGACACCCTGCTGGAGCCGGGCGAGGAGAGCACCGCGCTGTCCCCCACCCCTCTGGCCAGCCACACCGAGGGGCCGGGCGAGCACCCGGGGAAGCCGGGCCGGCAGGACGCGTACCGCCCGGAGCGCCCCGGCAGGTGAGACGGAGGGCGGGTGAGCGGGCCGGACCCGCTGACGACCTGCAGGGTGTATCTCCCCGTCCCTGGACGGGGAGATACAGCGCAGACGAAAATGAGCCTCCGCCGGATCCAGCCGTTCTTCCGAGGAGGCCCAACCGCCGTGACCACCAGCGACCAGGAGTTCGGCTCCTACGGGGAACGGCTGGCCCAGAAGCAGTTCGGCACCGCCGAGCGGGCGGCCGACTTCTACGACCGGCAGATGCACGACGTACTCACGCCTGCCATGCGGGAGTTCATCGGTGACCAGACCATGGTGTTCCTGTCCACGGCGGACGCCGGCGGTGCCTGTGACGCGACGTTCCGCGGCGGGCCGCCCGGGTTCGTCACCGTGCTGGACGACCGCACGCTGACCTATCCCGAGTACCGCGGCAACGGCGTCCTGGCCGGTGTGGGGAACCTCGTCGAGAATCCCCATCTCGGCCTGCTGTTCGTCGACTTCACCCGGCATCACATCGGTCTGCACGTCAACGGCGCGGTCGCACTGCGCACCGACGAGGAGCAGCGTGCCGCGCACCCCGATCTTCCGCGGGACGCTGCTCCGGGACGGCAGGCGCAGTTGTGGGTGCACGTGACGGTCCACGAGGCGTACGTCCACTGCTCCAAGTACATTCCGCACCTGGAGCCGGCGCCGAGGCCCCGCACCACGGAGTTGGGCCGCCCGAAGGACGCGGAGTACTTCCTGCGGCGTGAGTCGGCCCGTCCGGCGGCTGCCGGTGCGACGACCACGACGGGTGGTGTCCCGCAGCCTCGTGGACTGCGACGGCTCTGGCGCCGCTGACGTATCCGCCGCTGACACAGCGGGCCGAAGACATGTCGCCCGGCTGCCATGCTGGACGGGTGAAGCCACCCTCTCCCGGCGCATGGCTGCGCGCCGGAATCAGCCGTGACGGCGGACCGCTGCAGGAGAACGAGCACGTGGTCTGGCTCCAGGCCGGCGACTGGTACGCCGACAGCCGGGGTTTCGCCGGCGTGACCGCCTACGGCGACGGCCTGGTCCGGTTCCATCACGACGTCGGGGAACCGGGCGAGGACGTGGGGCGGCTGGCGCGTGCGTCCGGCGGTGACATGACCGAGTCGGGCACGAACCCGGACGGCAGCACGTTCCACGAGGTCTGGACACCCCTGCCCGGCAGTCAAGGGCCGTGCGGCGCCTGGCGGTCGGGCCCGGTGCAGGTCGTCCGCGTGGGCAGATACGTGGTGCATGTCGACGAGCACGGCGGCAGCTTCTTCGCGTTGCCGGATATCGACCGCGGGTGAGTGCCCACCGCGGCTACACCTCGGTCTCTCCCCAGGTGCCGACCGTCAGCTCGTCGCCCACGGCCAGCCTGCCCGGCCGCAGCACCGCGAACTTCGCACCGAAGGCGACGCCGCCCTCCCTCGCGCGGCGGTAGCCGGCCAGCGAGCGGAGCGGTTCCGGGCCGTCCCGTTCGCCGGTGAGCTGGTCGACCAAAGTGACGGCGCAGCGAATGGCCGGTTTGGCATAGCCCAGTTCCGCCGTTCCGACGGTGATGTGGCGTGCGCGGTCCTCCGTGTGCGGCTCGTCCCAGCCGCCGACGACGATGTTGGGGCGGAAGCGGTCCATCGGCATCGGCGCAGCGCCCCGCACGGCGAGCTTCTCGTTGAGCAGGTCGAGGCTCGACCGGGACAGCAGGTGGACGGCGCAGCTGTCGGCATAGCCGGAGGTGCCGGGTGTGCGGCCGTCGGTCACCCGGTGGTGCTCGGGCGGCACGCGGACGAGCCTGCTCGGTGCGGCGAGGACGGTGGAGAGCCACTCGGCGGCGTCGTCGCCCTGGTCGATCCCGAGGAAGGCGGCACCGAACAGATCGACGTCCCTGCGTGGTCCGGTGGTGTCGACGTCGATCGCGACCGGCTCGTGCCGGGGCGCGTTCAGAGTGAGCCGGAGGCCGTCGGCGCCGATCGTGGGGACGATCAGCGCGAGCCGCGGGTCCCGGCGCTGGGTGCGGTACACCCCCTGCTCACCCACCACCATGAAACTGCGGTCGTGTGCGAGTCCCGCGGGTGTCAGCACCGCCTCGCGCACCGCGCTGCCGGCGCACCCCTTGACGGGGTAGTACGCCAACTCCACCACTCGTGCCACATGCGCCCCCTGGTGTCTCCGCACTCGGCCCGACCGTACCGCCGCCGCCTCGTCAACCGGCGCACCAGCCCGGCAACTTGGTCCAGACCTATTGACGAAAGGTCTGGACCACAAGACGCTGAACTCCTCCGGTACCACTCCGGCACGAAGGGAGCACAGCATGATCGGACGGACGTTACGTCTGCTGGGCGTCGTTCTCACGATGGCGGGCGTCGTACCGCTGTCGGCGGCCGCGGCACCGAGCGGGCCGCCCACGCCGAGCGAGCCGCGGGCCGTCACCTGCGCGGTGAAGTCCAAGCCCGCGGGCAAGGTGCTCCAGGGGTACTGGGAGAACTGGGACGGCGCCTCGAACGGTGTCCACCCGCCCTTCGGATGGACACCGATCACCGATACCCGCATCCGCGAGCACGGTTACAACGTCCTCAACGCGGCCTTCCCCGTGATCCGTTCGGACGGCACCGTCCTGTGGGAGGACGGGATGGACGCCACCGTGAAGGTCGCCACCCCCGCCGAGATGTGCCAGGCCAAGGCCTCCGGCCAGACGATCCTGCTGTCCATCGGCGGTGCGACGGCCGGCATCGACCTCAGCTCCCGTGCCGTGGCCGACCGGTTCATCCAGACGGTGGTGCCGATCCTCCAGACGTACAACTTCGACGGCATCGACATCGACATCGAGACCGGCCTCGTCGGCAGCGGGAACATCAACCAGCTGTCGGCCTCGCAGGCCAACCTCGTCCACATCATCGACGGCGTGCTCGCGCGGATGCCGGCCAACTTCGGTCTGACGATGGCACCCGAGACCGCCTACGTCACCGGCGGCAGCGTGGCCTACGGATCGATCTGGGGCGCGTACCTGCCGATCGTGAAGAAGTACGCCGACAACGGCCGGCTGTGGTGGCTCAACATGCAGTACTACAACGGCAGCATGTACGGCTGTTCCGGCGACTCCTACTCCGCGGGGACCGTCCAGGGCTTCACCGCGCAGACCGACTGTCTCAACAAAGGTCTGGTCGTCCAGGGCACCACGATCCGGGTGCCGTACGACAAGCAGGTCCCCGGTCTGCCGGCCCAGCCCGGCGCCGGCGGCGGCCACATGGCGCCGAATCTGGTCGCGCAGGCCTGGAACACCTACGGCGGAGGGCTCAAGGGCCTGATGACATGGTCGGTCAACTGGGACGGGTCGAAGAACTGGACGTTCGGGAACAACGTCAAGGCGTTGCAGCGCCGTTGACGCGGAGGGCGGCAGCCGTGCGAGGGGCCCGCACCGAAGCGATGCGGGCCCCTGGTCCACCGGCGGGCTGCCGGTGCTAGATCAGGCCCTGGGCCAGCATCGCGTCCGCCACCCGCTCGAACCCCGCGATGTTGGCACCTGCCACATAGTCGCCGGGAAGGCCGTAGCGTTCCGCCGTGTCGTGGGCGACCTGGTGGATGTCCCGCATGATGACGGCGAGTTCCTCCTCCACGCGCATCGCGGTCCACGCGTCGCGGGAGGCGTTCTGCCGCATCTCCAGGGCGCTGACCGCGACGCCGCCGGCATTCGCGGCCTTGCCCGGGCCGAACGCCACACCCGCGTCCTGGAGGATGCGTACCGCCTCGGGGGTGGTGGGCATGTTGGCGCCCTCGGAGACGGCCTTGACCCCGTTGCGCACGAGGGCGAGCGCGTCGTCGGCGTGCAGCTCGTTCTGGGTGGCCGAAGGGAAGGCGATGTCGCAGGGCACGTCCCACACCCGGCCGCCGGGGAGGAAGCGCGCGGATGCGCCGCGACGCTTGGCGTACTCGCTGATCCGGGCGCGCTCCACCTCCTTGACCTGACGCAGGAGTTCGAGGTCGATGCCCTTCTCGTCCACGACACAGCCCTCGGAGTCGGAGCAGGTCATGGGGTGGGCGCCGCTGCGCGTCAGCTTCTCGATGGTGTGGATGGCGACGTTGCCGGAGCCGGAGACCACGGCCGCCTGGCCCTGGAGCTCCTCGCCGCGCAGGCGCAGCATCTCGGCGGCGAAGAGCACGCTGCCGTACCCGGTCGCCTCGGTGCGCATGGCCGAGCCGCCCCAGCCCTGGCCCTTGCCGGTGAGGACTCCGGCGTCCCAGCGGTTGGTGATCCGGCGGTACTGGCCGAACAGATAGCCGATCTCCCGGCCGCCGACGCCGATGTCCCCCGCGGGAACATCGGTGTGCTCGCCGATGTGCCGCTGCAACTCGGTCATGAAGGACTGGCAGAAGCGCATGACTTCGGCGTCCGAGCGGCCGCGCGGGTCGAAGTCGCTGCCGCCCTTGCCACCGCCGATACCGAGCCCCGTGAGCGCGTTCTTGAAGACCTGTTCGAAGCCGAGGAACTTCACCACGCCCAGGTTCACCGAGGGGTGGAAACGCAGTCCGCCCTTGTAGGGGCCCAGCGCGCTGTTGAACTCGACCCGGAATCCGCGGTTGACCTGAACCTCACCACGGTCGTCCTGCCAGGGCACGCGGAAGATGATCTGACGTTCGGGTTCACAGAGGCGCTCGACGAGCCCCGGTTCCGCGTACTCGGGCCGGGCGGCTAGTACGGGCGCCAGGGTGTCCAGCACTTCCGTCGCCGCCTGATGAAATTCGGGCTGTGCCGGATTGCGGCGCTCGAGGTCGGTGCGCAGCGCTGCCAGTCGCGCCTTCGAAGAAGACAGGGTCACAGCATGTCCCTCCTGCCCGGCCGGCGTATGACGGACCGACCGTGGCGGTGACGGTCCAGGTGTCGTTGCCAGTCAGCAGTACGGCCGTGCGGGGCCGGACGTTCATCGGCCGGAAGTCTGCCACGCCCGGCCCGCCGGGGTGCGGCTGCCGCGCAGGCGGCGCGCCGGTCAGCGGAAGATCGCCATCGCCCGCACCTCCGGCACGGTCTCCTCCGCGTTCCGGTCCCGGACCTCGCCGAGGCAGCGGGAGCCCCGTCGGACGCCATCGTCCCTTCGAGGGCGTGGTGGCCGCACGGGCACGGTCGGGCGAATCGTCGGTGCGCAACTCCGTTGTCGGTGCGGCAGTTGAGGCCCGTGATGCAGGGGTCAGGAGGACGGGCTGCTGCCCGGGGCCGCGTCCCGCAGACGCACGACCTCACCGCCGAGCTTGGTGCGCAGGGTGTCCAGCAGCTCCGGCTTTCCGCCGACGGCCCATCGCGGCCCGACCAGATAGGTGCCGCCGTACATCCGGGCACTGTCCAGCCAGATCGTCTTGAACTTCTCCTCGGGGAACGTGGTGACGGTCCAACTGCCCTGGGCCGTGGTGCACACGCCTTCACGGAGTTCCTTGGCCTGGATGCGGACCTCGGGAGTGCAGCCGGTGAGCGCGCCGATCTTCTCGACGTTCGCGGGAGCCGGCGCCGGCGCGGTCGCGGCCGGGCGGGGTTGCTGCTTCGCCGGGGTCCGCTTCTCCGCCGCCTGCCTCGCCGCCGCCTTCTTGTCCGCCGCACCGTCCGGCTCGTCGGAGCAGCCGGCGAGCGGAAGTACGAGCAGGCCTGCGAGCAACACGGTGGCCCGTCGGCTCCGGGTCGCGTATCCCATGCTGAAGGTCCCTTCGGGCGTGCGGGGGCGTACGGGAAGGGATACGTACGACGCGTGCGCCCTGCTCAGCGGAAGCCGTGACGCGTCGATCCAGGAGGGCTGTCGTGTGCCCGTCCCTTCACGAGGGCCGTTGCGCCTCCGTCGGTCCGGCGACGCCCAGCCGCTGCGCCCACTCCAGGGCGCTCGGCAGCCGTGACTCCCACGGCAGCGGGCCCGGATCGGAGGCCGAGTCGATCAGGTCCCTGAGGGCTTCGGCGTTCACCGTGCGGGCCGCGACCCGGGCCGTGAAGCGCTCGGTCACCTCCCGGTCCCGGTAGCCGGCGTCGGCGAAGCTGTCGGCGAGTGACCTGTCGTCGAAGAGTCCGGCGTATCCGTCGCAGGAGGCGGCCAGACCGTCGTCCTCGACGAAGTCGGGGTAGGGGGCGCGGCCCCAGCGGTCCCCCTCCCACCAGTACAGATAGCCCAGTTCATAGCCGTCGTTCAGATCGCGGAGCCGGCCGTAGGGCAGCCAGGAAGGTGCGCCGGCCAGCAGGTCGACGGGCTTGTCGCCCCTGTAGGTGGTGTCGCTGCAGTCGACGTCCTGGCCGAAGAAGACCGCATTGCCGTCCGGCAGCAGCTCCAGATTCCACCCGCCATTGGAATGCGAACACTCCAACGCGCGCTCCCCCAGGCGGAATGCGGGACGGGCCGTTCTGGTGACGGCGATCAGCACGAGGAGGACAGCGCGTTCCCACATGCGCTCGGGCCTGCCCAGGAGGGCTGGTATTTCCGGCTCGTTGGTCATCTTCCGTTTCCCGTGTCGTAGCCACCTACTGACTGACGATTCAGCTGGTATAGAACCATACGGCGGTGCGCAAGGGCGCCGCCGGCGAATGCGCCGCGCCCCGGCCGCGGCATCCTTCGCCGCCACCGGGGCCTTCACCCGACACGCTCGGTGACGTCAGGCGATCGTGTGCACCAGCTGACTGTCCAGTTCGTAGCGCGCCCCGACGACGGCCAGTTCACCGGCGGCGATCTTCGCCGCCAGGTCGGGTTCCGCCGAGCGCCGGCGGTGCACCAGGGCGACCTGACGGTTGATCGTCGAGTCGACGCGTGCGTCGCCGTACTGGCCGCGGTCTATCGCCGGGCGTATCTGGTCGGCCAGATACTGGATGTGCGCGGGGAGTTCGTCCCCCGTCTCGTCGGCGTGGACCGCTGCCTCGACCGCGCCGCAGGACTGGTGCCCGAGCACGAGGACCAAGGGTATGCCGAGTTCCAGTACACCGTACGCGACGCTGCCCAGCACCGCCTCGTCCAGCACCTCGCCCGCCGACCGTACGGTGAGCAGATCACCGAGGCCCTGATCGAAGATCAGCTCCGGAGGTACCCGTGAGTCGACGCAGCCCAGCACGACCGCGAACGGGTTCTGTCCGGAGACCAGGGCATGGCGAACGGCCCTGGTCTCGTGGGGGTGTTGGTGGCGGAACGTGGCCAGCGGTGGTTGCCCGCGGAGAGCTCCTTGAGCGCCTGAGCGGGGGTGGCCGGGCGGCTGCCGGTCCGCGGTGCCGCCGTGGCCGGCGTCGCACCGAGCGCGAGCCCGCCGACCGCGGTCGCACCGCCGGCGACCGCGGCGCGCAGCAGCGCACGGCGTCCGGTGCCGACCCGGTCAGGGCCTGCGCCGGTTCGGGGAAGGCCCGTGCGGGCCTGGGGGAGGTTTTGCGCATTCACGGCTCGAACGTATCCGCCGCGATCGCCGGCCCGTTCCCATTTACTGATCGTTTACCGATCAGGAATGCCCACGGTGGCTCGAATGCAATGGCCAACGGAAAAGGGGGTGTTGAGTACTCGTGTCACACCCGCGCATGCGCGGTGATGTCCGCTCCGAACTGCTCGATCATTTCGGTCGTCACCGTCGGACGGCACTGGGAGATCGCCGTCAGATAGTCCTCGGTCCCCGCCCCGAGATCGCGCCGGTCGAGCGGGGCGCCACCGATCGTCTCCAGGTCCCGCTCGAACGCACTCTGTGCCGCGATCCGTGCCGCGTGCTCGATGTCGGCGGGCGTGAACAGCTCACTGGCCGCGACCAGGACAGGGACCTCGACATCAGGGCGGCCGTCCGTGAAGCGGGACCAGATGGCGGCACGGGCCGCCGCGTCCGGCGTACCGATCGGAATCAGGTAGTCGAACCGCCCGGGCCGCAGGAACGCCGGGTCCAGTGAGCGTACGGAGTTGGTGGCGCACACCAGGAGACGCTCGTCGCCCTCCCGGAAACCCGGGATGAGCTTGAGCAGTTCATTGGTCACGCCGTGCATCCCGCCCACCTGCACCGCGTCCGAGCGCACCGGGGCGATCTCCTCGACCTCGTCGATGAAGACCAGCACCCGCTCCAGCTCCGCGATCCGGGCGAAGGCGCTGCGCAGCGCGGCGGCGAGATTGCCCTCGTCCGCCAGCCGGGAGGGCAGCAGTTCGACGAAGGGCCAGCCGAGCCGGGCCGCGACGGCGCGGGCGAACGTGGTCTTGCCCGTCCCCGGCGGACCGAACAGCGCGACCGCACGCGGCGGTCGGACGCCGTGCCGGGCGGCGCGCTCGGGCTCCGCCAGCGGCAGCACCACCCGCCGTTCGATCAGGTCCTTCTCGGCCTCCATGCCGGCGACCCTGGTCCACAGATCGCTGGGCAGGAACCGGCCGCCGAGGTCCTCCAGCAGATTGGCCGCCGGACCGTGCAACGGCTCGACCTTCTCGAAGTAGGCGACGGCGGGCTGCCGTGTGTATCCGGCGTTCAGCAGCCCCTCGCCGAGCAGTTCCTCCTCGGGCAGCACATAGGCGATACGCCCCGCGCGGGCCGCGATCAGGCGCCGCTCCAGCTCCACGAGGAGCGCGCTCGCAAGACCCCGGCCACGCCAGGCGGAAGAGATGGCGACACGCATCACCCAGGCCCGCTCGCCCGCCACGGTGGCGAGCGCCGCGCCGATCGGTACGCCCTGGTGCACCGCGACGACCGCGGGCTGGCGCGAGGTGAGTGCGCCGATGCACTCGGCGAGCGAGAACACGGACTCCTGGCCGAGCTCGGCCGTGGTGTCGATCAGGTGGACCACCGCCGCGAGATCGCTCTCGCGGTAGTCGCGGATGAGCCAGTTCACCGGTACCGCCCCTCGTTGGTGCTGTTCCGGCGAGGCTAGGGGCGGTGTACCGCTGCGGGCCTGCGCCGTTGTGCACAAGGCCGGCGGCGGGAACGCGACATTCCGTCCGTAGCCAGAGGTACCCGGTCCGGCGTCGGCCGGCGGCCGCTCGTTCCCGGTCAGCCGGACGTCTCCGCTCCCGTCGTGCGGTGGACGATGTTGGACTGCTGCCCGTAGCGCAGGGGCCGGACGCGGATCGCCGCCTTCTTCTCCTGCGGCAGGGTGATCAGCCCGGCGGACTCGATGTCCGCGTCGAGGACCGCGGCGACCCGGTACTCGCGTTCGCCGGCGGGCCGTACCTCGATCAGATAGCCCACTTCGTCCCGGGCGTGGTCCTGCCAGGTGAGCTTCACACCGTTCGCGTGCATGACGGTCGCCTTCAGCCCGGTCGGCGCCGCCGCCCTGTCCGGGCCTCCCGTGACGGGGTGCCGGGGTGCGCCGGCCCTTTCGTCGCGGGGGAGCTTCCGGGGCTCGGCCCACCCGTGGTCCTTCCGCTGGTCCCGCTCACCGAAGCCGCCCGGCGGCAGCGCGATGCCGACCGCGTCCGACGCGGGCCCGTAGTACGGCCGGAGCCGGTAGTAGAAGGGGGTCATCGGGATGAGATCGGGGTGGGTGTACGTGCGGCGGCCGGGCGGCGCGAACTGCAGGACGGTGTACGGCCCCTGCCGCTCGGTGGCGAACTCCACGACGTGCCCCGCCGCTCCCGGGTCCCGGCCGCTCCAGCGCAGCGTGATGTCGATCGGTGAGTCGAGGGTGGCCGCCAGCGTCACACCGGCCGTGGTGTCAGGTTTCCCGGCGGCGGGCCCGTCCGCCCGCGCGCCCGCGGAGGCGTCCGCGGAGCTGTCCGAGCAGCCGGACAGGACGGCGGACACCAGAGCGGTGGCCAGCAGCGCGCGGGCGGCCGGGCGGGGAATCGTCGTCATCCGAGGACCGTGCGCTCACTTGCGCCAGAACTTGATGCCGCTCCACTGCACGGTGGCGGTCCCGTTGCCGCTGTTCGTGCGGTAGGCGCCGAACTTGTCGTAGTAGCTGCCGCCGGGGCTGTCGTACGTGTGCCGGCGGGAGCCGTTGATGTAGGTGCGGTGGGACGTGCCCACCTGGTGAACGGTGTTGACGCGGACCTGTGTGCCGACCGTCGCTCCGTCGGCGACGGTCGCTCCGCCGTGCACGGCGTACAGGCGGCCGCCGCGCTCGACGGCGAGCATGAAGTACGGACCGGCCGACGAGCCGTCGCGGAACGTCTGCTTGAGACTGATGCGGGTCCCGCTCATGGCCGTGATGCGGAAGTAGCCCTCGAACTGGTGGGTGCCGCCGTTGTACGTGGCGTACCGGCGCTCGGCGCGCTGGTCGCCGCTGGTGGTCGAGCAGGTGAGGCGGAAGGTGAGGTCGTCGACCTGGCCGCAACCCCTCTCCTGGACGGAGAAGGACGGCGAGTGCGACGTCCACCCTCCCGGCTCGACCTCCGCGGAGGCCTGGGGCGCGACGAGGATGAGTCCGCAGGTCGCTGCGGCCCCCGCCAGTAAGAGACGCTTTCCGGTCATCATGGGCTCCTTCAACCGCTGTTCGTTCAGGATTCTGAACGATGGGTTAATAGCTGAACAACCTCAGCGATAGGAAGGTAGGTCTGTGGCGTGTCTGCGTCAAGACTCGCGGACGCCGCGGTATCAGGCGGCGGGCCGGACGTGGACCGCCGCGCTGCCCGGGGCATCAGGAACCGCCCAGGCCGCGGCGAACCCCCGGCCCGTGGCGGCCAGTCCCATCTGCTCCCCCAGGAAGTAGCCGCGCGGGCTTCCCGCATCGGGAATCCGGGGCGCCTGACGCATGTCGAAGGACTCGGGAGTCAGCCGTGTCTCCTTCCAACGGGCTGAACCGCGGTCCGTACCAGCGGTCGGCAGGTGACAGCCGCCCGCGGCCGATGCGAGCGGGCGGCAGCGCACCAGCCAGCGGTCCGTGAACAGGGGCGCCCGGGCGTCGTTGTGACGGAAGTCGGAGTAGGCGACTCCGACCGTCCCGTCCCGGGCCACGTCCAGCGAGACGGTGAACGCCTGCTGATGAGCGGCAGGGATGCCGGCCGGTGTGCGGTTCACCTTGACGGGCTCGCTCCAGGTGCGCCCTCCGTCACCGGAGGACGACAGCGCCACCCCGTCGGCGGCGCCTGCGCTGAACCTCGCGTCCTGCCAGGCCGCGTACATCCGCCCGGTACGGGGATCGACGCCCGAGTCGGAGAGCAGGCTCGTGGTGTGGGAGACCTGCTCCCCCGACTCAGGGTCCTGGAAGAGCCACTTCGTACGCAGATCGGACACCTTGACCGGCGCCGACCAGGTCCGCCCGCCGTCCGTGGAACGCGTCGCCTGCACGGACAGGACGGGGCCTCCGAACCGGATGAGCGTGTAGACGTCGACGAGGGTGCCGTCGGGCAGCACACTCAGCCGGTGCCCCGACACCATGTGGCCCTCGCCCGAGTCGACGACCAGGTGCGGGCTCTGCCAGGTCCGTCCTCCGTCGCTGCTGCGCGCGATCAGGGCCTGGTTGCGCGAGCGTTCCGTCGCCGGGAAGCGCGGGGTGACGGCGTACATCACCCGGGGGCTGCGCGGGTCGACGACGACCGGACCGGCGGCGACCCCGCCCTCGGCCGGGTCCGGCTCGCGGGCGATCACCGCCGGGGCGGCCCACGTCGCCCCGTCGTCGTCGGAACGCACCGACAGACCGGCCGAGTCGGATCCGTCGGCCATGAACAGACCGCCCGACACGACGAGTCCGCCGTCGCCCGTGAAGGTCACGGCCGGCTCGTCGACGTAATCGAAGCGGCCTCCCGAGCAGCGGGTCAGACCGGGAACGACGGACCGCTTCCAGGTGCGGCCGCCGTCCTTCGTCACGGCCACGACCAGACCCCGCTGGCGGTCCTGCGGCCACACCGCGGCCATCAAGCCGGGACGGGACGGGTCGGACGCGAGGCCGGGTTCGATGGCACCCTCGGCCATCAGCCCGTCGGCCGCGCCGGGTGCACAGCCGGCGAACGGGCTGGGCCCGGACAGCCGTACCGGGCCGGATCCACCCCCGGACGCGAACGCCGTACCGGCGGTGGACAGGGTGATCAGGGGCAGCAGGGCGGTGGCAAGCAGCGCGGCAGGGTGGCGCATGACGACTCCTTCGGACGGTTGCTGCCATCCTCGGCATCCGCCTCGGGCCGGTCGTCCCCTGCTCGGCGCAACTGCCCGTACCCCACGGGGAGCAGGCCCGGCCGCCGTGTGTCGGCCTGCGGACGGACACGGCGTCAGGGCCACCTATTCCTTGCCGCGCCGGAGGGTCACGCCCCCGCGATCAGCCGGTCGACCGCCGCCGTCCCCGACGTGTACCCGGGGACCATCGCCTGGGAGAGCGCGGCCGCGGGGGCCGCCGGGGGTGCAGCGGTGCGGCCGGGGGCCGGCTGGCGGGCCGGGGACAACCCCCGGGCCGAGACCGGTTCCTGAGCGAGCGCCAGCATCGGTGCCGGGGCCTGCATCTGCATCTGCATCTGAGGCTGCGGCTGGCGCTGGGGTTGCGGCTGGGGCTGCGGTTGGGGCTGTGCCTGCGAGGGGACCTGGGAGAGCATGGGCGCCATCGGCTGCGGAGGCTGCTCGGGGACCTGCACGCTGCGGCCGTAGAGGACCTGTTCCATCGCCGACATCAGCCGTGCCACATCGTGCTGCGGTCTGATCACGAGTCGCAGGAAGCGGCCGGAACTGCCCACCTTGTTGCTGCACTCGCGCACCAGCACGCCGTGCTCGCCGAGCAGGCGGTCACGCAGAACGGCTCCGTCCACACCCTCCGGGAGGCGTACATAGAGGAAGTTCCCCTGCGAGGGGTAGACGGTCAGCCCCGGCAGCTGGGACAGCCGCCACATCATCTCCTGCCGGTCCTGACGCGCCTGGGCGAGACTCTGCGCGTACTCCTGACGGTGTTCCCTCAGCATGAACACCACGGTCTCGGCAAAGGAGTTGAGGTTCCACTTGGGCAGCGCGGCACGCACCTTGCCCGCGAGCGTCGGGTTGGAGACGAGATAGCCGAACCGGACGCCGTGCAGGCCGAAGTTCTTGCCGAGGCTGCGCAGCACGATCACGTTCGTCCGCAGTACCGCCTCGGCGGCGACGCTCGGATCGGGCTCGGCGTCCGCGAACTCGAGGAACGACTCGTCGACGACGACCAGATCGAGGTCCTGGAGCTCGTCGAGGAGGGCGATGACCTTCTGCTTGGGCAGATAGCCGCCGTCGGGGTTGTTGGGGTTGCAGATGACGGCGGTGCGGGAGCCGCGGGACCGGATGAACTGCACGAAGGAGGCCGGGTCCAGGCCGAATCCGTGTGCCTCCGGAAGCAGCAGCATGTCGACGCGTTTGCCCGTCTCCATCGGCTGGTCGGTCCACCGTCCGAAGGTGGGCACGGGGACGGCCAGCGATTCGCGGACCAGCAAGTGATCGATCCAGGTGATCAGTTCGGTGGAGCCGTTGCCCATCGCGACGGTCTGCGGATTGAGACCGAGCACCTGGCACAGCTCGGCGGTGATGGTGTCGGCGCCGCTCGGGTAGTAGGTGAGGATCTCACGCAGCCGGCTGCCGAGCATCTCGAACATCTCAGGGGTGGGGAAGTACGGGTTGCAGGGGATGCAGAAGTCGGTGATCTCTCCCGCCTCGGCGCCGCCCGCCCTGTTCAGGGTGAAGTACGAAGGGCTGTGCGCCGTGGACGCGCGAAAGAGTGCCGTGACATTGCTGCCGGCCATGAAGCTGCCTCCCCTGCCTGCCTGTGGCCCTCACGAAGCGCAGGGACCCTCTCCGAATACGGATCGTGGAGTGGTGATGTTCAACCCCCGGGGCGCGTGGGGCACTACTGTGAAGGTGATGTTCACCCCTTCGGGCCCCACCCTTCGCGAGCTGGCCGTCCAGGCTCTCTCGTCGGTCGAGCACGGCTACGACCTGCTGGCTCCCACGTTCGACAGGACACCCTTCCGCACCCCGGACCGCGTACTGGATCCGGTGACCCGCGCCGTGCGGTCCCTAGGCCCGTTCCGCTCGGGGCTCGACGTCTGCTGCGGCACCGGCGCGGGCGTCGGCGTACTGCGGCAGGTGTGCGAGGAGCAGGTCACGGGCGTCGACTTCAGTGCGGGGATGCTCGCCCACGCGCGGGCGGTCCTGCCGGAGCCGGGCACACCGGAGGGCCCGTCGGTGCACTGGGTCCGTGCGGACGCCCGGGCTCTTCCCTTCGCCCCGGTCTTCGACCTGGCGGTGAGTTTCGGCGCGTTCGGGCACTTCCTGCCGCGTGAACTGCCGGCGCTGTTCACCCAGGTCCATCGCTCGCTGCGGCCCGGTGGCCGGTTCGTCTTCCCGCTCCCGGCTCCCGCGCGGGTGGGCTCACGGCAGTACTGGACCCTGTGGGGCTTCGACGCGGTGATGCGCGTACGGAACCTGGTGTGGAAGCCCGAGTTCGTCATGTACTACCGCACCTTCCGCCTCGTCGAGGTGCAGGACGAGCTGACCCGGGCGGGGTTCACGGTGGAGTTGCTGCCGCTGGAGGAGCTGGGACGCCTGACGGACGGCAGCCCGCGCTGCCGGCTGGTGGTGGCGACGAAGGGCGGCTGAGCGGGCCGTGCCTCCCGGGTCCGGGGACCCGGGAGGCACGGCTCGTCGTCACAGCGCGGTCAGGCGCTCCAGCGGGAACGGCGGCTGCGCCAGCGGCCGGACCGCGAGGCGGGTCAGCGGCAGGGCGTTGTCGTCGCCCGCCGTCCGGTTGGCGTGGAGCACACCGCAGTGGGTACAGCGGTGGACGAGCACCCACTCTCCATCACCGCGTACGGAGATGGCGAGGGGTTCCATCCGGGCGCCGCAGTCGGCCGCCCGGTCGCCCGGGGTGTCGTCGAGGTGACGGCTCCACAGGCAGTTCGGACAGTGGTTGCGGTGGCCGGTGCCGGCAGCGGTCATCGGAACGTCGAGACCGCACTGCAGACAGCGGAAGGACTCGGCGCGCGCCTCGGTGCGGGCGCGCCGGGAGGTGTTGCGTGACATCGTGGACACGACTCCTGGGGTGATGCGTGGGACAGGGCGACAGCGGTCGATGTCGTCTCGCATCCGGGGAGTTCACACCACGGAGGTGGGAGGCCTTCCCCGATCGCGAGAACGCTTCCACCGGTCCCTGGGCATACACGCACCACCTCTGAGTCGTCGAGTCGTCCCCCTGATGAGACCGTGCCGTGCGGGCGTTCGGCAACCGAATTCCCGGCGCGGCCGGATCGCCCCGGCGGGCGGCCGGGGCCTTCCCTCCGGCGGGCCGCCGTGTCCCCCGTGATCTGCCGGAGCGGCGTTCCGCGCAAGAGGCAGCGTGCCCGGCGGGGCAGCCCGCGATCGGGCGACCGGCCGATGGGTCAGGCGACCGGCCGACGGGTCAGGCGACCGAGCCGATCCGGCCCGCGGTGCGGTCCGTGGCGTCGTGGTGGATCGGGGTGTGGGCGCCGGTCAGTGAGACGCCGCTGCCGCCGCGGCGGTGGGCGACGATCTCCGCGGCGATCGACAGGGCCGTCTCCTCCGGGGTACGGGCGCCGAGGTCCAGGCCGATCGGGCTGCGCAGCCGGGCCAGTTCGAGTTCACCGACGCCCACCTCGCGCAGGCGCCGGTTGCGGTCCTGGTGGGTGCGGCGGGAGCCCATCGCGCCGATGTAGGCGACCGGGAGCGTGAGGGCGAGTTCGAGGAGCGGCACATCGAACTTGGCGTCGTGGGTCAGGACGCACAGGACCGTACGGGCGTCGACCTCCGTCGATTCCAGGTAGCGGTGCGGCCAGTCGACGACGATCTCGTCCGCCTCCGGGAAGCGGGTCCGGGTCGCGAAGACGGGCCGTGCGTCGCAGACGGTCACGTGGTAGCCGAGGAACTTGCCCATCCGTACGAGCGCCGAGGCGAAGTCGATCGCACCGAAAACGATCATGCGCGGGGCGGGGACGCTCGACTCGACGAGCAGCGTCAGCGGACGGCCGCAGCGGCTGCCGTCCGCGCCGATGGTGACCGTACCGGTGCGGCCGGCGTCCAGCAGCGCGCCCGCCTCCGCCGCGGCCGTACGGTCCAGTTCGGGGTGGCCGCCGAGGCTGCCCTCGCGGGAGCCGTCGGGGCGTACGAGCAGCGCGCGGCCGAGCAGGTCGGCCGGGCCCTCGGTGATCCTGGCGAGGGCGGCCGCCTCACCCGACGCGGCCGCCGCAAGCGCCGCCGGGATGACGGCGCCGCGTACCGGGGTGACGAGGATGTCGATGACCCCGCCGCAGGTCAGACCCACGGCGAAGGCATCGTCGTCGCTGTAGCCGAAGCGTTCGAGGACGCTTTCGCCGTCCTCCAGTGCCTGTCGGCACAGGTCGTACACCGCGCCCTCCACACACCCGCCGGAGACCGACCCGATCGCCGTGCCCTCGCTGTCGACGGCGAGCGCGGCTCCCGGCTGCCGGGGCGCACTGCCGCCGACCGCCACCACGGTGGCGACAGCGAACTCACGGCCCTGCTCGACCCACCGGTTGAGCTCGTCGGCGATGTCCAGCATGTCGGTCTCCTCGAAGTGTGTGGCGGGCGGCGGGAGTTACTTCACTCCGAGCCAGCCCTCGATCGGGTGAAGGGCGAAGTAGGCAAGGAAGACGACCGACAGCACCCACATCAGCCAGCCGATGTCGCGGGCCCGGCCCTGGACGGCCTTGATGAGGACGTGGGCGATGACACCGGCCGCGATGCCCGCGGTGATCGAGTAGGTGAAGGGCATCAGCACGGTGGTCAGGAAGACCGGGATGGCGGTGGCCTGGTCGTTCCAGTCGATGTGCTTGGCGTTCGTGAGCATCATCGATCCGATGACGACGAGCGCGGCGGCGGCGACCTGGGTGGGGATCAGCTGGGCGAGCGGGGTGAAGAAGAGGCAGAGCGTGAAGGCGAGTCCGGTGATGACGCTGGCGAAGCCGGTGCGCGCACCGTCACCGACGCCCGCGGTGGACTCGACGAACACCGTCTGGCCGGAGGCGCCGGCGAGGCCGCCGATCGCGCCGCCCGCACCGTCGATGGCCAGGGCCTTGTTGAGACCCGGCATCTTGCCCTTGTCGTCGGCGAGGTTCGCCTGCTGGCCGATGCCGATGATGGTGCCCATCGCGTCGAAGAAGCCGGCGAGCACGAGGGTGAAGACGATGACGCCGACCGTGATGCCGCCGACGCTGCCGATGCCGTCGAACGAGACCTGGCCGAAGAGGCCGAAGTCGGGGGTGCTCACGATGGAGCCGGTGAGCTCGGGAGCGTTCAGACCGCCCCAGGCCTTCTTGTCGAGCCCGGCGAACTGGTGGACGACGGCGGCGAAGACGGTGCCGCCGATGATGCCGATGAGGATCGCGCCGGGGACCTTGCGCACCTGGAGCAGGAAGATCAGCAGGACCGTGACGGCGAAGCAGAGGACCGGCCAGCCGGTGAGCATGTCGCTGGTACCGAGCTGGATGGGCTTGGCACCGGCGATGCCTCCGTCTCCGGGCATCGAGGTGACGAAGCCGGCCTGGACGAGGCCGATGAGGCAGACGAACAGGCCGATGCCCATGGTGATGGCGTGCTTGAGCGCCAACGGGATCGCGTTCATGATCAGTTCACGCAGGCCGGTGACGACCAGCAGGACGATCACGAGGCCGTAGATGACACACATGGCCATCGCGTTGCCCCAGGTCATCTCCGGGGCGACCTGGAAGGCCATGACGGCGGAGACGCTGAGTCCCGCCGCGAGGGCCAGCGGCACATTGCCGATGAAGCCCATCACGATGGTGGTGGCGGCCGCGGCGAAGACGGTGGCGGTGGTGAGCTGGTCGCCGTCGAGCCGGTGACCGGTCGCGTCGGGCACCGAGAGGATCACCGGGTTGAGAAGGATGATGTACGCCATCGCCATGAAGGTGGTGATGCCGCCGCGCACCTCCCGGCCGACGGTCGATCCACGCCGGGATATGTGGAAGTAACGGTCGAGCCAAGAGCCTCCGGCGGGCGAGCGAAGCGAGGTGGGGGTCCCCCCAGGCCGAAGGTTCGGGGGGAGGGTGCCGGTGCCGGCGTCCTCCTCGCTGCTTCTGGGCTTTTGGGACTGCTGGGTCATGATGCCTACTCCCAAGGTTCACAGGGGCACCCGCATGGAGACGGAGATTGCGGGATTTGGGATGACTGTGTGGGCTGCACGACCCGGGGGACGGCCCGAGACGAACGGTGGGGGAACGGCCGCGAGCGGTGCGGTGCTCCGGTGCTCCGGGCGGTACGCCGTGGAAGTGTGACGTTCCCTGGACGTACCGCCCGGAGGGCTTCTCTCAGGTGCCGGTGAGGTGTTCGGGACGTACCGGCGTCCTGTTGAGTTCGAGACCCGTCGCGTTCCGGATCGCCGCGAGGACGGCCGGGGTGGACGACAGGGTCGGGGCCTCACCGATGCCACGGAGGCCGTACGGCGCGTGGTCGTCGGCGAGCTCGAGCACATCGACGGGGATGGTCGGGGTGTCGAGGATGGTGGGGATCAGATAGTCCGTGAAGGAGGGGTTGCGCACCTTCGCGGTCTTCGGATCGACGATGATCTCCTCCATGACCGCCACGCCCAGTCCCTGGGTGGTTCCACCCTGGATCTGGCCGACGACGGACAGCGGGTTGAGCGCCTTGCCGACGTCCTGGGCGACCGCGAGTTCGACGACCTTGACGAGCCCGAGCTCGGTGTCGACCTCGACGACCGCGCGGTGCGCGGCGAAGGAGTACTGGACGTGGCCGTTGCCCTGGCCGGTGCGCAGGTCGAAGGCCTCGGTGGGCCGGTGGCGCCATTCGAGCTCCAGGTCGACCGCCTCGTCCTCGAGGACGTCCACCAGGTCGGCGAGGACCTCGCCGCCGTCGGTGACGACCTTGCCGCCTTCGAGCAGCAGCTCGGCGGTGGCCCACGCGGGGTGGTAGGAGCCGAACTTGCGGCGGCCGATCTCGAGGACCTTCTCGCGCACGTTCTCGCAGGTGTTCTTGACCGCGCCACCGGTGACGTACGTCTGGCGGGACGCGGACGTCGATCCGGCGGAGCCGACCTGGGTGTCGGCCGGCTGGATGGTCACCTGGGTGACACCGAGCTCGGTGCGGGCGATCTGCGCGTGGACGGTGACACCGCCCTGACCGACCTCCGCCATGGCGGTGTGCACGGTCGCGACGGGCTCGCCGCCCACGACCTCCATGCGCACCCGGGCGGTGGAGTAGTCGTCGAAGCCCTCGGAGAAGCCGACGTTCTTGATGCCGACCGCGTAGCCGACGCCGCGGACGACGCCTTCGCCGTGGGTGGTGTTGGACAGACCGCCGGGCAGCGCGCGGACGTCCGCCTGCTCACCGGCCGCGAGCCACTGCTGCTCGGGCGGGAGCGGCCTGGTCTTGACGCGGCGCAGCAGCTCGGCGACCGGGGCCGGCGAGTCGACCGGCTGGCCGGTCGGCAGCAGGGTGCCCTGCTCCATGGCGTTGAGCTGCCGGAACTCCACCGGGTCCATGTCCAGTTTCGCGGCGAGCTTGTCCATCTGCGCCTCGTAGGCGAAGCACGCCTGGACCGCGCCGAAGCCGCGCATCGCGCCGCAGGGCGGGTTGTTGGAGTAGAGGGCGATGGCCTCGATGTCGACGTCCTCGATGACGTAGGGGCCGACGGAGAGGGAGGAGGCGTTGCCGACGACCGCCGGGGAGGCGGAGGCGTAGGCGCCGCCGTCCAGGACGATCTTGCACTTCATGTGCGTGAGCTTGCCGTCCTTGGTGGCGCCGTGCTCGTAGTAGAGCTTCGCCGGGTGCCGGTGGACGTGCCCGAAGAAGGACTCGAAACGGTTGTAGACGATCTTGACGGGCTTGCCGGTGCGCAGGGCCAGCAGACAGGCGTGGATCTGCATCGACAGGTCCTCGCGGCCGCCGAACGCGCCGCCGACGCCGGAGAGTGTCATCCGCACCTTCTCCTCGGGCAGGCCGAGTACGGGTGCGATCTGGCGCAGGTCGGAGTGCAGCCACTGGGTCGCGACGTACAGCTCGACGCCGCCGTCCTCGGACGGGACCGCGAGGCCGGACTCGGGGCCGAGGAAGGCCTGGTCCTGCATGCCGAAGGTGTACTCGCCCTTGACGATCACATCGGCGCGCTTCGCGGCCTCGTCGGCGTCGCCGCGCACGATGGGCTGGCGGTGCACGATGTTCGGGTGCGGCACATGGCCGATGTGGTGGTCGTCGCGGTTCTCGTGGACCAGGATCGCGTCCGGAGCGGTCGCCGACGCCTCGTCGGTGATGAGCGGCAGCTCGGCGTAGTCGATCTTGATCTTGGCGGCCGCGCGGCGTGCGGTCTCCGGGTGGTCGGCGGCGACGATGGCCACCGGCTCGCCGTGGTGGCGGACCTTGCCGTGGGCGAGAACCGGGGTGTCCTGGATCTCCAGGCCGTAGTTCTTCACCTCGGTGGGCAGATCGTCGTAGGTCAGCACGGCGTAGACACCGGACATCGCGAGCGCCTCGGAGACGTCGATCGACCGGATCTCGGCGTGCGCCACGGTGGAGCGCAGGGTGTGGCCCCAGAGCATGTCCTCGTGCCACATGTCGGAGGAGTACGCGAACTCTCCGGTGACCTTGAGGGTGCCGTCCGGGCGGAGCGTCGACTCGCCGATGCCGCCCTTGGTCTTGGAGCCCTGGGTGATGTTCGTGGGGGTACCAGTCGTGGCCATGGCTGTCAGACCGTCTCTTCCTGGCGGGCCGCAGCGAGGCGCACCGCGTCGAGGATCTTCTCGTAGCCGGTGCAGCGGCAGAGGTTGCCGGAGAGCGCCTCGCGGATGTCCGCGTCGGACGGCTCGGCGTTGCGCTCCAGCAGCTCGTCGGCGGCGACCAGCAGGCCGGGGGTGCAGAAACCGCACTGGACGGCGCCGGCGTCGATGAACGCCTGCTGGATGGGCGAGAGCTCGGCACCTTCGCCTGTCTGCGAGTCGGTGCCCTGGGCGCTCCACTGACGGGCGTCCTGGAGGGTCGTCCCGCAGGCGCCGGTCGCGCAGCCGCTCGCGGAGCGCTGCTGGGCGAAGTCCGCGAGGCCCTCGACCGTCACGACCTCGCGGCCCTCGACCTGGCCGGCGGCGACGAGGCAGGAACAGACCGGGACACCGTCGAGGCGGACCGTGCAGGAACCGCACTCGCCCTGCTCACAGGCGTTCTTGGAGCCGGGCAGACCCATGCGCTCGCGCAGGACGTAGAGAAGGCTCTCGCCCTCCCACACATCGTCGGCCTCCTGCTTGCGGCCGTTGACCGTGAAGTTCACGCGCATTATGCGACTCCCTCAGTGCTGCGGCCGTTGCCGCGGTACGACTCCCAGGTCCAGCCGAGCGTGCGGCGGGCCATGATCCCGACGGCGTGACGGCGGTAGTTCGCGGTGCCGCGAACGTCGTCGATCGGGTTGCAGGCGCCGGAGGCGAGCTGGGCGAACTGCTTGGCGACGGACGGGGTGATGATCTTCTTGCTGTCCCAGAAGCCGCCCTCTTCGAGCGCGGCGTTGAGGAACTCTTCGGCCGCCGTCGCCCGGACCGGGGTGGGCGCGGCCGAACCGATGCCGGTACGGACCGTGCGGGTCTCGGGGTGCAGGGCCAGACCGAACGCGCAGACCGCGATCACCATCGCGTTGCGGGTGCCGACCTTGGAGTACTGCTGCGGCCCGTCGGCCTTCTTGATGTGCACGGCGCGGATCAGCTCGTCCGCGGCCATCGCGTTGCGCTTCACGCCCGTGTAGAAGGCGTCGATGGGGATCAGGCGGCTTCCGCGCACCGACTCCACCTCGACCTCGGCGCCCGCGGCGAGCAGCGCCGGGTGGGCGTCGCCGGCCGGGGAGGCGGTGCCGAGGTTGCCGCCGACGCCGCCGCGGTTGCGGATCTGCGGGGAGGCCACGGTGTGCGAGGCGAGGGCCAGTCCCGGCAGCTCTGAGCGCAGCTGCTCCATGATCTGCGTGTACGGGACGGAGGCGCCCAGGCGGACGTTCTCCTCGCCCACCTCCCACTCGCACAGCTCACCGATGCGGTTCAGGTCCAGGAGGTACTCGGGCCGGCGGTGGTCGAAGTTGATCTCGACCATCACATCGGTGCCACCCGCAATGGGTACAGCGGTGGGGTGCTCTGCCTTGGCGGCGAGCGCCTCCTCCCAGCTGGCGGGGCGAAGGAAGTCCATGAGTGGCTCTCTTCTGAATCGAAGTCGTTCGTCTCAGCGGGCCCGGGACGGTCGGCCCTCGACTGGTTATTCACGTGCTGTTAACGCGGTGTGGCCTCAGTACACAAGGGCGTGCTCCGGTCGGTGCAGTCACCGAAACCATGAAGGAGTTGGCTGGTCGCCTGTCGCGTCTTGTAGATTCGAACGAAAGGTGCGGCTCGGTAACCCCACTGTTTTCCCCTGGAAACCCTGGCCACGGGCCACCGGCAACAACGAGACAGATCGGCGGCGACGAGATGCGGCTGCGCGCACTGCTGGAGAACGACGCGCTGGGGCTGCGGCTGCTCGGCGGCGAGGACGAACTCGACCGCGGCGTACGCGGCGTGATGACGACGGACCTCAAGGACCCGAGCCGCTATCTCTCGGGCGGCGAGCTGGTGCTGACCGGCCTGGCGTGGCGGCATTCGGCGGAGGACTCGGAGCCTTTCGTACGGATCCTCGCGGGCGCGGGGGTCGCGGGGCTGGCTGCGGGCGAGGCCGAGATGGGCGACATCCCGGACGATCTGGCGGCGGCGTGTTCGCGCCATCGCCTCCCTTTGTTTGCAGTCAATGAATCCGTTGCATTCGCAACCATCACGGAATATGTCGTCCGCCAGGTCTCCGGCGAGCGGGCCGGCGACCTGGCCGCCGTCGTAGACAGGCACAGAAGGCTGATGACCTCCGGCCCGGCCGGCGGCGGACCGGAGGTCGTCCTCGATCTGCTCGGCTCCGACCTGGACCTTCATGCCTGGGTCCTCTCCCCCACCGGCCGCCAGATCGCGGGCGCGGGCGACGAGCTCCCCGCTTCCGTGAGCGCCACTCTTGCGGGTGAACATCTGGCCGCGACCCGCACGGGACGCCGTGGACCGCACCGGGCGACACTCGGCGGTACGACGTACTCGCTCTTCCCGATCCGGAACACCGGCCGCGGAGCAGCGCCCGCGTCCCGGGATGTCCGCGAGAGCGTCCTGTCCGACTGGCTGCTGGCCGTGGAGGCCGACGCGGGCGACTGGCCCGCCGCACGGCTGGACCTGCTCCAGGGCGTGACCCAGCTGATCGCCGTCGAGCGGGACCGCCGCGAGGCGGCCCGGACGGTACGGCGGCGGCTCGCCCAGGAGGTTCTGGAACTGGTCCAGACGGGTGCCGCGCCCGCCGAGATCGCGGCGCGTCTGCGGGTGGCGGCGCCCGTGCTGCTGCCCGGCCTCGGCGCCGCCCCCCACTGGCAGGTCGTGGTGGCCCGGGTGGACTGGGACCAGGAGTCCACGGGCCAGCCGGGTTCGGCGGCCACGGCGATCGAGGCCGGCCCGGTCGCCCAGTCCCTGCTGGAAGAGATCCTGGTCGACCCCACGGCCCCGGGACCCGACTCGTCGGACCGGATCGCGGTGGCCCATACGGGTGACGAGGCGATCGCCCTGGTACCGCTGCCCGCCGTATCCACGGACCCCGACGCGGAAGACGCCAAGGCCACCGACGAGGGCCTGCACGCGGACGCCCTGCTGTCGTCCGTACGCGACCCCCTGTCGGCCGGCCTCGCGGACGACGGGCGCCTGACGCTGGGCGTGAGCGCGGCGGTCAGCTCGGCGGAGGGACTGCGCGGCGCCCTGGAGGAGGCCCGGCACGCCCGCCGGGTGGCGGCGGCGCGCCCCGGCCGGGTGTGCGCGGCGGGTCACCACGAGCTGGCGTCGCACGTCCTGCTGCTGCCGTTCGTCCCGGACGACGTACGGCGCGCGTTCACGGCCAGGCTCCTCGACCCGCTGCGGGACTACGACCGCCGCCACCGCGCGGAGCTGATCCCGACGCTGGAGGCGTTCCTCGACTGCGACGGCTCCTGGACCCGCTGTGCGACCCGCCTCCATCTGCACGTGAACACGCTGCGATACCGGGTGGGCCGCATCGAACAACTGACGGGTCGTGACCTGTCGCGCCTCGAGGACAAGCTGGACTTCTTCCTGGCGCTGCGGATGAGCTGACGGGCGACGCTTCGGGGCCGGGACGAAGACGAAAGGGGCGTCGGGCGCGGGAAGTTGGCGCCGCCGCCTGTGCGGCGCGGTTCACGCCCGACCGCGCGGCCGGGCCTCCCGCCCGGCGGGCGAGGCCGCTCCACGCACTCGACCCAGGAGCCGGCCCGCCGACCCCGGCCCGCCGTCGGCCTCCCCGCTGTAACCCCCGCCGGTCTTCCGGGTCGACCCCGGAGCGGACCTCAGGGTGCTCGCCGAGGCTGGACGGCCCGACCGGCCGCAGCCGGGAAGGGCCGGGACCGGACCGCCGACACGGCTCGCAGTCGGCCTCCCCGCTGTAACCCCCGCCGGTCTTCCCGGTCGACCCCAGAGCGGCGGACCTCAGGGTGCTCGCCGAGGCTGGACGGCCCGACCGGCCGCAGCCGGGAAGGGCCGGGACCGGCCCGCCGACACGGCTCGCAGTCGGCCTCCCCGCTGTAACCCCCGCCGGTCTTCCCGGTCGACCCCAGAGCGGCGGACCTCAAGGTGCTCGCCGAGGCTGGACGGCCCGACCGGCCGCAGCCGGGAAGGGCCGGGACCGGCCCGCCGACACAGGTGGCCAGACCCGCTCGGCGCGTGGCCGCACTTCCCGCTCGCGTCCTGCCGGGCGCGGCCGACCGACAACGAACTCGCCCCGCCCGCCGCCGGATCGCGCCCCACCCGCATCCCCGCCCGATGCCGCATCCGGGGCCGGCATCCGTTGCCGGCGGGCGCCTCGGCACGGGGCGCGGCCGTCACCCCCGCGACGTGTCGGCGGCTTCACTCGTGGCGGTCATCGAAAGATCCAGCTGGTTGACACCTCAGCGGCCGCCCCCGTAGCCGCACCGGCCGCGCGCCCCGGTCGATCACTCCCCACGACGGCGCATATCACGATCCCACCGCCCGCTGAGCGATTGTGAATTCATTCACCTAGCCTCTTGGCCCGGCGTACACATCCATGCTGAGATGCGACTTACTCAACAGCTCAATGGCGTGCTCGGGGAGGGCATAGTGGCGCATACCGCCATGTCTGGTTACGGAACCACTGCGGGTGACGATCCTCTCCAGACCGCGGTATGGCGGCTGCGTTCGCGCGGCTGTTGGACCGACGCGGCTGCTCTCCTCGCCCCGCGGGCCGCGGACCCCGCGGCCGCGCTCGAACGTGCCGGACTGCTCGTCGAGCGCTGCCTGTTCACCGGCGACGGCTGGGCCGAGGCCGAGGACGCGCTGCGGACCGCGGAGGCCGTCGCCCGGGACGACGAGGAGCGCGGCGGGGCCGCCTGCGAGCGCGGCAGGCTGGCTTACGCCGCCACCCGGCTCGGGGTGCGCGACCGTGCGGACGAAGCCCGCTCCGCACTCGGCCGCGCGGCCGCCCTGCTCGCGCCCACCTCACCGGGACGGCCACTGCTGGACTTCCGCAGAGGGCTGGTCGCCGAGCACATCGCCGACTCGCCGCAGGCCGCTCGCGCCGCGTACCGCCGTGCGCACGACGGCGCCACCGCGCAGGGCGACACCCTGCTGCTCTCCTTCACCTGGCACCATCAGGCCGGACTGGCCTTGCGCGAGGGCGAGTTGGCCGAGGCGCGGCACGGCTTCTCGGAGTCGCTGCGGATCCGCGAGGAGCTCGGGTATCTGATCGGCACGGCCCCGACGCTCGCCGCGCTCGCCGACTGCGAGCCGGAACCGGAGGCGTCCCGGCTCCGGGCGGAAGCGGGAAGGCTGTTCCGGCTGCTGGGCGGTGTGCCGGTGTGGCTGGAGAGCCAACTGGCCGCCCACATCCCCCCGCAGCCGTCCCCGGCCCAGCCGGAACCCGCCGCATGAGCGGGCTGTCCGTCCGGTGAGAACGCGGCGCAGGGAAGGGGACGTTCCGGAGCCGCGGTCCCGGTGGGACGAGATCACGACGGGCCTGTGGATGGGCGGCCATGTCTGGGCGGACGGGGAGCAGGGCCACCAGGACGTGGTCGTGGACCGCGAGTTCGACCTGGTGATCAGCCTCTACACCCGCGAGGGCCATGGCCCGTCCCCGGGTGTGGAGCACCGGGTCGTACCGATCCCGGACGACTGGCTCACCGCGGAGGAGATCGACCGCGTACGCCGGATCGCGGAGGTCGCGGCCGACGCGGTCCGCGGCCGGCGGCGGGTGCTGGTGCGCTGTTACTCCGGATACAACCGGTCGGGGCTGGTGGCCGCGCAGACGCTGATCGAGCTGGGCCACGACGCACCCGGGGCGATCGACCGGGTCAGGCTGCGGCGCTCACCGTGGGCGCTGCACAACCGGGCCTTCGAGGAGTACCTGCTGACGGGTCTCGACGTGGCGTCACTGCTGACCGGGCTGGAGCCACCGGCTTCCTGACGCCCGGACCGCAGAAGCGGCGGAGCCTCGGACCTCGCGAATGCCGCGAGAAGAACGGTCACCTGCGGACGGTCACGAGAACCAGGACAGCGCACGGCCGGGGTTCATGACCACCAGGGCGACCCCGACCGCCACCACCACCCAGACCAGTCCCCAGGCCCTGCTGCGAGGCTTGTGCACCCGATCCCGTGAGGCCCACGCCCGCCATGCGTCGGGCTCCGCCCTGCGGCGCTTGCCGAGGCCCTGCCGCGCGGCCTCCTCGTCGGCCCGCCGCAGCCGCTCGGCCACGATCCGGGCCCGCGCCGAAGGCTCCTTGGGCGCTCTCAGCCGCGCGGGGCCCTCGCTCTCCCGCTGGAACTGCTCCCATGCGTCGTCGGGTATCGACGACCCAGACAACTCAGACGCCTCAGTCGACTCACTCGACTCACTCGACTCATTCGATTCCGACGAGTCCGACGACTCCGCGGTCATGGATGAACCCCCCGTTGCTGAGGACGTGACCGCGCACGAGCGGTACCGCTCATCACTTTAGTCCCCACCACCCCGGCAGCACCGGGGGTCGCGACGGCATCCCGGTCACATCGGACCTGACGTCCCGTCAGCCGTCCGCGCCGGTGAAGTGCTCCCGCACCAGCGACCGCACCACGGTCAGGTCCTGGGCGATCAGGGCCTCCAGGAGGGCCATGTGTTCCGCCGCGTCCGCGACCAGATCGGCCCGGCGGCTGACCAGGGAGGTCGACAGCGGCCACTGGGAGCGGCGGTGGAGGTCCTCGGCGACCATCACCAGCTGGTGATTGCCCGACAGGGACAGGACGGCACGGTGGAAGGCACGGTCCGTGTCCGCGTAGGCCGCGCGGTCGCCGACGGCCGCCGCCGCTGCGGTCGCGTCCGCGAGCGGACGCAGCTCGGACCAGCGCGCGGTGGGCACCGTACGTGCCAGCCGCAGCATGACGGGGATCTCGATCAGGGCGCGGACCTCGGCCAGTTCGGCGAGTTCGCGCGGGGAGCGCACGATGACGCGAAACCCGCGGTTGGGCACGACCTCGACGGCGCCCTCGACCGCCAGTTGCTGCATCGCCTCCCGGACCGGGGTGGCCGAGACGCCGAACCGTTCGCCGAGGGCCGGAGCCGAGTACACGGTGCCGGGCATCAGTTCCCCGTCGACGAGCGCGGTGCGCAGCGCGTCGAGTATCTGACCGCGGACGGAGTGACGCCGGACCGTGTGCGCGGCCGGCGGCTCGCTGTGGGTGTGCTCGCCGCGGGCCTGCTCCGGGACACGGGGCGAGGAGTGGGACGCGGGGCGGCCCTCGGGTCCCTGCTGGCCGGGGATGCGCACCGAGGCGTGGGGCTGCGAGGTCGCGGCGTCGCGCGCTCGGGCCTGCTCCACTCGGGTCCTCCTCCGGCCTGGGCCTGGCCCGGCCTGCGATGGCGGGGCCCGTGGTGCACGATAGGCGGACCGGCCTCCAGTTCAAACATCGATCACATCGGGTAAGGTAAGGCTAACCTGCTAACGATCGTGATTCGGTGGTCCCCGGCATGGCCGTTCCCGCACTTCTGCCCTCCCTGACCTCGCCCGTCGAGGACGCGTACACGCGCCTCTCCGAGGTCTTCTCCGGGTTGCGCGTGCGCGAGCTGAAGGACGGCGAACAGTCCCCCGTCGGAGGCGGCTGGGTCGGTGCGAGTGATCTCGCACACGGCGGGCCCGCGCTCGACGCCTTCCTGGCGTGGGACAACGCGCAGGTGCTGCGCGACTACGGACAGCAGGCGCGGCCCGACGTGATCGCCAGCTTCGGACTCCACCGCTACGCCTGGCCCGCCTGCCTGCTGATCACCGTGCCCTGGTTCCTGCACCGCCGGGTTCCCCGGGTGCCGCCCGAGCACGTGTCCTTCCAGCGGGTGCTGGGGCACATGACGGTCCGCGTGACCGAGTTCGCCTGTCTGCCGGGGGACCCCGCGGCCGCGCTGCCCGGCGCCCGGGTCGTGCCGGACGAGGATGCCCTGCGCGACGAGGTGCGGGCCGCCGTCGCCGGGCATCTCGGGCCCGTCCTGGAAGGCTTCGGGCCGCGGATGCGGCGCGGGAAGCGGGCCCTGTGGGGCATGGCGACCGACGAGGTCGTCGAGAGCCTCTGGTACATCGCGGGCCTGTTCGGTGAGGAACAGCGCGCCATGACCGAACTGGACCTGCTGCTGCCGGGCACCACCAAGCCGTATGTCGGCACCCCCGGCTTCCGGGTGCTCACCGGGCCCGCGGGCGAGGAACTGCCGACCCGGGACCGGGCGAGCTGCTGCCTGTTCTACACACTGCGTCCGGACGAGACGTGCGGGACCTGTCCGCGCACGTGTGACGCCGACAGGATCACCCGGCTGCTGGCCGACGCCTGACCCCCGGCCCACCCACGCCACCCGTCCGGGTGGACTAAATCGAACTCAACTCACGCCTCACATACGGCCGTTCGAGTAAATCGCACCTATCTGTGCTCCGTGTGGCCCCGTTGGCGTTCTCTTGCCCCGAAACCCTCTGCCTCCCCCAGGACTTCGGCCACTATGGCGGCCGAAACGCCCTACCGCGATGCAGATGCAAGGGACACCGCACATGAGACTGACCGACATATCGCTGAACTGGCTGCTTCCCGCCGGAGTGATGCTGGTGGGAGTCCTGGTCGCGGTGGCGGTCGTCGCGCGCGGCAAGCGGGCCGCCGGGCACGCTGCGGCCGAGGACTCCTGGGAACGCAGCGAGGAACGCCGCCGGCGCAAGGAAGCCGTGTACGGCACCGCCTCCTACGTATTGCTGTTCTGCTGCGCCGCGGTGGCCGCCGCCCTCTCCTTCCACGGACTGGTCGGCTTCGGCCAGCAGAATCTGAACCTGTCCGGGGGCTGGGAGTACCTCGTCCCCTTCGGCCTCGACGGTGCGGCCATGTTCTGTTCCGTCCTCGCCGTGCGCGAGGCCAGTCACGGTGACGCGGCCCTGGGCTCACGGCTGCTGGTGTGGACCTTCGCGGGCGCGGCGGCCTGGTTCAACTGGGTCCACGCACCACGGGGTCTGGGCCATGCCGGCGCACCGCAGTTCTTCGCCGGCATGTCCCTCTCGGCCGCGGTCCTGTTCGACCGCGCGCTCAAGCAGACACGTCGGGCAGCACTGCGCGAACAGGGCCTGGTGCCCCGTCCGCTGCCGCAGATCCGGATCGTCCGCTGGCTGCGCGCCCCCCGGGAGACCTTCGGCGCCTGGTCGCTGATGCTGCTGGAAGGCGTACGCACCCTGGACGAGGCGGTGGAGGAGGTACGCGAGGACCGGCGCGAGAAGGAACAGAACCGTCTGCGCAGGCGGGACCGGGAGAAGCTGGAGCGGGCGCGCATCAGGGCGTTCAACCGACAGCACCGGGCCTGGGGCCGCAGTCGCACCGGCCGCGAGCCGGAGCTGGCCGCCCTCGGAGCGGCGGGCGGACCCGCGCTCGGTGCCGGCTCGGCCTCCGCACCGGCCGTCACCGGCGGATCGGGGTCCGTCGCGGAGCCTGCCATAACGGAGCCGGGACAGCTGCCGCTGCGTTCCCGGCCCTCCCTCCAGGCCGTCCGCACGGACGGCACTGAGCCCCGCACGGTCGACCTCACCGCCGAGGACGACACCCAGGCGCTGCCGCGGCTGGACTCGCTGGAGCGCAAACTCAAGGATCTGGAGCAGCAGTTCGGCTGAGTGGCACAGCCCCGGAAGGCCGGCCCGACCCTCAGGCCGGCCTTTCGTGCAGCTCGAACCAGACCACCTTGCCCATGCTGTGCGTCCGTACGCCCCAGGCGTCCGCGAGGCTCTGCACCAGCATCAAGCCCCGTCCGTGGGTCCCGAGATGGACTTCGGGGTGGCTCGGCACGGGCAGTCCCGCCATGAAGTCACGCACCTCCACCCGCAGGGTGGTGGATGCCACGGTCGCCGTCACCACGGCGCCGTGATCGGTGTGGATCAGCGCGTTGGTCACCAGCTCGCTCGTCAGCAGTTCCGCGACATGCGCTCTGTCGGACCCCTGCCAGTGGTGCAGCAACTCCCGTAATACCTGCCGGACTTCGGGGACGGCTCTGAGGTCGGCGCAGCCCAATCGCCGCCGCAGCCGGCCCGTCGCCGCCTCCGCTCCCGGATCGCCGCCGTGCCCACCCGCACCGGCTCCGGCTCCTCCCTGACGCCCACTCATCATCCCCACCCGCACGTCGGAACAGCCCCTTACTCCGGAACGACCTCGAAAGTGTTCACGGAAAGCATTGCCCCGACCACGCCGCGCCACTCATCGGGCCGGGTCAAGCACTCCCAGGAGACGGACTTTGCGCACAGAAGTGGGAGGCGAGGTACGCCCATTGCCGCAGTCGGCGCGTGGTCGGAATGGCTACGGCCGCTTGTGGCGGCGGTCGCGGCGGTCCGGGCCGCCGGTCCATGGTGAGCCGTGGCGGGTTCACGCTACGCGGTGCAGGGAGTCCAGGGCGGTGAGTTCGTCGTCGGACAGAGCCAGGGCTCCGGCGGCCACGTTCTGGGTCAGGTGGTCGGGGTTGCCGGTACCGGGGATGGCCAGCACATGGGGGCCGCGGTGCAGCGTCCACGCCAGCCGGATCTGCGCCGCGCTCACACCGTGGGCGCGGGCGATGGTGTGGACCTGCGGGGTCTCGTCGGTGGTCACGCCGGCCTCGCGGCCCGTACCGGCGATCGAGTAGAACGGCACAAAGGCGATGCCTTGTTCACCACAGGTACGCAGGAGCGCTTCCTGTTCGGGCGACGCGCCGATGCCGTACATGTTCTGGACGCAGACCACCGGTGCGATGGCCTGAGCCTCGGCAAGGTGATGAGGGCGGATGTTGGACAGGCCCAGGTGGCGGATGAGCCCCGCCTCGCGCAGCTCGGCGAGGGCACCGAAACGTTCGGCGATCGAATCGGTCCCCACGATGCGCAGGTTCACCACGTCCAGGTGGTCGCGGCCGAGCTGGCGCAGATTCTCCTCGACCTGGCCGCGGAGCTGCTGCGGGGTGGCATGGGACAGCCATGAGCCCGACGGGCCCCGGCCCGGCCCGACCTTGGTGACGATGACGAGATCGTCGCTGTAGGGGGCGAGCGCCCGGTTGATCAGTTCGTTGGCGGAGCGCAGCGCCGAGAAGTAGAAGGCGGCGGTGTCGATGTGGTTCACCCCGAGGTCGACCGCGCGGCGCAGCACGCTGATCGCACGCCCACGGTCGCTCGGGCGGGCATCGGCCGCGAACGCCTCGCCCTCCTGTGTCAGGCGCATCGCGCCGAACCCCATCCGGTGGACCACACGGTCCCCGAGTGTCCAACTGCCCGATGCCGCTGCGGTGATCGTCTCCGTTGTCATGCCGCAAGGATCGCCGCCGGATAGACTCATGGACCATCGATTAAGGCATGTCCGAATCCTTGGAGTGGTACCCCTGCAGGAGCTGGCGTTCTCGGCGGACGATCTGGCGCAGCTGCGGTTCGCCGTCTCGCCGATGTGGGAGATCACACCCAGCTTCCGACTGCTGGAGTCGGCCGCCACGCATCCCGTGCACCACCCCTGGGTGGAACAGGTGCGGCCGCGCACGGCGGCCGCCGGGCCGGCCCGGGGCTGGCTCGCCGAGCTGATCCCGCCGTCGGGGTACGTGCCCGACTTCCTCAACCCCGCACCCGTGGGCCCGGCCCCGGTGCTGGCGGCGGAACTGGCCGCGATCCGCGCCGCACCCGTCGACCGGGTACGCGGAGACCTCGATCACCTGGCCCGGCATCAGGGGGGTCTCGGCCCCCGGGCACGGGCCCTGTACGCCGACCCGCGGGCCCTTCTGCCCAAGGTCACCGCAGCGGTCGAGACCTACTGGGAGCTGGCACTCGCCCCGTACTGGGCCCGGATCCGGACCGTGCTGGACGCCGATGTCTTCCACCGGGCGCGCCAGGTCGCCGAGCGCGGCACCAGCCATCTCCTCAACGACCTGCATGCCACGGTGAGCTGGGACGACAACGCCCTGCGGCTGGCCCGCCGCAAGCAGCCGTTGACCCGTGCGACGGCGGGCGCGGGGCTGGTGCTGATCCCCTCGGCCTTCACCGGGCCCGGTCTGCGCACCCGTGTGGCCTTGCCCGACCCACCCCAACTCGCCTATCCGGCCCGGGATGTGGGCCTGCTGTGGGAGTCCCGGCCCGTCACCGGCACCGAGGCCCTGGCCGCCGTGCTCGGCCGCTCACGCACGCGGCTGCTGACCGAACTGGAGACTCCGGCCTCCACGACCGACCTGGCACGCCGTACCGGGCTCTCGGCGGCCGGGGTGTCCCAGTACCTGACAGCCCTGCGCGACGCGTGCCTGGTCAGCGCCCACCGCGCGGGCCGCTCCGTGCTCTACGCCCGCACTGCAGCCGCCGAGACCCTCCTGGCCGCGGTCAGGGTGCGGGGCTGATCCCACAACAGGCCTTGCGGACAGGCCCTACGGCCTCGGCACATTGCGCAGATTCGAGCGGGCCATCTGGAGCATCCGGCCCACCCCGCCGTTCAGCACGATCTTGCTGGTCGACAGGGCGAACCCCGTCACCATCTCCGCCCTGATCTTCGGGGGGATCGAGAGGGCGTTGGGGTCCGTGACCACGTCCACGAGCGCCGGGCCCTTGTGACGGAAGGCGTCCTTCAGGGCGCCCGCCAGTTGCTTCGGCTTCTCGACCCGGACCCCGTACGCTCCCGCCGCGCGGGCCACGGCCGCGAAGTCGGGGTTCACGTTGGTGGTGCCGTGCGAGGGAAGACCGGCGACCAGCATCTCCAGCTCCACCATGCCGAGTGCGGAGTTGTTGAACAGGACGATCTTCACCGGCAGGTCGTACTGGACGAGGGTGAGGAAGTCGCCCATCAGCATGGAGAATCCGCCGTCGCCGGACACCGAGACGACCTGGCGGTCGCGGTCGGTGAACTGCGCCCCGATCGCCTGGGGAAGGGCGTTGGCCATCGAGCCGTGGGTGAACGAACCGATGATCCGGCGCCGGCCGTTGGGGGAGAGATAGCGCGCGGCCCACACATTGCACATGCCTGTGTCGACGGTGAACACGGCGTCGTCGTCGGCGAGTTCGTCGAGCACCGCGGCGACGTACTCCGGGTGGATGGGTAGGTGTTTCTCGACCTTGCGGGTGTACGCCTTGACCACGCCCTCCAGCGCGTCGGCGTGCTTCTTCAGCATCTTGTCGAGGAACCTGCGGTCCGACTTGACCCGGACCCGCGGCGTGAGACAGCGCAGCGTCTCCCGTACGTCGCCCCAGACAGCAAGGTCCAGTTTGGAGCGGCGGCCCAGGTGTTCGGGCCGGACGTCGACCTGGGCGATCTTGACGTCGTCGGGGAGGAAGGCGTTGTACGGGAAGTCGGTGCCCAGCAGGATCAGCAGGTCGCACTCGTGCGTCGCCTCGTAGGCGGCGCCGTAGCCGAGCAGTCCGCTCATGCCGACGTCGAACGGGTTGTCGTACTGGATCCATTCCTTGCCGCGCAGGGCGTGACCGACCGGGGACTTGATGCGCTCCGCGAACTCCATGACCTCCGCGTGCGCCCCCGCCGTGCCGCTTCCGCAGAAGAGGGTGACCCGGTCCGCCTCGTCGATCATCCGGACCAGCTTGTCGATCTCGGCGTCCCCGGGGCGTACCGAAGGCAAGGTCGTGACCAGTGCGTGTTCGATCGTCTTGTCCGGGGCGGGCTGGGACGCGATGTCGCCGGGGAGTGCCACGACACTGACACCACTTTGTCCGATCGCGTTCTGGATCGCGGTCTGCAGCAGCCGGGGCATCTGCCGTGCGTTGGAGATCAGCTCGCTGTAGTGGCTGCACTCGCGGAACAGCTGGTCCGGGTGGGTCTCCTGGAAGTAGCCGAGCCCGATCTCGCCGGAGGGGATGTGCGAGGCGATGGCGAGCACCGGGGCCATCGAGCGATGAGCGTCGTACAGCCCGTTGATCAGATGCAGGCTGCCCGGGCCGCTGGAGCCGGCGCAAGCCGCGAGCCTGCCGGTGATCTGTGCCTCGGCGCCCGCCGCGAAGGCGGCGGTCTCCTCGTGCCGGACGTGGATCCACTCGATGTTGTCGTGCCGCCGGACGGCGTCGACGACAGGGTTGAGGCTGTCGCCGACGACTCCGTACAGCCGCTGCACACCGGCGCGGACGAGGATGTCGACGCACTGCTCCGCGACGTTCTGCTTGGCCATGGATGCGTACCCTTCTCGGCTTGACGGCCCGGAGGTCCATCAACCCATGGCGCAGCGGGTTACGCCTCCCAGACGCCGACGGCCGTACGGTCGTCGGCGTAGCCCTTCACCCGCACCTGGGTGTCGGCGAGGAAGGTCGCGAGGCCCGGCGGTCCGGCGGATGCCCAGCGTCCGGCCAGTTCGTCGGCGAGCGCGGGCTCGCCGCGCAGCGGTTCCGCCAGGCCCGGGCTGCACAGCAGGAGCGCGTCACCCGGGCGGGCCACGGAGGCCCGGAAGCGGAACGGCTCGGGAGGCGGCGGTGGTGGTGCCTCGACGTAGGGGGCCGGGGGCGTCGGGATGCCGAGGTCCATCGTCAGCCGGTCGCCGGCGGGGGTCTCCGAGGGGATGCCGGCGAGCGGATTCCCCTGGATCCCGTCCCTTCCGTCCCCGGCGGGTACGGAGCCGAACCCGACCACGGGAGCGCCGGTGACGGCCGCCGGCTCGGGAACGGACGGCTCGATGTCCTGCCACACGCCGTCGCGCAGCCGGAAGAGGCCGCCGGGGCCCACCCCGAAGAAGACGCGGGTACGGCAGTCGGGGTCGGCGGAGAGCAGAAGGCAGCGCAGACCGGCGCTGTAGTCCTCGGGCTCCACGCCCCGCGCCGCGGCGCCGGCCCGGAGCTTGCCGAGGCTGCGGTCGGTGAGCCGGTGCAGACCGGATTTGAGGTCGCCGCGCCGGCCCGCCCGGATGTCCTCCGACAGCCGGGCATGACTGCGGCCGACCGCTCCGCCGATCCAGCGACAGGCGTCGGCGGCGGCGAGATGGGCACCCTCGGTCGCGCGGGCGCCGCTCGCGACGGCGACGAGGAGCAGTGCGGCGGGTCCGCTGCCGAAGCGGGCGGTGAGCAGGGCGTCGCGCCGAGGCTCCCCCCGGAAGCGGGCGGAGTCCCCGCGCACGGACGCCGCGCGCAGGGTGTACGTGCCGTACCGGGCGCCGTCGAGCACGGTGTCGGCGACCAGGTCGTCGAGCTCGTCGGGGCCGACGGCCGGGAGGGCGGTGGGCTCGGGGTCGTAGGTGGGCGGCCCGTCCCCGATGTGGTCGACGCGGGGGCGCGGCGGGGCAACGGGCGGGGCGACAGGCGGCTCGGGTACCTCGACGGCGACGGGTGCGGGCGCGTACCGGGGCTCCGGCGGCTCGGCCTCCTCCTGGGCCGCAGGCGCGTACCGGGGCTCGGGAGGCGAGGACTGCGGCTGTGCCGGTACGACAGGCGGCTCCCACGGAGCGCGCCGGCGCGGCGGTGACGGGGGCACAGGCGGCGCACCGGGTGCGGCCGGCCCGCTGTCGTCCGCCGGCCATGGCGGACGGGAGGACGAGCCCCCCGGCCGGTACGGATCGAACCCGGGCCCCGCCGACCGGTCGTCGGTGGACGCCGGCGGCCTGTCGGGGCGGTCCGGCAGTCCGGGCTCGGGCGCCGCCGGCCGGGCGGACGCCCGGGGTTCGTCGGCGTGGCGGGGTGCGGGTGGCCGCGGTTCCTGCCGGGCCGGGGCGGTGAACGGCCAGTCCGGACTGTCCGGGCCGACCGGGGGCGCGTCGCCGGACGGGCCGCCCGCCGCCGGGGCCGGGTCGGCCAAGCCCTCCGGGAGGCCCGGGACTTCCAGCGTGTCCGCCGGGTCCGTCTCCCACCACGCCTTCGGCCGGTCCGGCTGATCGGCGGCGGGCCCGGGCGCGGAGACCGCGTCCGCTGCCGAGTCGAAACGGTCGTCCAAGGTGTCGCCCGGCTTCGTCGCCGGGCCGGTGTCCGGGGCGGACTCGTCGTACAGCCGGTTCCACCAGTCGTTCTCGGTGGTGGGCCTCTCCCCCTGCTGGCTCATGCCCTTATTGTCCACCGCCAGGGCGGTACGAAAACGAGGCATCCACAAAAAGAACGCGACGAAAGTGGTCCGCCGGGCGCCTCAACCCCCCACGGGAAGAACGCCCGGCGGACCCGTTCGTGGTCAGCGCACGGCGTACGCGTCGACCACGAGCTGGGTGACGGAGTTGCCGCGCGCGTCCGTCAGTTCGGTCCTGAGGGTCACGGGCCGGCCCGCCGCGCCCGCGTGGTCGACGGTCGCGGTCCAGGCTCCGTCCTTACGGGCGGTCGACGCCTGGATCCACGTCCCGCCCCCGTCGTACGAGTACGACAGTTTGGCGGCGGTCAGGGCGCCGGGCGTGTAGCCCGCGTGCCCGGTGACGCTCAGGGCGATCTTCTGTCCGTCCTTCGCCGGCAGGGTCTTGAGCCCGTCCTCGGGCAGGCCGTAGTGCGGGAACAGGAGCCCGAGGCCCTGGGAGTAGACGTTCTCGTCCAGCCGGGAGCGGAACTTCCAGGTCGTCAGCACCTCGGTCGAACGCTTCCAGACCGCGGCGGGCTGCCCGATCTTGGTGGTGGCGAGGGACAGTTCGTAGGCCGCCTCGTCCGCCGGGACCTCGAAGACCCCGAACGGGTACGGACTCTCGCCGATCTGCTCGCCGTCACGGCTCAGCCGCATGCTGCCGATGTCACCGAACGAGCCCGCGATGCCGGCGTGTTCGGCGTCTCCCCAGAACGCGGGGGCCACGCCGAGGAGATTGCCCTGACGTTCACCGGCCAGCGCCGGCCGGCCCGTGGTGTCGCGCGGGGCGGCCGGTGCGAGGACCCCGCCGTACCAGCTCTCCTTGCGCACCGAGCCGACCCTGTAGGTGCGCGGCTCGTCGATCAGGAACTCGCCCCAGGGGAAGCTGGAGGAGACGTAGTGGTCCCAGGAGGTGTCACCGGCGGTGTAGTACTCGGTGCGGGTGCCGGGGACGGTGACCAGGTCGAATCCGGAGGCGGAGGCCGTCGCGCCGCTGGGGCGCTGGGCGAGGATGGAGTCGGAGTAGTCGGCCTTCAGACCCATGGCGTGATACGTCGACTCGTTGCGGCCGAGCTTGCTGTCGCGCACCCGGTAGGTGCGGTCCGAGGTGACCGGGCCGGTCTCGGGGAAGGCCAGGTTGTAGACGTACGGGCTCGCGGCGGTGGCCTTCCAACGGAGAGTGACCGGGCCGTCCGCGAGCCGCGTCAGCAGGTCCTTCGCCTCGGCGGCCTCCAGGCCGAGCACCGGGTGCGGCGCGGTCCCGAAGCCGGTCGACGGGAGCCAGCGCCCGGCGGACGGGCGGTGCACGATGACGGCCTTGGCGCCCGCGGCCTTCGCGTTGCGGGCGAGCGTGATGATGTCGGCGTCGGTGTCGGGGACCTCGACCAGGGCGAACGCGCCGTCGGCGCCCGCGGCCCGGAGCTCCTCGGGTGTGCCCGTGCCGGCGTCGACGACGGAGGCCTGTCCGGTGCCGTCGAGGTTGACGGAGCCGAGGCTCGCGACCACGGGGTGCAGTGCGGGTCCGCCGGCCACGGAGAGCTTCTCGATCTGCGGGGCGTAGGCGCGCCAGTAGCTGGCGAACTCGAATTCGCCGTCCTCGGCGCGGCCCTGGACGTCGGCGTAGTAGCCGGCGGCGAGCCGGTTGCCGGAGATGCTGCCGGAGTGCAGCCAGGTGTCGTCCCAGCTGCGGGCGAAGCCCAGGGTGACGGTGCGGCTCTCGCTGGTGCGGTCGGTCCGCACGCTCAGCCGGTGGGCCCTGCGGGCGTCGAGGACGACCGTGGTGTCCTTCGTCAGATCGAGCTGGGGACGGCCCAGGTAGCCGACCGTCAGGTCGGGCGAGTCGACGAACGAGGACAGGAAGTACGCGCCGGGCCGCAACCGGTAGACCTGGTCGGCGGCGCCGTCGTTGAACCGCCGCTCGCCGCTCGCGTCGTCGGTGCCGATGACGTCCAGCGAGGACGCTCCCCCGGCGGGCCTGCCGGAGCGGTCGACGAGCTTGACGCGCAGGGTGACGGTCTCGGGCTGCACGTACAGCGCGAAGGGGGTGGAGACACCGACGCCGGACGCGGTGGCGACGACGCGGCCGGTGATGTCGCCGTACTGGGCGCGGTCGATACGGGCGGACGGGTCGAGGGTCAGTGGCACCTTCACCGTGGCGCCGGCCGGGACGGTGACGGACCGTGCGCCGAGGCGGGCGAGCGAGGAGCGGATGCGGGAGCCGTCGTTGCCGGTGACGGACCGGACGTCCAGGCTCAGCCGGACCGGCTTGTCGCCGGAGTTGGTGTAAGGGATCTGGACGGTGGTGCGGTCGCTGCTGTCCTGGGGCCAGTTGAAGGTGCCGCCCTGGACGGCCGGCGCACCGGTCACGGTCGTGGAGATCGCGGCCTTGGCGTCGAGCCGCCCGCCGCCGGTCTCACGCACGTCCCCGGGGACGGCGGTCGTGGCGGAGGAGACGAGCGCGGCCTTGATCTGCTGGGCCGTCCAGTTGGGGTGGCGCTGCTTGACGAGGGCCGCGGCGCCCGCGACATGGGGCGTCGCCATCGACGTGCCGGACATCGCCTGGTAGGCGTACACCCCGCGGCCGCCCGCGGCGGCGGCGGAGATGGCGACGCCGGGCGCGGAGATCTCCGGCTTGAGGGTGTGGGTGACGGGCGCGGGGCCACGGCTGGAGAACGAAGCCGTGGAGTCGTCGCGGTCGACGGCGCCGACGGTGAGCACGCCAGGAGTGCAGCCCGGCGAGGAGACGGTGTTGAGGGCGGGACCGGCGTTGCCGGCGGCGACGACGAACAGCGTGTCCTCGCTGCGGGAGAGTTCTTCCGCGGCGACGCTCATCGGGTCGGTGCAGTCGGTCGGTTCGGGGCTGCCGAGGCTCATGGAGACGACGTCGGCCTTGTTGTCGACGGCCCACTGCATTCCGGCGATGATCCACGAAGTGGCGCCGGAGCCGCTGTCGTTGAGCACCTTGCCGTTCAGCAGTGCGGCGCCGGGCGCGACGCCCTTCTTCTTGCCGCCGCTCGCCGCACCCGAGCCGCCGGCCGTGGAGAGGGTGTGGGTGCCGTGCCCCTGGCGGTCGGTCTCGGAGTCGGAGTCGGTGAAGTTCTTCGCCTCGGCGATACGGCCCGCGAGATCGGGGTGTTCGGCGTCCGCGCCGGTGTCGAGCACGGCAATCCTGGTTCCCTTGCCGTCGTAGCCGGCGGCCCAGGCGAGGTCGGCGCCGATCTGACGCGTGGAGCGGTCGAGCGTGGCCTCGACCTTGCGGTCCAGCCAGAGCTTGCGGAGCCCCGACGCGGCGCGCGAGCGGGTGGCGGTGACGTCGGACCAGAAGTGCGCGGCCTGCTTCTTGTCGGCCTGGAGGGCGACGCCGTCGACGGCGTTCAGGACGAGGCCGCGGCGCGCGCCCCGGGGGACGACGGGCACCGAGCGGGAGACGTCCGTGCCGTACACGGCGATCAGCGGCAGGGTGGCGGAGTGGGCGTCGTCGTAGCCCTGGCGGACCAGGCCGGTGACGTTGAAGAGTTCCTCGTCGACCGTGCCGGCCGCGAGGGCCGCGGCGGCGCCCTCGGGGTAGACGTAGAGGTCCTGGCCGGACCGGCGGGTCTGTACGAGCGGAGCCGTTCCGTCACCGCCGGGCAGGACAGTGGCGGACGGTGCTCCGGAACGGTCACGGCTCACGGCCACCCGGTCGCCGGTCACGAGGGTCACGGTGACCGGCCGCTCCGCCTGCGCGGCGGCGGACCCGCTGCCGGTCAGCGGTCTCTTGCCTGTCGTACCGTCGTCGGGCCGCCCGGCGGCCGTCGACGGCGCGACCGCCGTGACGGCCAGAACGGCGGCGGTGGCCGCCCCCAGGGCCGTACGCGTCATCAGGCGCATCGCTCTCCCCATCTGAATTCGGCACAAGTGCACACCAAAGGCACTGATGCCGAAGGCTGTTGGTGCTGCGGTGGCGCCACATTGGCAGAGCGGCGGGTGGTGCAGGGATGATGGGCGCGGCGGGAACACGCCGTGGCCGGTTTCCGCCAACGCGGCGAGGAAGTGCACGTCCGGGGAGGGTTCTGGTGCTGGGAGCGATAGGTCTCGACGAGAAGCAGGAGTCCGCGTACCGCGCGTTGGTGGCGCTCGGGGCGGCGGAGGTCAGCGATCTCGCCCATCGGCTCGCGCTGCCCGAGACCGTGACGGAGCGGGCGCTGCGGCGGCTCGAACAGCACGGGCTGGCGGCCCAGTCGTCGGCGCGCACCGGCCGCTGGGTGGCGGCGCCTCCGGGGGTGGCCCTGGGCGCCCTGCTGACCCAGCAGCGGCACGAGCTGGAGCAGGCGGAACTGGCCGCCGCACTGCTGGCCGAGGAGTACCGCGCCGAGGCCGCCGAGCCGGCCGTGCACGACCTGGTGGAGGTGGTGACGGGCGCGAGTGCGGTCGCGCACCGTTTCGTCCAGCTCCAGCTCGGGGCGACGGAGGAGGTCTGTGCCCTGGTCACCGGAAATCCGGTCCTGATCACCGGAGCGGACAACGACGCCGAGGAGAAGGCGGCGCGGCGCGGGGTGACCTACCGCGCGGTGATCGAGCGCGAGGTGCTGTCCGCGCCGGGCGGGGTCACGGAGCTGACCGCCGCACTGGGCCGCGACGAGCAGGTACGGGTGGTGGACCGGGTGCCGACCAAGCTGGTCGTCGCGGACCGCACCCTGGCGATGGTTCCGCTGACGGGCCGCGGGGCCGACCCGGCCGCGCTGGTGGTCCACGGCAGCGGCCTGCTGGACTCGCTCATGGGCCTGTTCGAGGCCGTGTGGCGGGAGGCGCTGCCGCTGCGGCTCGGGTTGGGCGCGGTGGGCGGCTCCTTCGAGGAGGTGTCGTCGGGCCCCGACGCGACGGATCTGGAGATCCTGTCGCTGCTGCTCGCGGGAATGACGGACGCACGGGTGGCCAAGCAGCTGGACCTGGGACTGCGGACGGTCCAGCGGCGGGTGAAGGGGCTCATGGAGCTCACCGGGGTAACGACCCGTCTGCAGCTCGGCTGGCATGCGTACGCGAAGGGCTGGGTGGCTCGCGACCTGCGGGAATGATCCCGATCCTGCACGCTGGGCAAATGAGCGTGTGGCAGCTCCTGCTGGTCGGCCTGGTCATGGTGCTGGGTCTGGTCGGGGTGCTCGTCCCCGGTGTGCCGGGGCGCTGGCTGGTGTGGGCGGGGATGCTCTGGTGGTCCCTGCATGTGCAGACGGGCCTGGCCTGGACGCTTCTGGTGGCGTCGACGGTGGTGCTGATCGTCGACCAGGTCGTGGTGTGGCAGCTGCCACCACGCAGGATCCGCGAGGTGGGCGTGATGCCGAAGCTGGCCGTCTGGGCGGGCACGGGAGCGCTGCTGGGTTTCGTCGTACTGCCCGTGGTGGGCTCGATCCCGGGGTTCATCGGCGGGATCTATCTGAGTGAGCGTCGGCGACTCGGCGGGCACGGTCCCGCGGCCGCGTCCACCCGCGCGGTGATGCGGGCCGTGGGGACGAGTGTGCTGGTGGAGCTGTTCGCCTCGCTGCTCGTGGTGGGCGCCTGGCTCGGCGCGGTCGTCTGGGGCTGACCGCCCGGCATCGCCGGTCGTGAACAGGATGCAGATGGGCAGAGACACATCGGATCTCTCTCGGTCTATTGACGGCATCCCGCCACTTCCCTACGTTCCCTCCCTGGATAGCTCGGATGAATGGACGCGCCTGACAGACGAGCCGCCGGGAGGCGACATGGCAACCGCACCTGACTCATCTCCTGTCGGGGCCGCGCACGCGGCGGGAGGCGTCGAGCCACGGTCCAGACGGTCCGTGCTGGCCACCGGGGCCGCGGTCGGCGGTGCACTGACCGTAGGAGGTCCGGCCGCCCCTCCTGCCGCCGCGCTTCCCGCCCCGGCCCCGCCCGTGGACGCGGCGGCCACCGTCACCGCGCCCGAGGACAGCTGGCGCACCGTCCTGGACGACGCCGACCTCGTCTGGCAGAAGATGCCGAGGACCTGGTACGAGGGCCCCTACCTCGGCAACGGCCACCTCGGGTCCGGCATCTACGCCGAACCCGGCAGAAACGCCGTGCGCTTCAACGTCCAGCACTCCGAAGTACAGGACCACCGGCCGGAGTTCGGCTCGCTCTTCGGTCTCGCCCGGCTGCCCATCGGCCACTTCACCCTGGAGCCGGTCGGCACGATCACCGGCCTCGACTGGCGGCTGCGACTGCGCGACGCGGAACTCACGGGCACGCTCACCACCACCGCGGGCACCGTGCGGCTGCGTGCCTTCATCCACACCACGGCCTCCGTCATGGCCGTCGAGATCACCCCGAGCGCGGGCGAGCGGGACATCCGCTGGGTCTTCCACCCGGCCGAGGCCATCAGTCCGCGCGCCGCTTTCAAGCCGCTGCCCGACGGATACCGCGGCAATCCGCCGGCCGTCGTGGAGGACCACGGTGAACTGACCGCGGCGGTCCAGCCGTTGCTGGCCGGGGGCCAGCATGTGACCGCCTGGCGCGAACGCGCCCACCGGCGGGGCGCCGGGCGCACCCTCTACGTCGGTGTGGAGCACTCCTTCCCGCAGGCGACCGCCCGCGACCGTGCGCTGCGCGCCGTCCGTACCGCCTCGGCCGTTCCGTACGACGTGCTCGCACTCCCCCACCGCGCCTGGTGGGACCGCTTCTACCGCAAGAGCTTCCTGTCCCTGCCCGATGCCCGGTTGCAGCGCTTCCACTGGATCCAGCTGTACAAGACGGCGTCCGCGGCCCGGCGCGACGCGCCCGTCATGGCGACCTGCGGACCCTGGCTCGAATCCACTCCCTGGCCCAACACCTGGTGGAACCTCAACGTCCAGCTGGAGTACTGGCTGATCCACGGCTCCAACCATCTCGAACTCGACGCCGTGACCCGGGCGCTGAGCGAGTTCAGGTCCCAGCTGACCGCCGAGGTCGCCGCCCCCTACCGCGCGGACTCGGCCGGCATCCCCCGCACCACCGACACCCGTCTCGTCAACGGTGGCGCGACACCGACCGGCAACGGGTACGGCGTCGGCATCCCCGGCGAGAACCCGCCGACCCCCGAGGTCGGCAACCTCACCTGGGCCCTGCACAACGTCTGGCTCTCCTACCGCCACACCATGGACAGGTCGATCCTGCGCGACACCCTGTTCCCGCTGCTGCGCAAGGCGGTCAACTACTACCTGCACTTCCTCACCCCCGGCGCGGACGGCAAGCTGCATCTGCCCGCGACCTTCTCCCCCGAGTACGGCGTGGACGCCCCGGACTGCAACTACGACCTCATGCTGCTGCGCTGGGGCTGCCGCACCCTGCTGGACTCGGCCGCGGAACTGGGCGTCGTCGACCCCCTGGCCCCCCGCTGGCAGGAGGTGCTCGCGCGGCTGGTGCCGTATCCGGCGGACGCGAACGGCTACATGATCGGCGCGGGCGTCCCCTTCGCGACGTCGCACCGGCACTACTCGCATCTGCTGGCCGTCTATCCGCTGTACGAGGTCACCGGCCGCACACCCGAAGAGCGCGCCCTGATCGAGAAGTCCCTCGACCACTGGGTGAGCTTCGAAGGCGCCCTCCAGGGCTACACCTTCACCGGGGCCGCCTCGATGTCCGCACTGCTGGGCAAGGGCGAGGACGCGCTCAGGTACCTCGGCGAGCTGATGAGCCGTTTCATCCAGGCCAACACGATGTACAAGGAGTCCGGCCCGGTCATCGAGACGCCGCTGTCGGCGTCCCAGTCGGTGCACGACATGGTCTGCCAGTCGTGGGGCGGGGTGATCCGGGTCTTCCCCGCGCTGCCGGCCGCCTGGCGGGAGCTGGTCGTGCACGACTTCCGCACGCAGGGGGCGTTCCTGCTCAGCGCGGTCCGCGAGAACGGCAGGACGCGCTGGGTCCGGCTGCGGAGCGAGGCGGGCGCGCCCTGCGTCGTACGCCACGGCATCGAGGGACCCGTCGAGGTGCGCGACGGGCACGGGCGGCGGCTGCACTGGGAGCCGGAGGGCGACGGGGCGATCCGCATCCGTCTGCCCAAGGGCGAGTCGGCCCTGATCACGGCCCATGGCGACCGCCCCGACCTGCGGATCGTGCCGGTACGGCCGAACGCGCCGGCGCCGCGGTGGGGGTTGCCGGCTTGAGGTGGGGGCCGGGAGCCGTGGACCGTTGATCCGATGCGGTGGGCACGCCCGGCGTGTGAGGCTGGGCGGCATGACCGAATTCAGTGATGCCGAGCGTGCCTACCTGGCGTCCCAGCGGCTGGGGCGGCTCGCGACCGTCGATCCGAAGGGCCAGCCGCAGGCCAACCCGGTCGGCTTCTTCCCGCAGGAGGACGGCACGATCCTGGTCGGCGGATACGCCCTGGCCACCACCAAGAAGTGGCGCAACCTCCAGGCGAACCCGAAGGTCGCGCTCGTCGTCGACGACATCGTGAGCCTGAGGCCGTGGAAGGTGCGCGGTGTGGACATCAGGGGCGAGGCCGAACTGCTCACCGGACCGCACGAGCTGGGCCCGCACTTCAGTGAGGAGCTGATCCGGATCCACCCCAGGAAGATCCACAGCTGGGGTCTGGACTGACCGGGTGCGGCGCGCGGAGACCGCGCGCCGCACCCTGCCCGTCGGGACCCTTCGAGACCCCTCGGGACCCGCCGGGACCCGTCGGGACCCGTCGAGCCGACGTCAGCGCAGACGCCCGCGCTTCGCCTGCATCGCCGCGCGCCCTTCCGCGCCCTTGCGCTTCCAGTCCTTCAGGATCTCCGAGCGGAGCCGGGCATCGGTCTTGGCGACGATGCGGCGGTTCTCCCGGAGCAGCTTGCGGTAGCTGTCGAGACGGCGTTCGGGCAGTGAGCCGTCCTCGACGGCGGCGAGCACCGCGCAGCCCGGCTCCGCCTCGTGGGCGCAGTCGTGGAAGCGGCACTGCTGCGCGAACTCCTCGATCTCCGCGAAGACCTGGCCGACGCCGGCCTCCGCGTCCCAGAGCCCGACACCGCGCAGCCCCGGGGTGTCGATGAGGACACCGCCACCGGGCAGGACGAGCAGATTGCGGGTCGTGGTGGTGTGCCGGCCCTTGCCGTCGATGTCACGGGTGGCCTGCACGTCCATCACGTCCTCGCCGAGGAGCGCGTTGGCGAGGGTGGACTTGCCCGCGCCGGAGACCCCGAGCAGCACGCTCGTACCACCGGAGACGACGGCACCGAACACGTCCATGCCGTCGCCGGTCAGCGAACTGACGGTCAGTACCTGCACGCCGGGCGCGGTCGTCTCGACGTCCTGGACGAGATACGACAGCCCGGTCGCGTCCGGCACCAGATCCGCCTTGGTGAGCACCACGACCGGCTGGGCCCCGCTCTCCCACGCGAGCGCCAGGAAGCGCTCGATCCGGCCGAGGTCCAGCTCGACGGCGAGCGAGACCGCGATGACGGCGTGGTCGACGTTGGCGGCGAGGATCTGCCCCTCGGAGCGGTTGGACGAGGTGGAGCGTACGAAGGCGGTCCGGCGCGGCAGATACGTCCGGACGAACCGGGGATCGCCGTCCGGGTCGACGGCCGCCCAGTCACCGGTGCAGACGACCCGCAGCGGATCGTGCGGGGTGACGAACGCCGTGTCGGCCCGGACCGGGCCGTCGGCCGTGACGACGTCGCACTGGCCACGGTCGACCCGTACGACACGGCCGGGCAGCAGACCCTGCTCGGCGTAGGGAGCGAACTCGGCCTCCCAGCCCTCGTCCCAGCCGTAGGCCGACAGTGGATGCGAGGACGACGCGACCGGCGAAGAAGACGACGAAGACGACGGAAGAGAAGAGTGGGACGGAGAGAAAGACAAGGGGTGACCCTTCACAGGGGTGGCCCCGGCACGCGCGCACTGGCGCGGAGAAGTGAGGTGAGGTCAGCCGGAGACCACGGGGGTGGAGTGGATGAACATCTGAGTGAGGGCAGCGCCCAGCGCGATGACAGCCATCGTTCACACCTCCCGGATCATGCTCGGCCTGACGCGGCGACAGCGGGCCACCGCGGGAACGCCGTCACGTTAGCCCGGACCGCCGTTCCGCCGCCACGGGTTTTTCTCAGCCGTACCGGCGCGGGGCGGAAAACACCCGGTCGCCGCACGCGGTGTATCCATCCGCTCACTCCGTGTGGCGGCCCCGAATGATCACCCATAGCTTCGGCTCATGACGAAACGACAGATCAGGTGCCTCGCATGCACCGCAGTCGTCATGGTCTCGGGACTGGGCGCCGCCGCCCCCTCGTCCGGAGCGACCATGCGCGCGGTCCATCCGGGCGAATCCATCCAGGCAGCAGTGGACGCGGCGAAGCCGGGCGACACGATTTTCGTCGCACCCGGCACCTACCGCGAGAGCGTCCTTGTCACCACGTCCGGTCTGACCCTGCGGGGCGCCGGCCCGGCCACCGTCATCCGTCCCGCCGCGGCCGGTACGCGGGCCGCCAACGCCTGCGCGCAGATCGGCAGCGGCATCTGCGTACGGGGCACGGACAGCAAGCCCGTCAAGGATGTCACCGTCCGCTCTCTGACGCTGAGCGGCTTCGCGAAGAACGGTCTGTGGGCCACCCGTACCGACAGGCTCTCGGTCCGGAAGGTGACCGCGGAGAAGAACGGCACCTGGGGTCTCGCCCAGGAGCGCTCCACCCGGGGCGTGTTCCGCGAGAACACCGCCCGCTCCAACGGTGACGCCGGGATCTTCCTGGCGAACACCATCGACAGCGAGGGCGGCGCCACCGACATCGGCGGTGCGGTGGTCGCCGGCAACCGGCTGTCGGACAACCGCATCGGCATCACCGTGCGGCGGGTCCGGAACCTCTCCGTGCTCCGCAACGAGATCACCGCCAACTGCGCCGGCATCTTCGTCGTGGGTGACGAGTCGAAGCCGGCGGCCGGCGCCATGACGATCGCACGCAACGACGTCAGCAAGAACAACAAGCACTGCCCGGCCACGGCCCGGCTGCCCTTCCTCCAGGGCTCCGGCATCGTGCTCACCGGCTCCGAGGCCACCGTCGTGCGCCACAACAAGGTGACCGACAACGTGGGCACGTCGCCCCTGTCCGGCGGCATCGTCCTGTTCCAGAGCTTCGTGGGAGCGGCCAACACCGACAACGTCATCGAGAACAACCGGGTGACGGGCAACGGCAAGGCCGACCTCGCCAATGCCGCCGGCGGCGCGACCAACAAGTTCAGCGGCAACCGCTGCAACACGTCCGTACCCGCGGGGATGTGCTGAGCCCGTGACCGCGATCAGCCCCAACCCCCGTTTCACCGGGTCCGCCGGAGCGCGGCCCCTCAGACGATTCGAGGCCGCATGACCACCGTAAGCCCCAGACCTGTCCAGCCCGTCGTGGACGACGTCGCCGCCCCTCCCCCGGCCATGCGCCTGCGCGAGCTGGTCTTCGGCGCGGCGGTGTCCGCGGCCGTCCGCGCGGCGGCCCGGCTCGGCGTGGCGGACGCTCTCGACGAGACGCCCACCACCGCCGAGGCGCTCGCCGTCAAGGTGACCACCGAGCCGCAGCCCCTGCGCCGGCTGCTGCGTGCGCTGTCCTGCTACGGCATCTTCGTGGAGACCGAGGACGGCACGTTCGCCCACACCCCCATGTCCCGCATGCTGCGCGAGGACGACCCGAACAGCCTGCGCTACATCTCCCTGTGGTGCACCGAGCCGTGGACCTGGGACGCCTGGCCGCGGCTGGACCAGGCCGTGCGCTCCGGCGAGAGCGTGTTCCAGGACCTGTACGGCAAGGGGTTCTTCGAGTACCTCCACGACGACGCCCGTGAGTCGGCGCACGTGTTCAACCGCGCGATGACCACCTCCAGCGTGCAGTCGGCGCAGGACGTCGCCGACCTGCTCGACCTCAAGGGCGTCAGGACGGTCGCCGACATCGGCGGCGGTCAGGGCCATGTGCTGGCCAGCCTGCTGGAGAAGCACCCGACGGTGAAGGGCACCCTGCTCGACCTGCCGGGCGTCGTGGCGAAGGCGGACCCGCGGCTGCGGGACGGCGGTCACCTCGCGGGCCGGGTCACCATCGTGGCCGGCGACTGCCGCCGCGAGATGCCGGTCGACGTCGACCTGTACGTCATCAAGAACATCCTGGAGTGGGACGACGAGAGCACCCGCAGCACCCTGCGGAACGTCGTCGAGGCGGCCCGGCCCGGCGCGCGGGTCGTCGTGATCGAGAACCTGGTCGACGACACCCCGTCGATGAAGTTCACGACCGCCATGGATCTGCTTCTGCTGCTGAACGTCGGCGGCGCGAAGCACACCCAGAAGTCGATGACGGACCGGATGACGCAAGCGGGCCTGGTGGTCGGTGAGGTCCGTCCGGTCAACGCCTACCTCCACGCGTTCGAGTCCGTCGTGCCGGGGTGAGTCGGTCCCACCACCCCCGCTACACACGCCGACGCCCCGGGTCCTCCGATCAGGAGGAGCCGGGGCGTCGTCGCGGTCTCACGCGGTGCTGTCGCGTTCCCACCGGTAGAACTGACGGGCCATCGCGTCCTTGGGACTCCGCCAGGTCTGCGGGTCGTAGGGGCTGACGAAGGCCGTCAGCCGGTCGCTGATGTCCTTGAACGCCGGGTGCTCGGTCACCTGGGCGATCGCCGGTCCCGGGGGACGGTCCGATTCGATCAGATGCATGTACACATCGCCGAACTGGAACAGACTGCGCCGGGTGACTCCGACGAGGTGCGGCAGTTCGCCGCCGTCGGAAGCCGCGAACAGCTCGGCGATGTCGGGTGCCGACTCGGGCGCCATGCGGGCCACGATCAGCGCCTGGTGCGGGGAGTTCATCCGCTGTGCCCTTCCTTCCGGGTCAGTTGGAGGGAACCGCGGCGCCGCGGCTCTCCCGGTCGCGCTGCTCGATCTTGTCCTTGATGAGCGCCATCTGGACCTTCGAGTTGCGGTTGATGTTGTCGGTCATCCACTCGTCGTCGACGGGCGCGTCGGGCTTCATCGCGAAGTCCTGGCGCCAGAGCATCCGGGTGCCGCCGGCGACCTCGGAGTACTCCCAGTGGATGTTCATGTGCTCGAAGGGGCCGGTCTCGACGCGACGGGCCTTCACCGTGCGCGCCGCGCGGTTCGGGGTGCGCTCGGAGACCCAGCTCCAGACCGTCCCGTTCTCGTCCGGGTGCATGGTCAGCCGGAACGTCGTGGTGTCGCCCTGGCGCTCGATGACGTCGACGGAGGCGTACTCGCTGAACAGCTGCCGCCAGTTCTCCAGGTCGTTGGTCATGTCCCAGACGAGATCCAGCGGCGCTGCGACGACGATCTCGTTCTCGGTGTGTCCGGACACTTCAGGCTCCGCTCATGAGGGTGGTGTTGACGAGGTCGAGGAACTCCCGCGGGGTCTTGCACCGGTCGGCGTCGGGCGGGAGAGGTCGGCCGTGCCGGTTCTCCAGCTCGCCGACGATGCCGAGCAGGCCGAGCGAGTCGAGGCCGAACTCGTCGAAGCGGGTTTCGCTCCGGCCGGCGAGGTCGGCGGGATCCACGGTGAGTCCGGCGCCCTTCTTCATCAGGGCGGCGAGCTCTTCGATGGTCAGTACGTCTGACATGGCAGTTCTCCTTGTCACGAGTTGTCACGAGGGCGATCGGCCGCGCCGCGCACCACCAGGGCCGCGTTCGAGCCCATCAGCCCGCGGCTCAGGACGAGGGCTGTACGCAGCGGTGCCTTGCGGGCCTTGCCCGTCACGACGTCGATGTCGTGGCACACGTCGAAGACACCCGGGGTGGGCGGCACGACGCCGTGCTCCATCGCGAGGACCGCCGTGGCCACGTCGAGCACGGGCCCGCCGCAGTACGCCCGGCCGATCCCGGTCTTGGGCGCGGTCACCGGGACCCGGCGGCCGTGAGCGCCCAGGGCGTCGGAGATCGCCAGCGCCTCGGCACGGTCGGCCTCGGGCACGCCGAGCGCGTCGGCGAAGACCACATCGATCTCCTCCGGGGCGCAGCCGGCCTGCTCGAGTGCGCCACGAATCGACATGGCCAGTCCTTCCCGGGACTCCTTCCACCGGGAAGGACCGGTGAAGGTGGCCCCGTGCCCGGCCACGTATGCCCGCGGCTGCACACCGCGGCGCAGGGCCGCCGACTCCTCCTCGACGACGAGCATCGCCCCGCCCTCGGCGGGGACGAAGCCGCAGGCCTCCGAGGTGAAGGGCCGGTAGGCCCGGGCCGGGTCGTCGCTGGTGCTCAGGTCCTGGTAGCCGAGCTGGCAGACGACCGAGTAGGGCGCGAGCGGGGCCTCGGCGGAGCCGACGACCACCGCGTTCGTGCCGCGGGCGACAGCGCCCGCGGCATGGGCGAAGGCGTCGAGTCCGCCCGCCTCGTCACTGGCCACCACACCGCAGGGGCCCTTGAAGCCCCCGCGGATGGAGATCTGGCCGGTGCTGGCCGCGTAGAACCAGGCGATGGACTGGTACGGCCCGACATAGCGGGAGCCCTGGCCCCACAGCCGCTGGAGCTCACGCTGGCCGAACTCACCGCCGCCCGACCCGGCGGCGGTGACGACACCGACGTCGTAGGGCTCGTCCTCGTAGTCGGCGCGGCCGAGCCGCGCGTCCTCGAGGGCGAGATCGGCGGCCGCCATCGCGAAGTGCGTGAACCGGTCGGTCTGGACGAGGTAACGCCCCTCGACCATGGTGGCCGGATCCAGTCCGCGCACTTCGCCGGCGACGCGCAGCGGCAGATCGCCGCACCCCTCCCGGGTGACCCGGTCGAGGACGCTGATGCCCTCCTGCGTCGCCTTCCAGAAGACATCGGTACCGACCCCGTTGGGGGCAATGACACCGATCCCGGTGACAACCGTGCGCCGGTCGCTGCGGGTGCTCATCCTGACCTCCCACTGGGTCGGGTCATGACGACCGCCGACTGGAACCCGCCGAACCCACTGCCGACGGAGAGCACGCTGCGCAGCTTCCGGGAGCGGGCGGTGCGCGGCACGTAGTCCAGATCGCACTCGGGGTCGGGGGTCTGGTAGTTGGCCGTCGGCGGGACCACCTGCCGGTCCATCGCCAGGACGCACGCGACGAGTTCGATGGCGCCGATGGCACCCAGCGAGTGACCCACCATGGATTTGATGGAGCTCATGGGCGTCTTGTAGGCGTGGTCGCCGAGGGAACGTTTCACCGCCGCGGTCTCGTGGCGGTCGTTCTGCTTGGTTCCCGACCCGTGCGCGTTGACGTAGTCGATGGCGGAGCTGTTGATCCGGGCGTGGCCGAGGGCGGTGTCGATGGCGCGGGCCATCTCCAGGCCCTCGGGCGTCAGTCCGGTCATGTGGTACGCGTTGCCGAAGGTCGCGTAGCCACCGATCTCGCAGTACACGGTCGCGCCACGGGCACGGGCGTGCTCCAGCTCCTCGAGGACGAGTACCGCTCCGCCCTCGCCCATGACGAACCCGTCACGGTCGGCGTCGAACGGCCGGGAGGCGTGCTCCGGGTCGTCGTTGTTCGCCGATGTCGCCTTGATCGCGTCGAAGCACGCCACGGTGATCGGGGATATGGGCGAGTCCGACGCGCCGGCTATGCACACGTCCATCCGCCCGTCCTCGATCGCGTGGAACGCGTAGCCGATCGCGTCGAGTCCGGAGGTGCAGCCCGTCGAGACGGTCTGCACCGGACCGTGGGCACCGATCTGTTCGGCGACCGCCGAGGCGAGGGTGCTCGGCGAGAACGCGCGCTCGAGGTGCGGTCCCGCCGGGCGGTGGTCCACGTCCCAGCGCGCGCCCGAACCGCTGACGGCGACGTAGTCGTGCTCGAGGCGCGTGGTGCCGCCGACCGCGGTGCCGAGCGACACCCCGATCCGCCAGGGGTCCTCGTTCTCGGGGTCGAGACCGGAGTCCTGTACGGCTTCCCGGGCGGCCACCAGCGCGAACTGGATGTACCGGTCCGAGCGCGCCACCAGCTCGGCTTCGAGACCGTGCCGCGCGGGGTCGAAGTCGACCTCGGCGGCGATACGCGAGCGGAAGCCCTCGGGGTTGAAGAGGGTGATGCCCCGCGTGGCCGTACGTCCGCTCGCGAGCAGGTCCCAGAACGCCGGGGCGCCGACACCGCCGGGGGCGACGATGCCGACCCCGGTGACCGCCACCCGCCGGTTCACGAAACGGCCCCAGTCCGTTCCGGCGGCCTGCCCTGCTCGGCAGCCTCCTCGACATGCTCGGTGTCGACGTGCCCGAGTTCGGGGCGCGGCGCGAGCGGGCCGAGGTGGAAGACCATGCGGGCTTCCTCGTTGCCGACATTGCGGAACCGGTGCCGCACGTTCAGCGGGATCATGAGGCCCTGGTCGGGACTCATGGAGTGCGTCTCGCCGTCCAGGTCCACCTCCAGGAGCCCCTTCACCACGTACACGAACTCCTCCGAGTACGGGTGGTAGTGCTCGGCGATGGACTCACCGGGCGGCACGATCGCCAGGCCCATGAACCCGCTGGTCGCGCCCACGGCCGTCGGCGTGAGCACGGCGCGCAGGTCACCGCCTCGCCGGGTGTTGGGCTGGGTCTCGCTGAGGTCCACGATGCGTGGGCTGTGCGTGGTCATGCTGCTTCCTCCAGATGCAGGGTCCCGGTGGTTCGGCCCTCTGGCCGCTTCGCCGGGCGCAGGGTCAGGACGCCGTCAGGACTCGGGCGGCGCGCTCCGGTCGGTGATGAGCTGCATGTCGGAGCGCGCGAGGAAGCGCGAAATCTCCGCGTCGGTGGTCGGCACGCCCTCGTCGCCGTCGGCGAGGAGCTTGGCGAGGCAGGCGGCCTTGCGGTCACCTGCGACGCCGAGTGCCAGCGCGGGGTGCCCGTCCAGCGGCCCGACGACGTCCACCAGGCGGACGACGATGTCGTCGCGCTGGAAGACCGTGCTGCCGGCGATAGGGTTCCCGGGGCTGTCGGCCGCCGCCTCGTCCTGCTTGGCGAGCATCCGGGCCAGGGCCATCCCGCAGCCCTCCTTGGCCTGGTAGAACAGCGCGTGCCGGTTGACCTCGTCGGTGTCCACTCCGTCGCCCGACACATGGTGCACGGCGGGCAGTGCGGCACGGGTGAAGAAGAGCCGCGCGGAGTTGGGGTCGTCGAGATCCCGGTCCTGCTCCAGGTACGGGTTGATGGCGTCCTCGACGGCCCGCACCTCGGGCTGCCGTGCCACGTGCCGCAGCGCGGCCATCAGGTCGCCCTGCACCTCGATCGCCCTGACGACGCGGTTGCCGTGCATGAAGAGCGAGGTGCGGCGCAGCCGGGTGTCGTCGTCGACGCGAGACGACGGCGAGGTGTAGCCGGCAAGGATCTTGGCGACCTTCTCCTCGGAGCCCGGCTTGACCGTGAACGTCAGCGCGTGGCGAACCACTCCGTCGCCGACGCGAGGAGCCGCCTGGAGGCCGCCCTTGCTGGGCGCGAAGGACTCGGTGAACGGCGCTCCGGTCTCCCGCAGCACACTGAAGCGCAGTGAACGCGTGTCCCGTACGCAGCTGTGCAGCGGCTGGACCGTCTCCACGTGCTCCTCGCTGTTGACCCACGCGAGGAAGGGCGGTGCACTCTCCCACTCGCTCGTGATGAGCCACTGCGACGGGTTCTCGATCGACTGGCAGAGCTGGTCGTTGATGTGCCCCGGTACGGAGGCGACCTGGTTCCGCATGTGCTCGTACGCCTCGAGGAACTGCTTCTGCGCCCCGTCGTGGAGGTCCAGCAGCAAAATCACCCGAAGCCTGGAGCCGTCGAAGGCGGACTGCGATATCCGTTCCGACAAGGTTGTCATCCTTGTTCACACTCCTTCGCGACCGTGCCAGACATGGCCCGTCGTCAGTTGTCGGTGGAATCCGCACGGTCGAGCCCTGCGGATCCGCAACGATCGCCCCACATGGCCCGGGGGCGCTCCCGCAACCGATCGTGGTCCGGGCCCGCGTCCGGCGCGAGAGCTGAGCACCATGCGGGTGAATGGGCGAGGGAACCCCTGTCCCGCCGGGCATCTAGTTCCCATGGAAGAGAACGCCGATCACCGCGTGCCGGTACTGATCGTCGGCGGGTCCCTGGTGGGCCTGGCCACCTCGATGTTCCTGAGCCGTCATGGCATCGGGCATCTGCTCGTCGAGAAGCACTCGGGCACATCCACACATCCCCGCGGACGAGGAATGAACGTCCGCACGATGGAGCTGTTCCGCGTCTGCGGAGTGGAACAGGACATCCGCGAGGCGGCGGCCGTCCTCGCCGACAACCACGGAATCCTTCAGGGCGGGTCCCTGACGGGCAATGACTCCGCCTGGCTGTTCAAGGAGATCGACCCCGGCGGCCGGCTGGCGCGGATCAGTCCCGCCGGCTGGTGCCTGTGCAGCCAGAACGACATCGAGCCGGTGCTCTCCGAGCATTCGCGACGGCTCGGGGCGCAGATGCTGTACTCGAACGAGATGCTCTCGTTCGAGCAGGACGCAGGCGGTGTCAGCGCGATCGTCAAGGACCGTACGACGGGCGAGCACAGGACCGTGCGCGCCGACTACCTCGTCGCCGCCGACGGGCCGCGCAGTCCCGTCCGGGAACAGCTGGGCATCGGCCAGACCGGCAACGGCGAGTTGTTCCACAACGTCAGCGTCACGTTCAACTCCCGGCAGCTCGCCGACGTCGTCGGCGACCGGCGCTTCATCGTCTGCTACCTGACCAAGCCCGGAGCGGACGGGGCCCTGCTGCCGGTGAACAACGTCGACCGCTGGGTCTTCCACGCGCCGTGGCACCCCGAGGACGGTGAGACCCTCGACGACTTCACCGACGAGCGGTGCGCCGACCACATCCGCCGGGCGGTCGGGGCCGAGGACCTGGATGTCGAGATCACCGGCAAGGCGCCGTGGCACGCGGCCGAACGGGTCGCGGAACGCTACTCGGACGGCCGGGTCTTCCTCGCCGGCGACTCCGCCCACGAGATGTCCCCGACCGGCGCGTTCGGCTCCAACACCGGTATCCAGGACGCCCACAACATCGCCTGGAAGCTGGCGGCGGTGCTGAAGGGCTGGGCCGGGCCGGGGCTGCTCGACACCTACGGCATGGAGCGGCTGCCGGTCGCGCGGGTCACCAGCGAGCGCGCCTCGGCCCGCTCGGCGGAGCACAGCCACCCCGGCTACGCACCGTCGCCCACCTCGGGCGGCGGCCGGCAGGGCGGCGTGCTGATGGTGGCCATGGGCTACGGCTACCGCTCGGGCGCTGTCGTCGGGGTCGACCCCTCGCTGGCCGTGGTGCCCGAGCGCATGCAGCTCTCGGGGGACCCCGGCACCCGGGCCCCGCACATCTGGGTCACCGGACAGAACGGCCGTGTGTCGACGGTGGACCTGTACGAGCAGTCGCTCGTGCTGCTGTGCGCCGAGAACTCACCCTGGCGCGAAGGCGCCCGCAAGGCCGCGGCGGGACTGTCCGTACCTCTGGAGGCCTACGCGATCGGCGGCGGGCCCGCCGCCGACCTCGCCCCCGAGGACGGGGAGGACTGGGCCGAGAGGCACGGCACCACCCCCGAGGGCGCGGTGCTCGTGCGTCCCGACGGCTTCGTGGCCTGGCGTTCGCCGGGTGCGGCGGCCGATCCGGAGGCGACGCTGCGCAAGGTGCTCACGGAGGTTCTGAGCCTGGGCTGAGTACTTCCCGGGCAGACAGCAGGTCCGGCACGCGCGACGCATCTGGGCAAAGGCGTCGCGCGTGCGGCCGTTGCGCTCTACGGTGCGCGGATAGCCCACCGTATGCGGGAGGTGTAGAAATAGGACATGGCCGCACGCTACGGCCGCCGGCGCTCGGTTCTCCGGATGAGAACCCTCGCAGGTCAGGTCTTTCTCCTGCAGGTGGCGATCGTGGTGTTGCTCGTCGCCGCAGGCATGGGCGCGCTCGTTCTGCAGTCCCGGTCGGACAGTGAGCGCGAGGCCCGCAACCGTTCGGTGGCGGTGGCCGAGACGTTCGCGCACTCGCCCGGCATCGAGGCGGCGCTGGAGAGCCCGAACCCCACCGCGATCCTGCAGCCGCGCGCCGAGGAGGCGCGAAAACGTTCCGGCGTCGACTTCATCGTCGTCCTCAGCACCCAGGGCATCCGCTACACCCATCCGCTCCCCGACCGGATCGGCAAGCAGTTCGTCGGCAATCTGGCCCCGGCCCGGGCCGGCGAGGTGGTCACCGAGAAGATCACCGGGACCATCGGGCCACTCGTCCAGGCTGTGGTGCCGGTGCGGGGGTCCAACGGGGCGGTCATCGGCATGGTGTCGGCGGGCATCACGATCGACCACGTCAGCGGTGTCGTGGAGGACCAGTTCCCGCTGCTGCTGGGCGCCGCGGGAGTGGTGCTGCTGCTGACGACCGGTGGCACGGCCCTGGTCAGCAGACGGCTGCGACGGCAGACGCACGGCCTCGGGCCCACCGAGATGACCCGGATGTACGAGCACCACGACGCCGTCCTGCACGCCGTACGCGAGGGCGTGCTCATCGTCGACGGCGAGGGGCGGCTGCTGCTCGCCAACGACGAGGCGCGGCGACTGCTGAGTCTTCCGGCGGACGTGGAGGGCCGGCCGGTCGCCGAGCTGGGTCTGGACCCCCGTACCGCGGAGCTGCTGACCTCGGGGCGCATCGCGAGTGACGAGGTCCATCTGGTCGGGGACCGGCTGCTCGCCGTGAACCAGCGCTCGACCGACGCGGACGGCGGACCGCCCGGCAGTGTGGCGACGATCCGCGACACCACCGAGCTCCAGGCCCTCACCGGCCGGGCGGACGTGGCCCAGGCGCGGCTGAAGCTGCTGTACGACGCGGGTACGGAGATCGGCACCACGCTGGACGTGGTGCGCACCTGTGAGGAGCTGGCGGAGTTCGCCGTGGGCCGCTTCGCCGACTACGCCACCGTCGACCTGATGTCGGCCGTGCTGCGCGGCGAGGAGCCGACCCCGAGCGGCGGCGGCGCGGAGATGCATCGCGTGGCCTTCCACGGACTGCGGCAGGACTCGGCGCTCTACCCGCTGGGCACGGCCATCCGCTTTCTGCCGACCACCCCGATGGGCGCGGGGATCGGCAAGGGCGAAGCCGTCCTGGAGCCGGATCTCGCCGCGCTGAGAGGCTGGCAGCAGCAGTCGCCCGTTCGGGCGCAGAAGCTGGTCGACTCCGGATTTCACTCCATGATCGCGGTGCCGCTGCGAGCCCGCGGGGTGATCCTGGGCGTGGCGATGTTCTGGCGCTCCAAGCGGCCGGAGGCCTTCGAGGAGGAGGACCTCTCCCTCGCCGAGGAGCTGGTCGCCCGGGCGGCGGTGAGCGTGGACAACGCCCGCCGGTACACGCGCGAGCACACGATGGCGGTGACGCTCCAGCGCAGTCTGCTCCCCCGCGGGCTGCCGGAGCAGAACGCCCTGGACGTCGCCTTCCGCTACCGCCCCGCCCAGGCGGGCCTCGGCGGGCTCGGCGGAGTGGGCGGCGACTGGTTCGACATCATCCCGTTGCCGGGCGCGCGGGTGGCGCTCGTCGTCGGCGACGTCGTGGGGCACGGGCTGCACGCGGCGGCCACCATGGGCCGGCTCCGGACGGCGGTGCACAACTTCTCCACCCTGGATCTGCCGCCCGACGAGCTGCTGTGGCATCTGGACGAACTGGTCGCCCGGATCGATCAGGAGGAGGTCGCCGACGGCAACGAGGGCGGCGAGTCGGGCGTCACCGGCGCGACCTGCCTCTACGCGATCTACGACCCGTCCACCGGCCGCTGCACGATGGCGCGGGCCGGGCACGTCCAGCCGGTGGTGCTCCACGCGAACGGGACCGCGGACTTCGCGGAGGTCCCCGGAGGTCCACCCCTCGGTCTCGGCGGGCTGCCCTTCGAGACGCTCGAACTCCAGCTGCCGGAGAACAGCAGCCTGGTGCTCTACACGGACGGTCTCGTCGAGGACCGCGAGCGGGACATCGACGAGAGTCTGGCCCTGCTGCGCCGTACCGTCGCGGGGCATCCGGACCGCAGTCCCGACGAGACGTGCGAGGCGGTGCTCCGGGCCCTGCTCCCCGAGCGTCCGCGGGACGACATCGCGCTGCTCGTGGGCCGTACCCGCGTACTCGACCCGGCGAAGGTGGCGGACTGGGAGGTCCGGCAGGATCCGTCCGCGGTGGGCGAGGTCCGGGGGGCTGTGGCACGCACGCTCGGGGAGTGGGGTCTGGAGGAGGAGGCCTTCACGACGGAGCTGATCCTCAGCGAGCTCGTCACCAATGCCATCCGCTACGCCATCGGGCCGATCCATGTCCGGCTGATCCTGGACCGCAGCCTGATCTGCGAGGTCTCGGACCACAGCAGCACCTCGCCGCATCTGCGCCAGGCCGCGACCACCGACGAGGGGGGCCGCGGGCTGTTCCTGGTGGCCCAGTTCGCCGACCGCTGGGGCACCCGGTACACACCGGACGGCAAGGTGATCTGGACGGAGCAGCCGTTGCCGTCCGAGGACCTGTGACGGGTGGTGAGGGCGCCGGGGTGCTGTGGATCGGCGGCCCGCCCGGGGCCGGCAAGACGACCGTGGCCAGGCTGCTCGCCCGTCGGCACGGTCTGCGCTGGTACAACGCCGACGCGCACACCTGGGAGCACCGGGACCGCGCGCTCGCGGCGGGCCACCCGGCGGCGGTGAGGTGGGAGGCACTGTCGCGTGAGGAGCGGTGGTCTGCGCCGGTGGCGGAGATGCTCGCAATGTCACTGCACCGCGAACGCGGGCCCATGATCCTCGATGATCTCCGGGCGCTGCCGCCCGCACCGCTGACCGTCGCCGAGGGCACCCCGGTCACGCCCTCGGTCACCGGCGCCGGCGCCGCCGCGGTGTGGCTTTTGCCCACGCCGGCGGTGCAGGAGGCCCGGCTGGCCGAACGCGGTCTGGAGCGGGGCCAGAGGGAGCTCTACAGGTTCCTGGTTCGCGAAATCGCCGAGGAGGTGGAGGCGTACGGGGGTGCGACGGTCGTGGTGGACGGCAGCGACAGCGTCGAGGACACGCTTGCCGAGGTCGGGAAGCACGTCGCGGCGGCGCCGGCCGACGGCCCGGTGGCACGGACGGCGGCCGGGCGCGGTGAGCTGCTGCGGTATGCGAACCGGGCTGTCGTCTCCCAGTACCTGGCCTTCTTCGCCCGGCCGTGGGCACCGGGAGATCCGCGGACGACGGTCCTCGCCTTCGCCTGCGAGTGCGGTGCGGACGGGTGCGAGGAGGATGTACGGCTCACGGTCGCCGCGTTTCCGCGCAGCCCGGTGCACGCGCCGGGACACGGATAGCCGGGGACATGGACAGGGGCCGAGGCGACGGACGCCGGTCGTGCGGCCGGCCCCTGCCCGCCGACCGCCGACCGCCGCAACTGCCCGCATCGCGGCGGCCGGACGAAGCACGTCGGTCAGGGACGGTCCCGCTCCCCCGCGAGCGGCCGGCCGCAGCGCAGATTCCACCGGCCGGCCCGGCCGCTCAGTTCGGTGAGCGTCAGCGGTGCCACGTCGAGCCGCCAGAACACCTCCGTGGGAAGGCCCAGCGCATGGACGGTCACCGCTCGCGCGAACGCGGGCTCCACGACCGCCAGCACCCGCCCCGCGTCGTCGGGCAGGGAGCGCAGCCAATCGCCCGCCCGGGCGCGGAGCGCGGTCAGGGACTCGCCGCCGTGCGGGACGGCCGACGGGTCGGACAGCCAGGCGGCCACCGCCTCGGGTTCGCTCGCGCTCACCTCGTCCAGCCGCCGACCCCGCCAGCGGCCCATGTCCCAGTCGCCGAGCCGGTCCGCCGGTTCGGCCTGAAGCCCCAGCGCCTCGGCCGTCGCGCGGCAGCGCAAAGACGGTCCGCACAACGGCTGTTGGACCCGCGGCAGATCGCCCGCGGCGGCCCGGGCCGCGCGTGCCCCGAGCTCGTCCAGCGGCTCGTCCGCCCCGAAGCGCGCTTCCCGCACCGCGGCCGTCGTCGCAGGTGAGACCAACATCACCCGTACTGTCATCGGTTGCCCGTCCTTCCCGCCGCAGTCCCCACGGCGCAAGCACATCACGGGTGTTCCGGTGTTCTCTCGCGCCCCCACGCGCCGTAGCGGCGCGGGCCCGCAAGCGGTACGGTCGCGTGGACATGACGACGGTGTGACGGAAGTCCGGTGAGAATCCGGCACGGTCGCGCCACTGTGTACCCGTACCTCTGCGGGAAGTCAGACCCAGCACCTTCGTCTCAGGCACCACGATCGGGACGCGTGTTCCCCAAGGAGGTTCTGCCATGGCTCAGTCCGTTGCGCCCGCCACCACCGCGCCGGCCATCACTCCCATCTCGCTGAAGGCGATTGCTCCCTGGGCGGTCTTCTTCGGCATTCTGATGCTGGTCCTGCTGTACTTCGTCGGCGCCGAGCAGGGCGCCACCTCGCTCATCGCCGGTGAGAACGTTCACGAGTGGGTCCACGACGGACGCCACCTGCTCGGCTTCCCCTGCCACTGAGACCCCGGGGGAACGATCATGAACTCCATATCTGTGAGAGCCCTGCTCGTCCGCGGCATGCTCGCCGGACTGGTCGCGGGCGCGGTCGCGATGGCCGTCGCGTACTTCCTGGGTGAGGGTCCGGTCGACTCCGCCATCGCGTTCGAGGAGAGCCACTCCCACGAGCACGGCGGCGAGGAACTGGTCACCAGGGCCATGCAGTCGACCGCGGGGCTCGCCACCGGTGTGCTCGTCTTCGGTGTGGCGGTCGGCGGCATCGCCGCCCTCGCCTACTGTGTCGCGCTCGGCCGCATCGGCCGGTTCGGTCCGCGCGCCACGGCCGCGCTGCTCGCGCTCGGTGCGCTGCTGAGTGTGTACGTCGTGCCGTATCTGAAGTACCCGCCGAACCCGCCGGCCGTCGGGGATCCCGACACGATCGGCCAGCGGACCTCGCTGTACTTCCTGATGGTCCTGCTCAGCGTGCTGCTGTCGGTGGCCGCGGTGATCCTCGGCAAGCGGCTGGCCCCGCGCCTGGGCAACTGGAACGCGACGATCGCCGCGGGCGGTGCGTTCGTGGTCGCCGTCGGTCTCGCCTACGCGTTCCTGCCGTCGTTCAACGAGGTGCCGAAGGGCTTCCCGGCCACGGTGGTCTGGGAGTTCCGGCTGGCGACGCTGGCCATCCAGGCGACGCTGTGGACCGTCTTCGGTCTGGTCTTCGGCTTCCTGGCCGAGCGGCTTCTGACGCCGAGGACGGTGCCGGCGGCGGAGGAGAGAGCCTCGGCCTCCCCTGCCGTGGCAGCGAACTGATTTACCGTCAGCATCCAGGAACCCGCCGGGAGACCGGCGGGTTCCTGTGTTTCGCCCGCCCCGGCCCCTTGCAGAAGGGGGGCCGGGTCGTCGCCTCACGAGCGGGGCGGGCAGCGGCGTCGCCTCCCCCATCGAGGGCTTCGCCCCACGGAGTTCAGCGCGTGAACGTCACGCCGACCTGTTCCGGAGCCTTCCCCGCGGCTCCGCGGCACTGGGCGTCCATGCCCGGCCCGGCGGTCGCCAGCCGGCCGACGACGAGCGTCAGACAGCGGCCGAGCGCCTGCTGACCGTAGTAGTTGGGGTGCAGGAGCTCCTGTGCCTCGTCGGCGGGGAGTTCGGTCTTCGTCCGCGGCACGTAGCGGACCCATTCGGCCTTGGCGGCGGGCGGCGAGACGACGGTGCCGTCCGCGGCGAACGCGGTCTGGAGAGGCTGCTTGCCACAGACCTGGTGGCCGTCGAGCAGCCGGCCGAGGTCGACGTGGTCCGCGCCGGTCCGCACGGCCGCCTTCTTGATCTCCCGGTTGAGGGCGGCGCCCAGACCGGTCGCGATCCAGCGCAGGTCACGGTTGTAGAAGGGACAGCCGTACGCGCTCCAGCGGTCCCAGCCGTTCTCGTCGTGCGCGGCGGTCGTGGCCGCCTTCCCCGAGGCCAGCGGCAGCGGATAGGACTGCACGAGGATGCGCGGGGAGGACCCGGTGTCCTTGACCGCTGCCCGGACCGCCTCGACGGCCCGGGCCACCTTGGCGCCCACGGTGCGCACGCGCTCGACGGCCGGACCGGTGACCGCGGTGTCGGTCGAGCAGTAGCGGTCGTTCTTCCAGGCGTCGGCGCACACCTTCATCGTGTCCGTCAGGCGGACGTCGTTCCCGCCGACCGAGACGACGACCACCGTGACGTTGTTCTCGGTGGCCAGCGTCCTCAGCCGGGCCAGCTGCGACTCCTCCGCGCGGAAGTTCCGCGACAGATGCGTCGTCGCCGCCCCGGAACAGGCGATGTTGAAGCGCTTCGGGGTGCCCGCACCGATGACGGCGGCGTCCGCGCGGTGGCAGCCGGGGCTGTAGATCTTCTCCAGGCCGATGCCCGCGGTCTTCACACGGTCGGTCGCATCGCGCAGGGCCTGCGGGATCCCGCCGAAGTTCTTGAGCCCTTCGGCGTTCCCCTGCCACCGGGCGCCCTCGCCGGAGATGAAGCTGTCGCCCATGGTCACCAGAGCGTCGGGCTTCGCCTCGGCCGCCACGGCGGCCGGGGTGCCCAAGGTGGCCGTGGCGGGCAGCACCGCGAGGGCGCACAGCGTCGCGGCGGCCCGGTACCGGCGTGCGCGCACCGTCCCGGATCCGGCCGTGGCGAGGGCCGGCCCCGTGGCCGGCCCCGTGGTGGCAGGCGCGGATCCGGTCGTGTCAGGGGCGGGGCATGTGGTCATCGGCGAGTCCTTCCGCAGTGGTTCCCCCTCTCACTCAGTGATGTTGGAGTCGGCGCGGGACGGTCAGTCCTGCCGGGGCGGGAAGTCACCCGTACGGAGCGGGACGCTCGGCCGGCCGCAGAGGTCCGATTCGTTCAAGACCCCTGGCGCGCGCCCTGCCTAGATTGACGACATGACTCCACGACTCGACGCGATCGGCATCGTCGCCTCCGACATGGCCGCATCTCTCGCCTTCTACCGCCGCATCGGCCTGGACATCCCGGCCGACGCCGATACCGCCCCGCACGCCGAGGCGACGCTGCCCAACGGGCTGCGTGTGCTGTGGGACACCGAGGAGACCATCCGCTCCTTCGACCCCGAGTGGACCCGCCCCACGGGCGGCGGCGAGCGCATCGGTCTCGCCTTCCGCTGCGACAGCCCGGCCGAGGTGGACGCCGTGTACGCGGACCTCACCGCGGCCGGGTACCAGGGGCACCTCAAGCCCTGGGACGCGTTCTGGGGGCAGCGCTACGCCGTGGTGCTCGACCCCGACGGCTGTGGGATCTCGTTCTTCGCGGACTCCGCGTAAGCACTGAGGGTCGTACCCCCGAGGCCCCGCATCTCCCGGGCGAGGTGCGCCTGGTCGGCGCAGCCCGCGGTGAGTGCGGCGTCGGCGTACGGCACTCCGGCCCGCACCAGCGTCAGCGCGCGCTGGAGCCGCAGCACCCGGGCCAGGGTCTTGGGCCCGTATCCGAAGGCGAGCAGGGAGCGGCGGTGCAGCTGGCGGGCGCCGAGGCCGGCCGCGGAGGCGGCGCCGGCGACGGTGCCGCCCTCGTCGAGACGGCGGACGACCTCGCCCAGCACCGGGTCGGGACGGTCGGCGCCCGCGGCGCGGGCGATCGCCACGGTCTCCAGCTCCCCGGCGGGGTCGGCGGCCGTCAGGATGCGCTCGGTGAGCCTGCGGGCCTCGGCCGCACCCCACAGATCGGCGATGTCGACACGCCGGTCCCGCAGTTCGTGCGCCGGTACGCCGAGGAGCGCGGGCGCGGTGCCAGGGGCGAACCGGACACCCATGGCCGTGATGAGCCGGGTGTCCGCGATCTGGGCGCGGGAGTCGGGACCGGCCACGAGGAGCCGGCCGTCGACCACCATGAGGTCCATGCAGCCGTCGGGCAGTACGGGGTGGGCGGGACCCGGGAGGTCGGCCGGGGTGCGGGTCCACACGGCGGCGCCCTCCAGGCGCGACGGGCGTTCCACGTACATGCCATCGAGGCTAGTGCGTCGCGCAGGCGCCGTCCCGCGTCCGGGGGCAGCGCGGACGAACGGCCTCAGGAACCCGCCGTCACTCCCCCGGCGGGGTCTGCTTGTGGTGCTCCCTGCCGGAGTGCAGCCGGGAACGTACGTCGTCCGGGGGCAGGAAGCGCGACCAGCGCTCCGGGAACTCCGAGGGCATGGGCGCGTCGTCCCCGTCCGCCTCGTCGTCGTCCGGGTCGTCGTACATGTGCGCCGCCTTCGCGCGGGCGAGGATCTCCGCCGCCTGGGCGGCGCGCATGCGCTCGTTGGCGGCGCGGGCCGCCGCGGTCGCGACCGACGGCCAGACACGGTCGATGGCGGCATTGACCGCGGCGCCCACGAGCACCGCGAACGCGGTCAGACCGATCCAGAGCAGGACGGCGATGGGCGCGGCGAGCGAGCCGTAGATCGTCGGCCCCTCGACCGTGCTGGTCAGGTAGATCCGCAGCAGGAAGCTGCCGAGCACCCACATCGCGAGCGCCACCAGGGCGCCGGGGACGTCCTCGATCCACGGGGAGCGCACGGGTACGGACACGTGGTACAGCGTGGTCAGGAAGGCGATGGACAGCAGGATGACCACCGGCCAGTACAGGACCGCCACCACTTCCGTGCCCCACGGCATCAGCTCCACCACCCGGTCGGGGCCGACGACCGCCAGGGGCAGGACCACCGCCCCGATCAGCAGGGCGATGATGTAGAGCAGGAACGCGAGCAGGCGGGTGGCGACGATGCCGCGCTGGCCGTCGAGGCCGTACATCACGGTGATGGTGTCGATGAAGACGTTGACCGCGCGCGACCCCGACCACAGGGCGATCGCGAAACCGATGGAGATGATGTCCGGCCGGCCGCCGTGGGTGACGTCCTCCAGCAGCGGCTTGGCGATCTGGTTGACGCCCCGGTCGGACAGCACGGTGCCCACCGCGGTGAGGATGTTCTCCTCGATGGAGGCGACGGTGGTGGTGTCGGTCCAGTCGTCTATGTAGCCGAGCAGACCGATCAGGCCCAGCATCAGCGGCGGCAGGGACAGCAGCGTGAAGAACGCGGCCTCGGCCGCGAGGCCCAGAATGCGGTACTCGATGCACGAGTTGACCGTGTCTTTCAGGAGCAGCCACGCCATCTTCCGCTTCGAGACGTTGCGGTAGAGGACCCGGGCCCGGTGGAGCCGTCCCGGTGGCCGCTCGGGTGTTTCATTTGCTGCCTGCACCTCCTTACCGTATCGGCATGGCAGCTACCACCCACACAGTGACCAACCAGGCTCCGCCCCTGGTGGGGTACGACGTCTACACGTCCGACCGGGCCCTCACCGAAGCCGTGGAGCGGCATGTCGCACCGGGCCTTCTCGACGAGGCACGAGAGGAGCTCTCGGAACTCGGCCGCAGCGCCGGATCCGCCCAGGCGCAGGAGTGGGGGACGCAGGCGAACGAGAACCCGCCGAAGCTGCGGACGCACGAGCGGTACGGCAACCGGATCGACGAGGTCGACTTCCATCCGGCATGGCACCGGCTGCTCGGCCACGGCGTCACCTCGGGTCTGACCAACGCCTGGGGCAGGCCCGCCGGACACGTCCGGCGCGCGGCCGGTTTCCTGGTGTGGACGCAGGCCGAGCCCGGACACGGTTGTCCCCTGTCCATGACGCACGCGGCCGTGCCCGCGCTGCGGACGGACCCGGCGCTGGCCGCCGAGTGGGAGCCGAAGCTGACGTCGCAGATCTACCAGGAGGGTCTGCGGCCCGCGGCCGACAAGCCGGGTGTGCTGTTCGGGATGGGGATGACCGAGAAGCAGGGCGGCAGCGACGTCCGGGCGAACACGACCCGGGCCGAGCCGGTCGGCGGGGACGGCGAGTATCTGCTGACCGGTCACAAGTGGTTCTGCTCCGCCCCGATGTCCGACGGCTTCCTGGTCCTCGCCCAGGCCGCCGAGGGTCTGACGTGTTTCCTCGTGCCGCGGATCCTCGAGGACGGCACCCGCAACGTGTTCCGGATCCAGCGGCTCAAGGACAAGCTGGGCAACCGGTCGAACGCGTCGAGCGAGGTGGAGTTCGACGGGACGTGGGCCCGCCGGGTCGGTGACGAGGGGCGCGGGGTGCGCACCATCATCGAGATGGTCGCGGCGACGCGGCTGGACTGTGTGCTGGGCTCGGCCGCACTGATGCGGCAGTCGGTGGCACAGGCCGTGCACCACTCCGTGTACCGCAGCACCTTCGGCGGTCCGCTGATCGACAAGCCGCTGATGCGCAACGTCCTGGCGGACCTGGCGCTGGAGTCGGAGGCGGCCACGGCGCTCGGGCTGCGGCTGGCCGCCGCGTACGACGCCGACACGGAGGAGGAGCGGGCCTTCCTGCGCCTCGCCGTGCCCGCCGCCAAGTACTGGGTGACCAAGCGGTGCACGCCGACGGTCGCCGAGTCGCTGGAGTGCCTGGGCGGCAACGGCTATGTCGAGGAGTCGGGGATGCCCCGGCTGCTGCGCGAGTCGCCGCTCAACTCGATCTGGGAGGGCTCGGGCAATGTCCAGGCGCTGGACCTTCTGCGCGCGCTCCAGAGGGAGCCGCAGGCTCTGAACGCCTTCCTCCAGGAGGTGGGCCGGGCGCGAGGGGCGGACCACCGGCTGGACGCGGCGATCAAGGACCTGCTGACGGAGCTGGCGGACCTGGACGGCATCGAGGCGCGGGGCCGCCGGCTGGCGGAGCGGATCGCGCTGGTGCTCCAGGGTTCGCTGCTGGTGCGGTGGGCCCCGCCGGAGGTGTCGGACGCGTTCTGCGCCTCACGGCTGGGCGGTGACTGGGGTACGGCCTTCGGCACCTTGCCGCACACGCTGGACCTGGCGTCGGTCGTCGAACGGGCGCGGGCCGAGGTCTGAGCCGGCACGCCGATACGAACCCGGGGTGGTGCCGCGCCGGATCGGCACCGCCCCGGGGGTCGTGCACCCTCGTATTCGCGCAGGCATGTGCAGGGCCACGGCAGCCGGTGCGTGCTCCCGGGCCCGCCGCCCGCCTTCCGACCCCCCCTTGCGCCCCACCGCCCCCCTCATGGTTCCCTGGCGCTCATGAGCATCACCGTCACCACCTGGCACCTGGAGCAGACCTCCCCTTCCGATCTGCGGCCCGCGGCCGCCCCCGGGGACGACGTGCGCATCGTGCGCGCCGAGGTGCCGTCGCCCGAGTTCAGCCGTTTTCTGTACACGGCCGTCGGCGGCGACATCCGGTGGACCGACCGGCTCACGATGACGTACGCGCAGTGGGAGGAGGTGCTCGGCAGGCCGGGTACCGAGACCTGGGTGGCGTACGACCGGGGCACGCCGGCCGGCTACGCGGAGCTGGAGGCCCAGGACGGCGGCTCGGTGGAGATCGTCTACTTCGGACTCGTCCCGGCGTTCCGGGGGCGCGGCATCGGCGGGCATCTGCTGTCGTACGCGACGGCGAGGGCCTGGGACCTGGCGGAACGGCGGCCGGGCATCGCGCCGACGAAGCGCGTCTGGCTGCACACCTGCTCCAAGGACGGTCCGCACGCCATGGACAACTACCTGCGGCGCGGCTTCTCCCTCTTCGACACCACGGTGGAGGAGGAGCAGGAGTCGGTCACGCCCGGCCCCTGGCCCGGCGCCCACGGCTGAGTGACCGGCAGCACACGTCTCACAGTCCGGGACATCCTTGTCCACATCGTGGATAATGGTGGACTGCCGTCGGATCCGCGTGACACGCTTCCGTCATGTCTCGAGCTGGAATTGCCTTGGTGAGTCGGCGGCACGTCGACCTCGGCCGCATGTCCAGCGCCATCTGTCCGGTCTGCTGACAGACCAGCACAGCCGAGCATTCCCCACCGAGCAACCGCCCTGCGCACCGACGCGCCTCCGCGCGAGTGTGCAGCTCAGAGCCGCCCTCCTGCAGTCTCGAAGGACGTACAGCCATGGCCTCCACCCCCGAAAAGCCCACTCCCGCCGCGTCGCGTCGCAAGACCGGACGTCACCGCGGCGAGGGCCAGTGGGCTGCTGGGCACATGACGCCGCTCAACGCCAACGAGCAGACCAAGAAGGACGACGACGGTCTCAATGTGCGGACACGCATTGAGACGATCTACGCCCACCGCGGCTTCGACTCCATCGACGGCGCCGACCTGCGCGGACGCATGCGCTGGTGGGGTCTCTACACCCAGCGCAAGCCCGGCATCGACGGCGGCAAGACCGCGATCCTGGAGCCGGAGGAGCTGGACGACAAGTACTTCATGCTGCGCGTCCGGATCGACGGAGGACGGCTGACCACCGAGCAGCTGCGGGTGATCGGCGAGATCTCCGAGGAGTTCGCACGCGGCACCGCCGATCTCACCGACCGGCAGAACGTGCAGTACCACTGGATCCGTATCGAGGACATGCCGGAGATCTGGCGCCGCCTCGAAGGGGTCGGCCTGTCGACGACCGAGGCCTGCGGTGACACCCCCCGCGTGATCCTCGGCTCGCCCGTCGCCGGTATCGCCGAGGACGAGATCATCGACGGCACGCCCGCCATCGAGGAGATCCACCGCCGGATCATCGGCAACAAGGCCTTCTCGAACCTCCCCCGCAAGTTCAAGTCCGCGGTCTCCGGCTCTCCGCTGCTGGACGTCGCGCACGAGATCAACGACATCGCCTTCGTCGGGGTGAACCACCCCGAGCACGGCCCCGGTTTCGACCTGTGGGTCGGCGGCGGACTCTCCACCAACCCCAAGATCGGCGTCCGGCTGGGCGCCTGGGTGCCGCTGGACGAGGTGGCCGACGTCCACGAGGGCGTCATCTCGATCTTCCGGGACTACGGCTACCGCCGGCTGCGCACCCGCGCCCGGCTGAAGTTCCTGGTCGCCGACTGGGGGCCGGAGAAGTTCCGTCAGGTGCTGGAGGACGAGTACCTGCAGCGCAAGCTCGTCGACGGCCCCGCGCCCGAGCAGCCCGTACAGCAGTGGCGCGACCACGTCGGGGTGCACCGGCAGCAGGACGGCCGGTTCTACGTCGGGTTCGCCCCGCGCGTCGGACGCATCGACGGCGCCACCCTCACCAAGATCGCGGACGTCGCCGCGGAGCACGGCTCCGGCCGGCTGCGGACCACCGTCGAGCAGAAGATGATCGTGCTCGACGTCGAGGAGGACCGGATCGAGTCGCTCGTGTCCGGCCTGGAGGCGCTCGATCTGCGGGTGAACCCCTCGCCGTTCCGGCGCGGCACCATGGCCTGCACCGGCATCGAGTTCTGCAAGCTGGCGATCGTCGAGACGAAGGCGCGCGGCGCCTCGCTGATCGACGAACTCGAGCGGCGCATGCCCGAGTTCGACCAGCCGGTCACCATCAACATCAACGGCTGCCCCAACGCCTGCGCCCGGATCCAGGTCGCGGACATCGGCCTCAAGGGGCAGTTGGTCCTGGACGACGAGGGCAACCAGGTGGAGGGCTTCCAGGTGCACCTCGGCGGCGCCCTCGGCCTGGAGCCCGGCTTCGGCCGCAAGGTCCGCGGACTGAAGGTCACCTCCGCCGAACTGCCCGACTACGTCGAGCGGGTCCTCAAGCGCTTCGAGGCGGAGCGCGAGGACGACGAGCGCTTCGCCACCTGGGCGGCGCGTGCCAGCGAGGAGGCCCTCTCATGAGCGAGCGCGCCGCCCCGTTCTACTGCCCCTACTGCGGCGACGAGGACCTGCGTCCGAACGAGCAGGGCCACGGCGCCTGGGAATGCGCGGCATGCAACCGGGCCTTCCAGTTGAAGTTCCTCGGGCTGCTGACCCGTGGACTTCAGCGCAACGACGGTGGAGGGGACGAGATATGACGCTGACTCAGACACATCTCAAAGAGCTCGCCGAGCAGGCCGGGCGGGAGCTCGAGGACGCGCCGGCCCTGGACATCCTGAGGTGGGCGACCGAGACCTTCGGGGCGCGCTTCTGCGTCACCTCCTCGATGGAGGACGCGGTCGTCGCCCATCTCGCCTCCCGCGCCCTGCCGGGCGTGGACGTCGTCTTCCTCGACACGGGCTACCACTTCGAGGAGACCATCGGCACGCGGGACGCCGTCGAGGCCGTGATGGACGTCAACGTCATCACACTCACGCCCCGCCAGTCGGTGGCCGAGCAGGACGCCGAGTACGGCCCGAAGCTGCACGACCGCAATCCTGACCTGTGCTGCGCGCTGCGCAAGGTCAGGCCGCTGGAAGAGGGCCTGACCGGGTACGACGCCTGGGCGACCGGGCTGCGCCGCGACGAGTCCCCGACCCGGGCGAACACCCCGGTCGTCGGCTGGGACGCGAAGCGGCAGAAGGTCAAGGTCTCGCCGATCGCCCGCTGGACACAGGACGACGTGGACGCCTACGTCGCCGAGCACGGCGTGCTCACCAACCCGCTGCTGACGGACGGTTACGCCTCCGTCGGCTGCGCGCCCTGCACCCGCCGGGTGCTGGAGGGCGAGGACGCACGGGCCGGCCGCTGGGCAGGGCGCGGCAAGACCGAGTGCGGGCTGCACGGCTGATGGACGACGACGAGAAGCAGCGGGAGAAGCACGTGACTGGGGCCACTGTCTGGCTCACCGGTCTGCCGAGTGCCGGCAAGACCACGATCGCCTACGAACTCGCCGCACGGCTGCGCGCCGACGGGCACCGCACCGAGGTGCTCGACGGCGACGAGATCCGTGAGTTCCTCTCGGCGGGCCTGGGCTTCAGCCGCGAGGACCGCCACACCAACGTCCAGCGGATCGGCTTCGTCGCCGAACTGCTGGCGTCCAACGGCGTCACGGCTCTCGTCCCGGTGATCGCGCCGTACGCGGACAGCCGTGAGGCGGTGCGCAAGCGGCACGCGGCGGAGGGCACCGCTTATGTCGAGGTGCATGTCGCCACCCCGGTGGACGTCTGCTCCGAGCGCGATGTGAAGGGCCTCTACGCCAAGCAGGCGGCGGGCGAGATCAGCGGGCTCACCGGCGTCGACGACCCGTACGAGGAGCCGGCGAGCCCGGATCTGCGGATCGAGTCGCAGAACCAGACCGTTCAGCAGTCCGCGGCGGCGCTGCACGCGCTGCTCATCGAGAAGGGCCTGGCATGACGACGAGCGTCAACCATCCGACCGGGGACGTCGACAGCCCGTACGCGCTGTCGCACCTGGACGCCCTGGAGTCGGAGGCCGTCCACATCTTCCGTGAGGTGGCGGGTGAGTTCGAGCGGCCGGTGATCCTCTTCTCCGGCGGCAAGGACTCCATCGTCATGCTGCACCTCGCCCTCAAGGCCTTCGCGCCGGCCCCGGTCCCCTTCACGCTGCTGCACGTCGACACCGGGCACAACTTCCCCGAGGTCATCGAGTACCGCGACCGCACGGTCGAGCGGCACGGTCTGCGTCTGCACGTCGCGTCCGTGCAGGAGTACATCGACGCCGGCACCCTGCGCGAGCGGCCCGACGGCACCCGCAACCCGTTGCAGACCGTCCCGTTGACCGAGGCGATCCAGCAGCACCGTTTCGACGCGGTCTTCGGCGGCGGGCGGCGCGACGAGGAGAAGGCGCGTGCCAAGGAGCGGGTCTTCTCGCTGCGCGACGAGTTCTCGCAGTGGGACCCGCGCCGGCAGCGCCCCGAGCTGTGGCAGCTGTACAACGGCCGGCACGCGCCGGGCGAGCACGTCCGGGTCTTCCCGCTCTCCAACTGGACCGAGCTGGACGTCTGGCAGTACATCCAGCGCGAGAAGATCGAACTGCCGGGGATCTACTTCGCCCATGAGCGCGAGGTGTTCGCCCGCAGCGGTATGTGGCTGACCGCCGGCGACTGGGGCGGCCCCAAGGAGTCCGAGTCGGTGGAGACCCGGCTCATCCGCTACCGCACGGTGGGCGACATGTCCTGCACCGGCGCCGTCGACTCCGACGCCACCACGCTCGATGCCGTGATCGCCGAGATCGCCGCCTCCCGGCTCACCGAGCGGGGCGCGACCCGTGCCGACGACAAGATGTCCGAGGCCGCGATGGAAGACCGCAAGCGCGAAGGGTACTTCTAGCCATGACGACCACCACCGGGCAGCTCGCCGGGATCTCGGCCACCACCCTGCTGCGTTTCGCCACCGCCGGCTCCGTCGACGACGGCAAGTCCACGCTGGTCGGACGGCTGCTGCACGACTCCAAGTCGGTTCTCACCGACCAGTTGGAGGCCGTGGAGCACGCCTCCCGCTCGCGCGGCCAGGAGACGCCGGACCTGGCGCTGCTCACCGACGGCCTGCGGGCCGAGCGGGAACAGGGCATCACCATCGACGTGGCGTACCGCTACTTCGCCACCGCGCGCAGGCGGTTCATCCTCGCCGACACCCCGGGCCATGTGCAGTACACCCGCAACATGGTGACCGGCGCGTCGACCGCCGAGCTCGCGGTGGTACTGGTCGACGCGCGCAACGGAGTGGTCGAGCAGACCCGCCGGCACGCCGCCGTCGCCGCTCTGCTGCGCGTTCCGCACGTCGTCCTCGCGGTGAACAAGATGGACCTCGTCGACTACGCCGAGCCCGTCTTCGCCGCCATCGCCGAGGAGTTCACCGCGTACGCGGCCTCCCTCGGCGTGCCCGAGATCACCGCGATCCCGATCTCGGCGCTCGCCGGTGACAATGTGGTCGACCCGTCCGCGAACATGGACTGGTACGGCGGCCCGACCGTGCTGGAGCACCTGGAGACGGTGCCGGTCAGCCATGATCTGACGAGCTGCCACGCGCGGCTGCCGGTGCAGTACGTGATCCGTCCGCAGACCGCCGAGCACCCGGACTACCGAGGCTACGCGGGCCAGATCGCCGCCGGCACCTTCCGGGTGGGCGAGCAGGTGACCGTGCTCCCCGCGGGTCGCACCTCGAAGATCGCGGCGATCGATCTGCTCGGCAACGCGGTGGACGTCGCCTGGACGCCTCAGTCGGTGACCCTCCTGCTGGAGGACGACATCGACATCTCGCGCGGCGACCTCATCGTGCCGAGCGACGACGCCCCGGCCACCACCCAGGACATCGAGGCGACGGTCTGCCATGTGGCGGACCAGCCGCTGACGGTGGGCCGGCGCGTGCTGCTGAAGCACACGACCCGCACGGTCAAGGCGATCGTCAAGGAGATCCCCTCGCGGCTCACCCTCGACGACCTCTCCCAGCACCCGAACCCGGGGCAGCTGGTCGCCAACGACATCGGGCTGGTGAAGGTGCGGACCGCCGAACCGCTCGCGCTCGACTCGTACGCGCACTCCCGGCGTACCGGATCCTTCCTGCTGATCGACCCCGCCGACGGCACCACGCTGGCCGCGGGTATGGCGGGCGATTCCTTCGCCACCACCGCCGAGGCCGTGCAGGCGGCCGACGACGACGCCGAATGGGACTTCTGATGACCGACGTCTTCTCCACCTTCGCGAAGGAGGGCGGCCGCGTGGGCAGCGGCACCCTCGGCGCGGGATCCGGGGGTGTCGTGCGATGTGCGCGCTGACCCGAATGCACCACCGAACGCTGCACCACAGACGAAGACACAGACCAGTCGACCTCCCGGCCACGCTCCGTAGGACGTGACCGCCGGGCCTCCGAGAGGAACACCTCCCGTGCCTGCCACCCGTACCACCCTGCGCCGCGGCATCGCCGCCGCCGCCGCACTGCCGTTGCTGATCGGCGCACTCGCCTCCTGCGGATACGGCTCCGAGGCCGACAAGGACGACAAGGTCGCTCCCGCCGCGAACGGCAAGAAACTCTCCGCCGACAGCGTGAAGCTCGGCTACTTCCCGAACCTGACCCATGCCACCGCCCTCGTGGGCGAGCAGGAGGGCCTCCTCCAGAAGGAACTGGGCGGGACGCAGATCAAGTCCACGACGTTCAACGCCGGTCCGTCCGAGATCGAGGCGCTGAACGCGGGCGCGATCGACATCGGTTTCATCGGCCCCTCCCCCTCGATCAACGCCTACACCAAGTCCAAGGGCAAGAACCTCCGGATCGTCGGCGGGTCCGCGTCCGGCGGTGTGAAGCTGGTGGTCAACCCCAAGAAGATCAAGACCCTGGACGACCTCAAGGGCAAGAAGATCGCCACTCCCCAGCTGGGCAACACGCAGGACGTGGCCTTCCTCAACTGGATCAAGGAGAAGGGCTGGAAGGTCGACGCCCAGAGCGGCAAGGGCGACGTCTCCGTGGTCCGTTCGGACAACAAGATCACCCCGGACGCCTACAAGTCCGGCTCCGTGGACGGCGCGTGGGTGCCGGAGCCGACCGCGTCCAAGCTGGTCAGCCAGGGCGCCAAGGTCCTGCTCGACGAGTCCGCCCTGTGGCCCGACAAGAAGTTCGTCATCACGAACATCATCGTGTCGCAGAAGTTCCTCAAGGAGCACCCGGACGTCGTCGAGGCGCTGCTGCGCGGCACGGTGAAGACGAACGCCTGGATCAACGCCAACCCGGACAAGGCGAAGGCCTCCGCCAACGCCAAGCTGAAGGCGCTCACCGGCAAGGATCTGCCCGCCGACATCATCGACCCGGCGTGGAAGTCCGTGCAGTTCATCGACGACCCGCTGGCAGCGACGCTGCAGGCACAGGCGGACCACGCGGTGAAGGCGGGGCTGCTGGAGAAGCCGGACCTGAACGGCATCTACGACCTGACGACGCTGAACAAGGTCCTGAAGGCCGAGGGCAAGCCCGAGGTCGCCGACGCCGGTCTCGGCGTCAAGTAACCACGTAAGCCCACGTTCCCAGGAGGTGACGACCATGGCCAGCACCCTCACCAAGGACCAGGCCGAGGAGCGCACGACGGCCGGGCACGCCGCCCGTCTCGAGCATGTCTCCAAGTCCTTCGCAGGACCTGCCGGACAGCAGCTCGTCCTGGACGACATCACTCTCGATGTCGCGCCGGGAGAGTTCGTCACGCTCCTGGGGGCATCGGGCTGCGGCAAGTCCACGCTGCTCAATCTGGTCGCCGGGCTGGACGCGCCGAGCGCCGGGGCCATCGAGACCCCCGGCGGGCGGCCGGCCCTGATGTTCCAGGAGCACGCGCTGTTCCCGTGGCTGACCGCGGGGAAGAACATCGAACTCGCGCTGCGGCTGCGCGGTGTCGCCAAGGCCGAGCGGCGCACGGAGGCCGAACGGCTGCTGGAGCTCGTCCGGCTCAGCGGCGCGTACGGCAAGCGGGTGCACGAGCTGTCGGGCGGTATGCGCCAGCGTGTCGCCCTGGCCCGTGCGCTGGCGCAGGACAGCCAACTGCTGCTGATGGACGAGCCGTTCGCGGCGCTGGACGCGATCACCCGGGACGTGCTGCACGACGAGCTGACCCGGATCTGGCGCGAGACGAACGTGTCCGTGCTGTTCGTCACCCACAACGTCCGCGAGGCCGTCCGGCTGGCCGAGCGTGTGGTGCTGCTGTCCTCCCGTCCGGGGCGCATCGCCCGCGAGTGGACGGTGGGCATCCCGCAGCCGCGCCGGATCGAGGACGCCGCCGTGGCGGAGCTGTCGATCGAGATCACTGAACAACTGCGTGGGGAGATCCGCCGACATGGCCAGCACTGAGACCACCGCGAAGGTCACCAAGTCCGACGACCTCGCCGGGCTCGAGGCCGGCCTGGACGCACTGGACGCGGTGCAGTCGCACCGCACCCCGGTGCGAGAGGTGCTCCTCAAGAAGGTGCTGCCGCCGCTCACCGCCGTCGCGCTGGTGATCGTGGTCTGGCAGGTGCTGGTGTGGGCGAAGGTCACCGACGAGGGCAGTCTGCCCGCGCCGGGCGCCGTCTGGACCAGCGTCTCCGACCTGTGGCTCCAGGGCAGCCTGCTGGAGATCGTGTGGACGAGCATCTCGCGCGGTCTGCTCGGCTTCCTCCTGGCGCTCGCCATCGGCACACCGCTGGGTCTGCTGGTCGCCCGGGTGAAGTTCGTCCGGGCGGCGATCGGCCCGATCCTGTCGGGTCTCCAGTCGCTGCCGTCGGTGGCCTGGGTGCCGCCGGCCGTGATCTGGCTCGGGCTGAACAACCAGATGATGTACGCGGTGATCCTGCTGGGAGCCGTCCCCTCGATCGCCAACGGTCTCGTCTCCGGCGTCGACCAGGTGCCTCCGCTGTTCCTGCGGGCGGGCCGGACGATGGGAGCGACGGGCCTGCGCGGCACCTGGCACATCGTCATGCCGGCCGCGCTGCCGGGCTATGTGGCCGGCCTCAAGCAGGGCTGGGCCTTCTCCTGGCGCTCGCTGATGGCCGCGGAGATCATCGCCTCGTCGCCCGATCTGGGCCTCGGGCTCGGCCAGTTGCTGGAGAACGGCCGCAACAACTCCGACATGCCCGGGGTGTTCCTGGCGATCCTTCTGATCCTGATCGTCGGCATCGCCATCGACCTGCTGATCTTCAGTCCGCTGGAGCGCGCGGTGCTGCGGGGCCGCGGTCTCCTCGTCAAGAGCTGAGTGACGTCATGTCCCGACCCGTACTCCTCGTCGTCGCCCACGGCAGCCGCGATCCGCGGCATGCCGCGACCGTCCATGCGCTGGTGAACCGGGTACGGGCCCGGCGGCCGGGGCTGCGGGTCGAGACGGGCTTCCTGGACTTCAACGCACCGTCGGTGCCGCGGGTCCTGGAGCGGCTGGCGGCGGAGGGTACGGAGGAGGTCGTGGCATTTCCGCTGCTGCTGACCCGCGCCTTCCACGCCAAGTCCGACATCCCCGCCGTGCTGCGGGAGGCGTCGGGGAGGCTGCCGCGGCTGCGGGTGCACCAGGCGGAGGTGCTGGGCCCCTCGCCGCTGCTGCTGGCCGCGGTGGAACGGCGGCTGCGGGAGGCCGGGCTCGGCCCGGCCGACAAGCGCTCGACCGGGCTGGTTCTGGCCTCGGCGGGCTCCACGGACCCGGAGGCGATCGCAGTGATCGCAGAAGTAGCGCGGGAGCTGCGGGACACCGGTTGGTGCGCCGTGCGGCCTGCGTTCGCCTCCGCATCACTGCCCCGCACCGAGGACGCGGTGCGTTCCCTGCGGGCCGACGGCTGCGCGCGCGTCGCGGTGGCCCCGTACGTCATCGCGCCGGGCCGGCTGCCGGACCGGATCGCGGAGGGGGCCGCCGGGGCGGATGTCCTGGCGGATGTGCTGGGCCCGTCACCCGAGCTGGTCAGCCTGCTGCTGGAGCGCTACGACGAGGCGCGGGTCGGGCACCGGATCGCGGCCACCGCCTGACGGCGGAGCGTCTGGGTCGTACGGCCCCAGGTGCTGGAGGGCCGAGCGATCAGCACGCTCAGGCGCCGAATCCGGTCTCATGAGCCCACAGATGGGCGCAGTTGGAGCACTGGAGCTGGAGTGTGCTGCCCCGGCTGGAGAGCAGATAGCGCCAGTGGGTGCTGCACGAGCGGCCGGCCAGGCAGACGGCGCAGTCCCGGTGGTCGGCGCACCCCGGGCACCGCACCCAGGCCCGTCGTCCGGCGTCGGCCGTGGGATCAAGCGGCAGCACGGCCCTCGCCCTCCCCTCCCGGAAGGACGCCGGCCGCGACCAGCCGGTCGTAGGTCTCCTGCTGCTCGGCGTCGAGGTTCGAGTAGAGCAGTCGGTACGCCTCCTGCTCGCCCGCCAGCACGGCCACCGGGTCCCAGTCGTCCCCGAGTGCGCGGAGCACCGCGGCGCGCCGCCGGACCTCGTCACGGGTCAGGTCCATCTCGAACTCGTGGAGATCCGGAGTCTGGTCGTGGATCATGCCTTGCTTCTCCCGCCGGGTCGCTGACCGAACCCCCTGTGTCTATCAAGGGCATCCGAACCGAGGAAGCGTCAGCTCAAAGGGGTCGTCACCACCTGAAACGGACGGTCGACCCACTGAAGTCACGACCCTCACATACCGGGCAAAAGCCACCGAAAACGGTGGGTCGTGTGAGGGACTCCACAGGGTCCGCGGGCGCCGCCCGGCCGCACTCGCGCACCGGTGGGACAGCGCCCTCAGCCCCGTGGGTCGCGGCCGCTCGTCGCGAGTGCCCGCTCGAAGGCCGTGGCGTCCCCGGCCGTCGGAACGGGGGCGGCGAAGCCGTCGTACTGCCGGTAGACCTCGGCGTGCTCCTCGACGACCGCGAGTACGAACGCACCCGTCCCCTCCGGGAGGCTGAACGCCTGGCCGGTGGACCGGGCCAGGTCCCAGCCGTGGAGAGCCAGTTCCTTGACGATGAGCGAGGCGATCTCCGAGGCGGGCATCACGGTGAAACCGAGGTCCACCTCTCCCTCCCAGGCCTCCGGCACCGACCAGGCCTTCAGTGCGCGCTCCAGCTGCGCCGCGTACTGCTCGGCCCAGTCGGCCTCGGCGGTGAAGTCCCGTCGCACGAGCTCGTCGGGCAGCTGGACGCGCAGGGCGCGGTGCTCCAGTCCGTGCGAGGAGTACAGGACGAGATGGTTGGCGAGGTCCCGTACGGTCCAGGCGTCACAGACGGACGGCATGGTCAGCTGGTCGGGGCTCACGGCGCGGGCGACACGAGCGGCCTCGGCGGCACAGGCCGTCAGGTGCGGGTGAATGCTGTTCATGCCTCGACGCTAGGGCGACGCCTCCGACGGGTCTTGAAGAATCGCGACAGCCTCGTCGACCAGGGCGGTCAGCTCGGCGACCGTCATCGAACCGGCCGGCCGGCGCTCGCGGGCGAAGCTGTTGGCAACGCGCTGGAGGGTGTCGTTGACCGGGGTCGGTACGCCGTGCAGCCGGCCGAGCAGGGCGATCTCGCCGTTGAGGTAGTCGGACTCGATCGTGCCCGTGCCGCGGTCGAGCGACTGCCAGGACGAGCCGCCGCGCCGCTTGGAACCGTCGAAGGGATCGAAGCGGATCTTGTCGGTCCGCACCTCCTTCTGCTCCTCCTCACCGGCCACCTCGATGCCCGCGGCCGCGAGGACCACGCGGCCCTCCGCCATCACACGCCGGGCGAGGGCGACTCCGGCCTCGTCGGCGAGGACGCCGGTCGCGGCCTCGATGGCGTTGGCGAGGTTGCTGGTGAGCTTCGCGTACTTCCAGCGCATGACGTCGGCGACGACCGGCGCGAGAAAGTTCGACTTCTCCAGGTCGGCGGAGACGCGCCGGGCGGTCTCATCCGTGCCGCCCGGGAAGCGGCCGATGTGCAGAACGCCGGTCAGCGGCCGGCCGGACGCGGAGACGGCAGCCGGTTCGAGATGGGTGGCGGGCAGATAGACGCACATCCCGTAGACCCTGCGGAACCGGCGCAGCGCGAGACGTTCGCTCTCCACGCCGTTCTGCGCGCAGACCAGGGGCAGCCGCTCCGACGCGGTGCCGCCGCCGTCCACGGGCTGCGCGGCCCAGTCCTCGAGCGCGGCCGTGCTGTCCTGTGTTTTCACGGAGAGCACCAGCACGTCCTCCGGCGTCAGCCGCACCGCGTCGGCGCGGTCGACGACCGGCAGCCGGTGCGTGCTGGTGCCGTCCGCCGTGGTCAGGCGCAGTCCGCCGTCCCGCAGTGCCGCGTGGTGCGCGCCGCGCGCGACGAGCACCACCTCATGGCCGGCCTCCGCCAGCCGTCCGCCGATCGTGCCGCCGACCGCCCCTGCCCCGATGATGATGTAGCGCATACGTACGAGGCTCGCACAGCCGTAGTGGATCTCGCACGGGCCCGCGGTGACACAACCGTGGCGTGGCGGTGACGGCCACGGGGCCCGGACGGTTCACCATCGAGGGAAGGAGGCCGACATGTCGTTCTATTACCACAAGCGGATCACCATCATCCCCAAGCTGCTGCACCTGAACATCGGCTCGCACGGCTGGTCCTGGACTCTCGGCGGGCGTCGCGCCCACCTCACCCGGGACAGCCACGGGCACCGCAGCGCGTCGGTGCGGCTGCCGGGCGGCTTCAGCTGGCGCCGGCACTCCGGGCGGCACTGATCCGCGCCGGGCGGGTCAGCTCCGTGTCAGCTCGACCAGCTTGACGACCGTGTTCCAGTTGCGGGTGGTGGCGACGATGCCCCGGCTGAACCGTGGCCTGCCGAGCGCCTCGGCGAGCTTGGAGCGCCCGAGCCCGTTCGGTGCGTAGAGGTACAGCGCCCGGTCGCCGATCCGGAACTCCTCGGGGGCGAAGGCGGCCGGGTCGATCTCCGCGAACCGTTCGGGGCCGACGGGGTCCGAGAGATACGTGACGTGGAGCTGCTTGCCCTCCAACTCGGCCGCGGGGAACGGGCAGTTGTCGGCAATCGCCCGCAGATAGGCGGCGTCGCGTACGAGACAGTCGACGCGGAAGCCGAAGCGGTCCTCGATGCCTCGCTCCAGTTCCACCGCGAGGGACTGTTCGTCGCCGGAGGCCGCGTCGAAGACGGCGTTGCCGCTCTGGAGGTGGGTGGCGACAGCCGTATGGCCCAACTCCTCGATGAGCGCACGGAGTTCGGCCATGGGAACTCGCTTGTGCCCGCCCACATTGATCCCGCGCAGCAGTGCCGCATACCTCGTGGTCATCGGCACAGCCTAAGGCGACCGCCGCGCCCCGTGGGGGAGGGCGCGGCGGCCGCCGGTTCAGCGCGGGTGGGCGTCGGTCACTCGACGACCTTCAGCAGCTTGTTGGGCGTGCCGGCGCTCGGGTTGGAGACCTTGTCGGCCGTGGCACCGTCGGTGAGGGCCTTGGCGACCTGCTCCGGGGTGGCGTCCTGGTGACCTGCGAGGTAGACGGCCGCGGCACCGACGACATGGGGCGTCGCCATGGAGGTGCCGGAGATCGTCTTGGTGCCCTCGTCACTGTCGTTCCACGCCGAGGTGATGTCCGAGCCCGGGGCGTAGATGTCCACGACCTTGCCGAAGTTGGAGAACTCCGACTGTGCGTCCTCCTTGGTGGAGGAGGCGACGGTGATGGCCTCGGTCACCCGTGACGGCGAACCCTGGCCAGCGTCCGAGGACTCGTTGCCGGCCGCGACCGCGAAGGTGACGCCGGCGGCGACCGCCTTGCGGACGGCCTCGTCGAGCGCCTCGTCCGCGCCGCCGCCGAGGCTCATGTTGGCGACGGAGGGGCCCTTGTGGTTCTTGGTGACCCAGTCGATGCCCGCGACGACCTGCTCCGTGGTGCCGGAGCCGTTGTCGTCGAGCACCCGGACGGCGACGATCTTCGCCTTCTTGGCGACACCGTGGCTCGCACCGGCGATGGTGCCGGCGACATGCGTGCCGTGGCCGTTGCCGTCGTCGGCGTTGTCGTCGTTGTCGATCGCGTCGAAGCCGCTGGTCGCCCGGCCCTCGAAGTCCTTGTGCGTGACACGGACTCCGGTGTCGATCACGTACGCCGTCACCCCCTCGCCCGCGCTGTCGGGGTAGGTGAACTTGTTGTCGCCCGCCGTGTCGGTCTGGTCGACACGGTCCAGGCCCCACGACGGCGGGTTGTCCTGCGTCGCGTTGGCCCTGAACTTCTTGTTCTGCACGACCTTGTCGACCGCGGGGTCGGCGGCGAGGCGCTTGGCCTCGGTCTCCGTGAGACCGCTCGCGGAGAAGCCGTTGATGGCGGAGCCGTAGTTGCGCTGGAGCTTGCCGCCGTACTCGGTGGCCAGGTCCTGCTTGTCGGCCTTCTTGTCCAGCATCACGATGTAGCTGCCGGCGACCGCGCCTTCGGCGTTGGCCCCGAATATCGTGCCTTCGGCGGGAGTTGCCGCACCGGCGAAGGACGTGCCGAGCACGGTCACTCCGGCCGCTGCCGCGACAGCTGTGATGGCAGCGGTGAGCTTCATCCTGCTCGTGCGCTTGTGATCTGCCATGAAGAGGGGTCTCCTCGTCATCATTTGTGGGGGGATTGGCCCTCGGCCGGAAGATCTCCGGGGGCTGGTTCGAAACCCTGACCGATTGACGCGCCCAGATCAAGACCTTCATGCAGCTGTGACTTAGACAACAAGGTTTCGTAATAAGAAACCGGCCAAGGCCTCCCACATCGGGCAGCAGACCCATCTGGCTTTACATGTAAGGGGCTTCGATCCTTCTTGTCGGGGATGCACCCGGTCCGAAAGGAGGAGGTGACGGCCTCCCGGGGTCACCGCCGGGCAGGAGGAGACGGCCTGAATGTGCCCCTAGCGTCAGAACGGAGACGCAGGCGCCGTGTTCGCGTCCGGGAAAAGGGGGCAGCTGTCATGGAGAACGCAGGGAGAGGACCGCGCGGTCTCGCCGCGCGGGCAGGCGGCTGGAGCGCCCGGCACCGATGGGCCGCGGTGGGGATCTGGGTGGTGTTCGTCCTGGTCGCCATGGTGGCCGGCTCGGCCGCCGGCACGGTGGAACTGAAGGACAGCGACCAGTTGAAGGGGGAGACCACTCAGGCATCGAAGATCACCGAGGACGCCGGGGTCGACGAGCCCGCGAGCGAGTCCGTACTCCTCCAGTCGAGGAACGGCTCTCTCAAGGCCACCGACGCCGAGTTCCGGTCGGCGGTCGACGCGGTGATGAAGGCGGTGAACGCCACCGGTGAGGTCAGCGGCGTCACCTCGCCGTACACCACCCGGAGCATTTCGAAGGACGGGCGCAGTGCGCTCGTCCAGTTCGATGTGCGCGGTGAGGCCGAGACGGCGAGCGAGCGGATCGAGCCGGTGCTGAAGGCCGTTGCCGACGTGCAGGACAAGCATCAGGAGCTGCGGATCGAGGAGATCGGCGGCGCCAGTATGAACAAGACGTTCGACGACGCCTTCGGTGACGACTTCAAGCAGGCCGAACTCTCCGCCGTGCCGGTCGCGCTCGGCATTCTGCTGATCGCCTTCGGCGCGCTGGTGGCGGCCCTGCTGCCCGTCGCGCTCGCCATCACCGCCATCATGGCGACGATGGGTCTGATGGGTGTCGTCAGCCATGTCATGCCGATGAGCGAGACGGCGAACTCGGTGATGCTGCTGGTCGGTCTCGCGGTCGGCGTCGACTACTGCCTCTTCTATCTGCGCCGTGAGCGCGAGGAGAGGGCCGCGGGGCGTGACGCGCACACCGCGATGCAGATCGCCGCGGCGACCAGCGGCCGGGCCGTCATCGTCTCCGGTGTGACGGTGTGCGTGGCCATGGCGGGCATGCTGTTCACGGGCATCGGTGAGTTCGAGTCCATGGGTCTCGCCTCGCTGATCGTGGTGGCCGTGGCGATGGCCGGCTCGGTGACCGTCCTTCCCGCGCTGCTGTCCCTGCTCGGCGAGCGGGTGGAAAAGGGGCGCATTCCGTTCCTCAACCGGGCCAAGCGCGGCACGAACGGCGAGAGCCGGCTGTGGACCGCGGTCCTCGGCGGTGTGCTCAAGCGGCCGATGATCTCTCTCGTGGTCGCCGCGGGCGCACTGGTGGCCATCGCCCTGCCCGCGATCGGGATGAAGACCCAGAACCTCACGCTGGACCAGGAGTTCGGCGACTCGGTGCCGATCGTGGCGACGTACGAACGGGTCAACGAGGCCTTCCCCGGCGGCGCCGACCCGGCGGAGGTCGTCATCAAGGCGGACGACATCAACGCGGCGCCCGTGAAGTCGGCCATCGCCGACTTCCGTGCGCAGGCGGTGAGTTCGGGCGCGTCCAGGGGCCCGGTCGAGGTCGTCACGCACGACGCCGAGAACATCGCCTTCATCTACGTCCCGCTGGTCGGCGGTTCCGACCAGGAGAAGGCGGAGAAGAGCCTGGGCATCCTGCGCGAGGAGGTCCGGCCCGCCACGCTGGGCGCGGTCGACGGCCTCGAGGCGCCGATCAGCGGCCAGGTCGCCGGCTCGAAGGACTTCAACGACCAGCTCACGGGGTCCGTCGCACCGGTCTTCGCCTTCGTGGTGGTGTTCGCCTTCATCCTGATGCTGCTGTCGTTCCGGTCGCTGACGATCGCGGTCACCTCGATCGCGCTCAACCTGCTGTCGGTGGGCGCGGCGTACGGAATCCTGACCGCGGTCTTCCAGCACGGCTGGGGCGCGTCGCTGGTGGGCGCCGAGGGTGTGGGCGCGATCATCTCCTGGCTGCCGCTGTTCCTCTTCGTGATCCTGTTCGGGCTCTCGATGGACTACCACGTGTTCGTGGTGTCGCGGATCCGCGAGGCGAAGATGCAGGGCCGGAGCACACGCGACGCGATCACGCACGGCGTGGTCACGACCGCGGGAGTGGTGACGAGCGCGGCGGTCATCATGGTGGCGGTGTTCGCCATCTTCGGGACGCTGTCGATGCAGTCGATGAAGCAGATGGGCGTGGGCCTGGCGGCAGCGGTGCTGATCGACGCGACGATCATCCGCGGAGTGCTGCTGCCGGCGGTGATGGCACTGCTGGGTGAGAAGAACTGGTACTTCCCGAAGTGGCTCCGGTGGCTGCCGGACATGACGCACGACGAGCCGGTGGTTCCGGTGGAGGCGGGAGCGGGGGTGCGGGGCCATGACGACGACGGTCGCGGTGCGCCGGTAGCCGTGTAGGAGCCGTGGGTCCGGGGCGAGCTCGGGTGTACGCGGGTCCGGACGGGATACGCGGGTCCGGACCGAGGTGCCCGAACCACGGCGGCTCGGCCTCGAACCTTGTTGACGAAGCCGTGTGCGCGGCTCGGGACTGGAGCACCCGAACCCCGGGGGGCTCGGCCCCGAGTCCGGGGCGGGGGTCCGAGTCCGGGGCGCGGGTCCCCGACCCGGGCGCGGGTCCGGGCGCGGGTACGGACCCGGGGCGCGGGTACGGACCCGGGGCGCGGATACGGGCCCGGGGCGCGGGTACGGCCCCGGGCACAGCCCCGAGCCGGGCACGGCCCTCAACCGGGGCCCGGGCCCCAACTCGGGCGCGGGTCCCAACCCGGGCGGCGGTACGGACCCCGGCTCGGCCCTGAGCCGGGGGCTCGGCCCTGAAGCCGCGGGCTCGGCCCCGAGTCCGGACGCAGCTCCGAACCCGGGCCCGGCCCTGAGCCGAGGAACGTCCCCGAGTCCGGACGCGGGTCCCAACTCGGGTACGGGTACGGACCCGCGCACGGCTCCCAACCGGGGGCACGGCCCCCAACCCGGGCGCGGCCCTGAGCCGGGGACTCGGCCTCGAGTCCGGGCGCGGGCCCCAACTCGGGCGCGGATACGGACCCGGGCACGGCCCTGAGTCCGGGGGCACGGCCCCGAGTCCGGGCGCGGGTCCCAACCCGGGCCACGGCACCGCCCCTGAGGCGAAGCTCTCGGTGCACCGCCTCTGACAAATCGCCCCTGCGGCAAGCACCCCGACCCGCGTCCTCGATCGCCGGACCAGCTTCCTCCCGAAGCCCGTCCGGCGATCGCCCCATGTCCGCGGCAGCTCCACCCCGCTCACACCCGAGCAAGCTCGGCCCCGCTCACACCCGCGGCAGCTCCGCCTCGATCAGGTCCGCCGCGCGCGGTGTGCCGCCCTCCGCCGCCATCCCCGCCCCGATCTCCGTCAGCCGGCGGGCCACCTCCGGGTCCGAGGTCAGCGACAGCACCGCCTCCCGCAGGTCCTCCGCCGTCGCCGTCGTCGAGTCCAGACGGCGTGCCACTCCCAGTCCCACCAGCATGTCCGCGTTGCCGAACTGGTCGACCGCCTGCGGCACCGCGACCATTGGGGTTGCCGTCGCCAGGCCCTCCTGGCTGCCGCCCGCTCCCGCGTGCGTGATGAACGCGTCCGCCTCGCGCAGCACCGCCAGTTGCGGCACCCATGAGCGCACCTCGATGTTCGGCGGTACGTCCCCGAGCTCCGACTCCTCGACGTAGCGGCCGATCTGGAGCACCACGTGCCAGCCCGGCAGCCCTCCGAAGGCCTTCACGCACTCGCGGTAGAACGCGGGGACCTTGGTGAAGGCCGAGCCCAGCGAGACGAGCAGCACCTTCTCCGCGCCGGCCGGCCGCTGCCACTCCCCCTGGTCCTTGCGCTCGCCCTGGCATGCGCCGACGAAGGTGTGGACGGACGCGTCGACCCGGTCGGCGTTCGGCTGAAGTGCCCTGGGGATCAGGACGATCGACCGCGCCGGGCGGCCGACGAAGGCGTCGGGGTCACGGTCGGCGAGCCCGTTCTCCGCGAGCCACCCGCTGAAGCGCGCGTAGTACGCCCGGCCGCGCTCGGACGCCTTGAGTTCCGCGAACATCGGCTCGGCCACTTCTTCCTCGTATCCCTCCCAGGCGACGAGGTTCGGGGAGAGCGAGACGGCGGGCACGCCCCAGCGGTGGGCGAGGACGCGCGCCGGGTAGGAGGTGATGTCGTGGATCACGAGGTCCGGCTCGTCGCCGTCGAAGGCCTCCGCCAGCTGGGGCAGCACCTGGATCGCGTCGTGGAGGAAGGGCTCGATGTTGTCGATGAGTTCGGTCCCCCACGCCTCCGGTTCGTCCTCCGTGGGCAGGGTCGAGGTGTAGACGACGGGCGTCGCTCCCGTCGCGGCGACGCGGTCGGCGTACGAGGCGGGGATCGCGTAGCTGACGCGGTGGCCGCGTGCGACCAGTTCCCGGACGACCTCGATGCTCGGGTTCACATGCCCGGGGGCGGCGATGGAGAACATGGCGATATGGGCACGCTGTCGTTCGGTCATGGGACCGAGCGTAAACGAGACGAGACGTCTCGTGCAACAAGAGCTCCCTGCCGCGTCAGCGCTGATAGCGCGCGAGCACCAGATTGCCGTCCCTCTCCAGCCGCTTCTCCAGCTCCTTCCGGTCGATGGCACCGCTGTAGTACTCCTGGAGTGCGGGCGTCGCCACCTTGTCCTTCCACTCCGGATAGCCGCGGACCGACTGCGCCGGGGCGGACCGCAGACTCCGCGCGAGCTCGGCGCCGGTCGACCAGCCGTCCTTCGGGGTGTGCAGCGCCGGATCCGCGAGCGCGCGTGTGCCGGTCGGCAGCATCCAGTCCCCCTGCGCGAGCCGCACCATGTTCGGCGGCCGGAGCATGAAGTCGATGAACGCGGCCGCCTCCTTCTTATAGGGACTGTCCTGCGCAACCGACAGGGTCTGCGGACTGACGCCCTGCGCGTTCCCCTCCTTACCGGCGGGAGCCGGCAACACCGTCCACTCGAAGCCCTTCGGCGCCTGCTGCACGACCTGCTGCCGGAAGGAGAAGCCCAGCGGCACCATCGCGTACTTACCACCGAAGAGACCGGGCAGCGTGTCCGAGCCGCTCATGCCGAGCGTGGTCCGCGCGGCACTCCGGTCGGTGTTGACCTGGTCGTGGACCGTCCCGGGCATCACCCCGTCGGCGTCCGTGAACCGGACGGTGACCCTGCCGTCGTCGCCCCGGTGGAAGAGCCGCCCGCCCGCCGACAGCCCGAGGTTGAGGGTGACGGAGACCGGCTCCTTGAGCGGCCAGGCGACGCCGTACCTCCCCTTGCCCAGCGCGGCCGTCAGCGTCTTGGTGACCTCACGGAACTCGGCCCAGCTCCACGGATGCGCGGCCGTCGGGACCCTGACCCCCGAGGCGTCGAGGATCTTCTTGTTGGCGATCAGGACCCGTGGTTCCTGGAGGAAGGGGACGCCGTAGGTCTTCCCGTCGAAGGTGGCCGTCTCCCAGCTCTGCCGGGGGATGTCGTCCTTCAGCCGCTGGGGCAGGAGGCCGGTCAGGTCGGCGAGATAGCCGCCGTACGCGAAGTCGGCGAGGTCGTCGGACGCGTCATGGATGATGTCCGGCGCCTCACCGCCCTCGAACGAGGTCAGCAACTGGTCGTGGACGCTGTCCCAGCTGCCCTGAACATAGTCGACCTGCACACCGGGATGGGTTCTGTTCCACTCCGCGACGAGCTCCTTGTTCGCGTCGACGGACTCCTTCTGCCAGGCGAGGGACTGGAACCGCAGCCTGACGGTCCCGTCCGTCCGCCCGTCGTCGCCGTCCGAGCAGCCGGTCAGCAGCAGGGCCAGCACCGTGGCCGCGGCGGCCAGCGTCCGCGCCCGCATCAGGACTTCACCGCCCCGGCCAGCATGCCGCCGGTGATCCGCTTCTGGATGACCGCGAAGAGGACGAGCGAGGGAAGCGTGGCGAGGAACGCCGCGGCGGCGAGCGGCCCGAGATCGGCGGCCCCCTCCGCGCCGAGGAAGTGCGTCAGGACGACCGGCAAGGTCTGCTTCTCCGGGGTCTTGAGCAGGACGAGCGCGAAGAAGAACTCGTTCCATGCGGTGATGAACGCGAACAGCGCGGTGGCGACGATGCCCGGCGCCAGGAGAGGGGCGGTGACCGACACCAGCGTGCGCAGCCGGCCCGCACCGTCGACGGCCGCGGCTTCCTCCAGCTCGCGCGGCACGGCCCGTACGTATCCGACGAGCATCCAGAGCGCGAACGGCAGCGCCCACACGACGTACACCATGATCAGCCCGGCGAGGGTGTTGATCAGATGCAGGTTCTTGAGGATCAGGAACAGCGGAATGATCACCAGGACGAACGGGAACGCCTGGCTGACCACCACCCACCCGGTGGCGGCCGTGGAGAGCTTGCTGCGGTTGCGGGCCATGACGTACGCCATCGGGGTCGCGATCAGCACCGCGATCACGGAGGCGGACACCGCGGCGATCAGGCTGTTCCCGGCCGCCTGGAGCAGGGGCTGTTCGTCGAAAGCCTGACGGAAGTTGTCGAGCGTCGGGTTCTCGGGGATCCAGGTGGGGTGGAGCGAGCCCAGTTCCCGCGGCGGCTTGAAGGCCGTGGAGATCAGCCAGAGGAAGGGAAAGGCCAGAAAGACGAGGTAGCAGGCCAGTGCGGCGTACTGTCCCGCGCGGCCGGCCCTGCCGGTACGGAGCGTGGTCACTCGTCCCCTCCCTTGAGCCGTCCCACGAGATAGAGGGCGAGCATCACGGAGATGACCGCGACCATCACACAGCCCATGGCGGCGGCGTAGCCGAACTGTCCGTAGTGGAAGGCCTCTTCGTAGGCGAAGAGCATGGGGAGGCGGGTGCGCCCTCCGGGCCCGCCGTTGGTGAGCACGTACACCAGCGCGAACGAGTTGAAGTTCCAGATGAAGTTGAGCGCGGTGATCGCGAGGGCGATGGGCTTCAACGCCGGCCAGGTGACCGTGCGGAACCGGCGCCAGGCGCCCGCGCCGTCGAGGGCGGCTGCCTCGTGCAGTTCGTGCGGTGTGTTCTGCAGTCCGGCGAGCAGGGCCACGGTGGTCTGCGGCATGCCCGCCCAGATGCCGACGACGATCACGGCGGGCAGGGCGGTGGCCAGCCCGGTCAGCCAGTCGCGTCCGTCGCCGAGTCCCAGATCGCGGATCGTCTCGTTGAGGATGCCCGCGTCGGGGTTGTAGACGAGACGCCACATGATGCCGACGACCACCTCGGGCATCGCCCAGGGAATGATCGCGAGGGCGCGGGCCAGCCAGCGCAGCCGGAGCTGCTGGTTCAGCAGCAGCGCGAGACCGAGCGCCAGCACGAACTGCGGCACCGTCACGCCGACCGCCCACAGCAGGCCGATTCTGAAGGAGTCCCAGAACAGCGTGTCGTGGAGCAGGTCCTGGAAGTTGAGGGTGCCGATCCACTGGGTCGGCTCGGTGCGTCCGGCCTGGGAGTCCGTGAACGCCAGCGAGATGCCGTAGAGCAGCGGCCCCACGCTGAGCACCAGTATGGGGATCAGCGCCGGGAGGACCAGGAACCAGGCTCCATGGTCCGTCCTGCGCGCGGACCGCGGCGCTGCGGTCGCCGATGTCACGGAATCGACTCCTTCGGGCGGCTGGTCCTGCTGGTCCGGCCGCCCTGGCGGCCCCCGTCATCGTGCTGACGTCCCGTCGCTTCGTCAACCCCACCTGCACGGATGCAAGACTTTGGCGGATTCACAGGGTCGTGGGAGCGAGAGCGGAAGTGGTGCCGGATGGACGAGACGAGGGCACGTGAGGTGCTGAGGGCCGCCGGACTGCCCGCCGACGCGGCGCTGCTGGCGCTCGGCGAGAACGCGGTCTTCTCGGCGGACGACCTGGTCGTGAAGGTCGGCCGGAGCGTCGGCGACGAGACCCTTCAGGCGCGGGCGGAACGCGAACTGGCCATCGGCGTCTGGCTCGCGGAGGCGGGGGTGCCCGCGGTACGGCCCGCGGAGCCGCGGGCACGGCGGGTCGAAGGGCATCCGGTGACGCTCTGGCACCGCCTCCCCGACGCGGTACGCCCGGCCGACGCGACGGACCTCGCCGGTCTGCTGCGTCAGGTGCACGCGCTGCCCGAGCCGGACTTCGCGCTGCCGCGACGGGAGCTGCTCGGCGGGGTCGAGCGGTGGCTGCACCTGGCCGGGGATGCGATCGACCCGGCGGACGCGGCCTTTCTGCGGGAGCGGCGCGACGGTTTCGCGGCGGCGTCTGCCGCGCTCACTCCGCACCTGCCGCCCGGGCCGATCCACGGGGACGCACTGCCCCGCAATGTCCATGTGGGCCCGGACGGCCCGGTGCTGGTGGACCTGGAGACGTTCTCCGGCGACTTCCGCGAGCACGACCTGGTGGTGATGGCCCTGTCCAGGGACCGGTACGGCCTGGGGTGGGAGGCGTACGAGTCCTTCACCGAGGCGTACGGGTGGGATGTGCGGGAGTGGGAGGGGTGCGAGGTGCTGCGGGGCGCACGGGAGACGGCGAGCTGTGCGTGGGTGGCGCAGCACGCGCCGACGAACGAGGCGGCGCGGCTGGAGTTCGGCCGCAGGGTGGAGTCCCTGCGGACGGCCACGCCGGACGTCCGCTGGTACCCCTTCTGACCATCCGTCTCCAACCCGCGCGACCGGGACGGCCGCGCGACCCGCGTCGCCCCGACCCGAACGGCGTCAGGCCTGGAGCACGGCCTGGATGTCGAGGTCGATCTTGATCTTGTCGCCGACGACGGTACCGCCGCCCTCGAGGGGCATGTCGAAGGTGATGCCGAACTCCTTGCGGCTGATCTCGGTCGTGGCGGCGAACCCGGCCCGGGTGCCCAGGGGGCTGTCGACCTGGACACCGTTGTACTCGACGTCGAGCTCCACCGGACGGGTGGTGCCCTTGATGGTGAGGTCGCCGGTGACCGTGTAGTCCGTGCCGGAGCCGCGCACGCCGGTCGTCACGAAGGTCATGACCGGATAGCGGTCGCTCTCGAAGAAGTTGGTGCTGCGCAGGTCGTTGTCGCGGTCCTCGTTGCGGGTGTCGATCGAGGACATGTCGATCTCCACGCGTGCGGAGGAGAGCAGCGGGTCCTCGGCGATGGTGATCTCGCCGGAGAATCTCTCGAAGCTGCCGCGGACCTTGGACACCATCAGGTGGCGTACCGAGAAGCCCACCGAGGAGTGGACGGGGTCGATGGTCCACGTGGCGGGGGTGAGGTCCGGGATCTGCTGTGCAGCGGTCATGCGAAGCGCCTCCGAGTGTCGTTCGAACCGTCGACAACGGTCTCGTGGGATGCGTAACCCGGTCGGACGTCACCAAACGGCCCGTCCGGGCGAGGCACCGCCGACCCCCTGCCGTGGCGCGTGCACGGCCCCGGCCCGTCCCCGGATGGCCCCGGACGGCGCTCTTCGTCACCGGACGGGAGGACGTCAGGAGCCCGTCGGTGCAACCTCCCGCAGGGGCCAGGACGCGTCCACCGTCGCGTCCGCGCTCCCCTTGCGCCGCAGGAAGGCCTCGAAGTCCGTCGCCCACTGTGCGTACCACTCGATCTGACGCTCATGCAGCTGCTCCGGCGTCAGCGACGCCACCGGCACATGACGCTGAGCCAGCGCGCACGCCACCCGCACGGCCGCCAGCGCGTCGGAGGTCGCGTCGTGGGCGGTGTCGAGCAGCACGCCGTACTCTCCGCACACCGCCTCCAGATTTCGCTTCCCCTTGCGGTAGCGGTCGACGGCGCGGTCGATGGTGTACGGGTCGATCACCGGGCCGATGGGCCGGCCGTCCAGCCGGTCGCTCAGCGACGCCAGCCCGTGCCGGCGCAACTCGGCCGTCAGCAGCGTCAGATCGAACGCGGCGTTGTACGCGACCACCGGCACGCCCCGCGCCCAGTACCCGCACAGCGTCGAGGCGACCTCCTCGGCCACCTCGCGCGCCGGACGTCCTTCCGAGGTCGCCCGCTCACTGCTGATGCCGTGGATCGCCGAGGCCTGTGCGGGGATGAGGATGCCCGGGTCCGCGAGCCACACCCGCCGGTCCACCGGCTCCCCCGCCCGGACCTCGACGACCGCGGCCGTTACGATCCGGGCCTCCAGCGGCTCCGTGCCCGTCGTCTCCAGGTCGAAGCCGACCAGCGGTTCCCCGTGCCAAGCCATCGTGGCCCTCCTCCGTACTGCGTGATGCTGTCCCCCGTGCGTTGCTCACCCTGCCACGCGGCACTGACAACCCGGGCCGCCGGCCGCCGGCCGCCACCGATCGGTCCGGTCAGGAGACGGGCCGTGAGTCCGCCCAGACGGACTCGAACTCCTCGCGGTAGGTCTGGAACAGACCGTTCTCGGTGTCGTTGCCGGCGCGGACCACGGCCCGGCCCCCGCCGCGGAGCACCAGGACGGGCGCCTCCATGCCGCGCGCCTTGCGCAGATAGGACTGGATGACGGCGAGCCCGTCGGCGCCGTCGCCGTCGACGAGGTAGGCGGTGAAGCGCGGGGTCTCGTCGAAGACGTGGATCTCGAAGGCCCCGGGGTCACGCAGCCGGGAGCGCACCCGGCGCATATGGAGGATGTTCATCTCCACCGTGCGGCTCAATTCGCCCTTTCTGATGCCCAGTTCCCGCTCGCGCCGCTTGACCGCGCTGCTGGCCGGGTTCAGGAAGAGGAGGCGGATGCGGCAGCCCGACTCGGCGAGGCGGACCAGCCGGCGGCCGGAGAAGTTCTGGACGAGGAGGTTCAGGCCTATCCCGATGGCGTCGAGCCGGCGCGCGCCGCCGAACAGGTCCTCGGCCGGCAGCTGGCGCTGGAGCCGTACCCGGTCAGGGTGGACGGAGACGACGTCCGCGTACCGGTCGCCGACGAGCTCCTCGACCGCGTCGACCGGGAGCCGGTCGGCGGAGGGGACGCCGGCGCCGCTGCCGAGTATCTCCAGCAGCCGCGCCGAGGCGCGCTCCGCCTGGGCGAGCACCGCCTCGTTCAGGGCGCGGTTGCGGGAGACGACGTTGCGCGCCACCTCCAGCTCGTCCAGCGCGAGCTCGACGTCGCGCCGGTCGTCGAAGTAGGGCTCGAAGCAGGGCCAGTGCTGGACCATCAGCTCGCGCAGCTGGGGCAGGGTGAGAAAGGAGAGGACATTGTCGTCGGCGGGGTCCAGCAGATAGCCCTTGCGACGGGAGACCTCGCGTACGGCGACGGCCCGCTGCACCCACTCCTGCCCGGCGGGCCCGGCCGCGGCCACCACCCAGTCGTCGCCGTGCACCGGTTCGTAGATCGGGCGCAGCACCGCGGCCACCACGGCCCGCAGCCGCTGCTCCACCAGATTCAGCCAGATGTAGGCCCGTCCGGCCCGTTGCGCGCGCGTACGCACCTCGCTCCAGGCGTCCGCGCCCCAGTCCAGTTCCGCCCCGATCTCCATCGGCCTGGCGAGGGAGACCGCTCCTGGCGGGACCTCGGCGGAGTCCCCCTCGTGACTCGCGTCACCTGGGGGTAGCTCCAGCCCTCCCGAGCTCACCCGCGCACCGCCTTCCCGTCCCCCACCCAACGATCAAGGAAGACTACTCCGCATGCGGGACAAGGTGCAGCCGGATCGACGGGCGGCTTTCCCAACTCCCTTGATCCTTCTGGACGTTCCGCCTGGCGAGATCTGCCGGAGTGAGGGGTTTCATAGCGGTTGGGGTACCCGGGCGACAGAAGGAACACGATGTTGACCGCGTCGTCCACTGCCATGGAGGCGTTCGGCGGCGATACTTTCGGGGAGGATCTGGGCCAAGTGCCCTCCAGCACCCGGATCAGAAGTGGAAGAGTCATATCTATGCAGGTCTGGCCGGGACAGGCGTATCCGCTCGGCGCCACGTACGACGGCGCCGGCACCAACTTCGCGGTGTACTCCGAAGCCGCACAGCGCATCGAGCTGTGCTTGCTGCACGACGACGGATCAGAAACGGCGGTGGAGCTGCGCGAGACGGACGCCTTCGTGCGGCACGCGTATCTGCCGGGTGTGATGCCGGGTCAGCGGTACGGCTTCCGGGTGCACGGCCCATACGAACCGGAGCGGGGGCAGCGCTGCAATTCCGCCAAGCTGCTCCTCGACCCGTACGCGCGTGCGATAAGCGGAAGCATCGACTGGGGCGAATCGGTGTACGGCTACCACTTCGGCAAGCCGGACTCCCGCAACGACCTGGACTCCGCGCCGAACACGATGACGTCGGTCGTGGTCAACCCGTACTTCGACTGGGGCGACGACCGGTCCCCCCGGACGGACTATCACCGGACGGTGATCTACGAGGCCCATGTGAAGGGCCTGACGATGCTCCATCCGGAGCTGCCGCAGGAGCTGCGCGGCACCTACGCGGGGCTCGCGCACCCGGCGGTCCTCTCGCATCTGACCGAGCTCGGGGTGACGACGCTCGAACTGATGCCGGTGCATCAGTTCGTCAACGACCACCGGCTGGTGGACGCCGGTCTCAACAACTACTGGGGCTACAACACCATCGGCTTCTTCGCCCCGCACAACGCCTACGCCTCCTGGGGCGACCGCGGTGAGCAGGTGCTGGAGTTCAAGCAGGCGGTGCGGGCCCTGCACCAGGCCGGTATCGAGGTCATCCTCGACGTCGTCTACAACCACACGGCCGAGGGCAATCACCTCGGCCCCACGCTGTCCTTCCGGGGCCTCGACAACGCCTCGTACTACCGGCTCACCGACGACCGCCGCTACTACATGGACACCACGGGCACCGGGAACTCGCTGCTGATGCGCAGCCCCCATGTGCTCCAGCTGATCATGGACTCGCTGCGGTACTGGGTGACCGAGATGCACGTCGACGGGTTCCGCTTCGACCTGGCGGCCACGCTGGCCCGTCAGTTCCACGAGGTGGACCGGCTGTCGTCCTTCTTCGACCTGGTGCAGCAGGACCCGGTGGTCAGCCAGGTGAAGCTGATCGCCGAGCCGTGGGACGTGGGCGAGGGCGGCTACCAGGTGGGGAACTTCCCGCCGCTGTGGACCGAGTGGAACGGCAAGTACCGCGACACCGTGCGGGACCTGTGGCGGGGCGAGCCGCGCACGCTCGCCGAGTTCGCCTCCCGGCTGACCGGCTCGTCCGACCTCTACCAGGACGACGGCCGACGGCCGCTCGCCTCGATCAACTTCACCACCTGCCACGACGGCTTCACCCTGCACGACCTCGTCTCGTACAACGACAAGCACAACGACGCCAACGGCGAGGGCAACCGCGACGGCGAGAGCCACAACCGGTCCTGGAACTGCGGCACCGAGGGCGACACCGACGACCCCGAGGTCGTGGAGCTGCGGGACCGTCAGATGCGCAACTTCATCGCGACGCTGATGCTCTCCCAGGGTGTGCCGATGCTCAGCCACGGCGACGAGTTCGCCCGCACCCAGGGCGGCAACAACAACGCCTACTGCCAGGACAACGAGGTGTCCTGGGTGCAGTGGCCCGAGCCGGGCACGGACACGGACGGCACACTGCTCGCCTTCACCCGGGCGATGGTGTGGCTGCGCCGCGACCACCCGGTGTTCCGCCGCCGGCGCTTCTTCCACGGCCGTCCGGTGGAGGGGACGCACGACGAGCTCTCGGACATCGCCTGGTTCACGCCCGAGGGCGAAGAGATGACCCAGCGGGACTGGCAGGCGGCGCACGCCAAGGCGCTGTCCGTCTTCCTGAACGGGCACGCCATCTCGGAGCCCGGGCCCCGGGGCGAACGGATCGGCGACGACTCGTTCCTGCTGATGTTCAACGCCAGCGCCGAGGAGCTGGACTTCGCGGTGCCGGTGAACCACGGCCGGCAGTGGCAGGTGGTGGTGGACACCGCCCGCAAGGAGGGCGTCCCGCCGGGCGAGGGCCCGAAGGTGGCGGCCGGTGAACGGGTGAAGCTGGTGGGCCGGAGCCTGACGGTGCTGCGCCGGCCGGCCTGAACCGCCGGCCCCGACCGAGATTCCCGGCGCGCGGCCACGGACATCAGCGGGCGGAGCTCTCCACGGGCTCCGCCCGCTCCGTCGTCGCCGGTGCCCCGGTCCGTACCGTCCACGACAGCACGGCGCACAGGGCGGCGGCCGCCACCGCCACGGCGAAGGCCGCAGCCGGGCCGCCGGACTCCGCGAGCGCGCCGGACAGCATGACGGCCGCGGCCTGACCGGCGACGACACCGCTCGTCAGGAAGGCCATGCATTCGGCGAGCCGGGCGGCCGGGACACCGCGCTCGGTCAGGGCGAAGACCGTGATCAGCTGAGGCGCGTACGCGACGCCGAGCACGGTCACCACCGCGTACAGAGCGCCGAGCGAGTCCACGAACAGCAGGGGCGCCGACAGGACGACCAGCGCGGCGGTCGAGACCCGCCAGCGGGTGGTGAGCCCGAGGCTCTGCGGGAGGGCGGCCATGGCGAGGCCGGCCGCCGCGCTCATCACTCCCATGGCCGCATAGACCAGGGCCGCTTGTTCCGGACGTCCGAGCCGGTCCGTCAGTGCGGTGATGCCGGCCTGCGAGGCGCCGAACATGGCGCCCTGGAGGACCATCGCGATCCGCAGCCCGTGGACGGCGCCGGACAGCCGGGGCTTTGCACGGGACGGGGCCGGTGCGGCCGTGGCTCCGGTCCGTGCGGCCGTCGGATGCAGGGCGAAGGCCGTGCCGCACACCGCCAGCAGCGCCGCGGCCATCAGCAGCGCGGCCGCCGGATGGGCGAGGGCGGCGGCGATGCCGACGAGCGCGGGACCGAGGACGAACGACACCTCGTCGAGGGTGCCCTCGAAGGAGAGCACCGCGCCGGTCACCCGGTCGTCAGCGCCGGAGCCGCGGGCCAGGGCCACCGAGCGGCTGCGGGCCAGCGGACCGATCTGCGGCACCGTCGCGCCCGCGAGAGCACCGAGGAGCACCAGCAGGGCTGTTCCGGCGTCGCCGAGGGCGGCGAGCACGAGTGCGGTCACCGCGACCGCGTTGGCGAGAGCGGCGGCGAGCACGACGCCCCGCTGGCCGCGGCGGTCCGCCGCACGGCCGAGCAGGGGGCCACCCACCGTCTGGCCCCCCGCCAGCGCTCCCCCGACGAGTCCCGCGGCCGCGAGGCTGCCACTGGTCTCCGCGACCAGCAGCAGACTGCCGAACTGGCACATCGCCGTGGGCAGTCGCCCGAGGAAGGAGATGACCGGCAGCAGCGGCCCGGTGAGGGCCACGACCTCGCGATACGTGCGGAGCATCGGGCGAACGTAACCCGATCGGCCGATACCGGCGCAGGGACGGATGACACAGAAGCCCTCAAGGTGGGTACGTACGTTCGCATGAGGCCCACCGCCACGTACCGGCTCCAGATCCAGCCGGACTTCCCGTTCACGTCCGCCGCGGCAGCAGTGCCGTACATCGCCGGACTCGGCGTCTCGCATCTGCATCTGTCGCCGGTGCTGGAAGCCGTGCCCGGCTCGACGCACGGGTACGACGTCGTCGATCCGACCCGGGTGCGTGAGGAGCTGGGCGGTGAGGAGGGCCTGCGGGCGCTCGCCCGCACGGCACGCGAGCACGGTCTCGGGCTCGTCCTGGACATCGTGCCGAACCACATGGCGGCCGTCCCACGGCACAACCCCGCCCTGTGGGAGGTGCTGCGGGAGGGACCGCTCTCCCCGTACGCGCCGTGGTTCGACATCGACTGGGAGGCCGGCGGCGGGAAGGTGCTGCTGCCGGTGCTCGGCGGGCGGGTCGGCGACGAGCTCGGCTCCCTGAAGGTCGAGGGGGATGTGCTGCACTACGGGGAGCAGCGCTTCCCGCTGCGCGAGTCGACGTCACACCTTCCGCTGCCCGAGCTGCTCGAAGCGCAGTGGTACCGGCTCGGCTGGTGGCGCCTCGCCCGCACCGAGCTCAACTACCGCCGCTTCTTCACGATTTCGGACCTGATCGGGGTCCGGGTCGAGGACCCGGACGTCTTCGAGGCCACGCACAGCAAGATCCTGGAGCTGGTGCGGGACGGTGTGGTGGAGGGGCTGCGAATCGACCATCCGGACGGGCTCGCCGACCCGGAGGGCTATCTGCGGCGGCTGGACGAGGCGACGGGCGGCGGGTGCTGGACCGTCGTCGAGAAGATCCTGACCGGTGACGAACGGCTGCCCGCAGGCTGGCCGGTGGCGGGCACGACGGGGTACGACGCGCTGCGGCAGCTGGACGGGCTGTTCACGGATCCGGTGGGCGCCGGGGAACTGGTCACGCTGTACCGGGAGTTCGCGGGCCCCGCGGGCGACCGCGGCGGGTACTGGGAGGCCACGGTGCGCCGCGCCGCGTACCGGGTGGTCACCCATGAACTGGCCGCCGAGACCGCCGCGCTGACCCGGCTGGCCGAGCGGGTGTGCGACCGGGATACAGCGCTGCGCGACCATGCGCCCTGGGCGCTGCGGACGGCGATCCGGGAACTGCTGGTGCGGGTGCCGGTCTACCGTCCGTACCGCGTCGGCGGGGACGAGGTGCTCACCGTGAAGGCGGCGGCGAGCGCCAAGGGCGCCTTCGCGGTCCCGGAGGAGGGCACCGCGGTCGACGTGGTGCGCGATCTGGCGCTCGGCCGGCTCGGCGACGGCCCCGACCACGTGGCCTTCCGTGCCCGCTTCGCACAGACGTCCTCGGCCCTGCGCGCCAAGTCCGTGGAGGACACGGCGTTCTACCGCTACGTCCCGCTGATCTCGGCCAACGAGGTCGGCGGTGACCCGGGCAGCCCGGCGGTCGCCCCCGAGGACTTCCACGCCTACTGCGAACGGCTGGCACGCGACTGGCCCGCCACCGGCACCGTGCTGACCACCCACGACACCAAGCGCAGCTCCGATGTGCGGGCCAGGATCGCGGTGCTGTCCGAGTGCCCGGACCGGTGGGCGGCGTTCGTGCAGCAGATCACCGAGGAGGCGGGCCGGCTGGAGGGCGGGCGGGCTCCCGATCCTCATCTGGCCTGGGTGGCATGGCAGACCGCCGTCGGCTTCGGGTTCCCCTACGAGGGGCGGCTGCGGGAGGCACTGCTCAAGAGCGTGCGGGAGGCGGCGCTGCACACCACCTGGACGGAGCCCGACGAGGCGTACGAGAAGGCCGTCGCCGACTTCGTGGAGGCGGGTCCCGAGGGGCCGCCGCTGTATTCGGTGGCGCAGTTCGCGCGTGAGCTGGACCCGTTCGTGCGGGCCAATGTGCTGGGGTCCGCGCTGCTCCAGCTGACGATGCCGGGGGTGCCCGACCTCTACCAGCGCACGGAGGGTGAGTTCCTGGCGCTGGTGGATCCGGACAACCGGTACCCGTTCGGCGAGGCCGTGCCGAACGAGAAGACGGCGCTGACCCGCGTGGCGCTGCTGCTGCGCCGGGAGAGGCCGGAGGCCTTCGGCGAATCGGGGACCTATGTGCCGCTGGCCGCCAGCGGTCCGGCCGCCGCGCACTGTGTGGCCTTCTGCCGTACGGGCGAGGTGGTCACGGCCGTCACCCGGCTCTCCAAGCGCCTGTCGGCGGCGGGCGGCTGGGAGGGGACGGAGTTGTCCCTGCCGCCGGGACGCTGGGCGGATCTGCTCGACGGGGCGCGGGAGTTCGACGGTGGCGCGGTGCCGCTGGACACCCTGTTCGCGGACCGGCCCGTCGCGCTCCTCAGCCGCACGGCCGTACGAGAAGGCTCCGAGGGGAGCGGGTGAACAGTCCGGTCGCCGCGGGCCGGAACCCGTCGGCCCACCGGAGGCGGGGCATCGCGTCGAAGAGCGCGCGCAGTCCGTGGTCCGCCTCCAGCGCGGCGAGCTCCACGGCGGGGCAGTCGCCGGGCCCGAAGGTCAGCTGACCGCTGTCCTCCCGGGTGAGGTCGAACAGGTCGGGTTCCCGGAACCGGTCGGGGTCGCGGCCGGCGGCCCCGACCAGACAGGCGACGGCGGCGCCCGCGGGGATCGTGCCGCCGCTCACCCGTATCTCGATGGCGGCCCGGCGCACCACGACGAGGACGGGCGGGTCGCGGCGCAGCGACTCCTGCCAGGCGCGCCCGATCAGCCCGGGGACCCTGCGGAGCGCGGCGACGCGGTCGGGATGGCCGAGGACGTTGGCGAAGAAGGACGCGAGGGCCATCTCGCGGACCGACAGTTGGGCGACGCACCTCCCGGCGGGACCCGCGGCAGGCGCCCGTCGTCCGCGCCCGCCGAGGGATCCCGTGGGCAGCCAGCGGCAGAACTCCTCGACCAGGTCTGCCTGTTCACGCCGGGCGATGCGGTGCGCGAGGACGTACGAGGTGCGCTCGACGACCTCCTGCATCGCCAGCGGCACGGCTCCCCGGTGCCGGCCGCAGGCCCGGTCGCCGGGCCGGCGGCCGTCGACGAGGCGGGGGTCGCGCAGGGCCGCGGCGACGTCGGCGTAACGGCTGAGCAGCCAGGCGCCGATGGAGGGGTCGTGGACGAGGGGATGGTCCTCGCGCAGCCGGCGGTAGTACGCGTACGGGTCCTGCTCACGGGTCTGGGAGAGCAGGCCGGGCAGGGGCGCGGGACGTGCCGTCGCGGAAGGCTGGACCGGTATCAGATCGCCGGGGGCGGCAGCGTCCATCGTGACTCGTTTCCCTGAGGCCGCCGCGCGCGTCTGTCACGCGGATCTCCCCAAGGCGACCACCGGTACGCGCTCGGCGCAGTCCGCGTGCGCCGGACGGGTGAGGATGCGGCGGGCTGGGGCTCGTCCGCGGGTGGGCTCGGGCGCGGAACGGCCTGCGTAGGGACGTAGGGCGTCGGGCCGGAGGGGCGTCGGGCCGGATCGGGGGCCGGACCACCTGCCCCGTCAGCGCGCCGTGAGCCGGAAGCTCATCCGGCCGAAGCCCACCATGTCGCCCTCGCGCACCACGACCGCGCCGGTCACCCGCTGTCCGTTGACGGTGGTGCCGTTGGTGGAGCCGAGATCGCGCAGGATCCACCGGCTGCCCTGCAGGCCCAGTTCGGCATGCAGCCGCGAGACGCTGTCGTGGCTCAGCCGCAGACCGTTGCCCGGGTCGCGGCCGATCCGCAGGGGGTACGGGCCGGGTTCCGGCAGCAGCAGCGGGGGCAGCTTCTCGGCCTGCCACGCCCTGCGGAGGCGTACGAAGAACGCGGACACTCCGCCCACCGCGCCGAACAGCACCTGTGACGCACGGTTCTCGACGCGGAGATCGGCGGTGAGCACGCTCAGTTCCTCCGGCCGGCGCGCGACCAGGGCCAGCTCCATGCGCCGCAGGAAGGTGTCGTGCGACAGCTTGCCCTGCGCGGCGCCCTCGCGGAGCACGCCGACGACACGGTCCCGCTCGGCATCCGAAAGCCGTGCGGGGTACGTGTGGAACTCGGGGGACGACGTCACGTCCGTAATTGTCGGGCCGAAAGGCCTGAGGTGTCCAGAAGAACCGGCGTTCTCATCCCGCCCGACCTGCCGCTGACCTGCACGGAAGCAACCATTCCGGCCCGGGAAAACCTCGTTGCCCCTGCCCGCGCGGCTGTTACTGTCCCTCGGACCCGGACACCGAGGAGCCCTCACACGTGACAGCTGCACCGGCGGCACACCCGGAGTTCACCGTCCGCGCGCTGAGCGGACCGGACGAACTCCCGCTGTTCCAGCGCCTTTCGTACGTTCTCGACCATGAACTCGAGGACGATCTCGCCACCGGCCGGCGGCGGCCCGAGTGGATGTGGGTCGCGTTGCGCGGGGAGCGGGTGCTCGCCCGGCTCTCCTGGTGGACGACCGCCGGCGGCGACAGGCCGCTCGCTCTCGACTTCTTCGACGTCGACGACGACGAACTGCCCCCGGCCGAGCGGTCGGAGGCCGGGCTGCGGCTGCTGAAGACCGCGACCGCCGCGGTCCTCCCGGCGGACGCGCCCCGGCCGGAGTACGGACGCTTCGTCCCACCCGACTGGAGCGAGGACCCGGCGGCCCGCGCGGTGGTGGAGACGCGTACCGCCATCCTGGAGGCGACGGGCGCCCGGCCGCTGGTGGAACGGCTGCGGCTGGAGTGGCGCCCGGGAACGGCCGTGCCGGCGCCGGGCGGACGTCTGGACTTCCGCGCCGTCGCCGGCCGGGACGATCTCCTCGCGCTGATGACTCCGGTCATGGAGGGCACCCTCGACGCGCACACCCGGGACGATCTCGCCTCCGGCCTCAGCGCCCGCGAGGCGGCGGAGAAGCACTACGACGAGGAGCTCGCCGGCTACGCGTCGCCGCGAGCGTGGTGGCGGATCGCCCAACTGCCCGGCAGCGGTGAGCCCGTGGGATTCGTGATCCCCGCCCGCAACAACTACAACGCGATCATCGCGTACATCGGGGTGCTGCCCGGCCACCGCGGCAAGGGTTACATCGACGAGATCCTCGCCGAGGGCACCCGCGTCCTGGCCGCCGAGGACGTTCCGCGGATCCGGGCGGCGACGGACCTGGCCAATGTGCCCATGGCCAAGGCCTTCGAGCGGGCCGGGTACGTGAACTTCGAGCGGGCGCTCAATTTCGTCTGGGACTGATGCCGGCGCTCGACGTCGCCCGGGCCCGACTCCGAGGACCGGGACCGCGGGCCGGAGTTCACCGGGGAAAAGCACTGGACGGCCCGGGCCGGGCCGTCTACGGTGATCACAACGCCTGTGACGACGGAAGGAGGCGAGTGCGATGTGCACCACACGATTCCCGCGCTCCCGCCCCGTCCGCCCGGCGTTCGCAGTCTGACCGGGAGCGCATCAACCCTGATCTCTTCCCGGAGGACATCCTCATGACCGATCTGGTCATCCGCGCGCTCGACGAGAGCGACGCACACCTCTTCGACTCGCTTCCCGACCCGCTCGGCGTCGGCCGTGCGCTGTCCCGCGCCACCCACCGGCCCGACTGGAAGCGCGTCGCCCTGCGCGACGGCAAGGTCGTCGCACGGGCCGCCTGGTGGGGCGGGCCCGACGACACGGCCCCTGTCAACATCAACTGGTTCGATGTCGCCGACGGCGAGGAGGACGCGGGCGCCGAACTGCTGCGCACCTCCCCGCACCAGGTGGAGTACGAGCTGATCCTGCCCGCCGGCTGGCGCGAGGACCCGGTCCTGCGGGCCGCAGGTGAGAGCCGGCTGCGGGCCGCGCAGGCGGCCGGGATGACGGTGCTGGTGGAACGCTTCCAGTACCGGTGGACACCGCAGAACGGGCTGCCGGAGCGGCCGGGCCGGCTGGTCTTCCGGCCGGACCCGGACGACGAGGTGTTCCTCGACGTCCTGCGCCGGGTGCACTCGTCGACCCTCGACGCCCATGCCCTGCGCGCGATCGCGGAGGGCGGTCCGGACCGGGCGGCCCAGGAGGAGCTGGACTTCTTCCACTGGTGCCCGTCGCCGCGCGAGTGGTGGCAGCTGGCCCACACCCCGGACGGTGAACTGGTCGGGTTGCACATCCCGGCGCGCAATCCGTCGGGGCCGTGCGTCGGCTTCATCGGGGTGGTGCCCGAGCAGCGCGGTCGCGGTTACGCGTACGACCTGCTCGCCGAGTGCACGCACTTCCTGGCCGAGCGGGGCGCGGAGTTCATCGCGGGCGCCACCGACCAGGGCAACTTCCCGATGGCGGCGAACTTCACCAAGGCCGGGCACCCGGTCGTGCAGGAGCGCGTCCACCTGGAGCCGGGCTCGCAGGACTGAGGTGAGGGCCGGGGCGTCCGGGGTTCCGGGCGTCCCGGCCCGCGTCCTCGTCTCCCTGCCCGTGGCCCCTGCCCTACTCCGGCGCCGGCGTGCCGATCCGCTTCTCGAACCAGTGGTGGGCGTACGGCTCGTCGTTGAAGGCCGGGACCTCCTCGAAGCCGGCGGAGTGGTACAGGCCGATGGCCGCGTCGAGTGCCTTGTTGGTGTCCAGGCGCAGGACGCCGCAGCCGTGCCGGACGGCCCGCGCCTCCAGCTCCGCGAGGAACCGGCGGCCGAGACCGAGGCCCCGCGCCCGGGGTGCGACCCACATCCGTTTGATCTCGGCCGGGGCGCCGGCCGGCAGCTTCAGACCGGCGCAGCCGATGGGTTCGCCCTGCATCCGGGCGACGAGAAACAGGCCGTGCGGCGGCCGGAGTTCACCCGCGTCGGGCAACAGGCTCCGGGCGGGATCGAAGCCGTTGTCGAAGCGCTCCTGAAGCTCGGTGAAGTAGGACCGCAGACAGTCCCGGGCGTCGGGGCTGTCCGGGTCGACGGCGTCCAGTACGACCGTCGCGGCGGTCAGCAGGCGGTCGACCTCGGCCATGGCCGCGACCAGCCGGCCGCGCTGGGCGGGGCTGAGCGGTTCGAGCATGGAGCCCGCCAGCTCGTCGCTGCGGCCGTCGAGCACGGCGCGCTCCGCGCGGCCCGCGTCGGTGAGCCGGACGGTGCGCACCCGTCTGTCCCGGGGCTGGGGTTCCACCGTCACGAGACCGGCGGCTTCCAGCGAACGCAGGAGACGGCTGACGTATCCGGAATCGAGCCCGAGACGCTCGCGCAGGCGCCGCACGTCCTGGCCCCGGTCGTCGATCTCCCAGAGCAGCCGGGCCTCGCCGATGGGCCGGTCGCGGCCCAGGTAGTGATCCTGGAGCGCGCCGACGCGTTCGGTGACGGTTCGATTGAACCGTCGCACCTGTCCGATCTGCGCCGCATCCATTCTCTGACTTTAGTCAGAGAATGGCGAGGGGTCCAGTGCGGCCGTCACCGCGGCCGTACGGCGTGCTGGGCCGCGATCACGTCCCGGTACCAGGCGTACGAGGCCTTGGGCGTGCGCCGCAGCGTCGCGTAGTCGATGTGGACGAGACCGAAGCGCTGGGAGGCACCCTCGACCCATTCGATGTTGTCGGTGAGCGACCAGGTGAAGTAGCCGCGAACATCGACCCCCTCGTCGACGGCCCGGTGCAGTGCCCGCAGATGCGCGTCGAGGAACGTGATCCGGCGATGGTCGTCCAGTCCGTCGTAGGAGCAGCCGTTCTCCGTGATGTACACCGGCGGCAGGCGGTCGCCGTAGCGGTCCTTGAGGTGGATCAGCATCTCGCGCAGTCCGTCGGGGACGACGGGCCAGCCGAAGGCCGTGCGCTCCTCGCTCGGTGTCTCCCGCAGCCCGAAGGGCAGTTCGGCCGGCATACCGACCCCCGCGAAGTCATCGAGCGCGTCCTGGGCGGGGGCTCCGACGAGCATGGGGTGGTAGTAGTTCACGCCGTACCAGTCGAGCGGAGCGGCGATGACGGCGAGATCCTCGGCGACCGGGCCGGGCATCAGCGCGGCGAGGCTCTCGTCGGGGTAGGCGCCGGTGAGGACCGGGTCGGCGAAGAGCCAGTTGGTCAGCGTGTCGTAGAGGTCCGCGGCGAACCGGTCCTCCTCCCCGGCGCTCGCGGCCCGTACGGGCGAGTGCGACACGGCGATGCCGACGTTCGTCGCGCCGGCCGCCCGCAGGGCCTGGACCCCGAGTCCGTGGGCGAGCAACTGGTGGTGGGCGGCGGGCAGGGCGTCGAACAGCAGTTGTCTGCCGGGGGCGTGCTCGCCGAGTGCGTAGCCGAGCAGGGTGACCTCGGCGGGCTCGTTGACGGTGATCCACATGGGGACGCGGTCCGCGAGGCGGTCGGCGACCGCGGAGACGTAGTCGGCGAAGCGGTACGCGGTGTCCCGGTTCAGCCAGCCTCCCGCCTCGTCCAGCGGGAGCGGGGTGTCCCAGTGGTACAGCGTGGGCGCCGGGATGATGCCGTTCGCGCACAGTTCGTCGACGAGCCGGTCGTAGAAGCCGAGCCCGGCCGCATTGACCGGACCGCTGCCGCCGGGCACGACCCGCGGCCAGCTGACGGAGAACCGGAAGGCGTCCGCGCCGAGTCCGGCGAGCAGGGCGACGTCCTCGCGGTAGTGCTCGTGGAAGCCGGTGCCGCGCGAGGCGTCGGAACCGTCCTTGATACGGCCCCGGGCCGCGAAGGCGTCCCATCCCGACGGCCCTTTGCCGTCGGTGTCCGCGGCCCCTTCCGTCTGGAAGGCGGAAGCGGAGGCGCCCCACAGGAAGCCGGGTGGAAAGGCGGGCAGCGGTGGCATGGACCTGACCGATGACATAGCCGTTGACCTTAATGGCCGCAACGTCACCCCCTCCAGACCCCGGCCTTGTCAGGATGGGGGTCGGCATCGACGACGAGGGGACCGCCAGTGCTGTTCGAGGTATGGGCACCGCAGGCCGAGGAGCAGGTCACGCTGTGGCTGGAGGGCGCCGAGCGCCCGATGGCCAGGGACGCAGAGCGCAGGGACTGGTGGACCGCCGAGGCGGAGGCCGACGACGGCGCCCGCTACGGCTTCTCGCTGGACGGCGGCCCGGTGCTGCCCGACCCCCGCTCGCGCCGCCAGCCCGACGGCCCGGACGGCCCGAGCGCGCTGGTGCGGCATGACACCTATGTGTGGCGCCATGCCTGGACCGGGAAAGGTCTGCGGGGTGCGGTGCTGTACGAGCTCCACATCGGCACATACACCCCCGAGGGAACACTCGACGCGGCGGCCGAACGTCTGGGCGAACTGGCCGAGTTGGGCATCACCCACATCGAGCTGATGCCGCTCTGCCCGTTCCCCGGGGTGCACGGCTGGGGCTACGAGGGGGTGTCACTGTGGGCCGTGCACGAGCCGTACGGCGGCCCGGAGGCACTGAAGCGCTTCGTCGACACGGCGCACTCGCACGGCCTCGGCGTGGTGCTGGACGTGGTCCACAACCACTTCGGCCCGTCCGGCAACTACCTGCCCGCCTTCGGCCCCTACCTCACCGACACCCACACCACGCCCTGGGGCTCGGCGGTCAACCTCGATGCCCCCGGCTCGGACGAGGTCCGCACCTTCCTGCTCGGCAGCGCGCTCGCCTGGCTGAGGGACTACCGGCTGGATGGCCTGCGCCTCGACGCCGTGCACGCCCTGGTCGACCACCGGGCGCTCACCTTCCTGGAGGAGCTCGCGGCGGCGGTCGACGGACTCTCCGCAGAGGTGGGGCGCCCGCTGTTCCTGATCGGCGAGTCGGATCTGTGCGACCCGCGCACGACGACACCGCGCGACGCGGGCGGCATCGGCCTGCACGCCCAGTGGAACGACGACTTCCACCACGGCCTGCACACCGCCCTGACCGGCGAGTCCCAGGGCTACTACGCCGACTTCGCCGCAGCGCCGCTCGCGGCCGTCGCCAGGACCCTCACCCACGGCTTCTTCCACGACGGCACGTACTCCAGTTTCCGCGGCCGCACCCACGGCCGCGCCCTGGACGTGGCCGCCACGCCCGCCCACCGCTTCCTCGGCTACGCCCAGACGCACGACCAGATCGGCAACCGGGCACTCGGCGACCGGCTCTCGGCCTCCCTCTCCCCCGGGATGCTGGCCTGCGCGGCCGCGCTGGTACTGACCGGGCCGTTCACCCCGATGCTGTTCATGGGGGAGGAGTGGGGCGCCCGTACGCCCTGGCAGTTCTTCACGGACCACACCGACCCGGAACTCGCCGAAGCCGTACGCAACGGCAGGCGGCGGGAGTTCGGAGAACACGGCTGGCCGGAGGAGGAGATCCCGGACCCCCAGGACCCGGCCACCCGGGACCGCTCCTGCCTGGACCGCGCGGAACGCGACCGCGACCCGCACGCCCGGCTGCTGGCCTGGCACCGCGAACTGATCGCCCTGCGCCACGCCCAGTCGGACCTGGCTGACCCGGACCTGGCCGCGGTGAAGGTGGCGTTCGACGAACAGGCGCGCTGGCTGGCCTACCGACGCGGCGATCTGCGGGTGGCGGTCAACCTGTCGAAGGAACCGGCGGCGATCCCGCTGGGAGGCGGGGGGAGGGTGCTGGCGGCGTGGGAAGCGGTCGAACCGCCGGGCGGGGACGGGGTGTTGCACCTGCTGGCGGAGTCGTGTGTGGTGCTGGCGGACGGGTGAGGCCGTCGTGTGGGGTGCGGCTTTCCCCCGGCGGCGGGGGCGCGCTCAGTCGACCAGGTCGGACCAGGTGTTGACATCCGTGTCGTCCACGACGTCCTCACCGAGACCGAGTTCGTCCCCGAGCGCGAGGTAGCGCTCGTACCGGGCCTCGCTGATCGGTACGGAGTACGCCTTCAGGGCCCGGAGCAGCAGCCGGAACCCGAGGTCCGCCTCGATGTCCGCTGCCTGTTCCAGGGCCGGGACGACACCGTCGAGCGCGTTGTAGGAGTGGTGGGCTGTGGCCTGCTCCAGGGCAGGCCCGACCGACGTGATCTCGGCCCGGACCGACTCTTTCGTCGCGTCGTCCACGATCGGGGCGACAGCCTCGGGCTCGAAGGAGGGGTCGTCGCGCCGGATCCGGTCGGTACAGATGTCAGCGATCCGGCGCAGCCACGCCCGCCCGTCGATCCCGAGGCGCTCCAGGTCGAATTCCCGGAAGGTCCCCGCCAGCCACAGGATCTCGACGTTCCGACTGGACAGAGGTGAGTCCAGTAGCACGAGACAGTCCCGCAGAAGCTGGTGGGCGAACGCACCGTCGAAGCGGTCGGCGACGCTCCCGACGACCTCCAGGCCTGCGGCCTCGCTGTTGACCAAGGGGTAGCGGATCCACTTGATCAGCCCGCTGAGGCCGATGTCGACACCGAGGTGCCTGTGATTCACCAACGTCATCACCCTCGCCGTTCCCCCAGCGCTTTCCTGTGGCCGAAGCAGCCGGCATGAGAAACCTCGCCCCGTTCCAGGGATTGGCACTTTCGCTGCGCTCTCAGTCGGTGTCCGTGGCAGTAAGGACCGCGATCTCGTGCCTGTCCGGCCGCAACGCCGCAACCGCCAGATCCCAGACCACTTGGTGGAACCAGTCGGACGAGGGGTCGGCGATGAACCACCGTGTCTGTTCGACCATCGCCGCAATGTGATCGATCACGGCGTCCGCGGGGGCGCCGACCAGGCCGCCGAGGGAACGCCAGGCGGCAAGCCGCCCGTACGCGCGATTCAGGCCGGGGCCGTACGCCGGGCTGCGCACTGCCGCGGTGAGCAGCACCGTCAGCACCCTGTCCGCGGAGGCCGAGTGCAGCCGGGCCGTCACCGCCGCCTCAGGCCATGCCGTCAACGGCAGCCGCTCGAAAACGGCCGCGAAGTCATCCGGCGACACGGGGACCGCGGACCAGAACTCCTGCGCAGCCACCATTCCGTTGGACTGCTCGCGCCAGTGGTGCACAGCAGCGCCCATGACCTCAGCCACCTCCGCGACAGTGATCTCCGCGGGGTCGACCTCCGCGTTGCGCCGACGCATCTCCGATGACACCTTGAGCGTTGCTTGGTCACTGTGCTGCGCCACCGTTGACGGAGGCAAAGCCCACGTCCAGTCGCGCGGCGCATGGGGTGGCCTGCGCAGCCCTCGCTCTGTCGGCAGCAAGTGGAGCGGCAGTACCGCGAGCGGGTGCTCCTCGTCCGCGAGCCTCTCCCCGAAGGACTGAAGCGCTGGATACTCAGTGATCGGCACGGCTTCAAATACCATTTCGTGCAGAAGGCAGGCCTTGAATTCGTGTGTCGCGGCGGTTCCGGGTTCCCTGCCGTACACCACCCGGACGATGTCCTCAGCCCTGTGGCCCGAGGCCACCATCTGGGCCAGGCGACGCTCGGCGGTGACCTGTGAGGATCCTCCGGGCGACAGGCTGACCGGCACGCGCATCAGCGCGCACAGGCTCCGTCGGCCCGGCACGGATGCGAGGACTGTCTGCACACGGTCGAGGAGGTACAGGTAGGCCGATCGCCCCTCACCCTCGCCGGCCGCCAGCCGGACGACCTCCACGCCGAGCGTGGCAGCCCAGTCGAGGTCTCCGGCGGAAGCCCGATGCTGGATCTCTTGACCAAGTGCAGAAGTCGCCGAGAAGTCGGCAGTATCCAGCCCTTCCAGTCGGCGGGCCACGTCGCTTTGCACGGTGCAATCACCTGGTTTCCATCTGTACAAGTACGGCGACTCGGCCGGCGCCGTGGGGCGCCGGCCGAGTCGGTTGTTCCGTCGGGCTCACGTCGAGCCACGCTAGGGGTGGGCCACCGGATAGGCGCTCAGAATGTACTTGGTCTGCGGATCAACCGCGATCTGCAGGTACTTCTCCCCTCTGGTCCCGATTTCCTCGCCCATGTAGAACACGAACCTGAACGCGTCATTGGGGTCCCTGATCGCTTTGCTCTGCATGGCCCACGCCTGGTCCACCAGGTCGAGAACCTTGCTGGGGTTCTTTTCCACGAACACCGTGTGCGTCGGCCTCGAGGCATCGGGCACAGTGTGGGCGAGCACGTGGTTGATCTTGTGCCCGTGCTTCCTGTCGGCGCCATAGATGAGCCCACCGGGCGACTTGAAGTTGCCACCGCCCAAGTCGACGAAGCTGACGGGGCAGGATGTGTTGTGCACGAGCACCGGCGTGCGGCCGGCCAACACGTAGTAGGTGTGGAGGTCGTCGACAGTGAGGTTGTAGGCGGGGGAGAGTCCCGTCCAGTGGCGAATGCCGCTGATGCGCACAGATGCGCCATCGGTGGTGCGGAGAGTGTCCTGCGGGGTCAGGTCCGCCGCGTTCCTCCACTGCCTGCCCTTTTCGGACCAGAACGGGTGGTGGTCCGTAGCGGACAGCGACCCGCCGCCGTTGTTCGAATCGAGGGTGATATCCGTGAAATTGCGGTCGTCGGGGGTATAGATCGTCGCATCGACGCGGCGCGGACCGGTGACTCCGGTTTCCGGGTCGGTGGCCAGGACCATGTCGCCGATGCGCACATCCCGGATGGCCTTGTGTGAGCCGTCCGCCATGAGGACCTGCGTGCTACCCGGGAAGCTGTTGGCCTTGCAGGCATGGACCACGCCCTCGTAGGCATTGACCGATCGCTCGATCTGGGCGAGGGTCGCAGGGTCCAAGTCCAGGGTCTTGAGCGCCTTGAACGCGTCTGCAACGCCGACACCGGTCTTCATCGCGGCGTCCAGAGCCTGGATGCCCTCGAAGACCTTGCCGAGCGCCTTGCCGGGAATGAAGTTGCTCGCGGCCCAGGCGCAGCCGCTGACACTGCCGTGCCAGCAGTCGACGAAGTCCTGGACCAGGACCGCCTTGATGAGCTTGTAGGTGAGGGTCTGCTGGATGAGTTCCAGCTTGGAGAAGTATCGGGTGACGTCCTTCTTCAGACCCGGAATGCGCTTGCTCTCGACGAGCAGCGTGTCGTCCTGAGGACATCCGCCGGCGCCGGCCTGCGCGTCGCGGTTGGCGCAGAGGAAGAAGTCGACCGTCGCGCTGAAGGTGACCGCGAATGTGACGGTGCAGCCCTCGAAGCCGATCTCGATGACGCAGTCGTTCTGCTGCTTGGCGTCGGTGATCTCGATACTGCCCTCGTCGACGACGTACCACGTGCCGCCGACCCCGGTACCCGCACCGTTCGAGACCTGCTTGTTCGCGGCGTTGCGAGCCGCTTCCTCCGCTGCCTGCTGCGCCTCCTTGGCGTACTTGAGGGCGTCCTTGGCGGCCTGCTCGGCCTCGGTCGCTGCGGCGTCGGCGCGGTTCGCGGCTGCGCGGGCGTCCTTGGCCGACTGCTCGGCCGCGGCTGCGGCGTCGCGTGCGGCCTGGGCGTCGAGCGCGGCCTGGTCGGCGGAGTCGCGGGCTGCCTGGGCGTAGCCCTCGGCACGGCCCGCCGCCTGGTCGGCCGCGGCCGCGTCCACGGTGGCCTTGCGGTCGTACTCGACCGTGCGGGCCAGGGACGCCGATGCCTTGGCGGCGGCGGCTGCTGCGTCGGCCGCGTAGCCCAGAGCCTCCTTGGAGTAGGTGCGGGCGTTCGCCGCATGACCGGCTGCGTTGGCCGCGTACTGGTAAGCGATCTTCGCGTCGCCCGTTGCCTGTTCGGCGAGGTTCTTCGCGGCGGCCGCTTCGGCCTGTGCGTTCTTGGCGTGGGCGTCCGCGACGGCCTTCTGCTGTTCCGCGATCGACTTCGACGCCTGCCCGGTCAGCACGACCAGGCTCGCGGCCGAGTCGGTGGTGACATACGGCGAGCCGAGCTGGATCGCGTCGTTCGCCGGCTTGGCGACCTGGGCCGCTGCGTTGCCCGCGTCGACCGCGGCCTGCGCGGTGACATGGGCGAAGCCCGCCGCCTTCGCAGAGGCGACCAGCGCCTTGCCGGCCTCCTTGAACGCCTCGTCCGCATGCGACTTGGCGGCCTTGGCCAGCTTCTCCGCCTCCTCCGCCAGCTTGACGGCCGACTTGGCCTCGCCGGAGGCGTGCTCGGACGCGTCGATGGCGTCGGCCGCCGCGCTCGTCGCGGTCTTCACCGCGGCATCGGCCTTGAGCTTTGCGGCCTGGGCGTCGTCCGCGTGCGCACGGGAGCGCTTGGCGGCCGCCTCCGCACGGGTCGCCGCCGCGTCCGCCTCAGCGGCCGCATCGGTGGCGGCATCCGCCGCGGTGCGGGCACGGCCGGCAGCCGCTTCGGCATCGTCGGCGTGAGCGCTCGCCGCGTCCGCAGCCGCCCTGGACTCCTGGGCATTGCTGTCGGACTCGTGCGCCTGCGCGAACGCCTCCTTCGCATCCGCCTTGGCGCGCGCCGCGTCGGCCTTCTGCGCGGCGTCCCACGCGTCGTCCCGCAACTCGCGGGCCTTGTCGCGGGCCTTGACCGCGCCGTTCTTCTTCTCGACCGCGGTGGCCTCGGCGGCTTCGGCCTTCTCCTTGGCCTCCTTGGCGTTCGTCGCCTCGGCCTGCGCGGTCTGCTTGTGCTGGTTGGCCTCGGCCTGCTTGGCCGCGGCGGTGTCCTTCTCCGCCTTGGCCGTCTTCTCCTCGGCCTCGGCCGCGAGCCGCTTTGCGTGCGCCTCCGCGGCAGCCGCCTTGGCATCGGCCTCGGCCTTCAGCGCCTCGGTGAGCTTGGCCTCCGCGGTCTCCTTGTCCTTCTTCGCGTTGTCCCGGTGGATCTTGGCCGCATCCGCCGCGGCCTTGGCCTGCAACTCGGCGGTGTGCGCGGCCTCCTTGCGGAACTCCGCCTTCGACTGCGCGGCCTGCGCCAGCGCGCGCTGCGCGATCGTCTCGCTGTCGCCCGCGGACGACCGGGCCGCCGCCTCCGCCGTCTCACCGGCCTTCACCATCGCGGTCAGGGCGGCCACGGAACCCTTGGTGACCTGTGCCTTCTGCTGACCCACCAGCAGCCCACGGCCCCGCGGCGCCCCAGCGGCGTCCGCGATGCCGTACGCGGCCTTCTCCGCGGTGTCGGACGCGGTGGCCGCCTGCTTGGCACTCTCCAACTGCGCCTTGAGCGTGGCGAGCTGCTTCTTCGCCGCCGCCTGGGTGTCGGTGATGCCCTTCTTCGCCTTGTCGAACTGCGCCTTGTCCGGGTACGACAGGCTGTCCGTGCCCTTGTGGCCGGACGGCTTGATCAGGAACTTCTGCGCACTGGCGTCCTTGCAGTCGTACAGCCGAGCGTCCGTGCTCTTGGTGAACGAGCTGAGGTCCAGGCACTTGCCCGTGGTGACGCTCTTCAGCGGCGAGGACGCACGGACGTCGCCCTTCCACGACTGTCCCTTGGACTTGTAGCAGTCCGAGATCTGGATCTTCGTGCCGTTCGCCGACGCGTTCCCGGCCACGTCCAGGCACTTCTGCGAGCCGACATTGCGCAGGTGGAGGTCGTCCTCGCTGCCCTCCAGCGTCCACTGCTGGGCCGCGCCGTTGTTGCAGGTGTAGATCTGGATCGGCGTGCCGTTGGTCTTGGCACCGCCTGCGACGTCCAGGCACATGCCCTTCGCGCCCGGCACCTCGATCGTCGCGTAGCTGTCACCGATCCAGCCCAGCCCACCGGCGGACCAGTAGTCCTGCCAGCGAGCCAGATGGTCGGCAACCCAGGAATGACCCAGCATGTCCCCCAGGGCCTTTGCCCCGGTGGCCAGCGCCTTGGTGGCATCCTTGTTGGACGTCAGGAGCTGGTTGCGCTGAACGGCCTGAGAGGCGATCTCCTGCTGCCACTCCGTGGCGGCGGTGGTGGAGATACCGCCCAGCGCCTTGTTCGGGTCGATCGGATCACGCCATGTGCACGCGGCGAACCGGGTCTTGAAGTCCTCGACCGCGATGCGGTGCTCCGCAGTGCCCGGCTGCGGCGCCGTGCGGGGGAACCCGCCGGAGGCGAGGAACAGACGGGCGTTGTCCGCACCCGTCGGCTCCAGAGACCAGTCCGTCAGGTGGTCGAAAGCTCCGTGCTCGGCGACCTGTCGGTTCCACTCGGGCAGCTGCGGATCGGGCTCCTTGCCGTACAGCGGCAAGCCGAGGTCCTTGACGGCCTTCGCCGTCGCGGCGTCGGCCTTGGGGGTGGGGTCCTCGTAGAAGTCGCTGTCGCTCTTCCAGAACCGGTCGGCGGTCCACTTCGTCAGACCCGTCTGACCGTAGAAGTCGTCCTTGCCGTCTCCCGGCGAGCCCGGAGGCCAGTGGAAGTCGGCGTCGGTGAAGCCGCGCGGTGTCTCAAGACCGTCGAGCGGCTTCTTCCACGTGCCTCGCAGAGCATGAACGGCTTCCAGTTCCTTGGAGGCCGCCTCCTTGTCCTTGTTGTACGCCTGCGCCAGCGGCGTGTCCTCCCAGTGCTCCCGGTTCGCCAGCTCGTGGAGTTTGTCCTGCGGCTGGTTGAGCCCGTCCTGCGCGACGGCGGCCATGGACGGCCCACCCAGCCGCAGCACATCGCTCATCAGGCACTGGTCCTGCCGCAACTGTTCCGCGGCGGTGTCCTCGAACCAGTCCTCGGATTCGCTCGCCGTGGCCGTGCGCTGTGCGGCGAACTGGTTGAGCACGTCAGGCTGGACAGCCAAGCCGCCGAGGACGGCCAAGCCGGCAACGGACGTGACGACAGAGGTGAAAATCGCAGATCTTCGTGATCGGGGTCTGAACAACCCAGGTCTGGAGCGCAAGAGGGCATCCTTCGTCGCGTACGTGGGGCAGGCGGGGGTCACTGTCCGGATGAGGCAGAGGCGGTGTGGGCTGATCAGCCCGTTTTGCCGGCACGGGGACGGGGACAGCAGGCGGCGCACACAGTGAGCCGGTGTCGCGGCATGGCGGTCCCCTCCCCGTGGCGGCACTGTTCCCCCGGCCGCCGGCTGATGCGCGTACGTCACGGCGGAGCGGTCAGGGACCGCCGCGTGTGCGCGGTGATCACCATAGACACAGGTCAACGCCCTTGGGCAAGGGATAACTTGAGCATCCCGGGCTCACGACTCGAAGACATGAGCGAGGGTCGCCACGCGCCCATCTGTGGAAATCCCGTGCTCACGCCGGGAGTTATCTATGAAGTTCCTGTGAATACAGAACGGAACCAGAGGTCATGTCCTGGCCAAAACTTGACCGATATTCAGCCCTGTCCGACCCGCCCCCGACGGGCCACTGCTGCGACGCGACCGCCGTCAGCCCAGCCGCACATCCTCCCCCCGCGCGTGCACCGTCACCCCCAACTCCCCGACCGTCACATCCGTCGGGCTGAGGCCCGCCGGCAGAACCGGTACCACGCGGTCCCGTTCCGCGAAGGCCCGGGCGATCCGGGGAGCGGACGGGTCGAGGGGGCGTCCCGCGAACGAGGCCGACACCGGGACCGCCGTGATGGTGCGTCCGGTGAGCCGCAGTTCCGCCGTCACGGTCAGCGGGAGCCCGCGCACCCCCTCGATACGCAGCCGTCCGTCCTCGTCGGCGGAGAGCGACGCGGCACCGCCGGAATTGCCGCCCAACGAGTCGAGGGGCACCGTGAATCGTCCGTCCGCGCTCGCCGCCGTATAGGTGTCGGCCTTCTCCGTCACGCCGTGCAGTTCTATCGCGGCGCGCACGGGCTGCTCCTCGGCGGTGACCGCGTCGGCCCGCACCGACACCTGCGGGAAGGTTCCACGGGCCGCGTCCAGGAGGAACGGGAAGCCGTCGATCCGTACCTGCGGGGTGCCGACCACCGTGGTGCTCACGGCGGCGACCCGGTCGGCGATCCGTCCCTCGGCGACACCGGCGGCGACGCGGTCGGCAATGGGCAGAGCGGCGAGCACGGCGCACAGCGCGAGAACGGTCCAGCGGCGCCGGCCGCGCCACGCTCTGAACAGGCCGGTCATGACACACTTCCGTCGCTCGCGAGGGCCGCATCGGCGACCGCTTCCTTCGGTGGTCGCGCCGGACCGTGGCCGTCGTCCTCGATGCCCATGTGCGGCAGCAGCCGGTCCAGCCAGGCGGGCAGCCACCAGTTGACGCGGCCGAGCAGGACCATCGTGGACGGGACGAGAATGCCGCGGACGACCGTCGCGTCCAGGGCCACGGCGACGGCCAGTCCGATGCCGAACATCTTCACCACAGGGTCGTCGGACAGTACGTAGCTCAGGAAGACGCTGACCATGATCAGTGCCGCGGAGGTGACGATCCGGCCGGTGCCCGCCAGGCCGCTGATCACCGCACCGCGGTTGTCGCCGTCGCGTACATACGCCGCCCTGATGGCGCTGAGCAGGAACACCTCGTAGTCCATCGAGAGCCCGAACAGCACCGCGAACATCAGCAGCGGTACGTAGCCGGGTATCGGGACGGCCCCCTCCAGGCCGATCAGTTGCGCGCCCCAGCCCCACTGGAAGACCGCGGTGAGCACTCCGTAGGCGGCCGCCACGGACACCAGGTTCAGCACCGCGGCCTTCACCGCGATGACAGGGGAACGGAAGGCGGGCAGGAGGAGCAGCCCCGCCACCGCCAGGACGAATCCGACCACCAGCGGCATCCGCCGGGCGAGGCGTTCGTTGAGGTCGGCCTGGGCTGCCGTCGCACCGCCGACATGCGTGACGAGTCCACTGCCGGCCCCCCGGGTGTCCTCCCGCAGCCGGTGCACGAGAGCGGCGGTGTCCGGATCCCCCGGCGCGGTCTCGGGGGTGACCTGCCAGCGCGCGTGGCGACCGTCGGCGGCCAGTTCGGCCGGTGCGACCGCGGCGACGCCGGGGGTGGTCCGCAGCGCGGCCGTGACCGGGGCGAGCCTCGGGTCGTCGGGTGCGGCCGCGGGGTCGGACAGGGTGCCGGTGACCTGGAGCGGCCCGTTGGCGCCGGGGCCGAAGGCGGCCGCGGTCCGGTCGTACGCCGTACGGCTCGCCGTGCCCACGGTCCGGTCGCCGCCGTCGAGTTGACCGAACGTCAAGTGGGCTGCGGGTGCGGCCAGGACGCCGGTCAGGACGAGCCCGGCCGCCAGACAGCGCCACGGCCGGGCGGCGACGTACTCGGCGATACGTCCCCAGCCGCGCGGGCGGGCGTCGGTGCCGGTGCCGGCGCCCGCGTCAGCGACCCGGTCGCTCCCCGCCGGCCGCGACGCGGAACGCTTCGAGGCGAGCTTCGCCATGAACCTCGGTACGCGTGCCGTTACGGGCTTCGGTGCGAGCCTCGGCCCGAGCAGCGCCAGCACCGCCGGCAGCAGCGTCAGCGTGGCCGCCACCGCGACCAGTACGGCGATCCCCGGTGCCAGCGCCAGGGCGTGCAGCAGCGGCAGCCCGCCCAGCGCGAGACCGGCGAGCGCGGCGATGACCGCGGCTCCGGCGAAGAGCACCGATTTGCCTGAGCCGGCCATGGTGCGTGCGACCGCGTCCTCCACGCCCGCCCCGGCGGCCAGCAGTTCACGGAACCGGGTCAGGCAGAACAGTGTGTAGTCGATGCCCACGCCGAGGCCGATCATCGCCGCGATCGTGGTGCCCGAGGACGGCATGTCGACGAGGTGTCCGACCAGGCCGACCACGCACAGGGACCCGGCGAGCCCCAGCGCACCCGTGAGCAGCGGCACCCCGGCCGCCACGAGACTGCCGAAGCCCAGGGCGAGGACGACGAAGGCGGCGGCGAGCCCGATGATCTCGCTGTGCCCGGTGGAGCCCTTGTCCTCCGCCTCGGCGAGATCGCCGCCGGGCGTGACCTCGATGCCCGCGTCGGCGGCGGGGCCGGCCGCGTCGACGATGGCGCGGGTGATGGCGGGGGTGATGTCCCGCCCGGTGAGGTCGAGTTCGACCAGCATCCGGCCGGTACGGCCGTCGGCGCTGAGGGCGCTCCCGCCCGCCCGGTCGTAGGGGGTGGCGACGGCCACGACGTGGTCCACGTCGGCGATGGCCCGCGCGGCCGCCTCGACCGCCGCCCGCTGCGCCGAGGAGGTCAGTTCCGCCTCGCCGGCCGTGGTGTGGAGCAGGACGGGCTGCGGCCCGGAGGCCGCGTCGCCGAAAGCCTCGCCCGCGTCGCGGGCCGCCTGGCTGTCGCTGCCCGGGATGGTGACGGCCTCGCTGGTGACCGTCCCGAAGACAGTGACAGCGGCGGCCAGGGCGGTGAGCAGCAGCAGCCAGGCGGCCACGGTTCTCTTGGGTCTGCGGGCGCACCAGCGCCCGACGGACAGGAGCATCAGGATTGTGGCCCTTCCGTACGAACTCATTGCACTCGGCGTGCAATCAGAACCGTTGCATCGCGAGTGCAACAATGTCAACAGCGAGACTTCAGGAGGGACCGTGGTGAAGCAGCCGGCGCGACAGTCACCGGAGGGCGGCGAGACGCGTGCCCCGGGCCGGACACAGGGCGGCAGCGAGGGCAACACCCCAGCCCGCGCTCCGGACGGGCGTACCGAGCGGGGGCGGCAGACGCGCGAGAAGATCGCCGATGCTCTGCTGGCGCTGCTCGACGAGGGCGAGGCGCACTTCTCCGCGGACCGGGTCGCCGAGCGGGCCGGTGTGTCCCGGCGGTTGGTGTTCCATCACTTCGCCGACATGTCCCAGGTCATCGACACCGCGATCACCCGCCGGCTGGAGCAGTTGTTTGCACAGATCAAGCCGCTGCCGACAGACGGCCCGCGCAGTGTGCGGGTCGCGGCGATGGCCGAACAGCGCTCCCGGATCCTGGAGTGGATGACCCCGACGCGGCTGGCGATCATGCGCCAGGACCAGCCGTCGGAACGCGTCGAGCAGGTGACCCGTGAGGTCTACGCCTTCGCGCGCGATCGCCTGGCCGAGATCTTCGCCGCGGAACTCGACCGGCTGCCCGCGGACCGCCGGGCGGATCTGCTCAACGGGCTGGACGGGGTGACCACTTGGGGCGCCTGGTACCACTGGCGCAGCAGCGGCCTGGACACCGCGACGGCCCGGCGCGCGATGGAGACGACTGTGCACGCGCTGCTCGCGACGACCGAAGCGCCCGCCTCGGCGCCGAGCCCGTAGATCTCCCTGCGCCGGCGACATCGGCCGAGGACGAGTCCTGCGATCGAGAGTGCTCCAACTCGTAGGGAGTGTCCGCAAAGTGTCGTCGTCCGCCCGGAGGACGCCGCGAACCAGTCGAGACTTCGCGGACACGACCTAGTCTCGGAGCATGAAGCAACTCAATCTCGGCAGGACGGGTCTGCGCGTCAGCGAACTGTGCCTCGGCACCATGAGCTTCGGCGACGACACGAGCGGCCACGGCGCCCTCGACGCCTTCACCGAGGCGGGCGGCACCTTCATCGACACCGCCGACATGTATGCGCGGGGAGGCTCCGAGGAGATCCTCGGGCGCTGGCTGAAGGGACGCCGCAGGGACGATCTCGTCATCGCGACCAAGGTGTGGGGGCGGATGGGCGAGGCGCCGAACGACGGCGGGCTCAGCCGCAAACACATCATCGCCGCGGTGGAGGCCAGCCTGCGGCGGCTCGGCACGGACTACATCGACCTCTACCAGACGCACATCTGGGACGCGACCACCCCGCTCGAGGAGACCCTCGCGACGCTGGACACGCTCGTACGGTCGGGCAAGGTCCGCTATGTCGGCACCAGCAATGTGACACCGTCTCAGCTCCAACGCGCCCTGGATCTCGCGCAGTTCCGCGGCTGGGAGCCGTACGTCAGTCTCCAGCCGCGCTACAGCCTGCTCAGCCGCGAACTGGAATGGGAGCTGGCGCCGATGTGCGAGGAGCAGGGCATCGCCGTCATTCCGTGGAGCCCCCTCGCGGGCGGCTGGCTGACGGGCAAGTACCGGCGCGGCATGGACTCCGTGCCCGCGGGTTCGCGTGAGGCCCACTTCCAGGAGCAGTCGGGCAAAGAGGGCTGGCGCGAGCGGGACACCGAGGAGACCTGGCGGACGCTCGACGCGGTCGACGAGGTGGCGCGGGAGACCGGCCGTACGGCCTTGCAGGTGTCGCTGCGGTGGCTGATGCAGCAGCCGGCGGTGACGGCTCCCATCATCGGCCCGCGGAACGCCGAGCAGTTGAAGGAGAATCTCGGGGCGGTTGAATTCGAGCTGACGGACGCGCAGTCGGCGCGGCTGGACGAGGCGAGCCGCAGGCCGCTGCCGTATCCGTACGAGATGCTGGCGCGGCTGTCCCACCACGACCCGCGGTAGCCGGCATTACCCGGCCCGGGGCCGCTAGGTCCTGTCCGGGCGATCTTGTCGGGCCTGTGACGACAGCTACGGCACTCCCCCGTAGCCCTTCGGGCACGGGAGGTGCCCCCACGCTGTGTTGTCAAAGTCGCCCGAGTACGCCCAGTACGAGGACGATCTCCCCCAGCCTCCGGCGGGGGTGCCCCCACCGCCGTGCGATGCACCGCATCCGACGCCACAGGCTGATCCTCGAAGATCGCCCCGACAGGACCTAGTCGACGATCGCCATGGTGCGGGGCGTGTTGTTGAGGCGGCGGCCCCCGGTCTCCGTCACCGTCACGATGTCCTCGATGCGGACCCCGAACCGGCCCGGCAGATAGATCCCCGGCTCGACCGAGAAGCACATCCCCGGGACGAGCGGCTGCTCCTCGCCCTCGATCATGTACGGCGGTTCGTGCGTGGTCACACCGATGCCGTGGCCCGTGCGGTGGATGAACAGGTCGCCGTATCCGGCCTCTTCGATGATCTCGCGGGCAGCCCGGTCGACCTCCTGGCAGGCGACACCCGGCTTCACCGCGTCGACGCCGGCCTGCTGGGCCTCCAGCACCACGTCGTGGATGTGCTGTTCGGCGGGGGCGGGCTCGCCGACGTGGACCGTGCGGGAGGTGTCGGAGCCGTAGCCGTCCAGCAGCCCGCCGAAGTCGAGGACGACCATGTCGCCCGTCTCGATGGTCCGGTCCCCCGCCTCGTGGTGCGGGTTGGCGCCGTTGGGCCCGGAGCCGACGACCGTGAAGTCGACCTGCGAGTGGCCGAACTGCCGCAGCAGACCGGCGAGATCGGCGGCGATGTCCGACTCCTTCCGCCCGGAGAAGCGGACCTTGAGGATCTCCTCGTAGGTCGCGTCCGCGGCGGCGCCGGCCGCGGCCAGCCGCTCCAGTTCCGGTCCGTCCTTCACCGCGCGCAGCATGGGCAGCACCTCGGTCACCGAGGCGTACGAGGCGTCCGGCAACTGCCGCTGGAGACCGAGCAGATGCATCGCCCAGGCGTTGTCGCTGACGCCGAACCTGCCGCCGGCAGGAAGCAGCGGCCCGGTCACCCCGTAGGGGTCGGTGCCGTCCGTCCAGTCGCGCAGCGTGAGAGCGGGCCCGCCGACGGCGCCCTCCGCGTCCGGCGCCTCCAGCTTGGGGACGACGAGCACCGGGTCGCGGCCCGCGACGAGGACGAGCAGCGTGAGCCGTTCGGTGACCCCCGGCTGATAGCCGGTGAGATGCACGAGATCGGGCCCGGGAGCGATCAGCAGACCGTCGAGCCCCGCAGCGGCGGCGGCCTCGGCGGCGCGGGCCATACGGGCCCGGTAGTCGTCGGCGGTGAAGGGCGCGGGAGTCGTCGGCATGAGCCCATCCTGCCTCCGGCTCACATCCCGCGCGAGCTCAATCTCCGTATCCGCCGTCCTCGGCCACGAGCCGTTCCAGCAGCTCCTGGAAGTCCTCGCCGACGACGATCCGCAGACCGTCGCCGTCCTCCTCCCGGTCGCTGAGCTGGGTGAGCGTCCCGTCGCGCCACCAGTAGACGTACGGACTGATCGCGCCGGGGGTGTCGGCGAAGCCGGAGGCCGCGAACGAGGTCATGGCGCTCAGCGTGGGGATCACACCGGTGTCGTGGATGGCGTGGAAGGCGAGCTGGTGCCGGAACGGCATGGCCACCAGGGCGCCGTCGGCGGTGAGCTGCTCGCCGCCGATCTGCCGGACCACGCTCTCCAGCGCGAGGACGCGGCTCGCGGTGTAGAAGGAATCGCCGAGGACGACCTCGAAGCACATACCTCCCTCGCCCTTGACCGTCTCGTGCCCCTCGACCGGCAGACCGCGCAGGTTGTAGAGCGCCTGCTCACGGAGGTAGGGCAGATCACCGAGCGGCTCCAGGGCCTCGTCGGTGAGCATCATGACGCTCTCCGGGAGATCGAGCGCGATGATCTCGAAGAGGCCGGGGGCGAGGGGGCGGGCGTAGCCGAAATTCTGCGGATCGAAGCCCTCGTGGCCGACGACCCGTGGGTAGAGCTGGGCGCGGATCTGCTCGGTCGGCAGGGTGTCCAGGGCGGAGGGCGCGTTCATGGTGCGCAGGACCATGCCGACGTGCCGCCGGACCAGCTCGGACCAGGCACGCGGTCCGCGGTCGTCGTTGTGCAGGACGGCGGCCAGATTGCCGAGTCCGAACTGACGTCCGTCGCTGTCGGTGACGACATCGGCGAACACGGTCACTTCGAGGCCGTGCTCCGCGAAAGCCTCCCGCACCTGGCCCCGGAAGCGCGCACCCTCGTCGACCGAGAAGAAGGAGAACTCGGGGTCCCGGGGCACATCGAGTCCGTCGCGCTTCGGCCCCCGCCGGAACAACCCCACGTCATCAGCCCTTTCGTTTGCCCGCCAGGACCGGACCTGCCTGGACTCCGAGCGTACCCACCCCGTCGGCGGGTGATCCCCCGGGAGAGGGGTCGTGGCCTGCGCTTTGCCCGTCCTGTGCCGACTCATGGGCCGATGCCCGGACGGCAGAGGGGCGCGCCGGGCTGTCGGTACGCCTCAGTAGCATGCGGCCGCATGACCGATCCCTCCCTGGTGCTGCTTCGGCGGCGGCCGGATCTGGCGGCCCTGGCCGCGTTCCCCTTCGACTTCGACCTGGACCGGGCGGAGCACGGCGAGGAGGTGCACCTCGCCTCCGGCGCCGCGCTGGAGCCGATCGCCGGGGACGACACCGGCGGGACCTTCTTCCTGTGCGGGGGCAACGCCGTGCTGTACGCCGACTCGGAGGGCGGTGCGGGTCTCCTGGCGGACAGCGTGACGGACGCGCTGGACATCGTCGTGGGGCTGCCGGCGTGGCGAGACCTGATGGGTCCCGACCCCGGTCCGGAGGAGATCCGCGAACTGGAGGACGGGATGCGCACCTCCTACGCACCCGACCTGGACGCCCGGCGCACCGAACTGCGCACCGCCCTCGGCCTGCCCGCGCGCTCCCCCGCCGAGCTGGTGGCCCGTCTTCATGCCGCGCTGCTGCGCACCGATCCGGACCATCTGCTGCTGAACTCGCAGGAGTTGCTCGCGTACGAGCTCCTGGACCGGCTGCCCCGCCATCCGGAGCGCTCGATCGGGCCGGTCCGCAGGGAAGTTGTCCGCGCTTCGCTGATCCGCCGGCTCGACGACACGGGCCCGGATCCGGAGCAGCTGGGCCAACTGGGCCGGGACCTGGAGCAGATCGGCGAGTACGCGCAGGCCGCCCGGGCGCAGCGCGGGTTCCTCTCGCTCCAGAACAGCGCCTGGGACCGGGCCGCGGCCGGGCAGGTGCTCGCGCGGCGAGAACGCTCGGCGGGCGATCTCGCGGCCGCCGGCCGGACCCTGGCGCGCGTCCGTACGGCGATCGGCCTGGACTCCCCCGCCCCGCCGCCCCCGCACGAGCAACGGACGCTGGACCTCGGTGCGGCCGGCGAACCGCCCGCCCCGGACACGAGCGCCGAGGAATGGCACCGTCGCGGTCTCGGCCGGATGATCACCGAGGAGCATCTCGAGCTGGTGCTCGCCGCGATCGCCGCCGGGGAGACGGGCCTGGCCCGGGATGCGATGGCGCACGCCCATGACCTCCTCGCGCTGATCGCGAAGCAGTTCCGCCAGTCGCTGGGCGATCTGCCCGCCCGGGCGAAGTGGGCGGTCGCGCGCCTCCCGCAGGTGTGAGCCCTCAGGGCTTCGCGTTCCCGAGATCGAGCTCCGCGCGCACGGTCTTTCCCACCGGGACGCGGTCCAGCACCGACCACCGGTCCGCCAACGCGTCCACCAGCATCAGCCCCCGGCCGGCTCCGTCGAGTGCGGCGGGCGGGTGGACATCTCCGGGGCCGGGCGGACGGCATTCCCCGCGGGTGTCGGAGACCTCGATACGCAGGGTTGCGGGTGTACGGGTGAGCCGCAGCTCGAAGTCCCGGCCGGGGACACGGCCGTGCGTCACGGCGTTCGCCGCCAGCTCGGCGACGATCAGTGCGGCGTTGTCGGACGCCTCGGAGCCGTGCGGCACGTCCCAGGCGTGGAGTTGATGGAGAGCCAGGTGACGGGCGAGCCGGGCACCGAGAGCCGTGGAGCTGAATCGCTGCGTGAACACACGTACGGTACCGAGCTGTTGGGGTGTGACGGGTGGGTGCATGGGCCCACCGTGACCGCCCGGAAGGGGGCCGCTCCAGATCAGCGACTCGTACGCTGCGTCAGCGTACGGGTACACACGGTGGACAGTCGCAGTGACCCTCCGTGACCATGGACGCGGGAGGTGGCCGTCCATGGTGGACAGCGGATGCGGGGAGCCGGAGGTCTCGGACAGCCTGAAGGCGTTCGGGGAAGTGGTCAAGGCTTTCAGGAAGAGGGCGCGACTGACGCAGGAACAGTTCGCGCCACGGGTGCGGTATTCGGTGCCGACGGTGGCGTCGATCGAGCAGGGGCGGAGGTTTCCGCCGGCGGATTTCGTGGACCGGGCGGAGGAGGTGCTGGACGCGTTCGGAACGATCCGGGGCGCGGCACGGCACTTGTCGCGGCGACCCGGGCTGGCGAGCTGGTTCCGGCAGTGGGCCCAGCTGGAGACCGAGGCGGTGAACCTGTGCACGTACGAATGCCGCTTGATTCCAGGCCTGTTGCAGACCGAGGCCTACGCCCGGACGCTGTTCACGAACCAGCTGCCGCCGCTCTGCGACCAGCAGATCGCGGACCAACTGGCAGCGCGGCTGGACCGTCAAAAGCTGTTACGGGAGCGGCCGAATACGGCGTACAGCTTCATCCTGGAGGAGCATCTGTTCCTGCGCCGCACGGGCGGTGCGCAGATCACGCTGGAGCTGATCGAGCACATCCTCGGGCTCGCGGAACACCGCAACATCGAGATCCAGGTCATGCCGATGGTGCGAGAGAGTCACGCGGGACTCGACGGCCCCATGCAGCTGCTGGAGACCCCTAGCAACAAGTGGTTCGGTTACTGCGAAGGGCAGGAATGCGGCCAGTTCATCTCTGACCCGAAAGTGGTCAGCATGCTCCAGATGCGGTATGCCAGGATGCGGTCACAGGCTCTCTCCCTGGAGGACTCGCTGAGCCTGTTGCGGCAGATGCGAGGAGAAGCATGACCACCACGGAACTGACCTGGTTCAAGAGCAGCTACAGCGGCGGATCCGGCGACAGTTGCGTCGAGGTCGCCCTCTCCTGGCACAAGTCCAGCTACAGCAGCGGATCCGGAGACGACTGCGTCGAGGTCGCCACCTGCCCCTCCACCGTCCACGTCCGGGACTCCAAGGTCGAGCAGGGCCCTCAACTCGCCCTCTCCCCCGCCTCCTGGACCGCCTTCATCACCCACACCACTCAGGTCTGACGGCGTCGCACACGCCCTACGGCATCGGGACGACGACGTCCGCCCGGTCCCTGCCCCGTGCGACCAGGCGGGCGTTGGCCTCGTCGGAGTCGCGGACCCAGCGCTCGGCGAAGGACCTCTCCTTGCCGAACTCCACGTGCCGGTCCACCAGTCGGGGCACACGGACCGCGGGATCGAGCTCCAGGTACCAGATCTCGTCGAGCAGGGCGCGGATCCCGGCCCAGGCGCCTTCGTCGTGCAGGAGGTAGTTCCCCTCCGTGACGACGAGGGGGACGTCCGGCGGGACGGCGATGCTCCCGGCGACGGGTTCCTCCAGCCTCCGGTCGAAGGCGGGGGCGTAGACGGTGGTGTCCGCGGATCGCGTGCGCAGCCGGGCGAGGAGAGCGGCGTATCCGGCCGCGTCGAAGGTGTCGGGGGCGCCCTTGCGCCCGGCCCGGCCGAGGCGTTCGAGCTCGGCCTGTGCCAGATGGAATCCGTCCATGGGGACGAGGACGGCGAGACCGTCGAGGGCGTCGACGAGACGGCCGGCGAGCGTCGACTTGCCCGCGCCGGGCGCTCCGGCGAGCCCCAGGACGCGGCGCCGGCCGGGGACGGCGAGGGCGCGGGCTCGTTCCAGCAGGTGCGGAGGGGGCGGCTGCGCAAGCATGTGCGCATTGTTCCATCACCGGTCATACGTATAACGTGAGGTCCATGTCGTTCATCGCCCTGGTCACCCTCGTCGTCCGTGACTACGACGAGGCCATTGCCTTCTACACCGACGCGCTCGGCTTCGAACTGGTCGAGGACACCGACCGCGGCGACGGGAGCCGCTGGGTCGTGGTCCGCCCGGCCGGTTCCGGCCATGGCAGCGCACTGCTGCTGGCCCGCGCCAAGGACGAGGAGCAGCGCGCGAGCGTGGGCGCCCAGACGGGCGGCCGCGTCGGTTTCTTCCTGCACACCGAGGACTTCGCCGGCGACCACGCACGCATGACGGCGGCGGGTGTGCGCTTCCTGGAGGAGCCGAGGCACGAGGTCTACGGTTCGGTGGCGGTCTTCGAGGACCTGTACGGCAACCGGTGGGACCTGCTCCAGCCCAAGTAGCCCCGCTCGCCGCCGCCGGGATGTGCCGGCGAACGGGCCGGCCGCGGCCTGGGGGCTGCCCGGCTCGTACTCGGACAGGGCCCCGGCCGCGGCCGGCTGTGCTCGGTGGGGGTCACCCGGCCGTGGCCGGGATCGCCCGTGGGATCAGCTCTCGTCCGGCGTCAGCCGCAGCGAGATGCTGTTGATGCAGTACCGCTGGTCGGTCGGGGTGGGGTATCCCTCACCCTCGAACACGTGCCCGAGGTGCGATCCGCAGCGCGCGCAGCGCACCTCGACGCGCACCATGCCGTGCGAGCGGTCCTCGATGAGTTCGACCGCGTCGGTGTCCTTCGGGTCGTAGAAGGACGGCCAGCCGCAGTGCGACTCGAACTTCGTGTCGGAGCGGAACAGCTCGGCGCTGCACGCCCGGCAGGAATAGACGCCCTCCGTCTTGGTGTCGGTGTACTCACCGACGAAGGCGGGCTCCGTACCGGCCTGGCGCAGCACCTTGTACTCCGCCGGATTCAGCTCCGCGCGCCACTGCTCGTCCGGCTTCTCGATGTCGTACGCCATGAAATTCGGCTCCCTCAGCTCGACAGACGGGCCAGGATCAGCGGACCGAGGTCCGTGACGTCTCCCGCGCCCATCGTGAGAACGAGATCACCGGGCTTCGCCATTCCCGCGACCACCTCGGGGACCGTCTCCTTGTCGTGGACGGCGGTGACATCCGCGCCCGCCGCCCGGGCGGCGTCGATGATCAGCTCGCTGGTGACGCCGGGGATCGGGTCCTCGCGGGCCGGATAGATGTCGAGGACCACCGAGGCGTCGGTCAGGGCGAGTGCCTGGCCCATCTCGGTCGCGAGCTCCTGCGTACGGGAGAAGAGGTGCGGCTGGAAGACGACCAGCAGCCTGGAGTCGGCCGCGGCGCCCCGCATGGCCTCCAGGTCGGCGGTCATCTCGGTGGGGTGGTGGGCGTAGGAGTCGATGACCTGGACGCCCGCGGCCTCGCCCTTCAGCTGGAGCCGGCGCTTGACCCCGGTGTACTTGCCGAGGGCGGAGGCGAGATTGTGCGCCGGGATGCCCAGCGCGACGCCGGCGGCGAGCGCGGCCACGGCGTTGTGCGCGTAGTGGCTGCCCGGGACCGAGACGGTGAAGGTCAGGAACTTGCCGTTGAGCAGGACGGTGACCTCGCTGGTGAGGCCGCGCGGGGTGACCTTGTGCACCCGTACGTCCGCGGACTCGGAGGCGCCGTAGGTGACGACCTTCAGCGTCGACAGGTCACGGATACGGGAGGTGAGCTCCACCGCGCCCGGCTGGTCGGCGGAGATCACCAGGGTGCCGCCGGGGACGACCTTGCCGACGAAGGTCTCGAAGGAGTCGTAGATCTCGTCCATCGAGGCGTAGTTGGCGTGGTGGTCGAGCTCGACGTTGAGGACGATCGCGACCTCGGGGTCGTACTTCTGGAAGCTGCGGTCGCTCTCGTCGGCCTCGGCGACGAAGATGTCACCGGCGCCGTGCCGGGCATTGGTCCCGGGGCCCTCCAGGTCACCGCCGATGGCGTACGAGGGATCGAGACCGAGCTCGGTGAGCGCCACCGCCAGCATGGACGTGGTGGTGGTCTTGCCGTGGGTGCCCGCCACCGCGATCGAGCGCAGGCCGGTCATCAGGGACGCGAGCGCGTCGGAGCGGTGGACGACCGGGACCGAGAGCTCACCGGCACGGGCCAGCTCCGGGTTGTCGGCGCGGATGGCGCTGGAGACGACGACACAGCTGGCATCGGAGGCCAGGTGCTCGGCGGCGTGCCCGATGTGGACCGTGGCGCCCAGCGAACGCAGGCTCTCGGCGGTCGCGGACTCCTTGGCGTCGCTGCCCGCCACCGCGGCGCCGCGCTGGGCGAGGATCTTCGCGATGCCCGACATTCCGGCGCCACCGATGCCGATGAAGTGCGGGCGTTCCATGGCGCTAGGGATGGCGGGTGCCATGCGTGTGTCTCCCCACGAGGTACGAGTACGTGCGAGGGGCCAGCCTATTCGCTGTGCGCGAAGAGCTTGAGCACCGGGACGCCGACCTTGTGGCGGGCTCGGGAGGCCCAGTCCCGGTGGAAGAACTCCTCGACGTAGTGAGGTGCGGTCAGCACGATCACCTCGTCGGCGCCCGCCTCGTCGACGACCGCTTTGAGCTTGTCGAGCGGATGGTCCTCGACGACCTGGCCCACGGCCTCGCTGCCGGCGGCGCGCAGGGCGGCCAGGGAGTTCTCCAGCGCCCGCTGGGCGGGAGCCTTGGCAGCCTCGCCCTCCGGCTCCTCACCCTCCTTGACGGCCTCTTTCAGTTCACCGAAGGCCACGTCGTCGATGGCACGCAGCAGGAGGTCGGCCTGGTCGCCGCGCGGCTGCATCAGGACGACGAAGGAGACGTTCTCGTCACCGTGCAGTGTGGTGACGAATTCCACATCTTCCGAGGTCAGGGGCTTCTCGATCATCAATACGCTAGTGAACACGTCAGGAGCCCTTCTGCGGAAACCATCCTTCCCCGCGCCGGTACGGGGACTGCGAGAGTAGTCTGCCCGGCCGGAGCAAACCGGAACGACGAATTCCGCCGATTGTCAGATGCGACGGTAGCGGGTGAAAAGGAACCCCGCCTCCTCCAGTACGGACGTCGGGGCGAAGCGCGCCGGGACGGCGAGTCCCGGCCCGCCCGTGATGCGCTGCGCGTCCCCGACGGTGAGCGTGGGCGACACGGTCAGACACAGTTCGTCGAGCACGCCCGACGCGGCGAACTGCCCCAGCATGCGCGGCCCGCCCTCGGTGAGCAGCCGCCGCAGGCCTCGTTCGGCGAGCGCCCGCACAGCCCTCGGCGGATCCACCCCGGGCCCGTCGCCCGCGACCACCACCTCGGCGCCCGCCTTCTCCGCCTCCCGGACCCGCTCCGGCGGGGCCGCGGCGCCTGTCAGCACCAGCGTCGGCACCAGGGGTTCGGTGAACAGGGGCAGGGTGAAGTCGAGGTTCAGCGAGGCGCTGACCACGGCGATCGCGGGGGCGGGACCCTGACCGGCAGCGGCCCGGCGCTCCGCGAAGGCTTCCCGGGCACGTGCGGGCCGGTAACCCTCGAGACGGACCGTCTCCGCGCCGACCACGACCGCGTCGGCGAGGCCCCGCAGGGTGCCGAAGATCCGCATGTCCGTGTCGGAGGACAGGGGCTGGGACCGGCCGTCGTGCTGGGCCGCCCCGTCCAGCGAGGACACCATGTTGGCCCGCAGCCAGGCACCCTGAAGGGCGTCCGGATACGCGTAGGCGTCCGCCAGCTCGTCCAGGGACCATTCGCGGTCCTCACCGGATGTCTGGTCGGTCACAGGGAGCAGTCGTCGCATGCGGAGCAGTCTGGCACGACCCTTACAGTTGGGAACTGTGTCGACCAGTGCCATGACCGAAGCGGCCCCCCTTTCGCTGTGCGCCCGCGAGCCGCACGTCCCCGCCGACCGGCTGGTCGCGGAGATGGTGCCGCCGCCGCGTTTCGACTCGGTGCGCTTCGACACCTACGTCCCGGACCCGAACCAGCCCAGCCAGCGCGAGGCGGTCACGGTCCTCAGCTCGTTCGCTGCGAGCCTCGGCGGGGCGCACGCGAGCGGATCCGGCAAGCGCCGGTGGTTCGCGAAGAAGCCGGCCGCTCCCACCGGGCCTCGCGGGGTCTACCTCGACGGCGGCTACGGCGTCGGCAAGACCCACCTCCTCGCCTCCCTGTGGCACGCCACCCCGGCCGAGCCCTCGCTCAAGGCCTTCGGCACCTTCGTGGAGCTCACCAATCTGGTCGGCGCCCTCGGCTTCCAGCAGACCGTGCGCACCCTGAGCGGTCACCGGCTGCTGTGCATCGACGAGTTCGAGCTCGACGACCCGGGCGACACCGTCCTCGTCTCGACCCTCCTCGGCAAGCTCGTCGAGGCGGGTGTGGCACTCGCGGCCACCTCCAACACCCTGCCGGGCAAACTGGGCGAGGGCCGGTTCGCCGCCGCCGACTTCCTCCGCGAGATCCAGGGCCTCTCCGCGCAGTTCCGTCCGCTGCGGATCGACGGGGAGGACTACCGCCACCGCGGACTGCCCGACGCCCCTCCCCCGTACTCCGAGGAGACGGTCACCCAGGCCGCGTACGCCACCGAAGGCGCCGCGCTCGACGACTTCCCGGCACTGCTGGACCACCTCGCCAAGGTGCACCCGAGCCGCTACGGCGCCCTGACCGACGGCATACGCGCGGTCTGCCTCACCGATGTGCAGCCGGTGCCCGACCAGTCGACCGCCCTGCGCCTCGTCGTACTCGCCGACCGGCTGTACGACCGCGAAGTGCCGGTGCTCGCCTCGGGCATGCCCTTCGACCGACTGTTCAGCGAAGAGATGCTGAACGGCGGCTACCGCAAGAAGTACTTCCGCGCCATCTCCCGTCTCACCGCGCTGGCCCGTGACGCGAAGGGCCTTGTGGAGCAGTAGGTTCGGGTGCGTAACCACCTTTCCGTCAGAAGGGATTCGCATCATGGCCACCACGCGTCAGGCGCACACGGTCTGGGAGGGCAACCTCACCGAAGGCACGGGCACCGTCACCTTCGACTCCTCCGGAATCGGCGAGTACGCCGTCTCCTGGCCCTCCCGCGCCGAGCAGGCCAATGGAAAGACGAGCCCCGAAGAGCTCATTGCCGGCGCCCACTCCAGCTGCTTCTCGATGGCCCTCTCGCACGGGCTCGCCCAGGCCGGCACCCCGCCGACCCGGCTCAACACCCAGGCCGAGGTGACCTTCCAGCCCGGCACGGGCATTACCGGAATCCACCTCACCGTCGAGGGCACGGTCCCCGGTCTCGACGAGGCGGGTTTCGTCAAGGCGGCCGAGGACGCGAAGGCCAACTGCCCGGTCAGCCAGGCCCTGTCGGGCACGACGATCACCCTGAGTGCCTCGCTCGCCTGAACGGTTGACTTGTAGGGACAGCTGAAGGCTCATGTGGCCCGCACGGTTCCCGTGCATCCGGGTGCGTGATACACACGTGCGGGTCACATCTCCTGTCCCCTCCCCGGGCTTCGGCAACGGGAGGTCCCCCCAACAGGGAGTTGCCTCATGTCCGCAACACGTCGACAAGTTCTGGCCCGTACCGGCGCACTGACCGCCGGAATCGCGTTCACCGGCGCCTTCTCCGAGCTCTTCGCGGGGACCGCGGCCGCTCGCGGGCACCACGCCGGCTACGGACCCCTCGTCCCCGACCCAGCCGGTCTGCTCGATCTGCCGAAAGGATTCCGCTATCGGGTCCTCTCACGGGAGGGCGAACCGCTGAGCTCCGGCGAGGGCCGCGTTCCGAGCAATCACGACGGCATGGCGGCCTTCGCCGGTCGCCGCGGCCGGGTGCACCTCGTCCGCAACCACGAGAACCGCGCGGACGCCGCGATCCCCGTCCCCACGGTCAAGGGTCTGACCTACGACCCGATGGGCAAGGGCGGTTGCACGTCCCTGGAGCTCGACGGACGGGGCAACGTCCTGTCCGAGCGGGTCGCGATCGCCGGCACCGCCGTCAACTGCGCGGGTGGGCCCACCCCTTGGGGAACCTGGCTGACCTGCGAGGAGACCGAGGACAAGGCCGGCACCAACGGCTACACCAAGGATCACGGGTTCGTCTTCGAGGTGCACGGCGCCGACCCGCAGCGCACCGGGGCCGTACCGCTCACCGCGATGGGCCGCTTCCAGCACGAGGCGATCGCGGTCGATCCGCAGAGCGGGATCATCTACGAGACGGAGGACGCCTTCCAGCGTCCCTTCGGCCTCTTCTACCGCTTCCTGCCGAACAGGCCACTGGGCGGGACGCGTTCACTGCGCGCGGGTGGCGAACTGGAGGCCATGCGAGTGCCGGGCGTGCCCGACCTCTCCGCGATCCAGGAACCGGGAGCGAGCTTCGACCGGATCGAGTGGGTGCCCGTACCGGACAGCCAGGCGAAGGAAACACCCATCCGGCTCCAGGACTTCGGCCCCAAGGGCATCACCCACGCGCAGAAGCTGGAGGGCTGCTACTGGGGCGGGCGCTCCGTCTACTTCGTCTCCAGTTTCGCCCGCAGCGGCGAGGGCTCGGCGGCGGACCACTTCGGCCAGGTGTGGAAGTACGAACCGCACCGGCGCCGGCTCACGCTGGTCATCGCCTTCGGTCCGAGCACGGACATCCAGCTCCCCGGCGAATCCCCGGACAACATCTGCCTCGCTCCCAGCGGCGGGCTGATGGTCTGCGAGGACGGCAGCGGCGCCCAGCACGTGTACGGGCTGACCAAGTCCGGCGCCGTGTACGCGATGGCCCGCGGCCGCCAGAACATCGGGACCCCCGAGGCACCGGAGTGGGGCGAGTTCGCGGGGGTCACCTTCTCGCCGGACGGCGAGACGATGTACGTCAACTGCTACACACCGGGGACGACGTTCGCGGTCACGGGGCCCTGGGGCTGACGGACGCGGGCGGGGTGGGTGGCGCGGCGGCGGTTCCGGGCGGGGTGGTGGATGCCCGGCCCGGGACGTCACCGGGTGACCGGTCCATGAGTGCCGGGCGGTCGTGCCCCCTGGGCCCATGAGCCGCGGGCCGCGGGGCCGCGGGCTTGCGGGCTCAGGAGTGCGGGCTCAGGAGTACGGGCTGCGGGCCGTGGGCTCCCGGGCGCGGCCACCGTGAGCTCCGGGTGGTGCCGGTCCGGCCGGCGGGCGTGATCCCCTGGTCAGCCGCGCCCGGCGTGCGCCCGGGAGAGGCGCGCCGCACGATGGAGCCGTCTCCAGAAGCGCTCCCAGAATTCTGGAGCAACCGGCGAAGCCCGGGACAGGTCCGGTAACTCCCTGTCCCGGGCTTCGCCTTGCACGGGGCGATTACTCGATGACGAGCTCGACCGGCAGGTTGCCGCGGGTCGCCTTGGAGTAGGGGCAGTACGCGTGGGTCTTCTCCAGGAGGTCACGGCCGGCCTCGCCCTGGAGGTGGTCCGGAAGCTCGACGCGCATGATCACGGAGAGACCGAAGCCGCCGTCGGTGTCCTTGCCGATGCTGACCTCGGCGGTCACGGACGCGTCCTTGACGTCGATCCGCTCCTGGCGGCCGATGGCGCCCATCGCGCTGGCGAAGCAGGCCGCGTAGCCGGCGGCGAAGAGCTGCTCGGGGTTGGTGCCCTGACCGTTGCCGCCCAGCGCCGCGGGGAAGGCGAGCGGGAGATCGATCTGACCGTCGGAGCTGACGGCGCGGCCCTCACGGCCATTGGCGGTGGCGACTGCGGTGTAGATCGCGTCCATGAAATGCATCCCTCTTCGTCCGTTGCGAATCGATGGCGTAAGTAGAGCACACAACTAAGTTGTGCACAACTCAATGGGGCGCAGGTATGCTGGACGCATGGAGAAGACGCCACTGACCGATGTGCCGGACGAGGCCTTCCTCCGCCTCGACCACCAGATCTGCTTCTCGCTGCACGCCGCGTCCCGGGCGTTCAACAGCGTCTACCGGATCGCCCTCAAGGATCTGGGGATCACCTACCCGCAGTACCTGGTGATGCTGGTGCTGTGGGAGCACGGCGAGCTGCCCGTCAAACAGATCGGCGAGCATCTGCGCCTGGACTCCGGGACCCTGTCCCCGCTGCTCAAGCGGCTCGAAGCGGCGGGTTATGTGGAGCGTCGGCGCAGCAAGGAGGACGAGCGCTCCGTGACGGCCCGGCCCACGGCGGCGGGCGCGGAGCTGCGGGAGAAGGCTCTGGACGTGCCCCGCAGGATCGGCGAGGCCACCGGGCTGTCGGTGGAGCGGATCCGTGCGCTGCGCTCCGAGCTGGAAGCGCTGACCGCCACGCTGGACACGACCGGGCTGGAGGCAGCGGCCTGCCTGACGGAGGACGACTGACGCCCGGCGAGGTGGGCGCGGCACGCACGCAGGAACGCGGGTCCGGCCGACGCGCCGGACACCCCGGGCACGGACGAGCCCCGGACATCCGCCGATGTCCGGGGCTCCTCGTCTGCGCGTGTCCGCGGAGAGACCGGCCTCAGTTGTGCTGGCCCGTGCCGTCGCCGGCCGCGTCACCCCCCGCGTCGTTCCCGCCGGCACCGTTGTCGTCGGCGCCGCCGTTGCCGTCGGCTCCGCCGTTGTTCTGCAGACCGCCGTCGGCACCGGCATTGGCCTCGGCACCGCCGTTGTCCTGGACGCCTCCGTCGAGGCCGCCGTTGTCCTCGGCACCGCCGTCAGCACCCGCGTTCGCCTCGGCACCGGCATTGGCCTCGGCACCGCCGTCAGCACCCGCGTTCGCCTCGGCACCGGCATTGGCCTCGGCACCGCCGTCAGCGCCCTCTCCGGCGCCCGCCCCGTCACCGATCTGCGCGCCGACCGCCGCGAGGGCCGTGGTCACCGGCTGGAAGAACGTCTCGCCGCCCGCGGTGCAGTCGCCACTGCCGCCCGACGTGAGGCCGATCGCGCTGCCGTCCTGGGTGAACAGCGCGCCGCCGCTGTCACCCGGCTCGGCACACACGTTGGTCTGGATCAGACCGGTGACGGTGCCCTCGGGGTAGTTCACGGTGGCGTCGAGTCCGGTGACCTGGCCGTCGTTGAGCCCGGTGGTGCTGCCCATCCGGATCACGTCCTGGCCCACGGCCGCGTCGGCCGCCTGGGTGATCGCGACCGTCTGGCCGTTGCCGAGGTCGACCTCGCTCGGCGCCTGGGTCGCCGGGTCGTCGTACGTCACCAGTGCGAAGTCACCCTCGCCCGGGAACACCGCTTCCTGGACCGTGCCGATCGGCTCGCCGTTCGCCTCCTCGGACCACTGCTCGGCCGCGACACCGCAGTGTCCGGCGGTCAGGAAGCCGGGGCTGCCGTCCTGCGTGGTCACGTTGAAGCCCAGGGAGCAGCGCGCACCGCCACCGAAGATGGCGTCGCCGCCCTCGAGGAAGGTCTTGAACTCACCGGCGGACTTCTGGATGCGGGCCACGCCGGGGCCGAGGGCCTGCACGGCGGATTCCAGCCTGTCCCAGCGCTCGCCGGCGACGGTGCGGTCCGCGGTCACCAGGACCTGGTTGTTCCGCGGGTCGACGGCCCAGGAGGTGCCGGCCATGGTGGCCTGCTTGCTGAGCGTGCTCTTCGCCGCGGTCAGCTTCGTGGCGCTGTTCTGGACGCTCCTCGGCACCGCGCCGGCCTTCTTGACCTGGACGACGACGTTGTTGTTGTTGCCCACGACGTTCACGACGAGCTGCTGCTTGTCGGAGTCGTAGTACGCACCGCCGTAGGACTCGCCGAGCTGCTGGCCGAGCTGCTGGAGGAGCTCTGCCGCGGAGGCGGCGCTCATCTTCTTCGGAGCCGACGCCGCCTCGGACTGGGAACCGTCCTGCCCAGCGTAGGCCTGTGGGAGCAGGATGGCGGCCGCGGCGATGCCGACGGCACCCGCTCCCGCCAGAACGGCCTTTCGCTTGGATATTCGCCTGTGACTCAACTCGTCGCCTCCTGTAGGGGGTACGGAGTCCGGTTGCCGATGGACACCGGGGGACGCGTCCGCCCTTGGATACGCATGAGGCGCGTGTTGTTCTCATCGCACAAGCAAAAGAACCTTGTTGATGGTTCGTCAGAAGGCGCTCAGGGCGCCAGTGAACTGCCGCAACGGGTGCAGTAACGTGCGTCGATTGCTTCGGCCGGACGATCGCACGCGGGACAGATCCGGTTCAGCAGGCAGGCCGCTTCGCCGCCTTCGGGCTCCGCGGAAACGGCAGCGACGGCGGAGGCGGAGGCATTGCGGATGGCGAGCCCGGGACGGCGGGTGTGCGCGGTGACGTAGGCGAGTCCGTCCGCTCCGGCCGACAGCGCCCGGTGGCTGCCACGCGGGAGCCAGGCCACCGAACCGGCCTCCAGGCGCTGCCGGCCCGCGTCGGTCTCCAGCTCACCGCTGCCGTCGAGTACACAGAGCAGGACGTCCAGGTCCGCTTCGGCATGGCGCGCGACCCGGTCACCGGGCGGTACGCGGATGATGTTGGCGTCCAGTTGCCTGCCCGCCTCCGACAGTCGCCACAGCGCGCCGCCCCGGTCCACGGGTACCGCGCGCACGTCGGCCAGGCCGGCGAGAACTCCGGCTCTCGGGGACACCGTCATCGCAATCCTCCCGAACAGGGCCCGGACGTCGGCGAGCCCCCGCCGGGCATCATTGCACAGTGCAAGAGAGCGGTACCGCGACCGGCGGCCGGTGCGGCGCCCCGCCATGAGTACGGGTCGGGCGAAGGGCACGTTCATCGGCGGCGGTCGCGGCGGCAGGGTAGAAAGAGGCCCATGAAGGAGCAGACACAGCAGCCCGGCGCGACCGGTCACCTCCGGGAGCCGGCCGGTCCCGGCAGCGGGCTGCGCGCCGACAGGATGGACGACGTGGAGGCGGTCACGGGCGCGGTGCTCACCGCCTCCCGACTGCTGGTCGCGATCTCGGCGCGGTCCCTCGCGTCGGTGGAGGACCGGGTCACGCTCCCTCAGTTCCGGCTGCTGGTCGTGCTGTCCACGCACGGTGCCGCCAAGCTCGTCCTGCTCGCGGAGCGGCTGGCGGTCAGCCCCTCGACGGCGATGCGCATGGTGGACCGGCTCATCGCCGTCGGCCTGGTGGACCGCCGGACCAACCCCGGCAACCGCCGCGAGACGGAGCTTCGGCTCACCCCGGAGGGCGCGCGCATCGTGGACGAGGTGATGACCAAGCGGCGTGGGGAGATCAGCACGATCGTCGAGCGCCTGGCTCCGGAGCAGCGCGCGGCCCTCATCGCGGCGCTGAACGCCTTCTCCGAGGCGGGCGGCGAGCCGGACGCCCCGTCCGGCCCGGTGGAACTGCACCCGCTCGGCTGGACCTCCGGGTCGTAGAACCCGACACCGAGCGAGGTGTCCCTTCATTGATGGAATGATCGTATATTTTCCGTCAGTGATCATTATCGCACGAAGGCTTGCGGCCGTGGCCGCCCTGGGTGCCGTGCTCGCCGGCTGCGGAAGCGGGTCGTCGTCCGCGCCGCCCTCCCCCGGCAAGGCCGCCGCTGCCTCGCCCCACCCCGGAAAACCCCCGCAGCAGCGCCCGAAGCAGGCCCCGCCGACACTCGCCCCCGGTCCGGGCGGGGTGACACCCGTCTTCGAGCGGGCCGCTTCCTCCACCGCGACGGGCGACATGACCGTGGCGCTCACCTTCGACGCCGACATGACGGCGGATCAGGGACCGCGGGCGGCCGACGGAGAGCACTTCGACAATCCCGGCCTCATCGCGTCACTGCGGGAGATGAAGGTCCCCTCGACGGTCTTCATGACCGGCCGCTGGGCCGAGCAGTATCCGGACCAGGCGAGGGCGATCGGCAACGACCCGCTCTTCGAGACCGCCAACCACTCCTACAGCCACCATGCCTTCAAGGCCTCCTGCTACGGCCTCCCGACGGTGGCCAGGAGCGAGATGCGGGCCGATGTGGACCGGGCGTTCGCCGCGTTCGCGAAGGCCGGGGTCCGCAATACCGTGCCGTACTTCCGGTTCCCGGGCGGCTGTTACGACGACGCCGCGCTGCGGGCCATCGCCCCGGCCCAGGTGACCGCCGTCCAGTGGGACGTCGTCAGCGGGGACGCCTTCGCGACGGACGCGGACGCGGTCGCGGAACAGGTCCTCGCCGGGGTGAAGCCCGGATCACTGGTGGTGATGCACTGCACGCGCAGCGCGGCCCCGGTCACCGAACAAGCGGTCCGGAAGATCGTCCCCGAACTGCGCAAGCGCGGCTACCGCCTCGTCAAGGTCTCGGAGCTGATGCGGCGGGGCCGGGCCTAGGGGGTTGCCGGGTGCCCGGGTGCCTCGCCCCCGCCCGCCCCGAGTGGAGCAATCGCCGCCCGCGGGCGCATGCTGGATACAGGCCTTCAGGGCAAGGGACCCCTTTGTCCTCGAAGCGCGTCCTGCGCTGAGGAAGGCGATGTGCGCATGCCCATCATTTCGCCAGGATTCCACGGCCGGCGGCCCACCGACGGCAAGAAGCTGCCGCCCGGCCAGTACGAGACATACGACTTCCCGGTGCTCTCCACCGGCCCGACTCCCCATGTGCCGCTGGAGACCTGGGAACTCGCGGTCGTCGCGGAGGACGGCCGGCGGCACACGTGGGACTGGGCGGCCTTGCAGAAGCTGCCGATGGAGACGCCCACGGTCGACCTGCACTGCGTGACCAAGTGGTCCAAGTTCGACACCGAGTGGCGAGGAGTGTCCCTCGACGTCCTGCTCGCGGATGTCGAGACCGCGGCGGACTTCGCCCTCGTCCACTCCTACGGCGGCTACACCACCAATCTCCCGCTGGAGGACCTGCTCGACGGCAAGGCGTGGATCGTGCACGACTACGACGGCCAGGAGTTGGCGCCCGAGCACGGCGGCCCCGCCCGGCTTCTCGTTCCGCATCTGTATCTGTGGAAGTCCGCGAAATGGGTGCGCGCGATCGAGCTCCGCCTGGACGACGAACCGGGGTTCTGGGAGAGCGCCGGCTACCACAACTACGGAGACCCATGGCAAGAGCAGCGATACAGGGGCGACTAGGTGACCGTCTGCGCTGGCGAACCGCTGAGGTGGAGGACCGGCGTACGGAGTCGGGAACGGCGACCACGCTCGTGCTGAGCGTGCCGGACTGGCCGGGCCATCTGGCGGGTCAGCACGTCGACGTCCGGCTGACCGCCGAGGACGGGTACAGCACGCAGCGCAGCTATTCGATCGCGTCCGTCCCGGACGGCGAGCACCTGGAACTCACGGTGCAGCGCATCGAGGACGGGGAGGTCTCGCCCTATCTCGTGGACACGCTGCTGGTCGGGGGCCTCGTCGAGATCCGCGGGCCGGTCGGTGGCTGGTTCGTCTGGCAGCCCGAGCAGGCGGAGCCGGTCCTGCTGGTGGCGGGCGGCTCCGGGATCGTGCCGCTGATGTCCATGATCCGTACGAGGTCGTCGATCGGCAGCCGAGTGCCGTTCCGCCTGCTGTACTCCGTGCGCGATCCCGCGGACCGTCTCTATGCCGACGAGCTGCGCAAGGGCTCTCCGGGCCTCGACATGACGTACGTCTACACACGGGTGACACCCGACGGGTGGCCCCGGCCGGCGGGACGCGTGGAGCCGGACGACCTGGCGCGGCACGGCTGGCCCCCGGATTTCGAGCCGACCTGCTACGTCTGCGGCCCGACCGGCTTCGTCGAGAAGGCCGCCGCCTACCTGGTCCTTCTCGGCCATTCCCCCGATCGCGTCCGCACAGAACGATTCGGCTAGCGGAGGGTGACATGACGGTTTCAGCCGGCTACCCGTTCAGCGGGCCCACCTACAGGGACGGCAACGCACTCGCGGGGCCACTGTCCGAGATCTTCGCGGTCGATGTCACCGCGGCGGTGAGCCGGTGTGCGCACTGCACCCGTACCGGGCCCCTGGGCGGGCTGCATGTGTACGACCGCGGCCCCGGCCGCGTCGCTCGCTGCCCGGGGTGCGGGGAGGTCATGATGCGCATGGTCCGCGGCAGGGGCGAGGTCTGGCTCGACATGAGCGGCACCGCGGCGCTCGCCATTCCGGTGGACGACCGGTGAGCAGGCGCCGAACACGCCTGCCCACGTCGGCGCGTCCCTTCACGTCGCCCCGAAAAGGCCCGCATAAGCCCCGTAGCCCTCACGCTCCAGGTCGTCGCGGTGGATGAAACGCAGGGAAGCCGAGTTGATGCAGTAGCGCAGTCCGCCCGCGGACCTGGGGCCGTCGGGGAACAGATGGCCGAGGTGGCTGTCGCCGTGGGCCGAGCGGACTTCGGTACGCAGCATCCCGTGCGAGGCGTCCCGCCGCTCGACGACGTTCGACGCGTCGATCACCTTGGTGAAACTGGGCCACCCCGTTCCGCTGTCGTACTTGTCCACCGAAGCGAACAGGGGCTCACCGGAGACGACATCCACATAGATGCCGGGCTCCTTGTTGTCCCAGTACTCGTTGGCGAACGCGCGCTCCGTGCCGTCCTGTTGCGTGACCCGGTACTGCTCGGGTGCGAGTTGCGCGACGGCCTCGGGGTTCTTGACGTACTCGGGCATGGCACCTCCTGGGGCGGATCCTCGGACGGACGGCACCGAGTCGACGGGCGCCCCGAAGCGACCGCACCGATCGACCGCTCCCGATCTCAGCGCTGCTGGTCCTGGGCGTCCGGGACGATGTGCACGGCAGCCTCCTCCGCGGAGGCGGCCCCGCCGTCGATGCCCACGTCGTGCGCCCAGTAGTCGTAGCCGTCGTAGCGCCGGCCGCCCGTCACGTCGGTGTCCCAGGCCAGCAGACGGCCCGCCCGCTCGTCGCCCACCTCGTCGTCGATCAGCTCGCCATCCGTGTCCGAGGCGTCACCGATTCCGTCACCCTCGTCGACGGCGTTCTCGCCGACCTCCCGGGCCAGCCGATGGTCGAGGTCCTCGTGCGACAGCGCCTCTCGGGCCGTGACGCCCCACTCGCCGATACCCAGAGGCCGTTCCGGCGGCGAGTACCCGGCGTCCAGGAAGTCGCCGATCTCCTCGTCGTCCAGACCCTCCTGGGATCTGAGCAGCCCCGCCGATTCGGAGCTTTCCGACTCGCTCGTCGATGCCATCGCTGAGTCCTTCGTGCCGTGGGATGCGCCCCGGCGAGAGCTGAACAGCGGCCCGGGGGACGCCGCCATCCCGGAATGCATCGTTCCACCCAGCGTAACGCTGTTGGCCGTCACGGGAATGTGGAAGGAGCGAGTCCTGCCTCGCTCAGTCCTCCGCGACGCGGATGATCGTCTTGCCGCGGCCGCGCCGGCCGGGGCCGAGCGCGTCCGGCGCTTCGGCGAGCGGCCGCACCGATCCGACGATCGGCTTCACCCTGCCGTCGCGGAGCCTCCGGGCGAGATCCACGAGCCCGGCGCGATCGGGTTCGACGATGAAGAAGACGGCGCGCCCGTCCTCGGGACGGACCGTGGGCGGCATGGCGACGGCGACGAGCGCGCCACCGGCGCGCACCAGCGCGGCCGAGCGGTCGAGGACCTCGCCGCCGATCGCGTCGAACACCACGTCGACCTCGCCGGCGTCCTCCAGCCGGTCGTTCTCGAGATCCAGGTAGACATCGACGCCGAGACCGAGGGCCACGTCCCTGCCGCCGGCCCGCCCGGTGCCGATCACCCGGGCCCCGGCATCGCGCGCGAACTGCACCGCGATCGACCCGACGCCGCCCGCGGCACCGTGGATCAGCACGGTCTGCCCCGTCGTGAGACGTCCGTGGCCGAACAGGCCCTGCTGCGCGGTCAGCCCGGAGATCGGCACCGCCGCGGCCACCACGTGGTCGACGTCCGACGGGAGCGGCGCGAGGTTGCGGGCCTCCACGGCGGTGTACTCGGCCAGTGCGCCGTTGCGGGTCCAGTCGGTCAGTCCGAACACCCGCTGTCCGACGGTGAGACCGGTCGTTCCGTAACCGAGTTCGGCGACGACACCGGACAGTTCATGGCCGGGCACGCTCGGGGTCCGGTCGCGGCCGGCGCGGTCGGTCCACGTCCCCGGCCAGTCGAGCTCCCCGGACGTGAACCCCGCGGTGTGGACCTTCACGATGACGTCGTTCTCGGCGGCATGCGGGTGGGGCATGTCCGTCAGGGAGAGTCCACCGAGACCGGCGTCGCGGTCTCGAACGGTGATGGCTTGCATGGCAGGTCCTCTCTGTGACGAAGGATCACATCGCTCACCCCGCGCGCACGCCCGTCCATCGACACAACCACCCGGCCGTGGCACGGGCAACTCGGCCACACTCACACACCGTCGCGCCGCCGGACCTCCCTGTGGTCGCCGGTGCGTGGTTCACGGAGTGCGGCCCCGCCGGGCCGTTGGGCTGGTGGTGTGGTCGTCCGGCGCCCTCCGCGCCGCAGCGGCCGGAGCGGAGCCCGGGAGCGCACCATGGACGGCGTCGCACCGCCGTGAACGGCACGGTGACAGAATCCAGGAGGGCTCCGTGACCGCCCAGCCGCCGACCGCCGACGCGCTTCCCGACCGCTTCGAAGGCCTCCGCGCCCTCGTCGTCAACTGCACGCTCAAGCGGTCGCCCGAGGTGAGCAACACCCAGGGACTCATCGACAAGAGCCGGGCCCTGATGGAGACGCAGGGGGTCCGGGTCGACGTCGTACGGGCCGTCGACCACGACATCGCGACCGGCGTGTGGCCGGACATGACCGAGCACGGGTGGCCGAGCGACGAGTGGCCCGCCCTGTACGAGCGGGTCCTCGCGGCCGACATCCTCGTCCTGGCCGGTCCGATCTGGCTGGGCGACAACAGTTCCGTCATGAAGCAGGTCGTCGAGCGGCTGTACGCGTGCTCGTCGCTGCTCAACGACCGCGGGCAGTACGCCTATTACGGGCGGGTCGGCGGGTGTCTGATCACGGGCAACGAGGACGGGGTGAAGCACTGCGCCATGAACGTCCTCTACAGCCTCCAGCACCTCGGGTACACGATCCCGCCGCAGGCGGACGCGGGCTGGATCGGTGAGGCCGGCCCCGGGCCCTCGTATCTCGACCCCGGATCGGGTGGCCCCGAGAACGATTTCACCAATCGCAACGTCACCTTCATGACCTGGAACCTGATGCACCTCGCGGCCATGATCAAGCGGGCGGGGGGTATCCCGGCCCGCGGCAACCAGCGCACCGAGTGGGACGCGGGCGCACGCTTCGACCAGCCGAACCCCGAACACCGGTGAGCGGGCCGGCTGCCTGCGGACAGGTCGCCCGGGTGCCCGCGGGGCGGTGCGGGACCCCCCGGGCTTACTGCTTCGGCCCGCCGCCGGATCCGCTCTCACCATGGCTCGTCTCGACGAAGCGCGCTTCTTCGTCCACCACCCGCACGGCCTCCTCCAGGATCGTGAGCACCTCCGCCCCGGGGATGATCGCCGCCCCGGCCGCGTCGGCGAACACATAGTCACCGGGACGCACCACCACTCCGGACACCACGGCCGGCCGGTTCGCCTCGTACGGCGTGACGGCGTTCCCGCCCCAGTGCACGGCTTCGCCGCTGCAGTAGGCGGTGAACTCGTACTCCGCGAGCTCGCTGAAGTCCCGCAGGCGGGCGTCCGTGAGGATTCCGGCGAGCCCGTGGGCAGCGAGCGGGGAGAGTTTGACCTTGCCGCCGAGCGACGCGTCCGGGTAGCCGTTGCTCGCCAGAACCAGCACCCGCCCCTGCCCGCCTTCGCGGATGGCCTCACGGAAGAGCTCGGTGAAGTTGTACCGGTCCGTCGGCAGGGACTTCTCGCACGACGGCAGATACGAGACGGTGACGGCCGGTCCGAAGAGCAGACGATCCGGCGTGGGGCTCTTGAGATCCATCAGATGGCATCGGTGCCGGTGAAATCGCCCCATGGCGTCCACGACGTCTGCGGTGTGCACACGGGCCGCGAGTTCGCGCAGTCGCGGCGCTTCCTCCACCATCGGACCTCCCGCACGTCCGCCGCAGCCCTGCCTGCGGCGCGGGAACGGCGGCGCCCGATGGCGTGCCGGCGCCTTCGGCGAGCTCTTCAGCAGCACTCTCCATCTTGCGCCGCCGCGCCGTCGGCGGCTACCCGATCACCCGCCGCGTCAGTTCGACGCGGGCTGCGCCGTGAGCTCGCTGGGCCGCACGATCACGAAGCCCTCGCCCTGGAGCATCAGCTGGACGGCCTCGCCCGAGCCGCCGCGGATCATCGAGCCGACGGACTGGGAGCGGTGCAGCGAGGTGTTCAGCTGGGCGCTCCAGCCGACGACGGCGTCCGTGTCCACGTAGACGGGCTGCTGCGCGGTGACGGGAATGACGATGGGGTTGCCCTCGCAGATGACGGCGAGCTTCCCGTAGCCGGTGAAGAGACTGTTGAAGAGGCCCCCGCCGGTCATGCCGGCGCCCTTCACCGTCCGTATCTCGTACGAGAGTGTGGCGTCGAAACAGAGGACGTTGCGGCCGTTGATCGTCAGGGCGTCGCCCTGGTCGATGTCGACGATGAAACAGTTCTGCGCCTCGTGCGCGAACCACGCCTCTCCCTGGCCGCGCACCGCCATCAACGCCAGGCCCTCACCGGTGACCGCACGCTTGAGCATGCCGCCGATGCCCTGGCTCTTGCGCTCGAACTGGAGGTTTCCGCGGTAGGCGATCATCGATCCCTGCCGCGCGTGCATCTCGCCGTTCACGGCGTACTTGACCGATTTGGCGTTCTGCAGGGTCATTCCGGGCACGGTGGCCTGCTGCGCCATGTTCTCCGAGGCAAAAAGATCGCTTTTCATGGGGTGCATCGTCGCCCGGACGCGTCCGTTCCGCCAACAGCCCCGCGAATCGGGTTCCGGAGCGGCTGGCAGACTGGCGGTGTGAGCAGCGAAGACATCAGCCCCGACAGTCCCTTCCGGCACGAGAGCGTCTCGCGCGACGAAGCCCCGCAGTACGTACTGCCGCTGGTCGTGCGGATCGAGAAGGCCGCGCCCCCGGCGCGCACCGACGCGCTGGAGACCGCCGCACGGGCCGTGCTCACGATCCTGTCCGACGACCGCTCGGCCGGGGACGGCGAGTGGGCGCAGGCGATGCGCGACTGGCAGGACGCCCGCATCCGCAAGGTCGTCCGGCGGGCGCGGGGCGCGGAGTGGCGCAAGGCGTCGGCGCTGCCCGGGATCACGGTGACGGGCGAGGAGGCGGAAGTACGCGTCTTCCCGCCGGTGCCCCTCGATGGCTGGCCCAAGGAGCTGGCCAAACTACAGGTTTCCGGCACGGATCTGGACGATCCGGAGCCGCCGGCCGAGCCGGGCCCGGGAGAGCCGGTGCTGTGGCTGAGCCCCGAACTGGACATGTCGGCCGGCAAGGCGATGGCCCAGGCCGGACACGGCGCCCAACTGGCGTGGTGGGAACTGTCGGACGCCGACCGCAAGTCGTGGCGGGACACGGGATTTCGGCTGTCCGTCCGCACCCCGGGGCGTGCCCTGTGGCAGGAACTCACGGTCAGCGGGCTGCCCGTGGTGCGCGACGCCGGCTTCACGGAGATCGCTCCGGGCTCCTGCACGGTGGTCGCCGATCATCCCTCGCTCCGGAGTTGAACACTCCGCCGCCGCGTTACGTACCTCTCAGTACCGCCGAATGCATTGAACACGGATTCAGTTGGCGGTTGGTTTGCGGTGTAGCACATCGGCTCAGGAGGCATTTTGTTGCGGCGCATCAACGGGACGGCACTCATCATCGCGGCCCTGGTCGCCACGGTAGGGGCCCTGGCGTTCCCTGTGTGGTCGTACGCGGACCGTTCCGGTACCGGCCAGGACAACATCAACGCCTCTACGGTGGCCACCCAGTGGGGACCCCTGACGGCGATGGACCGCGACCTGCTGGTGAAGGTCCGCCTGGCGGGGCTCTGGGAGCTGCCCGCGGGGCAGCAGGCGATCGAACGGGCCCCCACGAAGGCGATCAAGGACGCCGGTGACCACCTGATCGTCGGGCACGCGGACCTCGACAAGCGGGCCCGCACCGTGGCGGCGCAGCTCGGCGTGGAGCTGCCGAACCAGCCGACCGAGCAGCAGCAGGGCTGGCTGCGGGAACTGTCGGCGGCGAGCGGGCGGGAGTACGAGTACAAGTTCGCCAACCTGCTGCGCAACGCGCACGGCAAGGTCTTCTCCGCTATCGCGCTGGTCCGGCACACCACCAGGAACACGCTGATCCGCCAGCTCGCGAGCGACGCCAACCTGACGGTCCTGGACCACATCACCATGCTGGAGAACACCGGCATGGTCGACTTCGACGCCATCGCCAACGAGGCGGCCACCGGCGTGACCGCGAGCCCCACGGGCCCGCCGCCGCCGGACGGCAACCTGCCGCCGGCGCCGCAGCCCGCGGAGCCGTCGCAACCCGGCACCTCGAAGCCCTCGCCGGTCGCGCCGGGCACGGTCAACACCAACCGCCCGGAGGCGCCGGAACCGCAGCCCGCCGGCTAGGTCCCTGTCCGGACCGCAACCTCAAATGAACCTCTGAACGTCCCCTCCTCCGGGTTCACCGCCGTCCTGCGGGGCCATAGGCCCTGCACGCACCGTCACACGGCGCAGTGGGCAGAGGAGGGGACTTCCCATGGAACTGGGTATCGGAATCGGCTGGCGTCCTGAGATCGCGGACGCCGTGGAGGGCCTGCCGGGCCTCGACTGGGTCGAGGTCGTGGCGGAGAACGTCTGCCCCGGCCATCTGCCCGCCTCGCTGACGCGGCTGCGTTCGCGCGGCACCAAGATCGTCCCGCACGGGGTCTCCCTCGGTCTCGGCGGCGCGGACCGTCCCTCGGAGCAGAAACTGGGGGATCTCGCGGAGCGGGCCGTGGCGCTGGATTCGCCCCTCGTGACGGAGCACATCGCGTTCGTCCGGGCCGGCGGTGTGCTCACCGCATCCCCCCAGCTCGAGGCCGGCCATCTGCTGCCGGTGCCCCGCACCTGGGACGCGCTCAAGGTGCTCTGCGAGAACGTGCGCATCGCGCAGGACCTCCTGCCGGTGCCGCTGGCGCTGGAGAACATCGCCGCGCTGATCTCCTGGCCCGACGAGGAGCTCACGGAGGGCCAGTTCCTGGCCGAGCTGGTCGAACGCACCGGCGTGGGCCTGCTGATCGACGTGGCGAACCTCCACACGAACCACGTGAACCGCGGCGAGGACCCGGCGAAGGCGCTCGACGAACTGCCGGTCGAGGCGATCCGGTACGTCCATGTCGCGGGCGGTGTCGAACGCGACGGCGTCTGGCACGACACCCACGCCCACCCGGTCACCGAACCGGTCCTTGAGGTCCTGTGCGAGCTGCGGTCGCGGGTCGCGCCGCCCGGTGTCCTGCTGGAGCGCGACGACGACTTCCCCCCGCCGGGGGAGCTGGCGGCCGAACTGGAGACCGTCCGCGCGACGGTGGTGAACGGCGCCGGGCCCGCGGCCCGCACCGACGAGGCACGCACGGTCCGCGCCGGCGATGGCGTGCGCGTGGCGGCGGGGACCACGGACGGCGGCGTGCGCGCCGCCGTCGGGGACGTGGACCCCGGGGCGCGTGAGCGCGTCGGTATCGCCCAGGCCTCCCTGCTCTCCGCCCTGGTCGCCGGGACTCCCGCCCCCGAAGGCTTCGACCCGCAGCGGCTCCGTGTGCAGAGCCGGGCGCTCGCCGCCAAGCGCGCCGACGTCGTCGCCAAGGTCGCGCCCGAACTCCCGGAGATCCTCGGCGCGGGCTACCGGCCCGCCTTCCTCGCCTACGCCAAGTACCGCCCCATGCAGGCCGGTTACCGGCGTGACGCGCTCGACTTCGCGGAGCAGCTGCTCGTGGCCGGGCAGCCCGCCGACGAGAGCGCCCGCCGGCTGCTGACCCGGTGGTGGGAGGAGCGCGCCGGAGCGCACCCGCCCCGGCGCACCGCCCGCATCGTGCGGGCGGCCCGGGCCGCGCTGGTGAGGAGGTGACCGCCGTGACCGTCCTCGCGATCCTCGTCTACGTCGCCGTGGCCGCCTCGTCCACCACGCTGCTGGTCCGGGTGTCCTGGTCGCAGCGCCGCCCCGCCCCCGGCGTCCGGGCACAGATCCACGACGTGTACGAGGCCGCCTTCCTCGGCGGCGGTCCGGCGCGGGTGGTGGACGCGGCGCTCGCCGTGCTGCACGCGGACGGGCGGCTGGCGATCGGCGGTCCCGGCATCGCCGTCGCCCAGCGCCCGGTCGCCCAGGACCTCGTGGAACGGGCGGTGTTCGACGAACTGGCCGCGTCGCCCACCGGGGCGCTGCACACCCTGCGCCGCTCGGTGATGCGCAGCCCCGCCGTGCAGGAGATCGGCGACGGTCTCGCCGCGCGCGGGCTGATGCTCCCGCCGCGGGCGAACCGCGCGCTGACCGTCTGGGGCCTCTGTCAGGGGTTCGTGTGCGTGATGGGGATTCCGTTCGCGTTCGTCGTCACGGTTCTGAGCTTCGTCTCCGGTCCCGACGACCCCGACATTCCGTTCATCATGCTGGTACTGCCCGCCCTGTTCGTGGGCATCGGGTTCGGCTTCACGGCGGCCGCCCGCTCGCGCCGCCGGATCAGTTCGGCCGGCCAGGACGCCCTGCGTTCCTTCGGGGTGCAGTTCGCGCATCTGCACTCCCCCGCCCATCTCGTCGCCCTCCACGGCCTGCACGGCGTGACGGATCCCTTCCTCCAGGCCCAGCTGAGGACCGCGGCCCGGACTCCCGTGTCCCGGTACGAGCGTTCGGCCGCGTTCGCGGCCACCACCACGGTCGTGTGGTGCGCGGCGTCGAGCCCGGACGGCGGCGGAGGGTCCGGCTGCGGCAGCAGTTCCGGCTCGGGGTGCGGCGGTTCGTCGGGCGGGTCGGGCTGCGGCGGTTCGTCGGGCGGCTCCAGCTGCGGGGGCGGGGGTTCGTCCGGCGGGTCGAGCTGCGGGGGCGGCGGCAGCTCCTGATCCGGTCCCCCGTGACCGCCGGTGCGTCACCGGTCCGCGATGCCGTGTCCGGATCGTGGACAAGATGTGGCGCCGCGAAGGAGATCTCGCGTACAACACGCGCATGCTCTCGCTCCTGTTTCTGTTCCTGGCCTGGTCAGCGGCGGGACTCAGCTGCGCCCGCCTGTGTCTCGCGGCGGTCGACACGGCGCGCCCGCCCAGCGCGCGGCTCGGCGCACAGCGGGAGTTGACGCTGTACGAGGCGGCCTTCCTGGCCGGCGGCCCGCAGCGGGTCACCGAGCTCACCCTCGTCTCGATGCACCGCCGGCGCAGGCTGCTGCTGGCGCACACGGGCTGGGACACCGTCGTGGACCCGGACGGCGAGGACGATCTGGAACGTTCGGTGATGGGCGCTATCGGGCCCGCGGGCCAGGCGCGGACAGGGGCGGTACGGGCCGCCGCCTCCGCCGCCGACGCGGTGCGCACCCTCGCCGACCGTCTGGTCCACGCAGGCCTCGCCGTCCCGGACGGCGACCGGACGCAGGTGGCCTCCGCCGTCCGTCAGGTGCGCGGCGCGACCGTGCTCACCGCGGCGCTGGCGGCCCTCTCGCTGCTGATGGTCCCTCAGGAGGAGGGCGGCGGCGGGCCCCTGCTCGTCTGGTTCGCGCTGCCGCTCGTCCTCACGCTCGGCGCTCTGGCGATCGCGCGGATCGAGGTGCATCCCTACACCCGGTGGGCCTCACCCGACGGCCGGCGTCTGCTGGTCGGCCTCGTCGGCACCGGGGACGGCAGCGAGCGGGCGTTTCTGACCGCGGTGGCGGTGCACGGCGTCGGCGCGGTCGACGACCCGTCGCTGCGGGCCGCTCTCACGGTCGGCCGCACAAGTGGTTCACCTCTTACGGGTCATTGAGGGCCGACACCCCATTCAGGTTCTTTACATGACTATCTGCTCCGCGAAGGATCTCCCTTTCCACGGCCGCACAGCCGCCGTCCGTACGAAGGGAACGCGATGAGAGCAGTGACGAAGTACGGGGCCGTGAGCGGCCTCGGCTCCTTGGTCATCACCGCACTGGCCGTCGCCCCGGCCGGCGGTACCACCACCCTCGACACCGAGATGCAGGGAACGGCTGTCGCCGCGAAGCGGGCCGCCGACGCGGGCATCGTGTTCGGCACCTGCCCCAAGGTCGAGGGGCTGCCCTCATCCGTCAGCTGCGGCACGGTCAAGGTTCCGCTGGACTACGCGGACCCGTCGGGCCGTCAGATCACCCTGACCGTCAGCCGCGTGAAGGCGAGCGGTGAGGCGACCGAGTACCAGGGGGCCTTCGTCTACAACCCGGGCGGCCCGGGCGCCTCCAGCATGTACTTCCCGATGGCGGCCCAGCTCCCGGAGTGGAAGCGGATCGCGCGGGCGTACGACATCGTGGGCTACGCCCCGCGCGGGGTGGGCCGTTCGGCGCCGCTGTCCTGCCAGGACTCCGCCGACTTCGGCAAGGCTCCGACGCCGTCACCGGTACACCCCTCCCCCGCGTACAAGACCGAGCGGATCGCGCAGGCGAAGGCGTACGCGGAGGGCTGTGCGCGCAAGACCGGAGCGGCGCTGCGTCACTACACCTCGCTCAACAACGCCCGCGACCTCGATGTGCTGCGGGCCGCGCTCGGCCAGCCGCGGCTGACCTTCATGGGCGCCAGCTACGGCACGTACTTCGGCGCGCTGTACGCGACCCTCTTCCCCTCGCACGTACGCCGCTTGGTCTTCGACTCGGCGGTGAACCCGGACACCGACCAGATCTGGTACCGCAACAACCTCGACCAGTCACTGGCCTTCGAGAGCCGCTGGTCGGACTTCCGCGCCTGGGCCGCGCGGCACGACGCGACGTTCCATCTCGGCACCACGCCCCAGCAGGTCATGCGCAGCTACGAGAAGGCGCGCGACCGTCTCGCCACGAAGCCGGCGGGCGGCAAGGTCGGCCCGGGTCAGTTGCACGCGGCGTTCCTCGGCACCGGGTACTACGACGACGTCTGGGTGGCGCGGGCGACCGCGCTCTCGGAGTATCTGAAGGGCAACGAGAAGCCGCTGATCGCGCAGGCGGCCCCGAGGCCGGAGCACGCCAAGGACTCGGAGAACGCCAACGCCGTCTACACCGCCGTCGAGTGCAACGACGCCCCGTGGCCCACCGAGTGGGAGGTCTGGGACCGCGACAACACCGCACTCGCCCGCAGGGCGCCGTTCGAGACCTGGGACAACGCCTTCATGAACCTGCCCTGCGCGTTCTGGACGGCGCCCCGGCAGGAGCCGCTGGAGGTACGGACGAAGCGCGGGGCGCTGCCGCCGACGCTGATCCTGGCGGCCGAGAGGGACGCGGCGACACCGTACGAAGGGGCGCGCGAACTGGCGCAGCGGCTGAAGGGTTCGGTGCTGATCACGGAGGAGGACTCCGGGACGCACGGCATCGGGGGCGGCAGCAACGAGTGCGTCAACGCCCACCTGGAGAACTACCTGCTCCGCGGTGAGACACCGGTGCGGCGCGCGTCGTGCGCGCCGCACCCGGAGCCTGACCCGGTGTCGCTGGACCGGCGGGCCGCACAGCCGAAGCTGCCGCACGCCGTCTGATCTTCCGGGTCGCCGAGGCCGGGTCCGCGGATGCGGGCCCGGCCTTCATGGTGTGGCCGGCCTCAGGCGAGGCCCGCCACCAGGTCGCCGACCGACTTGCGACGGCCGGTGTAGAACGGGACTTCTTCGCGGACGTGCATCCGTGCCTCGGAGGCGCGCAGATGACGCATCAGGTCGACGATGCGGTACAGCTCGTCCGCCTCGAAGGCCAGCAGCCACTCGTAGTCGCCGAGCGAGAAGGACGCCACGGTGTTGGCGCGCACGTCCGGGTAGCCGCGGGCCATCTTGCCGTGGTCGGCGAGCATGCGGCGGCGGTCCTCGTCGGGCAGCAGGTACCAGTCGTAGGAGCGCACGAAGGGGTAGACGCTGACGTAGTCGCGCGGCGTCTCGTCGGCCAGGAAGGCCGGGATGTGCGACTTGTTGAACTCGGCGGGGCGGTGCAGCGCCATGTTCGACCAGACCGGCTCCAGCGCCCGGCCGAGGCGGGTGCGCCGGAAGAGGTTGTACGCGTCCTGGAGCTCGTCCGCGGTCTCGGCGTGCCACCAGATCATCAGGTCGGCGTCGGCGCGCAGCCCGGAGAGGTCGTACGTGCCGCGCACGGTGACGTCCTTGGCGGCGAGCTGGTCGAACAGCTCCTGGACCTCGTCGGCGTAGGCGGACCGGTCGGTGTCGCTGGGGAGCACATCGCGCAGCTTGAAGACGGACCACAGCGTGTACCGGATGACCTCGTTGAGGTCCTTGGCCTTCTTGCCTGCGTTCGGGATCTTTTCGGGCGCACTCATGTGGCTATTCTCCCGCCTGCCGACCGGTGCCTCGCGCCAGGGTGGGCGTGGCGATGATCTCGTCCGCGGCGCGCCGTCCGTCGGCGATGCATGCGGGGATGCCGACACCGTCGTACGCGGCCCCGCAGATCCGCAGGCCGGGCAGTTTGGCGACCTCGTCACGGATGCGGGCGACGCGGGACAGGTGGCCGACCGGGTACTGGGGCAGCCCGCCGATCCAGCGGGTCACCTCGGTGGCCACGGGCCGGGCCGCGAGCCCCGTCGCCGCCCCGAGGTCGTCCAGGGACACCCCGACGAGGTCGGCGTCCTCGCGGTGCAGATGCTCCTCCTCGCCGTACCGGCCGACGGAGGTGCGCAGGACGAACAGGTCCGACGAGCTCTCGCCGACCCAGCCCCACTTGTTGCTGGAGAAGGTGGAGGCCTTGATGGTGCGGCCGTCGACCGGCGGCACCAGGAAGCCGCTGCCGTCCGGCAGGCCGGTCAGGTCCGCTCGCCGGAAGGCGAGGGTCACCAGGGCCATGGAGGCGTACTCGATCCGGCCGAGTTCGGCCGAGGCTTCGGGCGACTCGGCGGAGAGCAGGGCCGAGGCCGACCAGGCGGGGGTGGCGAGCACCACGGCGTCGGCGGCGAACTCCCCGCGATCGGTGCGGATCCGCCAGCCCTCGGCGTCGCGGCTCAGACCGACGACGGGGGTCTCGGTGAGGATCTCACCCCCGGCGGCGCGCACGGCGTCGGCGACGGCCCCCGGCAGCAGCCCGACGCCGCCCGCGATGCCCATGAAGACGGGCCCGCTCTGCGGCCGTTCCTGCGCCCGGCGCTGGATCTCGGCCACGCCCTCCAGCAGGGAGTCGTGGGTCCTGGCCGCCTCGAAGAGCTGGGGGACGGCGGCGCGCATCGAGATCCGGTAGGCGTCGCCCGCGTACACCCCGCCGAGGAGGGGCTCGACCAGCCGGTCGACGACCTCGCGGCCGAGGCGCTCGGCGACGTAGGTGCCCACCGCGACATCGTCGCCGAGTTCGACGGGGGCGAGGTCGCGCTCCCGCTCGATCCGGGCGATGCCGTCGGCGGAGAGGAGTCCGGCGAGGGCGTCGGCGGAGCCCGGTACGCCCATCACATGCCCCTTGGGCATCGGTCGCAGTGCGCCGCGCGTCCACACGGAGGCGGTGGCCGTGGCGGGGGGCTGAAGCCGCTCGCCGAGTCCCACGGCACGGGCCAGGTCCACGGCCTCCGGGCGGCGGGCGAGCATGGACTCGGCGCCGAGATCGACGGTCAGCCCTTCGATCTCGCCGGTCTGCAGCTTGCCGCCCAGCCGGTCGGTCGCCTCCAGCAGCGTCACACGCACCCCGGCGGTGACGAGCCGGTGGGCGGCCGCGAGGCCGGCGATGCCGCCGCCCACGACGACGACATGGCCGGTGGGGGTGCCCGTGTTCGGGGAAGACTCCATGTCCCCACTCTCTCAAACGCCGTTCCGAGTCCCGACCGTGACCGCTTCGGGACCGCAGGACGGCAACCCTTGCCGCGGGCCCGCCGTCGAACCGGTGACACTCACCGATGTCCCTGGGGGGCCGACATGCGGGCTCGACGTACGTTCGCGGCACTGCTGCTCACCGCTTCACTCACCGTCGCCGGATGCAGTGGCGGGGCGAGCGACGACAAGGGGGAGAGCGCGGCCGGTCCGGCCGCGCGGGAGGGGGCGGCGGGTTCCGCCGCGGACAGGGCGGAGTCCGACGCGCAGCACGCCGCGCCGAAGAAGCCGGTCTCCCTCGCGCCGGCGCACATCATCCGAACCGCGGCACTGGAGGTGGAGGTCGCGGACGCGCAGAAGGCCCTGGCCTCCGCCCGCAGCGCCGTCGAGACGGCCGGGGGTCATGTCGCCGACGAGTCGACGGAACGGATCGACGACACGCATGTGGCCTCGCGGGTCGTGCTGCGCGTGCCGCAGGAGAAGTACGATGAGGTGCTGTCGGCACTGGCGGGCACGGGCAGGCTGCTGTCCCGCAAGGCGGACGCCAAGGACGTCACCGACCAGGTCGTGGACGTGGAGAGCCGGATCGCCACCCAGCGGGCGAGCGTGGCCCGGGTGCGGGCACTGATGGACCGGGCCACCAAGCTCGGCGACATCGTCGCGCTCGAAGGCCAGCTGAGCAGCCGTCAGGCCGATCTGGAGTCGCTGCTCGCGCAGCAGGCCGCGCTCAAGGACCGCACCACGCTGGCGACGATCACCCTCTCGCTCTCCGAGAAGGAGAAGAAGGAGGAGCAGCGCGACGACGACCCGGGCTTCCTGGACGCGCTCGGCGGCGGCTGGGACGCGCTGCTTGCCACGGGCCGCTGGGCGGGCGTCGTGATCGGCGCGGTGGCCCCGTTCGCCGCGGTGCTCGTGCTGCTCTACGCGCTCTGGCGGTGGGGGGTACGGCCGCGGCTGCCGCGGCGCGCGGCCACCGAGCCGGCGGCACCCGCGCATCTGCCGTGGCCGGGCGACGGCACTGCGGGTGGCAGTGGATCCGGCCCGGCGCGCGGCCCTGGTCAGGACTGAACCACGGCTCCCCCGTAGCGTGTTCCCATGGCAACAGAGCGACTGGTGATCGTCGGGGGCGATGCGGCGGGCATGTCCGCCGCATCACAGGCACGCAGGCTCAAAGGCCCGGAGGAACTGGAGATCGTCGCGTTCGAACGCGGCCACTTCAGCTCGTTCTCGGCCTGCGGGATCCCCTACTGGGTCAGCGGTGACGTACGCGAACGGGAGCGGCTGATCGCCCGTACGCCCGAGGAGCACCGCGAGCGCGCCATCGATCTGCGCATGCGCACGGAGGTCACGGAGATCGATGTGGCCGGCCGCCGGGTGCGCTCGCGTGACCTGGAGAGCGGCGAGGTGGCCTGGACGGGCTACGACAAGCTGGTGATCGCGACCGGCGCCCGCCCGGTACGCCCGCCGCTGCCGGGCATCGACGCGCCCGGGGTGCACGGCGTGCAGAACCTGGACGACGGTCAGCAGCTGCTGGACACGCTCGCCGGCATCGAAGGGCGCCGCGCGGTGGTGGTCGGCGCGGGCTACATCGGTGTCGAGATGGCCGAGGCGATGCTGAAGCGCGGCTTCGAGGTGACCGTGCTCAACCGCGGCGAGCAGCCGATGATCACCCTCGACCCGGACATGGGCCGGCTGGTCCACACCGCGATGGACAACATGGGCATCACGACGGTGAACGAGGCAGAGGTCACCAAGGTCCTCACCGGTGAGGACGGCCGGGTCCGGGCGGTGGCAACGGATGACAGGGAGTACCCGGCGGACGTGGTGATCCTCGGCATCGGTGTGCGGCCGGAGACGACGCTCGCCGAGGCCGCGGGGCTGCCGCTCGGTGCGTACGGAGGGCTGCTGACCGATCTGGGCATGCGGGTCCGCGGTCACGACAACATCTGGGCGGGCGGTGACTGCGTCGAGGTGCTCGACCTGGTCTCGGGCCGCGAGAGGCACGTCCCGCTGGGCACGCACGCCAACAAGCACGGCCAGATCATCGGGTCGAACGTCGGCGGCGGGTACGGGACGTTCCCGGGAATCGTCGGTACGGCGGTCAGCAAGGTGTGCGAGCTGGAGATCGCGCGGACCGGTCTGCGCGAGAAGGACGCGGCCGCGGTCGGACTCCAGTACGTCACCGCGACGATCGAGTCGACGAGCCGGGCCGGCTACTACCCGGACTCGGCGCCCATGACGGTGAAGATCCTCGCCGAGCGCCGCACGGGGCGGCTGCTGGGCACGCAGATCGTCGGCCGGGAGGGTGCGGGCAAGCGGGTCGACATCGCGGCGGTGGCGCTGACGGCCGGGATGACGGTGGAGCAGATGACGGCCCTGGACCTGGGCTACGCACCGCCGTTCTCACCGGTCTGGGACCCGGTCCTGGTCGCGGCCCGCAAGGCAGTGGCAGCGGTCCGCAAGGCGGGCTGAGCCCGGTCCGAACCCTGCTGTGACCGGGCCTGGAGCCCGGTCACGGTCACGGCGGGGAGGACCTAGCGGACGGTCCGCTCGTGGACGAACTCCACGAGCCGGGTCAGGGCGTCCGGGTCCGTCGTCGGGAGCACCCCGTGGCCCAGGTTGAAGATGTGGCCATCCAGGTCCGACGCCGCGTCCAGCACCTCGCGGGTCTTCGTCTCGACCGCCTCGCGGGTGGAGAAGAGCACCGCCGGGTCGAGATTGCCCTGGAGCGCCTTGCCGGGGCCGACGCGGCGCGCGGCCTCGTCCATCGGGACGCGCCAGTCGACACCCACGACGTCCGCGCCGGCCTCGCCCATCAGACCGAGCAGTTCGCCCGTGCCCACGCCGAAGTGGATGCGGGGCACGCCGTACGAGGCGACCGCGTCGAACACCTTCGCCGACGCCGGCATCACCGAGCGCCGGTAGTCCGCGGGAGCCAGCGCCCCCACCCAGGAGTCGAACAGCTGCACCGCACTCGCGCCCGCCTCGATCTGCACCTTGAGGAACGCGGACGTGATCTCCGCGAGCCGGTCCAGCAGATCCGCCCACAGCTGCGGGTCGCCGTACATCAGCGCCTTGGTGTGCTCGTGGTTGCGCGAGGGGCCGCCCTCGACGAGATAGCTCGCGAGAGTGAAGGGCGCACCGGCGAAGCCGATGAGCGGGGTGGAGCCGAGCTCCTGGGTGAGCATGCCCATCGCCTCGGTGACGTACCAGACGTCCTCGGGCGTGAGATCGCGCAGCCGGTCCAGGTCGGCCCGGGTGCGGATCGGATCGGCGACGACGGGTCCGACGCCGGGCTTGATGTCGAGGTCGATGCCGATCGCCTTGAGCGGGACGACGATGTCGCTGAAGTAGATCGCGGCGTCGACCTTGTGGCGCCGTACGGGCTGCAGCGTGATCTCGGTGACGAGCTCGGGACGCATGCACGACTCGAGCATCGGGATGCCCTCGCGGACCTTCAGGTACTCGGGCAGTGAGCGGCCCGCCTGCCGCATGAACCAGACCGGCGTGTGCGGCACCGGCTCGCGCCTGCACGCCTTGAGAAAGGCGGAGTCGTACGTCTTCGGCTGCTGGCCCGAGGGGCGTTCGTTGGCGCTCACGCCCCAAATCTTCGCACGTACACCTGAAGTGGCTGCCCCGGCCCGGGTGTCCCTCCCTGCGCCGAGCCCCCGTTCCGCCTACTCTTCCCCGCATGGCTGCGGCTCAGGGACAGTTTTCCGATCATCCGGATCATTCCAACGGCGCTGATGCGACGGACAGCGCGGAGGGGAATGCCGTCCCGCGCGCGTTCTCACAGGCGGTCGATGCGCTGCGGGCCGCACGGCTGCGCCCCGAGATCGAGGTGGATCCGGCCCGGCCGCCACAGCGGCTCGCCCCGCACGCGTACGCACTGGAGGCGGCGGTGGTCGACGGCGAGGACGATCTCGCCGACGGACGTCTGGTGCTGCTGCACGACCCGGCCGGCCACGACGCCTGGCAGGGCACGTTCCGGATGGTGACGCTGGTGCGGGCGGAGCTCGAACCGGAGATGGCCGCCGACCCGCTGCTTCCGGAGGTGTGCTGGTCGTGGCTGACGGGCGCGCTGGAAGCGCGCGGACTTTCGTACGGTGAGCCGAGCGGCACCGTCACCCGTGCGGGGTCTCACTATTTCGGTGGACTCTCCGACCGGCGGCCCGCGACGCAGATCGAGATCCGTGCGTCCTGGACACCGCGCGAGGGCCACGGCGGGGTGCCGGACTCGGGCGCACACCTCGCTGCCTGGTGCGATCTGCTCTGTCAGGTCGCGGGACTGCCACCGATGCCGGCCGGTCCGGCGGACGCGGTGACGGGCGTGGTCTCCCTTCCGCAGCGGCGGGGCCCGCAACATCGGTGACGTTCACCCCCGGCACGGCCCGCGACACTGTGCGCGGGCCGTGCTTTGTGTCGTGCCCGTACCGCTCTCCCCACCCGGCCTCGCGCGAACAGCCTGATGAGCTCGCTCGTAGGATGATCGATCACCTGTCCGAATTGCCCCAATTGTTACTCACTAAATCGTGATCATTCTCTAAAGGCGGCCGGGTTCGGTGCCGAAGAGGTCAGTGACCTAACTGCACGGTTTCGCCCCGGCTTCCCCGAGCCGGCCCCGTCCCGCACCTTCCCCAGGAGGCCTGGTGTCCGTTCTTCTCGAGCAGCCCGCAAGCCTGGTCGCCTACCGCCCGAACAAGCCGACGGCCATGGTCGTCGTGGCCGACCCGCGCGTCCGCTCCACCGTCACCCGCCACCTGTGGGCCCTCGGAGTACGTGACGTGATCGAGGCGTCGTCCATCGCGGAGGCGCGTCCCCGCGTCGGCAACCCGCGCGACATCTGCGTTGCCGACGTCCACCTGCCCGATGGTTCCGGGCTGACCCTCCTGTCCGAGACCCGCGCGGCCGGCTGGCCGAACGGTCTGGCGCTGTCCGCCGCCGACGACATCGGCGCCGTGCGCAACGCGCTCGCCGGCGGCGTCAAGGGATACGTCGTCACCGGTACCCGTACGAACATCGGTCACCCCACCCGTCCCGGCGCGGCACCCATCGGCGCCGGAGCCGGCCGACTGCACCGCCGCCCCCCGGGTGCCCCGAGCCACCCGGGCGGCTACCGCGAGCTCTCCGGCCGTGAGGTCGAGGTGCTCCGGCTCGTCGCCGAAGGCCAGTCGAACAAGGCCATCGGCGTCTCGATGGGCCTGTCCGCGCTCACCGTCAAGAGCCACCTCGCCCGCATCGCCCGCAAGCTCGGCACGGGCGACCGTGCCGGCATGGTCGCCGTCGCCCTGCGCACCGGCATCATTCACTGATCGCTCCACATTTCTTTCGCGCCCGTCGACGGAACGTTCCGTCGACGGGCGCTGTCCGTTCACAGATACCCTTGACACGTGACCGACGCCCAAGAGACCGCAGCAGAGACCGCACTGCGAACCGCCGGGGGCGCTCCCCCGGACGACGGCGTCGCAGCCGAAGAAGTACCGATCCCCTTGCTGGAGCCCCGCGAGGGGATCCCTCCCGTCGTCGCCGACGCCGATGCGCTGGCCGAAGTGATCGCCGCGTTCGCCGCCGGCACCGGCCCGGTCGCCGTCGACGCGGAGCGCGCGTCCGGCTACCGCTACGGCCAGCGCGCCTATCTCGTACAGCTGCGCCGTGAGGGCGCGGGCAGCGCGCTGATCGATCCGATCGGCTGCCCCGATCTGTCCGGTCTGGGCGAGGCGCTGTCCGGCACGGAGTGGATCCTGCACGCGGCGACACAGGACCTGCCGTGCCTGCGCGAAATAGGCATGCTCCCCACCCGGCTCTTCGACACCGAGCTGGCCGGGCGGCTCGCCGGCTTCCCCCGGGTCGGGCTCGGCGCGATGGTGGAGTCCGTCCTCGGTTTCGCCCTGGAGAAGGGCCACTCCGCCGTCGACTGGTCGACCCGCCCGCTCCCCGAGCCGTGGCTGCGCTACGCCGCGCTCGACGTCGAGCTGCTGATCGATCTGCGCGATTCGCTGGAGAAGGAGCTGGACCGGCAGGGCAAGCTGGAGTGGGCCCACCAGGAGTTCGACGCGATCGCCTCGGCGCCGCCCGCTCCCCCGCGCAAGGACCCCTGGCGGCGGACGTCCGGCATGCACAAGGTGCGCCGGCGGCGTCAGATGGCCGTCGTACGGGAGCTGTGGACGACCCGGGACCGGGTGGCCCAGCGGCGGGACGTGTCACCGGGCAAGGTGCTGGGCGACGGCGCGATCGTGGAAGCGGCGCTCGCCCTCCCGGCGAACGTTCAGGAGCTGACCGCGCTGCCCGGGTTCGGACACCGGATGGGCCGGCGGCAGCTGGAGCAGTGGCAGACGGCGGTCGACCGGGCGAAGGCACTGCCCGACGCCGAGCTGCCGCAGCCGGGCCAGCAGCTGAACGGCCCGCCGCCGCCGCGGTCCTGGGCCGACAAGGACCCGGCCGCCGCCGCTCGTCTGACGGCGGCGCGGGCAGCGGTGTCCGCGCTCGCGGAGGAGCTGAACCTGCCGCAGGAGAACCTGATCACTCCGGACACGGTCCGACGCGTGTGCTGGGAACCGCCGGCGCAGCCGTCGGTCGAGTCGGTGGCACAGGCGCTGGCGTCGTACGGGGCGCGTCCGTGGCAGATCGAGCAGGTGGCACCGCTGCTGACGCGCGCGCTGGCGGCGACGGCGACGACCTGACGCGGCCGGGACCCGCGTCTGCGTCCGCCCGGCGTTCGGGACGCGGGTCCCGCACGCGGTGGCCGAGCACACCCTGCGGGCGGGCTCTCCCTCGCGTGACGGGCCGGATGCGCCGGCCCGCCGCCGACCCGGGGCCGGAGCCCCGCGATGACCCGCACGCCGGTGGCACACCCTGCGGGCGGGGTCGCACGCGGGACGGGCTGGACGCCCGGGTTCCGCCTGGCGATCGGGCGCGGGGCCGGCGCCAATCCCCGCACGGCCGGTGGCCACACCCTGCGGGCGGGTACCTCCCACGCCGCACGGGCCGGATGCTCCGGCCCGCCGCCGGCCCGGGGCCGGAGCCCCACCGAGACCCGCACGCCGGCGGCACGCAACCAAGCAGGCGCGCGCACTGCCGAACCCCACGCATCCCCGCCCCCGGAACGGCGGAAGCGCCTCACCCCGGTGTGACGTTCGCCGCTCCCGCCTCTTGGGGTGGGCAGCTTGGTTACCCACAAGTAGCATGGCCGGAGGAAAGCGCGCGCTCAGCGCGCCCCGCAGCAGTGCCACCCCGCACCCTGGAGGAGAGCCATCGTGCCTCGTACCGTCAGGGACGTCGTCTTCGTCGACGGCGTCCGCACCCCGTTCGGCAAGGCGGGCCCGAAGGGCATTTACCACGAGACCCGGGCCGACGATCTCGTCGTGAAGGCGATCCGGGAGCTGCTGCGCCGCAACCCGGACCTCGACCCCGCGAAGATCGACGAGGTGGCGATCGCCGCGACCACGCAGATCGGTGACCAGGGCCTGACCATCGGCCGCACCGCGGGCATCCTCGCGGGTCTGCCGCAGTCCGTGCCCGGCTACTCGATCGACCGCATGTGTGCCGGCGCCCTGACCGCCGTCACCTCCGTCGCGGGCAGCGTGGCCTTCGGTGCGTACGACATCGCCGTCGCCGGCGGTGTCGAGCACATGGGCCGCCACCCCATGGGTGAGGGCGTCGACCCGAACCCGCGGTTCGTGAGCGAGAAGCTCGTCGACGAGTCCGCCCTGTTCATGGGCATGACCGCGGAGAACCTTCACGACCGCTACCCGCACATCACCAAGCAGCGCGCCGACGAGTACGCCGTGCGCTCGCAGGAGAAGGCGGCGAAGGCGTACGCGAACGGCAAGATCCAGCAGGACCTGGTGCCGATCTCGGTCCGCCGCACCAACCCCGAGGCCGGCGAGACCGGCTGGGGCCTGGTCACGCAGGACGAGCCGATGCGTCCCGGCACCACGCTGGAGAGCCTCGCGGGTCTGAAGACCCCCTTCCGTGTGCACGGCCGCGTCACCGCGGGCAACGCCGCCGGTCTCAACGACGGCGCCACCGCCTCGCTCATCGCGTCCGAGGAGTTCGCGCGCGAGAACAACCTGCCGGTCAAGATGCGTCTCGTCTCGTACGCCTTCGCCGGCGTCGAGCCCGAGGTGATGGGCTACGGCCCGATCCCGGCGACCGAGAAGGCGCTGGCCAAGGCGGGCCTGTCGATCGAGGACATCAACCTCTTCGAGGTCAACGAGGCCTTCGCCGTCCAGGTGCTCGCCTTCCTCGACCACTACGGCATCGCCGACGACGACGCGCGCGTCAACCAGTACGGCGGCGCGATCGCGTTCGGCCACCCGCTGGCCTCCTCCGGCGTCCGTCTGATGACGCAGCTGGCCCGCCAGTTCGAGGAGCAGCCCGAGGTCCGCTACGGCCTCACCACGATGTGCGTCGGCTTCGGCATGGGCGCGACGGTCATCTGGGAGAACCCGCACTTCGACGGAGGCACCAAGTGAGCACCACCACGGAACTCCTGAAGGGCGCGGCCGAGCTGTTCCCGGACGAGGTCGTCACGCAGGCGCACGTACGCCACCTCGACCTGCCCGGCGCGGGCCGGTTCGCGCTGATCACGCTCGACAACGGCCTGGACCACACCAAGCCGACCACCTTCGGCCCGCAGTCGCTCGCGAATCTCGACGCCGCGATCGACCAGGTCGAGAAGGAGGCGTCGGAGGGCTCGATCACCGGCGTCGGCATCACCGGCAAGCCGTTCATCTTCGCCGTCGGCGCCGACCTCAAGGGTGTGGAGCTGCTCAAGGAGCACTCCGACGCGCTCGCCATCGGCAAGGGCGGCCACGACGTCTTCAAGCGTCTGTCCCACCTCGCGGTGCCGACCTTCGCGTACTACAACGGCGCGGCGATGGGCGGCGGTGTCGAGGTCGGTCTGCACTGCTCGTACCGCACCGTCTCGCAGGCCATCCCCGCCTTCTCGCTGCCCGAGGTCTTCCTCGGTCTCGTCCCCGGCTGGGGCGGCTGCGCACTGCTGCCGAACCTGATCGGCCCCGAGCGCGCGGTCTCGGTCATCATCGAGAACTCGCTCAACCAGAACAAGCAGCTCAAGGGCGCGCAGGTCTTCGAGCTCGGCATCGCCGACGCGATCTTCGAGGGCGCCGACTTCCTGGAGCAGTCGCTGCTGTGGACGGCGTCCGTCCTCAAGGGCGAGATCGTCGTCGAGCGGGCGGAGATCGACCGCGGTGACGCCTGGGACCAGGCCGTCGCCCGTGGCCGTGCCATCGCCGACTCCAAGGTGCACGGCGCCGCCCCGGCCGCCTACCGCGCCCTGGACATCGTCGCCGCCGCCAAGGACGGCGACCTCCAGGCCGGCTTCGACGCCGAGGACACCGCGCTGGCCGACCTGATCATGGGCGGCGAACTGCGCAGCGGTATCTACGCCTTCAACCTGGTGCAGAAGCGGGCCAAGCGTCCCGCGGGCGCCCCGGACAAGAGCCTGGCGCGCCCGGTCACCAAGGTCGGTGTCGTGGGCGCGGGCCTGATGGCCTCCCAGCTGGCGCTGCTCTTCCTGCGCCGCCTCGAGGTGCCGGTCGTCCTGACCGACATCGACCAGGAGCGCGTCGACAAGGGTGTGGGCTACGTCCACGCCGAGATCGACAAGCTGCTCGGCAAGGGCCGCGTCAACCAGGACAAGGCCAACCGCCTGAAGGCCCTGGTCTCCGGTGTGCTGGACAAGGCGGAGGGCTTCTCCGACGCCGACTTCATCATCGAGGCCGTCTTCGAGGAGATCGGCGTCAAGCAGCAGGTGTTCGCCGAGGTGGAGGCCGTCGCCCCCGCCCACGCGATCTTCGCCACCAACACCTCCTCGCTGTCCGTCACCGAGATGGCGTCGAAGCTCCAGCACCCGGAGCGGGTCGTCGGCTTCCACTTCTTCAACCCGGTCGCGGTCCTGCCGCTGCTGGAGATCGTCCGCGGCGAGCAGACGGACGACGCCTCGCTCGCCACCGCGTTCGGTGTCGCGAAGAAGCTGAAGAAGACCGCGGTCCTGACGAAGGACGCCCCGGCGTTCGTCGTGAACCGCATCCTGACCCGCTTCATGGGCGAGATCCAGAACGTCATCGACGAGGGCACCCCGGTCGCCACCGCCGAGAAGGCGATCGAGCCGCTCGGTCTGCCGATGTCGCCGCTGGTCCTGCTGGAGCTCGTCGGCCCGGCGATCGGTCTGCATGTCTCCGAGACCCTCAACCGCGCCTTCCCGGACCGCTTCACGGTCTCGGCGAACCTGGCCGCGGTGGTCAAGGCCGGCAAGCGCGGCTTCTACGTCTACGATTCCGGCAAGCCGGAGCTGGACCCCGAGGTCGCCGCACTCCTCCAGCAGGGCGACTCCGTCCTCACCGAGGAGCAGGTCCGCGACCGCGTTCTCGACGCGGTGGCGCAGGAGATCGGTCTGATGCTGGACGAGGGTGTCGTGGCCGAGGCCCAGGACATCGACCTCTGCCTGATCACCGGCGCCGGCTGGCCCTTCCACCTGGGCGGCATCACGCCGTACCTGGACCGTGAGGGTGTCTCCCAGCGGGTGAACGGCAAGCCGTTCCTGGCGCAGGGCGTCGCGAGCGTCCCCGCGTAGTCGTACCGCTGACGAAGGCCCCGGCACCTCTCTCGGTGCCGGGGCCTTCGCATGTCACGCTGAATGCATGGAACCCCTGCTGATCGTCGACGCGGCCAACGTCATCGGATCCGTGCCGGACGGCTGGTGGCGGGACCGGCGCGGGGCCGTGGAACGACTGCGCGACCGGCTGCCGCAGGTCGCCGCCGCCGGGCTGGCCGCGCATCCCGGCCCCCTCGACGTGGTGCTCGTCGCGGAGGGGGCCGCGCGCGGTGTGGAGAGCATCCCCGCGGTACGGGTCTCCTCGGCGCCCGGCAGCGGTGACGACCGGATCGTGGAGCTGGTCGCCGAGGCGGATGCCGGCCGGGACGTCGTGGTGGTCACGGCCGACCGGGAACTGCGGCGGCGCGTCGAGGCACTCGGCGCCGGCTGCGTGGGTCCCCGGGCGCTTCAGAACCTGCCGGGTGACCTCTGACCGGGCGTCCACACCCTGGCACGCACCCTTCCCGCGTTACCGAAATACCCTGGCAGCTCCGCTACAAGGGCATCCTGGCGCCTTGGAATCGCACGCACCAGACCGCATCCGCTTCCCGGTCGAAGATCACCCGACAGGCTCTCAGCCGCCGGACGAGCGGACGTAGAGCACCGCGCCGTCGATCTCGCCGGGGAGCGGTTCGTAGTGCCGCTCCAGCAGTCTGCGCAGGGTCGGGACGCGTTCGGGGGCGAAGGGTTTGCCCCGGGAGTCGTCGACGATCAGCGCCGGCGGGTGGGCGCGCATCTCGTCGGCGAACGTGGGCCAGGCGCCCTCCACCCCGTACTTCTCCCCCACCTGGGGGCCGTTGCGGCCGCCGCTGTAGTTGGTGAGCAGACCGGCCGTCAGAAAGCGGCTGGCGGGCGGCCGGTCGGCGAGCCAGTACGTCTCGGGGTGTATCCCCCACACGAGAACGCTCTCAGCGGGGCCTGTACGGGCCTGTACGGCCGTCGCGAGGCGCTGGGCGTGGGCCAGCTCCGGACGAGGCGTCAGCGTCCCCCAGAGGAGGAACAGGGCGCAGCCGCAGGCCGACCACGCCAGCGCGGACGCCAGCCGGTGACGCGGCAGGATCTGCAGGGCTCCCGTCGCCAACAGGGCCAGCGGCGGGATCAGTTGCAGGTAGTAGTGCCCGAAGAAGTGGAAACCCAGCAGCACGGCGGCCGCCGACGACGCCAGCCACAGCCAGAGGTCGCCCACGCCCGTGCGCGCACTGCGCAGCACCCGCACGACCGGCGGGACCAGTCCCGCGCAGGCGGCCCCGAGCAGCGCCGTGTTGGCCACGGCCCGGGACAGGACGTGCAGTTCGGAGCCGGTGAACGAGGCGTACGCCCCCGATCCGGTGACCGTCCAGAACAGAAAGCCGGACGGGTCGGTGAGCAGCGCGGCGGCCAGGACCGGCAGGGCGAATCCCAGAGCCGTGCGCAGCAGTGCGCTGCGGTGCACCGGCGCGGTCTGCCAGAGCAGCCACAGGACCGGACCGAGGACGGCTCCGCCGGTCTGCTTGGTCAGGAACGCCCCCGCAACCGCGACGCCCGCGGCGCCCCAGCGGCCGCGGTCCGCGTACCGGACGGCCGCGGCCGTGAACGGCAGCATGAAGACCTCGAAGGTGGCGGCCTGGGCGTCCTCGGGATTCAGGCCGATGGACACCAGCAGATACAGCACGCCCGCGGTGCGCCCGGCGCGATCGCCCCAGCGGCGGCGGGCGATGCTGGCGAGCAGTGCGGCGGTGACGAGCTGGGCGAGGACCGCGAGGACCCTCACCGAGCGCAGCGACTCGTCGCCGAACAGCGCGAACAGCGTCTCGTAGAGCAGCGGCAGCAGGGGCGGCTTGCGGTCGACGACGGTCTCGTACAGCGCTCCGCCGTCCGCCAGTATCCGCGCCTGGACGGCGAGATAGCCCTCGTCCGGGCTCCACAGCCGGTGCCCGAAGGACGGGATGCGGGTGACGAGCGCGAGCAGGCCGAGGGCCGGAAGCAGCCGCCGCCAGTAGTGGAGACGGCGCGCCGGGGCCGGTACCCGGCGGCGCTGCCGGGGCAGGGACCGCGCGGGGACGCGGCGTAGCGAGGATGGCGGCTCCGCCGGCATGAGTGCCTTTCCGGGTCAGGGTGCAGGCCCGGAAACGCACAGTATCCGGCCCCGCAGGTCCTGCCGGAGCAGGACATACGGGGCCGGTGCGAAAGGTGGCGCTGTTACCGCTGCTGAGCGGGGGTGCGGCCCGCCGGGCTACTTGGGGTTGCCGTCACCCGAGAGGGATCCGCCGGACCCTGCTCGCGTCTGCAACCGGCTGTGCCCGCGGCCGTAGAGGTAGTACACGACCACACCGATCAGCATCCAGACGCCGAACCGCAGCCAGGTCTCGGTCGGCAGGTTCAGCATCAGCCACAGCGACGCCGCGATGGAGATGATGGGGAGCGCCGGCACCCACGGGGTACGGAAGGCGCGGTGCAGGTCGGGGCGGGTGCGGCGGAGGACGATGACGCCGAGGGCCACGATCACGAAGGCGAAGAGCGTGCCGATGTTCACCAGGGCCGCGAGCGCCTCGAGGCTGGTGAAGCCCGCGATGACGGCGATGGCGCAGCCGAGCACGATGGTCGCCCGGTGGGGGGTCCGGAACTTCGGGTGGGTGACGGAGAAGAAGCGCGGCAGCAGTCCGTCACGGCTCATCGCGAAGAACACCCGGGTCTGGCCCAGAAGCAGGATCATGCAGACGGTGATGAGGCCCACGACCGCGCCGAGGCTGATGGCACCGGCGAAGAAGGGCTGGTCGACGGACTTGAAGGCGTCGGCGAGCGGCGCGGTCGCCGACATCTCCTTGTAGTTCTGCATACCGGTGACGACGAGCGTCACGGCCACGTAGAGCACGGTGCAGATGATCAGGGAGCCCAGGATGCCGCGGGGCATGTCCCGCTGGGGGTTCTTGGTCTCCTCCGCCGCGGTGGCGACGACGTCGAACCCGATGAAGGCGAAGAAGACGATGGACGCCGCGGTGAAGATGCCCATGACGCCGAAGTTGGTGGGGTCGTAGCCGAACAGGACCTGCACCAGCGGCGCCGTGAGACCGCCCCCCGTCTCCTGCGCCTCGGCCGGAGGGATGAACGGGGTGTAGTTGTCGGCCTTGATGAAGAACAGGCCCGCGACGATGACCAGCAGGACCACGGTGACCTTGATCGCGACGACGATCGCGGTGATCCGGGCGGACAGTTTCATGCCGATGACCAGGATGGCGGTCAGCGCCAGGATGAGCAGGAAGGCCAGCAGGTCGAAGTGCCCTCCCGCATCGGGTCCCGACAGGGCGGAGGGCATCTGCCAGCCGAGGTTGGTGTCCAGGAGGTGCCGCGCGTACCCGGACCAGCCGACCGCCACCACGGCGGTGCCGAGCGCGAACTCCAGGACCAGGTCCCAGCCGATGATCCAGGCCGGAAGTTCGCCGATGGAGGCGTAGGAGAACGTGTACGCGGAACCCGCCACCGGCACGGTGGAGGCGAACTCCGCGTAGCAGAGCGCCGCCAGTGCGCAGACGACGCCGGCGACGACGAAGGACAGGGCGGTCGCGGGCCCGGCGTTCTCCTTGGCCGCGATACCCGTGAGGACGAAGATGCCCGTGCCGATGATGACGCCGACGCCGAAGACGGTCAGGTCCCAGGCGGAGAGCGACTTCTTCAGCGCGTGCTCCGGCTCCTCCGTGTCGCGGATCGACTGCTCGACCGTCTTGGTCCGGAAGGCGCCCCTTCTGCCTGCTGGGCCGCCCGCAGGGTCTGTCTGTGTGCTCACCGTGCACCTCCACGCTTGACGTCCCCGACATCATCGGGACGGTGGGTGGTCCACGGGCGGCCGTCACAGCACGCTTCACGCGAATGGGCCGGAAGGACCACCCCACCAGGGTGACCCTCCGGCCCCTATTCATGCACGCTGTGCAGCGCCATTCGCGTCAACCGGGTGACGGTCAGTCGCGGGCGGGCTCCACGGCCTCGCTGTCGAAACGGCCGTCGAGCCTGGCCACGAGCCCCGTCACCTGACGGGCGATGTCCGGTGCCGTCAGGCCGATCTCGGCCATGACCTCCTTGCGGGAGGCGTGGTCGAGGAAGCGCGGCGGGATGCCGAAGTCACGCAGCGGGACATCAACGCCGGCGTCCCGCAGCGCCTGGGCGACGGCGGATCCGACGCCGCCGACCCTGCTGTTGTCCTCGACGGTGACGACGACCCGGTGCAGCTCGGCGAGCGGCGCGAGGGCCTCGTCGACCGGCTTGACCCAGCGGGGGTCGATCACGGTGGTGGAGATGCCCTGCTTGTCGAGGAGATCGGCGATCTCCAGGCACATCGGGGCGAGCGCGCCGACGGAGACGAGCAGGACGTCGGGGTCGGCAACCTTCGCCTCCCGCAGGACGTCCATGCCTCCGACCCGGCCCACGGCCTGCACCGAGGGGCCGACGGCGCCCTTGGAGAACCGCACGACGGTCGGCGCGTCGTCGACCTCGACCGCCTCGCGCAGCTGGGCCCGTACCTGGTCCGCGTCACGCGGGGCGGCGATCCGCAGGCCGGGGACGACCTGGAGGATCGACATGTCCCACATGCCGTTGTGCGAGGCGCCGTCGGTGCCGGTGACACCGGCGCGGTCCAGGACGAATGTGACGCCGCAGCGGTGCAGGGCCACGTCCATCAGGACCTGGTCGAAGGCGCGGTTGAGGAAGGTGGCGTAGACCGCGAAGACGGGGTGCACGCCGCCGGTCGCCAGACCCGCCGCGGAGACCGCGCCGTGCTGCTCGGCGATGCCGACGTCGTAGACACGGTCGGGGAAGGCCTTGGCGAACCTGTCGAGCCCGACCGGCTGGAGCATCGCGGCGGTGATCGCCACGATGTCCTCCCGCTCCTTGCCGAGCTGGACCATCTCCTCGCCGAACACGGAGGTCCAGTCGAGTCCCGAACTCGCGATCGGCAGACCGGTGTCGGGGTGGATCTTGCCCACCGCGTGGAAGCGGTCCGCCTCGTCCTGGAGGGCGGGCTGGTAGCCGCGGCCCTTCTCGGTGAGGCAGTGCACGATCACGGGCCCGCCGAAGCGCTTGGCGCGGGCGAGGGCGGACTCCAGCGCCTCGATGTCGTGGCCGTCGATGGGGCCGACGTACTTCAGTCCCAGGTCCTCGAACATGCCCTGCGGAGCGATGAAGTCCTTGAGGCCCTTCTTGGCGCCGTGCAGGGTCTCGTAGAGCGGCCTGCCGACGACGGGGGTGCGCTCCAGGATGTCCTTGCCGCGGGCGAGGAAGCGCTCGTAGCCGTCGGTCGTCCGGAGGGTGGCGAGGTGGTTGGCCAGGCCGCCGATGGTGGGCGCGTAGGAGCGCTCGTTGTCGTTGACGACGATGACGAGCGGGCGGTCCTTGGCGGCGGCGATGTTGTTCAGCGCCTCCCAGGCCATACCGCCGGTCAGGGCTCCGTCACCGATGACCGCGACGACGTGGTCGTCCTTGCGGAGCACCTCGTTGGCCTTGGCGAGGCCGTCGGCCCAGCCGAGCACCGTGGAGGCGTGGGAGTTCTCGATGACGTCGTGGTCGGACTCGGCCTGCGACGGGTAGCCGGAGAGGCCGCCCTTCATCTTGAGCCGTGAGAAGTCCTGACGGCCGGTGAGGAGCTTGTGCACGTAGCTCTGGTGACCGGTGTCCCACAGGACCTTGTCCTTCGGGGACTCGAAGACCCGGTGGAGAGCGATGGTCAGCTCGACGACGCCGAGGTTGGGACCGAGGTGTCCGCCGGTCTTGGAGACCGCGTCGACGAGAAAGGTCCGGATCTCTGCGGCCAGCTGATCCAGCTGCTCCGGGCTGAGCCGGTCCAGATCGCGCGGTCCCTTGATACGGGTAAGCAAAGCCACCCGTGCCTCCTTGACTGTTGAGCTGGTCGAGCGTGCCGATTCGTCGAGTCTAATGTTCCGCGCCGGAGCGCAGTCATCGGGCGGTGCGTTCCGCATCACTCCAACGGCCCAGACGCAGCAGTGCCCGGCACCGTGTCACGGTGCCGGGCACTGGCCGGTTGTGCTAGGCGCGACCTGCGGTCTTCTGCGTCTTGCGGGTGATCGAGTCGATCACAACAGTGGCCAGCAGCACACCACCGGTGATCATGTACTGGATCGGGGTGGCGATGCCCTCGAGCGCCAGTCCGTACTGGATCGAGACGATGACCATGACGCCGAGGAGGGCGTTCCAGGTCCGGCCCCGGCCACCGAAGAGGCTGGTGCCGCCGATGACGGCCGCCGCGATGACGTTCATCAGCAGGTCACCGGCGCCGGCGCTCTGGTTCGCCGCCGCGATCTTGGAGGCCCAGAACAGGCCGCCGATGGCCGCGAAGGTGCCGGCGAGCGAGAAGACGGAGATCCGGATCGCCGTGACGTTGATACCGGCACGCCGCGAGGCCTCCACGCTGCCGCCGAGCGCGAAGATCTTCCGGCCGTAGGTGGTACGGCGGAGGACGAAGTCCGTGATCACGAGGACGGCGAGGAACAGGACCAGCGCCAGCGGCAGGCCCTTGTACTGGTTGAACATGATCGCGCCGGCGAAGGCGATCACGGCCAGGGCCACGGTGCGCACCACGATGTCGACGAGCGGCCGGGACGGGATGCCGGCGGCCGCACGGCGGCGGTTGTCGTAGAAGCTGGAGAGGAAGAAGCCGGCCACGGCGACCGCGGCCAGACCGTAGGCGGCAGCCACGTCGGTGAAGTAGTACGTGGTCAGCTTGCCGACGACACCTTCGCCGTCCAGGTTGATCGTGCCGTTCTCGCCGAGCAGCTGGAGCATGAAGCCGAGCCAGAACAGCAGGCCGGCCAGCGTGACGGCGAACGCGGGGGCGCCGATCCGGGCGAAGAAGAAGCCGTGGAGCGCGCCGATGGCGGCGCCGGAGACGACCGCGACGAGGACCGCGAGCCACTCGTTCATGCCGTGGGTGACACTCAGCACCGCGACGACGGCGCCGGAGACACCGCTGACGGAGCCGACCGACAGGTCGATCTCACCGAGCAGCAGAACGAAGATGATGCCGACGGCCATCATGCCGGTGGCGACCATCGTGACCGCGATGTTGCTCAGGTTCTCGGCCGAGAGGAAGTTCGAGTTCAGGCTCTGGAAGATCGCGCCGATGATGATCAGACCGACGATGACCGGCATCGAGCCCAGGTCACCGGCGTGCATCTTGCGCTTGAACTCGGAGAAGTAGCCCGCGAGGCCCTGCTCGCGCACCAGCAGCCGCGGGTCGACCGCGGTGACGGCGGCCTTGGCGGCCTCCGGGTTCACGACGGGCGCGTCCGAGGGCGCGTCGGTCGTCGTGGAGGTCTTGTCGATGTTCACTTCTGAACCTCCGCGTTGCGCGCCGCACGACGGGTCACGGCGTTGTCCGTGGCGCCCGTGATGGCGGAGATGATCTCTTCCTGCGACGTGGACTTCACGTCGAAGACACCGTTGTTGCGCCCGAGGCGCAGGACGGCGACCTTGTCGGCGACGGCCTTGACGTCAGCCATGTTGTGGCTGATCAGGATCACCGCGTGACCGCGCTCGCGCAGCCGCTCGACGAGGTCGAGGACCTGGGCGGTCTGCTCGACACCGAGGGCCGCGGTCGGCTCGTCGAGGATGACGAGCTTGGGCTCGCCGAGCATCGAACGGGCGATGGCCACCGTCTGGCGCTGACCGCCGGACAGCGACGCGATCGGGATGCGCACGCTGGGGATGCGGATCGACAGCGTGTTCAGGAGCTCGAGTGCACGACGCTCCATCTCGACCTCGTTGAGAATGCCGCGCTTGCGGATCTCCCGGCCGAGGTAGAGGTTTCCGACAACGTCGATGTTGTCGCACAGCGCGAGGTCCTGGTAGACGGTCGCGATGCCCAGGGCCTGGGCGTCGTGCGGACGGTTGATCGACACCGACTTGCCGTCCCACTCGATGACACCGTCATCGATGGGGTGCACGCCGGCGATCGTCTTGACCAGCGTGGACTTTCCGGCGCCGTTGTCGCCCACCAGGGCTACGACCTCTCCGGAGTGGACCTCAAGCTCTACGTCGGTGAGCGCCTGGACGGCACCGAATCGCTTGGAGACCCCTCGCAACGCCAACACGGGCGTAGCGGACACGTGAACCATCTCCTTCGCCGCCTGACCGGCGGGGATGCCGCGCCGGGGTGTGGCGCGGAGGCTGAGCAGCAGGGAACTAGTGCCCCGGGAGCGGCACCAGGGGCGAAACGATCCGTCCGGCGCCCCGCCCCATCAGCGGGGTGGTTGGGATGGGGCGGGACGCCGGACAGGCTTCTGCGGGTGCGGGCCCGGAGGGGCCCACGGCCTTACTTCAGGCCCGCCGCGTCACAGGCAGCCTTGTACTTCGGGGTGCAGATCTCCTGGACGGTGTAGACGCCGTCCTTGATGACCGTGTCGTTGATGTTGGCCTTGGTCAGCGAGACGACCGGGACGAGCACGGTCGGGATGCCCTTGGTGGTGGGGCTGTCCACGGTGTCCTTGGCGATCGAGTCGAGCTTCTCGCCCTTGGCGAGCGCGACAGCCATCTCGGCGGCGGCAGCGGCCTCCGGCTGGTACGGCTTGTAGACGCTCATGAACTGCTCACCCGCGACGATGCGCTGCACACCGGCGAGCTCGGCGTCCTGGCCGGTGACCGGCGGGAGCGGGGAGATGCCGGCGGCCTTGAGGGCGGTGATGATGCCGCCCGCCATGCCGTCGTTGGCGGAGTAGACGCCGACGATCTTGTTCTTGCCGAGGGCCGAGATCGCCGCCTCCATGTTGGCGTTGGCGTTCTCCGGCTTCCACTCCTTGGTGTCGTACTCCTTGCCGACGGTGACCTTGCCATCGAGCTCGGCCTTCGCGCCCTTCTTGAAGAGCGCGGCGTTCGGGTCGGTGATCGCACCGTTCATCATGACGATGGAGCCGGCCTTGGCCTTGGTGCCCAGCGCTCCGAGGAGCGCCTTGCCCTGGACGTGGCCGACCTCTTCGTTGTCGAAGGAGGTGTAGGCGTCGATCGGGCCCTCGGCCAGGCGGTCGAAGGCGACGACGGGGATGCCCGCCTCCTTGGCCTTCTTGACGCCACCGGCTATGGCCTTGGAGTCGACAGCGTCGACGATCAGCACGTCGACCTTGTTCGTGATCATGGTGTCGACCTGCTGCGTCTGCAGGGTCGCGTCCTGCTTGGCGTTGGCGTAGACGACCTTCGCCTTGCCGTTCGTCAGCTCGCCGACCTTCTTCTCGATCAGCGGCTTGTCGAACTTCTCGTAGCGCGCGGTCTGGTTCTCCGGCAGCAGCAGACCGACCGTGATGTCGTCGCCCTTCGCGGCGCCCGACTCCTTGGCCTTGTCGCCGGACTCCTTCGCGCTGCCACAGGCAGCGAGCGAGACGGCCATGGCGGTGGCGGCAGTAGCAACGGCGGCACGACGCAGATGTGCGTTCATCTGTGGAAACCTCCCTGACGGGGCCGCGTCGTTGCGGCCGAGGTGGCTGGAAGTCAACTCGGCCCCGGTGCCAGCGTCAAGGAGTAAATCCTTAACGAGATGACAACGGTGCCATTCGTTATCTAAGTGAAGGCAGGCGCACTGGTCGGCAGAGCGCTGTCAAGAAGGGTCGAATCGCCCATTTCGCTGAGCACCAGAGCCAGTGCGCCAAGCACCTCGGCCCGTCCACCAAGAGCGCCCGGTGCCACCGACAGCTGCCGCGCGGCGCTGGGGATGGCGTACCGGGAGACGGACTCACGAATGGGTCCGAGAACCAATTCTCCGGCCTCCGCGAGGTCCCCGCCCAGTACTACGCGGCTCGGGTTCAGGAGATTGCAGAGATTGGCGACGCCGCTGCCGATGTGGCGGCCCACGTCGGCGACGACCCGGCGGCAGCCGGGGTCGCCCTCCCGGGCCAGCTGGACCACGCGTTCCATGGTCAGATCGACGCCGTGACTGGACTGGAGCAGCGGCAGGACGTAGCGGGCGGCGGCGAACGTCTCGAGGCAGCCGCGGTTGCCGCAGCGGCACACGGGACCGGACTCGTCCAGCGTGATGTGGCCGATCTCCCCGGCCGTGCCGCCCGGCCCGCGGTAGATCTGGCCGTCGATCACCAGACCGGCGCCGACACCGCTGGCGACCTTGATGTACGCGAGGTCCCGCACCCCCCGTCCGCTGCCCCAGACGAGCTCGCCGAGGGCGCCGAGGTTGGCGTCGTTGTCCACGTAGACCGGGACGCCGAGCCGTCCGGAGAGCTCCTCGCTGGGGTTTATCCCCGTCCAGCCCGGCAGGATCGAGGTGGAGCCGAGGGTGCCGGACTCCACGTCGATGGGACCGGGCACACCGAGGCCCACGCCGATCACCTTGTCCGGGCCGATACCGGTCGCCGAGATCAGCCGGTTGACCAGCTGTTCGGCCCGCCCGAAGCCCTGTGCGGAAGAGGCGTCGACGTCGAGCGGTTCCGACTCCTCGGCCAGCACCTGGTGGGCGAGATTGCCGACGGCGACCCGCAGATGCGTATGGCCGAAGTCGACGCCGATGACGATGCCCGCGTCACCGCTGAGGGAGACGCTGCGGGCCCGCCGGCCGCCCGCGGAGGTGGGTGTGACCTCGACGGTGCCGCCGTCTTTCAGTTCGCGAACGATGTTGGAGACCGTGGCCGCGGACAGGCCGGTGCTCCTCGCGATCTCGGCCTGCGTCAGCGAGCCCGCCATGCGGACCGCGCGCACAACCCGTTCGAGGTTGGCCCGGTGCAGAGATGTCTGCGATCCCGGAGTCTCCATTGACTCATCCACTCCTGCCCCCGGTGGGCGGCACGACGGCCGCCCCCGGCCGGAATGCCCGTGAGGCAATCCCGACGTCTCTCCAACTTGTGAACTCTAAGCTGAACGCCCAGGGGGTTATCCCGTCAAGACCTTGAGCGGCGCGAGGGACACCCGCGCACCGTCGCACAGGGCACCGGTACGGCGAATGCCCCGGCGGGAAGGCCCGCCGGGGCACGGCCGTCGCTTCGGCACGGACGGGCTACTTGATCGCGCCGGCCGTCAGTCCCGCCACCACCTGACGCTGGAAGATGATGTACGCGGCAAGCACCGGCAGCATCGCCATCACCAGACCGGCGAACAGTCCGGACCAGTCGCCCTTGTACCCCTGGCTCACGGCCAGCTCCACCAGACCCTGCGAGAGCACCTTGCGGTCCGGGTCCGTGTTGAGCACGGTCGGCAGCATGTACTGGTTCCACTGACCGAGGAAGTTGAAGATGCCGACGCTGATCAGTCCCGGCTTGGCCATCGGCAGCATGACCTGGAAGAAGGTCCGGGTGTGCGACGCGCCGTCGATCATCGCGGCCTCGGCCACCGACGACGGCAGCGTCCGGAAGAACGCGGTCAGGAAGAAGACCGTGAACGGCAGCGAGTAGGCGATGTAGACGAGGATCAGCCCGTGCAGCGTGTTCAGCAGGCTGACGTTGTTCAGCACGTAGAACAGCGGCACCAGCGCCAGCATGATCGGGAAGCTCATCCCTCCGATGAAGAGGAAGTAGATGAAGCGGTTCCCGGGGAAGTCGAAGCGCGCCAGGACGTACGCGGCCATGGAGCCGAACAGCAGCGTGCCGATCAGCGAACCGCCCACGACCAGGATGGTGTTGAGGAAGTAGTCGCTCATGTGCGCCTGGCTCCAGGCGCGCGACCAGTTCTCGAAGTGCAGTGAGTCGGGCAGCGACCACGGCGAGGTGAAGATCGCCCGGTCCGTCTTGAAGGACGTCATCACCGCCCACAGCAGCGGCAGCACGACCATGATCGCCCAGATGACGAGCACGCCGTGCGAGAAGACGTTGAGCACACTGCCCGAGGTCTTCTTGGCGGGGGCGGCGGGCTCCGCCTTCGTCTTCATGACCGGCTGGCGGACCTCGGAGACACCGGCGGGCGGCGCGTCAGTGGATTTCACCGGAAATCACCTCGTGCTGTCGTGCCGGCCACCGCGACCGAGCTGTTTTTCTGCCGGGGGTCCGAGGGCCTGTCCCCGGGATGACGCCGCATCAGTACTCCAGCCGCTCGCGCCGGCCCAGCCGCATCACGACGGCCGCGAAGGCCAGGGTGACGACGAGCAGGGCGACACCGATCGTGGTCGCGTAGGCGGCCTGTCCGTCGCGGAAGGCCGTTTGGTACACGTACAGCGTGAGGACCGTGGTCGAGTAGTCGGGTCCGCCCGGTCCCACGGTCATGATCTGCACGACCGCGAACGACTCCGCGCCCAGGGCGAGGATGCCCATGTAGACCCAGCCGGACTGCACGGTGTCCCACAGCAGCGGAAGGGTGATGCGGAAGAAGGTGGTGAACCGGCTCGCGCCGTCGAGCAGTGCCGCCTCGTAGAAGTCCTTGGGAATGGACGCCATACCGGCGGAGAAGAGGACGACGAAGAATCCGACCGTGCTCCAGACCAGGACCGCCATGACACACCACAGGGCGAGATCGGGGTCGCCGAGCCAGTCCGGCTGGATGCTGTCGAGACCGACGGCCTGGAGAGCGCCGTTGATCGCACCGTCGTTGGGGTTGTACGCGAACTGGAACAGCAGGGCGACAATCGCGATCGACAGCACCTGCGGGAAGAAGTACGCGATTTTGTAGAAGGACGAACCGCGGACACCGGCGATGGCGGCGCCTTTCCGGCGCCGCCCGCCGACATTCAGCATGAACGCGAAGAACAGTGCGAGGCCGAGCGTCACCAGCGGCAGGAGCAGCGCGAACCAGAGGCTGTGCTGCAGCGATTTCCAGAAGATGTCGTCGTCGAGCATTCGACTGTAATTGTCGAAGCCGACCATCTTGAAGTCCGGGCTCAGGCCCGTCCAGTCCGTGAACGAATAGTAGATGGACTGGATGAACGGCCAGATGACGAAGACCGCGTACAAGGCCAAGGGGGCAGCCAAGAAGCCCACGATGAACCGGTACTTGCCGTGTTGCATGGTTACCGACCCCGATCTTCCGGCGAATGCCGCCGCTGGTGACGCCTGCTCACTGGTGCTTGTAGTGCTTGATCGACTGGTCCTTGGCCGCCGCGTCCGCGAAGCCCTGGATCTTCTTGATGGTCTCCGCGGGGGTCGCGCGGCCGGCCATCATCTCACCGAGACCGGCAACGCCGATCTGCTCCTTCTGGAGCTTCACGTACCAGTCCTGGATGCGCGGGTTGACCACGTTGTCGCCGGCCTTCTTCAGCGAGTCGACGCCGGACTGCATGGCTGTCGAGAGCGTCAGACCGTCGGTTCCGCCGTTGAACGCCGTCAGGGACTTCACCGACGCGGTGAAGCTCTTCGACGAGGCCTCGCTGAGCATGATGCGCAGCTGCTCCATACCGCCCTCGGCGTTCTTCGCCTTGGCCGGCACGATGAAGGGCTCGCCGCCGGACGCCCAGATGGTGCCGAACGGCAGCTTGTCGGACGCGTCCAGGCTGGAGGGCGCGGCCACCATCATCTTGAAGTCCTTGGGCGTGGTCTTCGCCGCCTCGTTCTCCACCCAGGAGCCGTTGGGGATGAAGAGCGCCTTGCCCTCGGTCCAGGCCGTCTGGGACTGGATGTGGTCGATGCCGGGCGTGCCCTTGAGGATGTAGCCCTTCTTGTAGAGCTCGTAGTAGGCCTCGAACGCGGCCTTGACCGCGGAGTGCTCCCAGGCCTTCGGCTCCAGGTTGTCGATGGCGTCGAGGACCTCGCGGCCGCCGATCTTGGCGATGAAGGGGTAGAGCGAGAACGGCAGGTAGTACGGGTGCTTGCCCGCGTAGGTCCAGCCGGCGATGCCCTTCTTCTTCGCCTTCGCGCAGAGCGCGAGCATCTCGTCCCAGGTCTCCGGGTACGCGGAGTCGAGCTTCTCGAGGTTGGTCTGCGAGTACCACACGCCGTAGACGGTGTAGGCGTAGTAGAGGATCCAGACCGGCTCGCCGTCGAACTGGCCCATCTCGACGATGCCCGGCCGCAGGGTGTCGCGGACCTTCTTGTTGGGGTCGTCGATGGAGGGCGCGTCGAGCAGCGGGGTGAGGTCGGAGAGCTGCTTCTTGCCGACCAGGACGCCCATGTCCATCTGCTGGGCGCCGGAGTTGTCGATCAGGTCCGGCGGGGTGCCGCCGTTGAAGCGCGGCTGGAGCTCCGACTGGATCTTCTGGGTGGCCCGGTGCTTGACCTTGGGGGCCTTGGGGAAGGCGGCCTCGTACTTCTTCTCGGCGTCCAGTGCGTACTGCTGGCCGAATCCGCCGTCGAAGATGACCACCTCGAGCTGCGCCGTCTCGTTGACGCCGAGCGGGTTCTTGGCGGACTTCTGGCCCTTGTCGACCTTGTCGCTGCTGCCACCGTCGCCGCTCGCGCAGGCGGACAGGAAGCTCATCGTCGGCACGGTCAGCAGGCCGAGTGCGGCAGACCGCTTGATCAGACTACGACGGCCAAGGCCCTCATTGTTGTGGGCGGAGGTGGATCCCATGCTCAAGTCCTCGCCTTCTCCAGGACTCAGGCGGTGTACCGGTCGCCCGTCCATATCGCCACAGGCGAAGGGCCCCGCCACCGCGGTCAGTTGCTGTGTTCTCCCGGGGGGAAAACCAGTGAAGCTCGGGGTCGTGCACGGTTGGCAGCGGGAACGGATCGTGTGGGGACGGTAGTCGATACGCTCGGCCGTCCGCCTCCCCCGTCCCCCCTGGCCCGCTGCCATATAAAACAGGTAGGCGGACGCCGACAGGTATAGTCCACTTCAGGTCAACGGAGCAAGATCGAAAGCAACTTTGGGGGGCAGTCTTTCCCGAGTTGAGACCTCGACGGATACCTGGCCCCCGTGCGCGCCCATATGACCACATCATTTGTTGCGGAACGGTCGAATCCAGCCGCGCCACATCGCCAACACCCTTGACACCGCGTAGCACTTGCCTCCCTACTGGAGCCTGCGCATCGCGCTGACAACGTTGTCCGACGCGGCTTCACCTGGAGGACAGGCCCGTGATGGCCAGACCCAGACTTCGGCAGAGTCCACTCAATGCGGCAGCCCTGGTGGCTGCCGCTTCCCTGCTCGTGGTGACGGGCCAGTCGGCCGCCGTCGCCCAGCCCGCGCCGGCGGCTCCATCCGCCGCGGCAGACCGGGAATTCACGACCTCCTTCGAGGAGGACGAACGCCAGCCCGACTGGCGCAATACCGTAGAAGTCGGCCCGGACGGAAAGAAGCGGTCATCCGGTGTCGACGGCGGCTTCTCCACCGGAATACCGGGCAATATCACCGACAAGGTGATAGAGCTCCGCGCGAGCGGCGAGAACACCGGCGCGGGAGAAACCAAGGAGAACCTGGTCGACCTTCAGCCGGGCACCAAATGGCTGGGATTCGAGCCCACCGCCTGGATCGAGTTCGACACCGACGAGCCGGTCAAGGTCGTCACGTACGCCATGACGTCCGCGAACGACCACGCCGAACGGGACCCGAAGGACTGGACCCTCAAGGGCTCCGCCGACGGCAAGGACTGGAAGGTCCTGGACACCCGCGAGGGCCAGAGCTTCGAGAAGCGCTTCCAGACCAGGACGTACGACATCGGCGCCGCGTCCGAGGTGACGGCCTACGCGCACTACCGGCTGGAGATCACCAAGAACAACGGTGCCTCGGACGCCACCCAGTTGGCCGACGTCCAGTTCTCCAACGGTGACACCAGCGCCCCGACGCCGGACGAGATGCGCAGCCTCGTCGACCGCGGGCCGGCCGGCTCCCCCACCGCCAAGTCGAACGCCGGATTCACCGGAAAGCGTGCCCTGCGTTACGCCGGCAACCACAAGGCGGACGGACGGGCCTACTCGTACAACAAGGTCTTCGACGTCAACACGGCCGTCGGCCGCGACACCGAGCTCTCGTACCGGATCTTCCCCTCCCTCCCGGAGACGGATCTGAACTACCCGGCCACGAACGTGTCGGTGGACCTCGCCTTCACCGACGGCACCTATCTGAGCGATCTGCGGGCCGTGGACGCGCACGGCGGGCTGCTGACCCCGCAGGGCCAGGGGGCCGCCAAGCGGCTGTACGTCAACCAGTGGAACCACGTGGCCTCCCGGATCGGCTCGGTGGCGTCCGGCAAGACCGTCGACCGCGTGCTGGTGGCGTACGACTCCCCCAAGGGCCCGGCGAAGTTCCAGGGCTGGGTCGACGACATCACGCTCGCGCCGAAGGCCCCGGAGAAGCGCCTGGCGCACCTGTCGGACTACGCCTCGACCACGCGCGGCACCAACTCCAGCGGCTCCTTCTCACGCGGCAACACGTTCCCCGCGACCGCCGTGCCGCACGGCTTCAACTTCTGGACCCCGGTCACCAACGCCGAGTCCAAGAGCTGGCTGTACGAGTACTCCCGCGGGAACAACGCGGACAATCTGCCCGCCGTGGAGGCGTTCGCCGCCAGCCACGAGCCCAGCCCCTGGATGGGTGACCGGCAGACGTTCCAGGTGATGCCGTCGGCGCTCGCCGGCACCCCGGACACCGACCGTGACAAGCGGGCGCTGCCCTTCAGGCACGAGAACGAGACCGCGCGTCCGCACTACTACGGCGTCACGTTCGAGAACGGCCTCAAGGCCGAGATGACCCCGACCGACCACGCGGCGATGATGCGGTTCACCTATCCCGGTGACGACGCGAGCATCCTCTTCGACAACGTGACGAAGGAGGGCGGCCTGACCCTCGATGCGGCCACCCGTTCCTTCAGCGGCTACTCGGACGTGAAGAGCGGCCTGTCGACGGGCGCCACCCGGCTCTTCGTCCACGGCGTCTTCGACGCCCCGGTCACCGACTCGGGCGCCACCGGCGTCAGCGGTCACTTCCGGTTCGACGCCGGCAAGGACCGGAGCGTCACACTGCGCCTGGCCACCTCGCTCATCAGCGTCGACCAGGCGAAGAAGAACCTGGCCGACGAACTCCCGGCGAGCAGCCGCTTCGACCGGGTCAAGGACAAGGCGCAGGACGCATGGGACGAGGTGCTCGGCCGGATCGAGGTGGAGGGCGCCAACCGCGACCAGCTGACCACGCTCTACTCCAGCCTGTACCGGCTGTACCTCTACCCGAACTCCGGGTTCGAGAACACCGGCACGAAGTCGCGGCCCAAGCAGCAGTACGCGAGCCCGTTCTCGCCGATGACCGGCCCGGACACCCCCACCCACACCGGCGCGAAGATCGTCGACGGTGAGGTCTACGTCAACAACGGTTTCTGGGACACCTACCGCACCACCTGGCCCGCGTACTCCTTCCTCACTCCGAAGAAGGCGGGCGAGCTGGTGGACGGCTTCGTCCAGCAGTACAAGGACGGCGGCTGGATCTCCCGCTGGTCCTCACCGGGCTACGCGGACCTGATGACCGGCACCAGCTCCGATGTCGCCTTCGCGGACGCGTACGTCAAGGGCGTGGACTTCGACGCCGAGGCGGCGTACGAGGCGGCGCTGAAGAACGCGTCGGTCGTCCCGCCGTCCTCGGGCGTCGGCCGCAAGGGCATGGAGACCTCGCCGTTCCTCGGCTACGCCTCCACCTCGACCCATGAGGGCCTGTCCTGGTCGCTGGAGGGCTACCTGAACGACTACGGCATCGCCTCGATGGGCAAGGCGCTCTACCAGAAGACCAAGAACCCGCGGTACAAGGAGGAGTCGGAGTACTTCCTCAACCGGGCGCGCAACTACGTCTCGCTCTTCGACTCCGAGGCCGGCTTCTTCCAGGGCCGCGATCTCAAGGGCGACTGGCGGGTGCCGAGCGCCTCGTACGACCCGCGGGTGTGGGGCTACGACTACACGGAGACCAACGGCTGGGGCTACGCCTTCACCGCTCCGCAGGACAGCCGGGGCCTGGCGAACCTCTACGGCGGACGTTCCGGGCTCGGCAAGAAGCTCGACACCTACTTCTCGACCCCGGAGACGGCCTCCCCCGAGTTCGTCGGTTCGTACGGCAGCGTCATCCACGAGATGACCGAGGCGCGTGACGTACGGATGGGCATGTACGGCCACTCCAACCAGGTCGCCCACCACGTCACCTACATGTACAACGCGGCCTCGCAGCCCTGGAAGACGCAGGAGAAGGTGCGCGAGGTGCTCTCCCGCCTCTACACCGGCAGCGAGATCGGGCAGGGCTACCACGGCGACGAGGACAACGGCGAGCAGTCGGCCTGGTACCTGTTCTCCTCGCTCGGCTTCTACCCGCTGGTGATGGGCAGTGGTGAGTACGCGATCGGCTCGCCGCTGTTCACCAAGGTGACGGTCCGGATGGACAACGGCCGCAAGCTGGTCGTCAAGGCGCCCAAGAACAGCGCGAAGAACATCTACGTCCAGGGCCTGAAGGTGAACGGCAAGTCCTGGAACTCCACTGCCCTGCCGCACGAACTGATCGCCCGCGGCGGCACCCTGGAGTTCGCGATGGGGCCGAAGCCGTCCGCCTGGGGCAGCGGGAAGAAGGCGGCCCCGGTCTCCATCACCCAGGACGACCAGGCGCCGAAGCCGCGGCACGACGTGATCGAGGGTTCGGGTCCGCTGTTCGACAACTCGTCGGCGACGGAGACGACGCTCGGCACGGTGGAGCTGCCGGTGGCGTCGAAGACGCGGGCGCTCCAGTACACCCTGACCTCCTCGGCCCGCGCCAAGGCGCCGACCGGGTGGGTGCTCCAGGGTTCGAACGACGGGGAGCGCTGGAAGGATCTCGACCAGCGGTCCGGCCAGAAGTTCACCTGGGACAAGCAGACCCGGGCCTTCACCGTCGCGCGGCCCGGTACGTACACCACGTACCGGCTGGTGGCGGTGGGGACACCGACGCTGGCGGAGATCGAGCTGATCTCCTGATCCCGCTCTCCCGATCCGGGAACCGCCCCGGACAGGCGGAAGGGCCGCACCCCCACCGGGGGTGCGGCCCTTCCGTCGTACTGCCGTACTCAGTTGCGGATCAGGTTCCGCAGCACGTACTGCATGATGCCGCCGTTGCGGTAGTAGTCCGCCTCACCGGGGGTGTCGATGCGGACGACCGCGTCGAACTCCACACCCGTGTCGGTGGTGACCTTGACCGTGCGCGGCGTGGAGCCGTTGTTCAGCTCGGTCACGCCGGTGAAGGAGAAGGTCTCCTCGCCGGTCAGACCGAGGGACTCGGCAGTCGCGCCCTCCGGGAACTGGAGCGGCAGGACGCCCATGCCGATGAGGTTCGAGCGGTGGATGCGCTCGTACGACTCGGCGATGACGGCCTTGACGCCGAGGAGTGCGGTGCCCTTGGCGGCCCAGTCACGGGACGAGCCGGAGCCGTACTCCTTGCCCGCCAGGATCACCAGCGGGGTGCCCTGCTCGATGTAGTTGCGCGAGGCGTCGTAGATGAACGACACCGGAGCGCCGTCCTGCGTGAAGTCGCGGGTGTAGCCGCCCTCGGTGCCCGGCGCGATCTGGTTGCGCAGGCGGATGTTGGCGAACGTGCCGCGGATCATGACCTCGTGGTTGCCTCGGCGCGAGCCGTAGGAGTTGAAGTCCCGGCGCTCGACGCCGTGCTCCGTGAGGTACTTGCCGGCCGGGGTGTCGGCCTTGATGGCACCCGCCGGGGAGATGTGGTCGGTGGTGACCGAGTCGCCGAGCTTGGCGAGCACCCGGGCGCCGGTGATGTCCTCGACCGGGGTGGTCTCCATGGTCATGCCCTCGAAGTACGGGGGCTTGCGCACGTAGGTGGACTGCGGGTCCCACTCGAAGGTGTTGCCGGTCGGGATCGGCAGCGCCTGCCACTGGGCGTCGCCCGCGAAGACGTCCTGGTAGGACTTGTTGAACATGTCCTCGCCGATGGCGTTCGCCACGACGTCGTTGACCTCGGCCTCGGTCGGCCAGATGTCCTCGAGGAACACCGGCTTGCCGTCCTGGTCGATGCCGAGGGCGTCCTTCGTGATGTCGACCTTCATCGAACCGGCGAGGGCGTACGCGACGACCAGCGGCGGGGACGCCAGGTAGTTCATCTTGACGTCGGGGTTGATCCGGCCCTCGAAGTTGCGGTTGCCCGAGAGCACCGAGGTGACCGCGAGGTCGTGGTCGTTGACGGCCTTGGAGACCTCGTCCGGCAGCGGGCCGGAGTTGCCGATGCAGGTGGTGCAGCCGTAACCGACCAGGTTGAAGCCGACCTTGTCGAGGTAGGGGGTCAGGCCCGCCTTGTCGAAGTAGTCGGTGACGACCTTGGAGCCCGGGGCGAGCGTGGTCTTGACCCACGGCTTGCGGGTCAGGCCCTTCTCGACCGCCTTCTTCGCCACCAGCGCGGCGGCGACCATGACGTACGGGTTCGAGGTGTTGGTGCACGAGGTGATCGCGGCGACGGTGACGGCGCCGTGGTCGATCTCGTAGGTCGAGCCGTCGGGGGCCGTGACGGTCGTCGGACGCGACGGCACGCCGTTGGTGGAGGCCGGGGCGTCGGAGGCCGGGAAGGACTCCTTGCCCGCCTCGTCGTCGTCCTCGACGTAGTTGCGTACGTCGAGCGCGAACTGCTGGGAGGCGCCTGCGAGGACGATGCGGTCCTGCGGACGCTTCGGGCCGGCGATGGAGGGGACGACCGTGGAGAGGTCGAGCTCCAGCTTCTCGGAGAAGTCGGGCTCGGCGGCCGGGTCGAGCCAGAGGCCCTGCTCCTTGGCGTACGCCTCGACGAGCGCGACCTGCTGGGCGTCGCGGCCCGTCAGACGCAGGTACTTCAGGGTCTCGTCGTCGATCGGGAAGATCGCGGCGGTGGAGCCGAACTCCGGCGACATGTTGCCGATGGTGGCGCGGTTCGCGAGAGAGGTGGCGGCGACGCCCTCACCGTAGAACTCGACGAACTTGCCGACGACGCCGTGCTTGCGCAGCATCTCGGTGATCGTGAGGACCAGGTCGGTGGCGGTGGTGCCGGCCGGCAGCTCGCCGGTCAGCTTGAAGCCGACGACGCGCGGGATGAGCATCGAGACGGGCTGGCCCAGCATCGCGGCCTCGGCCTCGATGCCACCGACGCCCCAGCCCAGCACGCCCAGGCCGTTGACCATGGTGGTGTGCGAGTCGGTGCCGACGAGGGTGTCGGGGTAGGCCTGGCCGCCTCGGACCATGACCGTACGAGCGAGGTGCTCGATGTTGACCTGGTGCACGATGCCGGTGCCCGGCGGGACGACCTTGAAGTCGTCGAACGCGGTCTGACCCCAGCGCAGGAACTGGTAGCGCTCCTTGTTGCGGCCGTACTCCAGCTCCACGTTCTGGCCGAAGGCCTCCGCGGTGCCGAACTTGTCGGCGATGACGGAGTGGTCGATGACCAGCTCGGCCGGGGAGAGCGGGTTGACCTTCGCCGGGTCGCCGCCGAGCTCCTTGACGGCCTCACGCATGGTGGCGAGGTCGACGACACAGGGCACACCGGTGAAGTCCTGCATGATCACACGGGCCGGCGTGAACTGGATCTCCTGGCTCGGCTGCGCCTGGGAGTCCCAGTTGCCGATGGAGCGGATGTGGTCGGCGGTGATGTTCGCGCCGTCCTCGGTGCGGAGCAGGTTCTCCAGCAGCACCTTCAGGCTGTAAGGGAGGCGGGCGGCCCCCTCGACCTTGTCCAGCCTGAAGATCTCGTACGACTCGTCGCCCACGCGCAGCGTGCTGCGGGCGTCGAAGCTGTTCGCCGACACGACAGTCTCCTTCATCAATGTGCGCGTACTACGTCCATGCTGCCGCCACGGCTCCTCGCCGATCCGCTAAGGTAAGGCTTAGTTAGGTAACCCTTACCGGTGGCGGCTGCGGTACGCCTTCGGCAGATATCTCGATGTCGAGATAACTCTAGTACATGACCGCGGATCGGTCATGCCTGGACTCAGGTGACGGACCTCATGCCCCGGACGGATATCGGCGGGCGAACCGGGTCATTTCTGCCGACGGGGATGCGCGGAGAGCGCCCCGGGCGGGGCGGCACGTATGGGCTGCGCGCGCCCGCGGAGAGCAGGCCGCGGAGAGCGGGCCGCGGCGAGCGGGCAGTCGCGGGCCGGCCGCTGCACGGCACCCGGCGCCGCGCGCGACCACGCGTCAGCGCACCCCGGAGTGAAGGCGGCGACCGCGAACTGGGCCGGCGACGCCCGGCGAGCGCGCCGCGGGTTGCGCCGCCGGCGCCGTGCACCGACCTCGCCCGGCGCCTTCACGACCGGCCGACCCGACCACGGCGGCCACGGCCGAACGGAACGGCAGCCCGGGACACGCTCGGCGACCGAACCTCTCGACGCCCCGAACTGTCCCCGGATGGGCAACATCACCCGTTTGCTAACGATTCGTCACTCCGACAGGCCCCTTTGCGCGATCGCATCTCATATCTGAGATAGCGTGCCCCCATGGCAGACGACTACCTCGTACGCATCGGCAAGCTCATCCGTGACGCCCGGCAGCACCGGGGCTGGACACAGACACAGCTCGCGGAGGCACTCGGCACCAGCCAGAGCGCTGTGAACCGCATCGAGCGCGGCAATCAGAACATCAGCCTTGAGATGATCGCTCGCATCGGCGAGGCGCTCGACAGCGAGATCGTGTCCCTCGGCTATGCCGGGCCCATGCATCTGCGGGTGGTCGGCGGACGCCGGCTCTCCGGCGCCATCGACGTCAAGACGAGCAAGAACGCCTGTGTGGCGCTGCTGTGCGGCTCCCTGCTCAACAAGGGCCGCACCGTGCTGCGCCGCGTGGCCCGCATCGAAGAGGTCTTCCGCCTGCTGGAGGTGCTCAACTCCATCGGTGTACGCACCCGTTGGATCAACGAGGGCCTGGACCTGGAGATCGTGCCGCCCGCCGAGCTCGACATGGACGCCATCGACGCCGAGGCCGCCCGGCGGACCCGGTCGATCATCATGTTCCTGGGCCCGCTGCTGCACAAGATGGACGCCTTCAAGCTCCCGTACGCGGGTGGCTGCGACCTCGGTACCCGCACGATCGAGCCGCACATGATCGCGCTGCGCCGCTTCGGTCTCGACATCACCGCGACGGAAGGGCTGTACCACGCGGAGGTGGAGCGGGCGACGACGCCGGACCGGCCGATCGTGCTGACCGAGCGCGGCGACACGGTGACCGAGAACGCGCTGCTGGCCGCGGCCCGGCACGACGGTGTGACCGTCATCCGCAACGCCTCCTCCAACTACATGGTCCAGGACCTGTGCTTCTTCCTGGAGGCGCTCGGCGTACGGGTGGAGGGCGTCGGCACCACGACGCTCACCGTGCACGGCATCCCGACCATCGACGTGGACGTCGACTACTCCCCCTCCGAGGACCCGGTCGAGGCGATGAGCCTGCTGGCCGCCGCCGTCGTCACGGAGTCCGAACTCACCATCCGGCGCGTCCCGATCGAGTTCCTGGAGATCGAGCTCGCGGTGCTGGAGGAGATGGGCCTGGACCACGACCGCACGGCGGAGTACGCGGCGGACAACGGCCGCACCCGGCTGGTGGACCTGACGGTGCGTCCCTCGAAGCTGGAGGCGCCGATCGACAAGATCCACCCGATGCCGTTCCCGGGCCTGAACATCGACAACGTCCCGTTCTTCGCGGCGATCGCGGCGGTGGCTCAGGGCAAGACGCTGATCCACGACTGGGTCTACGACAACCGGGCGATCTACCTGACCGACCTCAACCGCCTCGGCGGCCGCCTCCAGCTCCTGGACCCCCACCGCGTCCTGGTCGAGGGCCCGACCCGCTGGCGCGCGGCGGAGATGATGTGCCCGCCGGCCCTGCGCCCGGCGGTGGTGGTGCTGCTGGCGATGATGGCGGCGGAAGGAACGTCGGTTCTGCGCAACGTGTATGTGATCAACCGGGGTTACGAGGAGCTGGCGGAGCGGCTGAACTCGGTGGGGGCGCAGATCGAGATCTTCCGGGACATCTGAGCCCGCCGCGAAGTAAGGCCCGTCGCACCCTCCCTGCCCTGCGCCGATGCAGGGCTGGAAGGGGTGCGGCGACGTCTCTGGGACTTCTCTGGGACATTGGGCCGGGACCCGGTAGCACGGTGGCCTTGATCGATGAGTACCGACAAGGGCTGCCAGCAGCCGTCTGCACACCTTCATGACATGCATCTCACCCGGATCAGCAGAAGGAATGCGCCCTCAGGAATCGCCATCGCCGTCAAGACGATTCGGCAGCCACCTCGACGCCTGTTCGCGACTGACACGGTCCGTGTCCACGTACCACTGACGCCGTTGGCCGTCCCACCGCGCGCCGAGCAACCGCTTCGCCTCGTCCTTCTCGGCATACGGAACGTTCAGATAGAGCCGGGTTCCGCCCCGCGTCGCGGCCGGGCCGTCCGAAGGAGAAGAGGCCCTTGGATTCCACGCGGCGCGCTCCTTGCGTGCTCGCTCGATCACATGCCCCACACGCTGGCATGCGGCGGGGTCCGTGAGGCGCATCATCAGGTCCGTCGGGCCGGAGTTCGCCAGCAGGTTGAGCGAACCGTGCCACAGCACGGAGGCATCGAGAATGAGCACCTTCTCGTGCATACGGTCACGGAACTCCACCTGACATCCGGCTGCTCGCAGTTCCTGGACGAGTCCGCGGACGCGTTCCACGGCCGCGTCCGAGGACTGCTCCTCGGGCGGACGGGTGCGAACAGTGACAGTGACACCGTCCGCCACTCGCTTGGCCAGTTGCGTGGACCACGCCCGCACAGGTCGTGGATCGAGGAAGGGGCAGTAGACCTCGATGCTGCGCATGGCCCGGCCGATGTCCCAGCTCACGGCACGAGGCACCTCGTCGGCCGGGAAGAACGCCGGCCGGGAGAGTTCCTCCTCAGTGAGCGAGGCGAGTTGTGCCGCCTCGCGTACGGGGATGAGCTGGTCGACGGAGATGCACTGGGCGTGCGCTTCGAGATGGTCGAGCATCCGACGCGCTTCGCTGGTCGCGGACAGATGCTGCCGGAGATGTTCGACGTCGGCGATGACTATGAGGTGGTCCTGGGCGCGGCTGAGCGCGACGTTCAGCAGACGACAGGTGTTCGAGGACAGTCCGGTGCCCTGGAAGAAGTAGCCGGGCTGGGTTCCGGCCCCAGCCGTCGTGTCGAGGATGACGATGGGTCGCTGGCTGCCCTGGAAGCGGTGCACGGTGTCGACCAGACCCTCGAACTGTTCCCCGAATCGCCAGCCGAGGCTGCTCTTGAGCGCCTGGACCTGCTTTCTGTACGGGGCGATCACAGCAAGGCGGTCGGTGGCCCTTTCCCCGACCGGTACGTCGTCCCACTTACGGCCGGGCAGCACGCCCTCGTACTGGAGTCCGCGGACGAGTTCGTGGACGGCGGCCTCGTGAACGGTGTTGGTCTGGTGGTCGCGACCACGGATACGTTGGCGCGAGGTGTCAACGAGGATCAGTGGCGCGTCGACCAAGGCGTTGAACGGGATCCGAGAATCGTCATCGCGCCCCGTCTTCAGCGGTGCGTCCGGGTACGCGACGGTGTTGACGAGATCGCAGATCGCTCTGCGCATGCGGTACTGGGTCTCGAGTGCGACGAGCCGCGCATCCGGCAGCACCGACCCACCCGCACTCACCACACCGGCACTGGAGAACACGTCCCGGGCTGTCCATTGCCGGGCGTGCTCACGCTCGGCATCCGATGCTTTCCGGTCGCCGTCGGCCTTCGTCACCGCCGGCAGTTGACGGAAGTCACCAGCGAACACGATCCGCTTCCCTGCCAGTCCGGCGGCGTACCAAGCGGCTGGCAGGTTGACCATCCCGGCCTCGTCGACGACGACCACGTCGACTCGGTCGAGGAGTTTGCGCACCTGCACGCCCATGGCCACGGTCGCTCCGAGGACGCGGCACTTCGAGCGTACGGTCTCCTTGATCTTCCGGCGCTGCGCTTCCAGTTCGCCGATCTGCTGCTGGATGTGCTCGGCCTGGGACAGCAAGGCCGCACGGGCGGGCAGCCCGACGAGCCTCGGCTGTTCGACCGTGATCGCCTTGTCCAGTCTGTCGGCCTCGGCCGCGGCCCGGCGGAGGTCGCGGTCCGCCGCTGCCAGCCCCGTCGACGCCTGCTGGACGTCAATGCGGGCTTGGTGGAGAGCGGCCTGGGCCTTGTCGAGCTGCGCCTGCTTGCGACCGGCGAAGATGCCGCTCGGGGCTCCTGTCTTCCTGATCAGTTCTTCCTGGGCGGCGATCACGGATCGTGCGCCGTTCTGGGCCTGAAGGTGGTTCATCCGTCTGGTGCCCGCATCGTTCTGAACCCGCCGAGCAGCCGCGAGGTCCGTACCGAGACCGTCCACTCTGTCATGGACGGCGATGCCCTCTTGGGTGTGCCGCAAGGACGTGCCGAGCTGTACGAGGGACTCGTCCAGGTGAGCGCTCAGCCGGCCGCCGATCCGTTCGGCGTCGACATGGTCCCCGTACCGGTCCCGCAGAGAGGCCCCGGCAATGGTCCCGGCGCGCTGGACGAGCCCGCCGTCGAACCCGTCCTCGTTCGAGAGCAGCTCACATATGCGTTCCAGAGCCTGGTCCACGGCGACGTTGGTGGGAGCCAGGAAGAGCACTGAGTGCCCTTGGCGGTAGCACCCTTCGACGATGTGCCCGACCACATCGGTCTTGCCCGTCCCGGGCGGTCCCCACAGGAACAACACGTCACAGTCGAGGGCTTGGGCCACCGCCTGGCGCTGACGAGGGTTGAGCTTGAGTGACGCCCAGTTCGCGACCCATTGGGCGGTGGTTCCTGCACCTTTCCCCGGCCGCGGGTCGCCCTGTCCGAGAGCCCAGGCCGCGTGATCCGTCTGGACGGGGTGATTCGGCTGCCCCACCGTCTCCAGCCGTTCCACGAGAACGCGCCAGGTGGCCGCGTCGTCCTCCCGGATCTGCACATGAGAGGGGGTCGCTCCGAGGTCCGCCCCGGTCACGACACGCACCTTGCCCTCGGGCATGCGCGACACCGCGGCAGGCGTCCACTCCCCCGTCGACCTCGACATGCGCACCAGCGCTGCCTTGCCGTCGAGGGCGTCCAGCCACCGCTTGCAGTCGAAGAGGTACTCATGCTTGCCGTCGGCGGTGGACACCCTGCGCCCGGCCGAGAGCGATACCTTGCCGCCGTCCTTGCCGTCGCTGCGCAGCTCCGCTGCGACCTCCAATCGCGCGGCCGTGAGCAGTTCCTTGACCGGATACGGCAATCCCGCGGCCTCGTTCAACCCCGCCCCCCGTAGCCCCACAGACCTGGCCCTCTCATGAGACCTGCGCCGAAAAGGATGACGGTAAGCACGGGGAACAGAGGAGCGAGCTTTTCCGGCCACACCAGTCCGAAGCAGCGTGTTGACAGCGTCAACAGGATGGTGTGATGCTCGTCAACAGGTGAAGGTATACGCTCCCTACGGAATGTACCCACCTTGTATGCGACGGGTGAGAACGGGGAGGGCCAATGGGCCAGGAGACGGTCGCCGGACGGTTCCGGATCACGGGGATCCTGGGCCGCGGGAACATGGGCGAGGTACACCGGGCCGAGGACCTTCAGGCCGCCCCGGACTCCCGGCACCGGCAGGTCGCCGTGAAGACCGTGCTGCGGAGCCGGACCGGGATCGCCGTCGACGCCTCGGGGGCCGGCAAGGAGATCGACCGCTTCCGCCGTGAAGTGCGGATCATGCGCATGCTCTCCCAGGGGCACCCGAACCTCACCCTGCTGATCGACGGCGGTGTGGACGAGGCGCCGGGCGGAAGCGGACTGCCCTATCTGGCCATGGAGTTGCTGGACGGCCATCCGCTCGCCGACCTCATCGACGAAGAACCCCAGCTGCCGGTCTCCTGGGTCGCCGCCCTCGGGGCGCAGCTCGCCGCCGGTCTTGCCGCCGCGCACACCGCAGGTGTCGTCCACCGCGATCTGAAGCCGGCCAATGCGATGCTGACCCGCGACGGCACCGTCAAGGTTCTCGACTTCGGTATGGGTTCGGTCGTCGACGATCTTGACCAGACGCGGCTGACCAGTACGGGAGTCAGCGTCGGCACGGCTCGCTACATGGCACCCGAGCAGTTCCGTGCCGAGCGGGTCTCCGCGTCGGCCGATCTCTACGCGCTCGGCTGCATCCTGTACGAACTGCTGATAGGGCGGCCGCCGTTCTCCGCGAGAACCCCCTACGAGCTCTCCGAACAGCATCAGCACGAGCGGCCGCCGCGGCTGACCCTGGTGCGCCCGGATCTGCCTGCCGAGCTGGTCCGGCTGGTGGACCGCCTCTTGGAGAAGGACGCCGAACTCCGGCCCGACAACGCCGCCTTGGTCCGCGAGACGCTGGTCCCGCTCGCCTTCGCACCGGACGACACGGCCGCCCTGCTGTCCCCGCACTGGCAGGTCATGGACCCGGTGGCGCGACTGCGCGCCCTCCTCCCCCAGCCCACCCCGGCCGCACCCACGCCCGTGCCGCGCAGAGCGCCTCGTCTGCCCGAGGCGATGGACGTCTTCGGTATCCACTCCGATCTGATCAGCGAGTACGAGAGCTTCACCAGGAGCTCGACGGTGATCCGGGACGCCCGCATCGCCGGCTTCGTCGAGGACGATCTGGCGGCGAAGTCCCAGTGGCCCGACCCCTGGTTGTCGCTGAACCCGTTCTTCGCGGACGGTGGTCAGGTCACCGATCTCGTGCGGGACGGCGTGCTCCACCCGAGATGCGCGGAGATCTTCCAGGCCGACAAGAAGGAGAACTCCCCGCGCCCGGACGGGCGTCCGTTGACCTTCCACCTTCATCAACGGCAGGCCATCGAGGCCGCTCAGGCGGGCGACTCCTACGTGCTCACCACGGGCACCGGTTCCGGCAAGTCGCTGTCGTACATCGTCCCGATCGTGGACCGTGTGCTGAAGGAACGTCAGGCGACCGGCCCCGATGGGGGTGGCCGGGTGCGTGCGATCGTCGTCTACCCGATGAACGCGCTGGCCAACTCGCAGTTGGGCGAGTTGGAGAAGTATCTGCGTCACGGCTTCGGAAAGGGCCGGGAGCCGGTCACCTTCGCCCGCTACACCGGTCAGGAGTCCAAGGAGGACCGTCGGGAACTGCGCAAGAACCCGCCGGACATCCTGCTGACCAACTACGTGATGCTGGAGCTGATGCTGACCCGGCCGGACGACCGGTCCAGCCTGATCCGCATGGCCGAGGGGCTCCAGTTCCTCGTCTTCGACGAGCTGCACACCTACCGCGGCCGGCAGGGCGCGGACGTGGCGTTCCTGATCCGCAGGGTGCGTGAGGCCTGCCGTGCGTCCGTGACCCTGCAGTGCATCGGCACCTCGGCGACCATGTCCACCGAGGGCTCCTGGGAGGACCAGCAGCGTGAGGTGGCCAAGGTCGCCGGCCGGTTGTTCGGTACGACGGTGCTGCCGAAGCGGGTCATCGGCGAGACCCTGGTCCGGGCGACCGAGGAGGCCTCCGAGAGCATGCCCGCCGAGCGGCTTCGGGTGCCGGCCGCGCCCCGCTCGTACGACGCTCTGACGAAGGACCCGCTGGCCCGCTGGGTGGAGTCCCGGTTCGGTCTGGAGCGCGAGGAGGGGACGGAACGGCTGCGGCGCCGTGCCCCGGGCACCGTCGAGGAGGCGGCGGCAGAGCTGGCCGCGGCGTCCGGCGTGCCCGAGGAGGCCGTGCGGGAGGCGATCCGGACGACCCTGGAAGCGGGCGCGCAGGCCAAGCATCCGGTGACCGAGCGGCCGCTGTTCGCGTTCCGGCTGCACCAGTTCCTCTCCAAGGGCGACACCGTCTTCACCACGCTCGAGGATCCGCTGACCCGGCCGCTGACCCGCACCTACCAGCTGGAGCAGCCGGACAGCGACGGCAAGCCGCTGTTCCCGCTGGCGTTCTGCCGTGAGTGCGGCCAGGAGTACCTGACCGTCTGGCGGACGGAGGAGAACGGCGCGTTCCGGTACGAGCCGCGCCGCGACACCTCCGCCTCCGGGGGGCGCGCGGGCGAGGGCTACCTGTACCTGGGCATGCCCGGCGAGGACTACGAGTGGCCGGCCGATCCGCAGAAGGCCGTGGACGACCGGCGGTTGCCGGAGTCCTGGCTGGAGTCGGACGCGCAGGGTGTGACGGTCGTCAAGAAGTCCTACCGGCCCCGGGTGCCCAAGCGGGTCGTCGTGGACGCCCACGGCCACGAGTCGGGTGAGGGGCTGGTGGCGGCATTCGTCCCGGCGCCGTTCCTGTTCTGTGTGCACTGCCAGGTCTCCTACGAGCAGACCCGCGGCCGGGACTTCGCCAAGCTGGCCACCCTGGACCAGGAGGGGCGTTCCTCGGCGACCTCGCTGATCTCCGCGTCGATCGTGAAGTCCCTGCGGGCGGTGCCGGAGGAGAGCCTGGGCAAGGAGGCGCGCAAGCTCCTCACCTTCGTCGACAACCGGCAGGACGCCTCGCTGCAGGCCGGGCACTTCAACGACTTCGCCCAGGTGACCCAGTTGCGGGGCGCCCTGTACCAGGCCGCGGCGCGGGCCGGTGTAGAGGGCCTCAGCCACGACGACCTCGCCGAGGCCGTCACCGAGGTGATGGGTCTGACGCCCGCCGAGTTCACGGACGTCGCGAACCTGACCCCGGCCATGGAGCGCCGGGCCGTGAAGGCCTTCCGGGACGTCGTCGGGTACCGCCTCTACCGCGACCTGGAGCGCGGCTGGCGTATCACGATGCCGAACCTGGAGCAGACGGGGCTGCTCAGGATCGACTACGAGGACCTGGGCTGGCTCGCCGCCGCCGACGAGCGCTGGCAGTCCGCGCACGCCGTGCTGCGGGACGCCGATCCGGCGCTGCGCGAGGAGATCGCCCGTACTCTGCTCGATTTCATGCGCCGGGCGCTGGCCATCGACGTCCAGTACTTCCGCGACGACTTCGACACCCTGCAGCGGGCGAGCGAGGAGCGGCTGACCGGGGCGTGGGTGCTGAGCGAGAGCGACCGCCCGACTGTCGGAACCGCCTATCCGTACGGCTCGCGGCCGGGTATGGAACGTTCCGCGCTGTTCCTGTCGGCCCGCGGCAAGTTCGGCAAGTACCTGCGGCGGAACATGCCCGAGCTGCGCGAGGCGTCCGTGACACTGGACGACGTCCAGGGCGTCATCGAGGACCTGTTGAAGGTAATGGTCGACGCCGACCTGGTGCGCGAGGTGGACGCGACCCCCGAGTTCTCCGGCCCTTCCTACCGGCTCCGCGCGGCGCAGAAGCGCACCGGTTACCGGGTGTCGGCCGCGGCGTTGATCTGGCGTGCCGGGAACGGTGAACGCGGCGCGGTCGACCCGCTCGCGCGCACCTACAGCAGTGGCGAGGGCCCGCGCGTCAACCCGTTCTTCCGCGACCTGTACCGCACCGCGGCAGCCGAACTGGCCGGTCTGTACGCACGCGAGCACACCGCCCAGGTCCTCCCGGAGGAGCGGCTGGAGCGCGAGGAGCAGTTCCGAAAGGCAGAACTGCCTCTCCTGTACTGCTCGCCGACGATGGAGCTGGGCGTGGACATCTCCTCGCTCAACGCCGTGCTGATGCGCAATGTGCCGCCCACCCCGGCGAACTACGCGCAGCGCTCGGGCCGCGCGGGCCGTTCCGGTCAGCCCGCGCTGGTGACCACGTACTGCGCGACGGGCAACAGCCACGACCAGTACTACTTCCGCGACTCCCAGAAGATGGTGGCGGGCCAGGTGGCCCCGCCCCGCCTCGACCTGGCCAACGAGGATCTGGTCCGCTCGCATCTGCAGGGCATCTGGCTGGCGGAGACGGAGATGCAGCTCGGCATCGCGATTCCGGAGGTCGTTGATGTCGCCTACGACCCGGACGGGGACGACCGCCCCGATCCGCAGATGCAGCTCCCGCTCCGCTCCGGCATCCTCGACCGGTCCCTGGACGAGGACGCCCGCAGGCGCGCGGCCGCCACCGCCCGTACCGTCCTCGCCCCGCTGATCGCGGCCTTCGAGTCGACCACCTGGTGGTACGACGAGTGGATCGAGGACCGGATCGAGCGGGCCCCGCAGGAGTTCGACGCCGCCTTCGACCGGTGGCGCCAGCTGTTCCGGGCCGCCGTCATCGACCAGTACGAGCAGAACAAACGGGTCGTCGACCACACCCTGACGCAGGGCGAGCAGAGCCGGGCGCGCAGCCGCCGCCGGGAGGCCGAGACCCAGACGAACCTGCTGCTGAACCGCTCCACCGACAGCAAGTCGGTGATGAGCGACTTCAACCCGTACCGCTATCTGGCGTCCGAGGGCTTCCTGCCGGGGTACAGCTTCCCGCGGCTGCCGCTGGCCGCGTACATCCCGCGCTCCGGCAACCGCCGCAACGCCGACGGCGACTATCTGCAGCGCCCCCGGTTCCTCGCGATCCGCGAGTTCGGCCCCGGTGCGCTCATCTACCACGAGGGCGCCCGCTACCAGGTCACGCGGGTGCAGCTGCCGCCGGACGCCTCGGGCGAACTGGCGACGGCGGAGGCCCGGCGCTGCGACGGCTGCGGCTACCACTACGTCGTCAAACCCGGCCTCGACCAGTGCGACATGTGCAAGGAGGAGCTGCGTGGCAAGCGCACCGGCCTGCTCCACCTGCACACCGTGTACACCACGCCGCGCGAGCGGATCTCCTCCGACGAGGAGGAGCGCCGCCGGGCGGGTTTCCGGCTGGAGACCTCGTACGCCTTCCAGGACCACGGCGCCCGCAAGGGACGCCTCACCTCGCATGTGGCCGACGGCGACGGGGCACCCGTTCTCGACCTGGACTACGGCGACTCCGCGACCGTGCGCATCACCAACCTCGGCCGCGTCCGCGACAAGGAGGACGAGCCGGACGGCTATTGGCTGGACCTCGGCGACGGTCGCTGGCTCAACGACCGGGCCGCCGCCGACGCCATCGAGGGCACCGGCATGCCGGTGGTCGACGAGGACGGCAACGAGAAGCGCCGCAAGAAGCGGGTGCTGCCCTTCGTGGAGGACCGCCGCAACATTCTCGTGGTCACCCTGGAGGAGCCGCTCCCCGAGCCGGTGGCGTGGTCGTTCCTGTACGCGCTGGAGCGGGGCATCGAGGCGGCGTTCGAGCTGGAGGACTCCGAGCTGACTGCGGAGCTGCTCCCGCCGGACGAGGGTCCGCGCCGCCGCATGCTGTTCACGGAGGCCGCCGAGGGCGGTGCCGGTGTGCTGCGCCGGATCCAGCACGAGAAGGACGCCCTCGCCAAGGCCGCGAAGACCGCTTTGGAGCTCTGCCACTTCGACCCGGACACGGGCGAGGACGAGGGCGGGCCGACGGACAGCGAGAGGTGCGCGCGCGGCTGCTACGCCTGCCTGCTGACCTACGCCAACCAGACGCACCACCGCCAGCTGAGCCGGCACGCCGCCCGCCCGCTGCTGGTACGGCTGGCCGAGGCCCTCACCGAACGGGAGGACCGCGGTGAGTCCCGCAGCGAACGGTTCCGCAGGCTGGCCCCGGCGAGCACCTCGCCGACCCCGGTGGAGGCGGATCTGGCGGCCCTGGTCGCGCAGGGCGATCTGCTCGGCTGGCTGAGGGCGAAGGGCTACCGGCTGCCGGACGAGGCGAGCGTCCTCGTCCCGGAGGCCGGGGCCTGCCCGGACCTCGTCTTCCGGCTGGACGGCGCCAACCTCGCCGTGTTCGTCGACCTCCCGGGCCGCGCCCCCGACTCCACCCGCGACATCGAGGCCGGGTATCGCCTGGAGGACGCCGGCTGGGACGTCGTGCGGTTCCCGACGGACGCCGACTGGGACACCATCGCGGACACCAACGCCCTCTACTTCCACCTCCGTTGATCGCACCACCTCCGTTGCTCGTCAGCGGCTCCCGACCTTTACGACCTTCGCGACCTTTAGGAACCGAGACATCTCATGAGCCTCACGTACACAGCCGGCTCCCTGGTCGCCGCCCGGGGCAGGGAATGGGTGGTGCTGCCCGAGAGCGCCTCCGACATGCTGGTGCTGCGCCCGCTGGGCGGAAGCGAGGACGACATCGCGGCCGTCTTCCCCGCCTTCGAGGACGTACGGCCGGCCGAGTTCGCGCCGCCGAGCCCGACCGACCTGGGCGATCAGCGGGCCGCCGGTCTGCTGCGCACAGCGCTGCGCATCGGGTTCCGGTCGGGGGCGGGCCCCTTCCGTTCGCTGGCGTCGATCGCGGTGGAGCCCAGGGCCTACCAGCTGGTTCCGCTGCTGATGGCGCTGCGGCAGCGCACGGTGCGGCTGCTGGTCTCGGACGACGTCGGCATCGGCAAGACGGTCGAGGCGGGCCTGATCGCCAAGGAGCTGCTCGCGCAGGGCGAGGCGACCCGGCTGGCGGTTCTCTGCTCCCCCTCACTGGCCGAGCAGTGGCAGGGTGAGCTGCGGGAGAAGTTCGGCATCGACGCCGAACTGGTCCTGGCCTCCACGGTGACGCGACTCGAACGCGGTCTGGAGTTGGGCCAGTCCCTGTTCGACAAGCACCCGTACACGATCATCTCGACGGACTTCATCAAGTCGACCCGGCACCGCGAGGACTTCGTACGGAACTGCCCCGACCTGGTGATCGTCGACGAGGCCCACAGCTGCGTGGCCGCCGACGACGCCGCGCAAGGCACCGCGTCGTCCTCCTCGGCCCCCTCCAACCAGCTCCGTTACGAGCTGCTGCGCCGGATTTCCGCCGACGCCGACCGCCACCTGCTGCTGCTGACCGCGACCCCGCACTCCGGCAAGGAGTCCGCGTTCCGCAACCTGCTCGGCCTGGTGCGGCCGGAGCTCGCGACGCTGAACCTGGAGACCCCGGCGGGGCGGGCGAAGCTTGCCGAGTACTTCGTGGCCCGCAAGCGCGCCGACGTCCGCACCTACCTCACCAAGGAGGACGGTCTCAGCGACGACTCTCTGGCCGAGCGCACCGCGTTCCCGTCCGACCGGTGGACGAAGGACGAGCCGTACAAGCTCAGCCCCGCCTACCGGGCGCTGCTCGACGACGCCATCGCCTACGCCAGGGACCGCGTCCAGACGGCCGGTGAGCAGGGCAAGCGGGAGGCCCGGGTCGCCTGGTGGTCGGTGATCGCGCTGCTGCGCTCGATGGTCTCCTCCCCGGCCGCCGCCGCCCAGACCCTGAAGACCCGCTCGGAGTCCGCCGCCGCCCGCACCGCGCAGGAGGCGGATGTGCTGGGCGCCCCGGTCGCCGCCGACTCCGCCGAGAACGATCGCCTGGAGGGCATGGACGTCGCTCCGGGCGCCGCCGAGTCGGAGGAGGCGGGTGCCCGGCTCCTCGAACTCTCCCAGCGGGCAGCGGAGTTGGTGGGCCCGACAGAGGACGCCAAGCTGAAGGCGCTCACCAAGCACCTGAAGAGCCTGATCGCCGAGGGCTACCACCCGATCGTCTTCTGCCGATACATCCCGACCGCCGAGTACCTGGCCACCCAACTCGACGGCAAGCTCGGCAAGAAGACGAAGATCGCCGCGGTGACCGGCACTCTCTCCCCGCAGCAGCGCCTGGAGCGCATCGAGCAGCTCGCCGCCGAATCCGCCGAGGAAGCGGGCGATCCCGCCGTCCGCCGCGTGCTGATCGCCACCGACTGCCTCTCCGAGGGCGTCAACCTCCAGCACTACTTCGACGCCGTCGTCCACTACGACCTGGCCTGGAACCCGACCCGCCACGACCAGCGCGAGGGCCGCGTCGACCGGTACGGCCAGAAGCGCGACCAGGTCCGGGTCATCACCATGTTCGGCGAGGACAACGGCATCGACGGCAAGGTCCTGGAGGTGCTGTTCGCCAAGCACCGGCAGATCAAGAAGGACCTGGGCATCTCGGTCTCCGTCCCCGACGAGACGGCTTCCGGGGTGACGGACGCCGTGGTCGAGTGGCTGCTGCTGCACGGCCGTCAGGGCAGCCAGGAGAGCCTGTTCGAGCTCGAAAGCCACCAGGAGTCCTTCGACCGCATCGAGCGCGAGTGGTCCTCGGCCGCCGAGCGGGAGAAGACCTCCCAGTCCAAGTACGCCCAGCGCAGCATCCATCCGGAGGAGGTGGCCCGCGAGGTCGCCGCCGTACGGGCCGCGCTCGGCGGCGCCGACGAGGTGCGCGACTTCGCCCTGGAGGCACTGCGCGACCTGGACGCCCTGGTCCGCGACCCGCGTGACGGGAATGGGGACTTCACCGCCCAGGCCGGCGGCGCTCCCGCCGGCCTGCGCGACGCGCTCGCCGCCACCCTCGGCGGTCGGCTGATCGAGGAGGACCGGGAGATCCCGTTCCGAACGACACCGGCGGTGGGCCGGGGCGAGGCCGCGCTGGTCCGCACCGACCCGGCGATCGGCGCGATCGCCTCGTACGTCCTGGACTCGGCGCTGGACGCGAACACTCCCGGCCCGCGCCCGGCGCGCCGCTGCGGTGTGGTGACGACGGACGCGGTGACGATCCGCACGACGCTCCTGCTCGTCCGCTACCGCTTCCACCTCACGCTGCCGTCCCGCACCGGCGAGCGGCAACTGGTCGCGGAGGACGCCCGGTTGCTCGCGTACGAGGGGATGCCGTCGCGTGCCCGTTGGCTGGATGAGGAGGCGGCCGCCGCGCTGCTGGCTGCGCGGGCCAGTGCCAACACCCATGAGCAGCTCGCCCGCAACCAGATCGGCCGTGCGCTGGACGGTCTGCCGGATTTGGCCGAGCACCTCACGGAGTACGGCACGAGCCTGGCCGCCGAGCTCGACGGCTCGCACCGCCGGGTCCGCAAGGCCAACGAGGAGATCGTCCGCGGCCTGAAGGTCGTCCCCCAGGAGCCCGCCGACGTGCTCGGTGTGTACGTCTACCTGCCGCAGCAGCCCGCTTCTACTGTGTCCGGAGCCGAAGCCTGATGCCCGTCACCGCCACCCGCACCGCCCTGGCCTTCACCGCCGTCACCACGGTCGGCGGGCTGCTCCCCGCCGACATGCTGCTGCGCATCGCCGAGGCGCGGAACCTGCCGGGCACCAAGTCAGCGGACTACGGCCTGCCCGCGTCGGTACCGGTGCGTGATGAGGCCGAGCGTGCGTGGGAGTACCTCAAGCCGCTGTGGCGCGACCTGCGCAAAGCCCTGCCCTCGGACCCGAACACCGGGGCCCCCGCTGCCGACCCGACGGGCCGGGCCGGTACCGACTGGCTCGCGCAGCTCTTCCGGAAGCTGGACTTCGGTGCGCTGACGGAGGTCGGGGCGGGGGGTATTCCGGCCGACTCTGAGCCGGAGAAGCGGTTTCCGGTGTCGCACCGGCATGGTCCGGCGCTCGTCCACCTGACCCCTTGGAACCAGGAGTTGGACAAGCGCCCGGCGGCGGGCCAGGTCCCGGCGCAGTCGATGCTTCAGGACTGCCTGAACCGTACGGAGGCCCACCTGTGGGCGGTCCTCACCAATGGCCGGCGTCTGCGTCTGCTGCGCGACTCGTCGTCTTTCTCTACTGCCGTCTACGTCGATTTCGACCTGGAGGCGCTGTTTGACGGTGAGCTATTCAGCGAGTTCGTGCTGCTGTACAGCTTGCTGCATGCCTCCCGGTTCGCGGTGCCGGAGGGGGCGGCGGCATCTGGGTGTTGGCTGGAGAAGTGGCGTACGGTCGCCATCGAGTCCGGCAGCCGTGCTCTCGACCACTTCCGCGACGGCGTCCAGGCGGCTCTGACCGTCCTCGGCACCGGCTTCCTGAGCCATCCGGACAACATCAACCTCCGCGAAAACCTGGACGTCCATGCCTTCCAGACGGCTCTGTTGCGGCTTATCTACCGCATGATCTTTCTCTTCGTGGCCGAGGACCGGGGCGCACTGCTGGACCCCGACGCTGGCGAGCAAACCGCCGACCGATTCACCCGCTACTTCTCGACGGCCCGTCTCCGCCGTCATGCGCTACGGCGCCTCGGTACCGCGCACGACGACCAGTACCGCGCACTGGAGTTGCTCATCGAGGCGCTGGGCTCCGAGCAAGGTCGCCCCGAGCTGGGCCTGAAGGGACTCGGCGGTCTCTTCAACGGCACCCCGGCGGACGAGCCTCTGCGTGGCGTGCGACTCGCCAACCGCCACCTCTTCGAGGCCGTCAAGCACCTAGCCCGCGTTCGGGACGCCGGTTCCGCCCGGTGGCGGCCCGTGGATTACCAGCGCATGGGCGCCGAGGAACTCGGGTCCGTGTACGAGGCATTGCTGGAGCTGGTGCCGAAGCACAGCGCGGCCGACCGCACCTTCGAACTGGTCGACCGGATCGGCAACGACCGTAAGAAGACGGGTAGTTACTACACGCCGACCCCGCTCACCGAGACCCTCCTCGACTCCACGCTCAACCCGGTGATCGACGATGCCGTCAAGCGCGGGGAGCAGCGTGCAAGCGCCGAGGGGCGGCCCGACCCCGCCGACACGATCGTCGAGGAGCTCCTGTCCCTCACCGTGTGCGACCCTGCCTGCGGGTCGGGGCACTTCCTGGTGGCGGCGGCCCGGCGTATCGCCAAGCGTGTCGCCGCGGTGCGGGAGCGGAACCCCGAGCCAACGGACGGGGCGGTGCGACACGCCATGCACCAGGTCGTCGAGCGCTGTGTGTATGGCGTGGACCTCAACCCCATGGCCGTCGAACTGGCCAAGGTGTCCCTGTGGCTGGAGGCGATGGAGCCGGGACGGCCGCTCGGCTTCCTCGACGCCCACATCAAGCACGGCAACGGCCTGATCGGGGCAACGCCGGCGCTGATGCGGGACGGGATCCCGGACAAGGCCTTCAAGAAGGCCGAGGGTGACGACGAGGGGTGGGCACGGCAGCTCCTCGCCCGTAACGCCCTCGAACGCGAGGGCCAGGGCGGGCTGTTCGAGGTCGAGACGGAAACGAAGGTCGCCAATGGTTCGTTCGCGCGTGGGCTGCGCCGGATCACGGCGGCCCCTGCCAGCGACCTCAAGGACGTCCGCCGCAAGGAGGCCGACTACCGGGACTGGGCGAATTCGGCCGAGTATCTGCGGGCCCTGCATCTCGCGGACGCGTGGTGTGCGGCGTTCGTCTGGGTGAAGAGCGAGGAGGCGCCGCCTGCCGTCACGCACAAGGTGTTCCGAGGGCTGGAGGACCCCGAGGGGGACGCGGCGCCGCAGTCGACGCACGACGAGATCGTGAGGTTGCGGGACCAGTACGCCTTCTTCCACTGGCACTTGGAGTTCCCGGAGATCTTCGCGGTTCCGGAGGACGGGGATGCGTCGGCGGGAGCGGGTTCCGTTGACTCGGGGACGGGGTGGGCCGGGGGGTTCTCTTGTGTGGTGGGGAATCCGCCATGGGACAAGGTCGACTTCGAGGACAAGAAGTACTTCAGCGTGGTAGCGCCTGAGATCGCCGAAATCTCCGGGACGGCTCGGCGTACGCGGATCGTGGAGTGGGAGCAAGAGAATCCTGAAGCCAAGAAGCTATACCGGGAAGCGCGGCGTGCGGTCAAGGGGACGTTCCACTTCGCAGGAGACTCGAGAGTGTTCCCGTTGTGTGCGAAGGGGCTGACGGAGCCAGGTGTCAACTCCCTACAAACCGACACGCTATTCGCAGAGCAGGCTTCCAGTGTGGTAGCACCAGACGGGCGGTTCGGCCTTATCGTGCCGACGGCCATTGCAACGGGTGCGGGCTCCCAACATCTGTTCGCGGATTTCACACGGCGGGGCGCGCTGGCGTCGCTGTACGACTTCGAGGTGAGACGCCCGAAGTCTCCAGCGCTCCCCAAGGGCGGCAAGTGGTTTGACATCGACTCGAAGCAATCGTTCTGCCTGTTGTCCGTGACAGGGCGGGCAAGGCAAGCGGACGTGGCACGCCTCGGGTTTTCCATGTCCGATGTCACAGACATCTACGAGCAGGACCGCGTCGTTACACTCAAACCTGACGACCTGGCCATCATCAACCCCAACACGGGCACCCTCCCCAAGCTGCGATCCCAGCGCGAAGCAGACCTAGTGGTAAAAATCCACCGGCTCATCCCCGTGCTGTGGAACGAAGGAGACCGGCACGGCAACCCCTGGGGCATGTCCTTCAAGAACCTGTTCAACACAACCGACGACTCCGATCTTTACCGCAGTCGCAACAACCTTGAGGCTGAGGGGTGGGAACGCCAGGGCAACATCTTCGAGCGCGACGGCGAACGGATGCTGCCGCTGTACGAGGGCAAGATGGCTCACCTCTTCGACCACCGCTGGAACTCATTCACCGGTACTGGCAGCGAAGACCGGCGCCGCATCAGCACCTCGGAGAAATCCGATGCTGCGGCATGCGCTGAGCCTCGATACTGGGTCCTGGAAGACGGTCCCATTCAAACGGTCCGGCGTGGCAAGGACACCGAGGTGCGTGGCGTCGGCGAACGCCTCGCTATGGCGCATTGGACGCATGACTGGCTGCTGGGATGGCGTGACATCACCTACTTCACCAACGAGCGCACCGCCATCCCCGCGTTCCTCCCTCGAGCCGCCGTCGTTGAGACCTTCCCCCTCATGCTCCCCCGCGTCTCTCCACCGCTGATTGCTGCACTCCTAGCCACGCAGTCCTCTCTGGTCTTCGACTTCGTGAGCCGCCAGAAGATCAGCGACGCGCACATGAAGATCTTCATCTGGAAGCAACTCCCAGTCCCCACACCTACCACCCTCGAACCTCACATCCCCTTCCTCCTCCCCCGCGTCCTCGAACTTGTCTACACGGCGTACGACATGACCCCTCTCGCTCGCGACCTCGACGACGAGGGCGAGCCGTTCCAGTGGGACGAGGACCGACGTGCGCAGCTGCGCGCCGAACTGGACGCCTACTTCTTCCACCTCTACGGGATCTCCCGTGAGGACACCGACTACATCCTGGAGTCTTTTCAGACGGAGTCCGGCGGGCTCAAGAACAACGAGATCTCCGCGTTCGGCGAGTACCGGACCAAACGCCTCGTCCTCACCGAGTACGACCGCATGGCCACCGCCGGCCTGACCCTGGAAACCCCACTCACCGAAGGCGAGTCCGGCACCCACCGCTCCCCCCTCACCCCACCCCCGGGCCACGGCCCCCGGCACCCCGCCTGACACTTCGAAAACGGAGTCACACGAACCCGTACATGCCCAGCCCCGCACCACGCCGCCCGGAAACCACCGTCGAAACGGAGAAACCTCAGTGAGCCCTGACGCCGACCACCTCCTCGACGGCATACCCGCGATGAGCAAGTACGACGAGCAGGTATGGGCCACGCTCAACGGCCACTGGCAGCGCCGCAACAACCGCCGCGGCCTGCCGAACTGGGCGAGCACGGCGCTGAGTCGCACCGGCGAGGCGGCCGGAAAGGCCACCAGACGGGTCGCGGACGCCGTCCCGGACGCTGTCTCGGAACCCGTGCGGCGCGCGGGCGACGCGGTCGCCGACAAGGCCCTGCGACCGGCGCTCGCGGGCGCTGCGGCGTTGCTTGACCTCGTCAACGAGTTCGCCAGGGAGCTCAACGACCCGAAAAACGTCGAGAAGCTCGCCCGCAAACAGGGTCTCGAACTCGAAAGCTTCACCGAACTGCGGAAGCAGGAACTCAAGTTCTGCGACCGGCTGCTGACCCGCAACACCCTCAAGTGGCGGACCGCAGGCGCCTTCGAAGGCGGCGCCATGGGCGTGCTGGCGTTGGTCCCCGTCGCCGGGATCCCCGCCGCGATGACGGCGGACATCCTCGTCGTCCAGGTACTGAGCACGTCGATCGCCTCGCGGATCGCGTACTCCTACGGCTACGACGCCAAGGACCCCGACGAGCAGCTCTTCATCCAGCGCCTGGTACGCCGGTCCTTCATGGCCCAGGCGGCCAAGGCCGAGCCCTTGCGCGACACAGCACGGGCAGCGCACGCCCTCAAGGGACGCGTCAACTGGTCGCAGAAGCTCCGCCAGGACCATCGCCTCGTGGCCGCCCTGGAGAAGCTCATGCAGCAGCTCGGTCCGGCCGGCTCCAGGGTGCCGGTGCAGAACGTCGCCAAGGTCGTGCCGTTCGTTGGGATTCTCGTCGGTGCGGGCATGAATGCCGCGGTCCTCGGCAGAGTGGCCGCCGACGCCCAGCGATACTGCCAGACCCGCTTCCTGTGCGAGAAGTACGGCCTGCCGCTACCGGCCGCACTGGCGACCGACGACGAGGACGACGACCCCCAGGCCGACGCCCCGTGAGTGCTGCGGTGGCGCCTGATCAAAGCGCCACCAACGCGTCTACCACTCCGCTCAGGCATGGTCCACGAACCGCACGAACGACCGCCAGCCCTCACGGCCAATCGCGAAGGCGGGGCGGCTCACGTCTTTGGAGTCCCGTACGTGGACGGCCTGTTCGGCGATCGCGATCTCCACACAGTCGTCGCCCTCGCTGCCGCTGTAGCTGGACTTGAACCAGGCAAGGTCCGTCGTGCCGCTGCTCATAGCTCTCCTCGGAGTCGCTCCAGCAAGGCCCGGGATTCGTTAGGGCTCAGGGCCTGTGAGCGCAGTACTTCATAGCGCTGACAGAGCGCACTCACCTCCTTCGGACCGGAGATCAGCCGCCCGTTCTTCTGCCCCCTCGGAGTACCCGAGCCGCTGCCCCGCCGGGGTCTCCAAGATCCGCACCGGCCCATCCAGACACGCCTGCAACCCACCTTCCAGCGGCACCACCTGAAGCGTCACATTCCGCGGCGCGCTGCGCTCCAGCACATGGTCGAACAGCCCGCGTATCGCCCCCGCGTCCCCGAACCGCTGCCGAAACACATGCTCCTCGACGATGAAACTGAACGATCGCCGATCACTGGGAGACGCTTCCCCACCCACCCAGCGGCAAGACCGTGCGAGCCGAACTGGTCAGCCCGGCCTGAGAGGCTCCCCGACGAATTCCGGCCAACCCGCCTGGTCACGCGTTGACCTTGCCAACACGTCTCCTTACGGTGGTCCCTTGTAGGACGGGGGATCATGGGGGACGACAGACCGTGCAGGTGAATGACACCGGCGAGCCCGACCGGACCGTCACGGCGCGCGCCCTCCTGCTCGATGGCGAACACGCCTTTCTGCGTGCGGAGTTCCGCCTCGTGCGGCCACTTCTCCAGCGGTTCCAGAGCGAGTTCGGCACATCCGACACCGACGACACCTCGATGCGTTACGCCATACTCCGCGCCGCCCTGGCCGCTCGTGCGGGGAACTGGCCGGAGGCAGCCCGATGGTGCCCTGACCGAGACGACCTGGGTTGGGCCGACACAGACATCGTCCACTCCCTTGCGGTGAGTGCCCTGCGCCGGTTGAGCGAAGCGGGACGACACACCGAAGCCAGTACCGCCGCGCTCGCTATCGTCCTGTGGGCACACCTCCTGGACGAGGAGGATCTGGGCGACTTCTACGGGCTCCTCAGCGAACGGCGCGACACCCCCGTACCCGAGGAGCTCTGGGAGGAAGCCCGCCACCATCTGCACGGACGCGTCACCGACCTGCTGCACGCCCTGGACGTCCGAGCCGGCCGCGACACCCTCGCCGCTTGGCGGACGGCCTGGGAGGCCGAGCGCGACGGCCTCGACCCTGTCGTCGTCCCTTCGGCCGCCGACCCCGACGGTCTCATCCCCCTCGGGCTCGCCGCCGGTCATCTCGTACGGCATGGCCGCCGTGTCGACCTCCTCGACGTCTACACCGCGCGCCATCCCGACACGACCGCTTGGACCATGGATGCCCCCGACCACCGGGCTTGTGCCGACGCGCTGTCCCAGGCTCTGGCGGAGCGGGCCCAGGACCGGGTGCGGGCCGGTGAGTGGACTTCGGCGCTCTCGGACTTCAGCACGGCGGCGCGGCTCGGACGCAGCCTCAGGGCCAAGGAACAGCAGGCCGTACTGCGCGCGGCAGCGAACGTCGGGCGGACCAACACCGGTCGCGGCAACTCGCCCGTCACACGGATCCAGGGCCTCGACCTGGCCCATGCGCTCCTGCCACAGGACACCTCCGTGGCCGCCGAGTTGACCGCCGAGCTCGTGCGTCAGGGCCGGCGGGCCTTCAAGAGCGACCCGGCGCAGAGCCGTAGGCGTTTCGCGCGCGCCCTGGACGTGACGCCCGGGGACCGGGACGCCCGGTCGGGTCTCGACGATCACCTGAGAGCGGACCTCGACCGGGGAGACACGATCTGCGTCGACGACGTGCGGGGGCTGCTCGAACGCGACCCGGAATGCGTACAGGCCCGGAAATGGCTCGGGGACCACTACACGGAACTGGCGATGACCACCGCCACTGCCCCCGACACAGACGGCACCCGCACCACCATGGAGTGCCGCGTCGAACTGCTGAGCATGGCCGTGGACATCGCGGACCCTGCCCGGAACAGCCGGGTCAGGGGGCAACTGGACACCGCCGTTCTCCTGCTCGCGGAGTACCTGGAAGCCACCGCGTCCCCGTCGGACGTCATCGAGCTGTTCCTCCGGGATCTGATCCGGACCGGTGTGAGCGCCCGTTTCGATCAGACCGTGGAATCCGCCTACGTGAACCGCGCCCGGGAACGCGAGCGGGCCGGCGATCCGGGCGGGGCGCGGCGCGACCGCGCGTGCGCGGAGCGGATCGGCGCCGGACTGCCCGCCCAAGGCCTGCTCTTCGGCCACAGCCCCGGACTCCACGCCCGCACACCCGGTCAGGACGACACCGGACAGGAAGCACTCTTTTGACCACCGACACATCTGCCGCCCCGGACCACGGGGGCAGCGCACTCCCCCCGATCCCCTGGTTCGGCCCCACGCTTCACGAACTCGTGCCGGGCATCGCGCCGGGCACCCGCACCCAGCCCATGCGCAGGCAGGCGGCACAAGCGCTGGCCAAGGCCCGGCAGGATCCGGTCAGGCACGAGCTCATCGAGCGCGCCGACCAAGCTTCTCGCAATCCCGTCGCCGCGCTCGTCGCCGAAATGCTCACCCCGCCCTTGCCCCCGCAAGCCTCCGAGGAGCGTCCGTGACCGATCCCGCCCCGGCCGTGGCCACCGGCCCGCCGTCCGAACTCGACAAACTGCGGCGCCGGGTCGAGGCGTTGTCCCGCAAGCGCGACGAGGCCGAGGCCCGATTGCGCGACCTGCTGACCGCGCTCCTGCCGCTGGACGACGTCCTCGCGGACACGAGCCGCCGATCCGGTGCCCTGCACGAGGCGCGGTCCCCGCGTGAGGCGGTCTCGGCCGCGATCGCGCTGAGCGAGCAGGTCGACGCGGCGCACCGGATGCTGCGCAGCGAATTGGCCCAGCACGACGTCGTCCCGGTGGACGTGGTGGGCCGGGGCGTCGATCCGGCGGAGATGCGCGTCGTCAGTACGGAACCGCATCCGACCTGGCCGGAAGGCACGGTACTCAGGGAGAAGCTCACCGGCTTCCGCCTGGGCGGCGCCGTCCTGCGGGCCCCGCGGGTGGTGATCGCCGTGCCGGGACCGGCACCGGAGCCCGAGCCCTCGGTCACGATCGCCGCTTCGGGTGGCAAGCGAACTCAGCTGCAGCGCACCACCCGTTCCCAACGGCTCCGCCTGCCACGCAAGCCCTCGGCCGGGCGCGGACGCCGCTCCCGCCGTACCTGACCCGACCCACCAGTACCGCATCGCCCCGTTCGCCTCCGACGCTCCATGACGATCAGGAAGCCCCCTGCCATGCACCGGACTCTCGGTATCGACCTCGGCACCACCAACTCCGTCACGGCCTGGCTGCACGACGGCGTCCCCACCGTCCTGCCCAACCGGCACGGCGATCCGGCCACCCCGTCCGCCCTCGGCATCGACTCGCGCGGCGCCTTGCTGGTGGGGCAGGAGGCCCTCAACTGGCGTGCGGGGGGCCCGAGTTCCGTCATCACCGAGGTCAAGCGGCTGATCGGGCGACGCTGGGACGACGACCTCGTACAGCAGGCGCTCGCCACGCGTCCGGACGACGCGCCGCCAGTGCGGGCCGGAGTCGACGGCTCGGTGGAGATCCGGCTCGGCGAGCACTACCTCTCCCCCGTGCAGGTCTCCGCCGTCCTGCTGCGACGGCTCAAGAAGGATGCAGAGGACACGGCGGGAGTGCCGTTCCGGCGTGCGGTGATCACGGTGCCGGCGTACTTCGCCGAGCCGCAGACCCATGCGGTGCGCGAAGCCGGACGGCTGGCCGGGTTCCATGTGGCACGGATCGTGAAGGAACCGACCGCCGCCGCGCACGCCTTCGGTATCAGGTCGGGAGAGAACGGGACCCCGGATTACGCCACCCTGCTCGTCTTCGACCTGGGCGGTGGCACCTTCGACGTGTCCCTGCTGACGATCGGCCCCGGCTACTTCTCGGTGGACCAGCTGGGCGGGGACAACCTCCTCGGCGGTGCGGACTTCGACGCGCTGCTGGACCGCCACTTGCGCGAGCGGCTCGACGGACGTGACCACAGCGGCGAAGGGGACGCCTCCCGCATCCGGGCCGCCGCCGAGCGCGCGAAGGTCGAACTGTCCGCGCGGGACGTCTTCGACGTGACGCTCGCACCGCTCGGTCTCCAGGGCGGATCCTGGTCGGGGACGGTACGGCGTACCGACTTCGAGAAGCTCCTCACCGAGCACCTCGGCCGGATGCGGGACACGGTCTCGTCGGTGCTGACGGAGAGCGGCTCGCTGCCTGAGGACATCCAGCGGGTTCTCTTGGTCGGCGGCTCCACTCGCATCCCCGCCGTCCGGCGTGATCTTCAGGGACTCTTCGGCGAGGACACGGTGTCGGACGCTGTGGACCCCATGATGGCCGTCGCCCACGGTGCCGCCGTGGAGGCCGGTCTCCTCGACACCCTCGACTGCCCTGCCGAGAGCTGCACCATCGAGGGCATCCCTGTCACCGAGGACGCCTGCCCGTCCTGTGACACCCCGCTCCTCGGTGCCGCCACCGTGGACTGCCCGGGCTGCCACGTCCCTGCCTCCGAACTCACCGCCGTCTGCCCCGTGTGCACCACGGATCTGTCCGGACTGCGGGCTGCCGCCCCGGCGACGCTCCGCACGGAGTGCCCGGAGTGCGGCCGCGACGACAACCCCGCCTCCGCGACCGCGTGCCTGGACTGCGACGCGACGCTGGACCTGGGCGGGCTGAAGTGCCCCGGCTGCGGAATGGTCAACGCCCCCGGTCTCAGCACCTGCTCGTTCTGCGGCGGCGACTTCGGCACCGCGCTTCCCCAGCAGGTCACGGCCCAGCACATCGGCCTTGAGCTGGACGACGGCTCCCTCAAGGTCCTCTTCCCCGGCGGCACCCACTACCCGACCGAATGGCACCGGGTCGACGACCTCGCGGTACGCAGCGACAACGGCGCATCGGTGCGCTTCCAGCTCTGGGAAGGACCGCACCTGCGCTCGGCGCAGCGCAACGAGTTCTGCGGGAGCTTCGTCGACGCACGCACCGAGGGACTCCGCGGAGAGGTGCCGCTCACCGTTCAGGCGAAGCTCGATGCCGACCGGACCATCGCCTTGCAGTACCGCCTCGGCTCCGGCGACTGGCGAGGCGCGGAGCTCCGCCGCAGCTTGGTCTCCACAGGTACGGGCAGGAAGGCAGCCGAACTCCACGACCGCTACGCCCGCTTCCTGGCCGACTTCAAGCACGGCCTGACCGCCGCCGAACTCGACGCCCTCGCCGAGGCCCAGGCCGACTTGGCGGCGCTCGCCAGGGGGGAGACCGTCGGCCGTTCCCTGGACGGGCTCCTGGAATCCGCCCGCACCACCCTGGACCTGTGCACGCGGGCCCGAAGTGCCTACGCGCAGGCGAGCATCGCCTCCCGGAGCGGGCGCGGGCTGCTGCCGCCGCCGCTCCTGGAAGAACTGGGGGAAGCCGCCCAGGCAGTCATGGACGCACGTAAGACCATGGACCCCGACGCCATGCGGGTGAACACCGAACGTGTCGAGGATCTCTGGACCGGAATCGATCCGGCGGTCCGGACCTCCCTCATGACCATCCAACTGGCCGAACAGGACGCCTATCCGGCGACCCTGCGGAAGGAGATCGTGGCCGCCCGCGACGAGCTGCGCAGCGCGGTGGAACGCGGCGATCAGGCGGCTCAGGACGCCCAACTCGTACGCCTCGTGGGCCTCGCCAAGGCAGGCCGCGGCCGGTTTGCGGACGGGAGCAGCCCGCAGTCCGTGGGAAGCGTGCTGCCGACGGAGCGGTGACGTTCTCCGGAATCGTTGTTCACCAACCCAGAGTCCATTGACAGTGTCAACAGGTAGAGTGGAGTCATGTCGCAGCCCGAGCTCCTTTCCGGCACTCCCGAGTTCCGCATCAAGCTCCCCAAGGGCGGTGAGGCGCGCGGGCATCTGCTGGCCGAGTTCGGCGGCAACGGCACGCACAAGTTCCTGCTGCGGGAGGGTTCCCTGGTGGCCGCCGAGGCCTGGCCGGGGCTCGGCGATCACGCCCGCCGCAACCGCGCGGATCTGCGGGCGAGCGGCGGCCTCGTCGACGTGACGGCCGACCCCAACCTGCCACCGGACCAACGACGGTTCAGGGCGGCCCGGGACATCGAGTGCAACTCCTCCTCGGCCGCCGCGGCACTCGTGTACGGCTACGACGCCTCCGGCCCGGAGTCCTGGCGCACCGCGGAGGACCATCCGCTCGCCGACTATCTCTCCACCGGCTGGCGTGCCCCGCGCAAGGCATGGCTGGTGCGCGGCTCCAATGCCTCCGGGCACAACCTGGTACGGCAGTTGTGGCTCACGGAAGGGCTCGTCTCGCTACCGGCCACGCATCTGCCGCCACTTGAGGAGACCGACCCGACCAAGAGCGCACTGCGCCGCTTCGTGGAGGACGGATACGAGGGAGCGGCCTCGTACAACCAGAAGCGGGGCCTCGTCGACGAGCTGCACGCCTTCCTGACCCAGATGCGGATCGGCGACACCGTGGCCACCATCAGCGACGGTCGACTTCACATCGGGCAGCTCACCGGCGACTCCGTGCAGGCCTCGTCGCCGGGCGGCCTGTCCAATCTGCGCAGGACCGTCGCCTGGTTCACACAGAGCCACGCGTACGAGGAACTGCCGGAGGAACTGCAGCAGAAGTTGTCCGTTCAGCATGACGTCGTCGACCTGACCGGCGTCCTCGATGCCCTGGACGTGCTCACCGGACTGGGGAATCTCGTGCCCCCGGAGGCGGCCGACATCACCGGGGAACGGCCGGCGCCCCGGGAGCTGAGCCTGCCGGACATCACCGAGGAACTCGCCGCCGAACTCCTCGTCCACCGCCGCGACTGGCTGGACGAGATGCGGGAACTACTCATCGACGAACGGCAGTTGGTGCTCTACGGCCCCCCGGGCACCGGCAAGACGTACCTGGCGATGAAGCTGGCGGAGTACCTCGGCGGTGGTCCGGAGCAGGTCAAGATCGTGCAGTTCCATCCCTCGTACGCCTATGAGGACTTCTTCGAGGGGTTCCGGCCCGTGGAGGATCCCGAGACACGGGAGGTGGCCTTCCGGCTGACGGCCGGCCCGCTCAGGGAGCTCGCCGATCTCGCCTCCCGCGACGGCAACCGGCACATCCCGCACTTCCTGATCATCGACGAAATCAACCGCGCCAATCTGGCGAAGGTCTTCGGCGAGCTGTACTTCCTCCTGGAGTACCGTACAAAGTCGGTCCGACTCACCTACTCCGGGGACGACTTCGCGCTGCCGTCCAACCTCTTCGTGATCGGCACGATGAACACCGCCGACCGGTCGATCGCCCTCGTGGACGCGGCGATGCGGCGCCGCTTCGCGTTCGTGGAGCTGTCCCCGCGCACCGAACCAACCGCCGGGCTGCTCGCCCGCTGGCTGAAGCGCGAGGGCAAGGACCTGGAGCCCGCCCGCCTGCTCGACGCCCTCAACGCCCGTGTTGACGACGCCGACTTCGCCATCGGACCGTCGTACCTGATGAAGCCGGGCGTGTACCGCGACGGCGGCCTCGAACGGACGTGGCGCACAAAGATCCTGCCGCTGCTGGAGGAGCACCACTACGGCGAGGGCCTCGACGTCGCCGCCCGCTACGGCCTCGACGCCCTGCGCGAGCAGCACCCGTGACACTGCCCATGCCTGAGGTATCGCTGCGCGAGTACGGGCCCGCCGTCTCCGTCGCGCTGGACACCGAGGCCGGACGGGCTCTGGCCGCCTCCGGGATCCTGCAGAGCGCGACCCCCGATCCCGGCCGTGGCGGACACTGGCTGCTGCGGGCGGGCAGCCGCGTCGGCGCCGTGCGCACGGTCGGCGGTCAGGTCGTACGGATCATGCCCAAGACCCCGGTGAGCCGGTTGTTCTTCCTCCTCGGATTCAGCCTCGACCCGGCCCGCGCCTGGCGCGACAGCGGCGAGGGCACCGTCGACACCGGTGCCTACGACGATGTCGTGCCCGCCCTCGCCCATGCCGTGGAGCGGCAGATCGACGGAGCGCTGCGGCAGGGTGTCCTCCAGGGCTACCGGGAGGTCGAGGAGACCGCGCTGGTCGTGCGCGGAAGGCTGCGTGAGGCCGAGCAGATCCGGCGGCACTTCGGCCGTACGCCGCCCGTGGAGATCGCCTACGACGCGTACACCGCCGACACCGCCGAGAACCGCATCCTGCGCGCCGCCACCGAGCGCTTGCTGCGGCTGCCGGACGTTCCCGGTCCTGTCCGGCGGCGCCTGGCTCATCAGCGGGTACGACTGGCTGACGCGCTGCCGTTGATACGGGGGCAGGCGCTACCGCGGTGGCAGCCGCCGTCGCGCCTCAACTCCCGCTACCAGCCCGCGCTTCGGCTGGCGGAAGCCGTCCTGCGCGGTACCTCGCCGGAGCACCGGCCGGCCGGGGCCGACCCGCTCACCGTGGACGGCTTCCTGCTCGACATGAACAAGCTGTTCGAGGACTTCGTGACCGTCGGCCTGCGCGAGGCGCTCAGGGAGCACGGTCTGACCGCGCGCCTCCAGGACCCCCATCACCTCGACGTCGCGGGCCGGGTGGGCATGCGCCCCGACCTTGTCGTTTGCACCGGTGACGGCCGAACCCCGCTCGCCGTCGCCGACGCCAAGTACAAGGTCGAGAAGGCCGACGGGCTCCTCAACGCCGACCTGTACCAGGCCCTCGCGTACGCCACGGTGCTCGGTCTGCGCGAGGCGCACCTGGTGTACGCGGCCGGGCGGCAACCCTTGCGCTACCACGAGGTGCGCGGAACGGCCGTGCGGCTCTATCAGCACAGCCTCGATCTCTCCCGCGAGCCAGAACAACTCCTCACCGTTTTCCGGGAGATCGCCGCACACCTGGCGTCCGGAAGAAGGGAAGTGACCTGATGCCTCGGCTCGCCTTCGCCCAGAGTTTCTGGGACGGCTACGACGCCTTGGAGAAGCCGGTCCGGGCCGGAGTACGCAAGGCCATGGCGAAGTTCCAGGCCATGAGCGCGGCCGAACTCAACGCGGACAAGGGGCTGCACCTGGAGTCCGTCCAGAACGCCCGTGACCCGCGGATGCGGACGATCCGCATCACCGACTTCTGGCGCGGTGTCGTCCTCGCCCCCGACGACGGCAGCGACATGTTCCTCCTGGTCAATGTGCTGCCTCACGACGACGCCTACGCATGGGCGGCGAAGCGCCTGTACAGCGCGAACTCTGCGACGCGCGCCCTGGAGGTCCGCAACGCCGTCGCCCTGGACGAGCTGACACCGCTGTACGAGACGGCCGCGCGCACGGCTCCCCGGCTGCTGTTCGCGGACGTCTCCGACGGCACACTGCGCAAGCTCGGCGTCGACGACCAAGTCCTACGCGCCGCACGATCGTTGGTGGACAAGGCCCAACTGGAGGCTTTCGCCACGCTGTTGCCGGAGGATCAGCTGGAGGTGCTCCAGTACCTCGCCGAGGGCTTCAGCCCGGAAGAGGTCTACCGGGACGTCGTGGCCGTGCGTCGCCCCGCCGACGCGCCCGCCGAACCGGTCGAGGACCTTGCCACGGTGATCACCAACACCTCCGCCCGCATCCGACTGGTCACTGGGCCAAGGGAGTTGGAGGAGATGCTGGCGAAGCCGTTCGCGGCCTGGCGCGTCTTCCTGCATCCCTCCCAACGGCGCGTCGCCTACCGCACGTCGTACGGCGGCCCCGTCCAGGTCACCGGGGGCCCCGGCACGGGCAAGACGGTGGCCGCGCTGCACCGTGTCAAGCATCTGCTCGGCCGCTCCGAGGACGGCCGCATCCTGCTCACCACGTACACGAACGCGCTCGCCGCCGGACTGCGCGAGATGCTCGGTCTACTCCTCGACGAGGACGAGAAGCTGCTGGCACGGGTTGACGTGACGACGGTCGACGCCTGTGCCAACGGCGTCGTGCGCACCCACTCGGCGACCGCGCCCAAGCCGATCGGGGACCGGGAGCAGCGGCAGTTGTGGGAGAAGGTGGTCAAACAACTGGATCTGCCGTTCACCGCCCGGTTTCTGGCCCAGGAGTACCGGCACGTCGTACTCGGCCAGAACCTCCGCGACGTCGACGCCTACCTCGGCGCGAGCCGGCGTGGCCGCGGCACCGGTCTCGGGGCCGGGCGCCGCCGGGAGGTGTGGAGGGGCGTGGAGGGGTTCGAGCAGTTCCTGCGCGACCGCGGCGAGACAACGCACCTGGGCATCTGCGCCCGTGCGGCGGAACTCCTCGCCGACGGGCCGGCTCCTTACGCCCATGTCGTCGTGGACGAGGCACAGGACCTGCACCCCGCGCAGTGGCGGGTGCTGCGTGCCGCCGTCTCCCCCCGCGCCGACGACCTGTTCATCACCGGTGACCCGCATCAGCGGATCTACGACTCCCGGGTTTCGCTGGGCTCGTTGGGCATCGCCTCAGTCGGCCGCAGCTTCCGGTTGCGCGTCAACTACCGCTCCACGGAGGAGATCCTGGCCTGGTCGGCCCGCCTCCTCGCGCCCGTCACCGTCGACGCGCTCGAGGGTGAGGGGACGGACTCGCTGGCCGGGTACCACTCGCTGCTCCACGGCGGCCGCCCTCGGGTGCGGGGGTACGCCACCCGGCAGGAGGAGACGGAAGCGCTGGTGGAGCGGGTGCGTGCCCTGGTCGCCGAGGGTTTCGCGCCGCACGAGATCGGTGTGTGCGCGCGCTTCAACCTCGCCCTGGACGCGGCCGAGGAAAAGCTGCAGGCCGCGGGGATTCCGGTGCTACGGGTCAAAGGGCAGGTCACGCAGGGATCCGACGGCGTGCGGTTGGCGACGATGCACGCGATGAAGGGGCTGGAGTTCCGGGCCGTGTCGGTGCTCGGTGTAGCCGAGGGCACCGTCCCGTTCGCCCGTGAGATCACCCCGCGTGAGGCGGACCCGCTCCAACATGACGCCGATCTGCTCCGTGAGCGCTGTCTGCTCTTCGTCGCCTGCACACGCGCTCGCGAGACCCTGAAGGTGACGTGGAGCGGGACCGCGAGCCCCTTTCTCCCACCCGTCGACTGACCAGCGAACCGGCTCATTCCTCCGGTGCCAGGGCGCCCGTGGCCAGGCCGTCACGGGCGACCTCGGCGAGCTGTCGGCTCAGTTCGTCGACCTTGCGCATGCCTTCCTCGAACGCGGACAGGGCGCGGAAGGCGGAGCCGTATCGACGCTGCTCGCCGATGCCCATACGGGGGATACGTGAGCCCCTGCCGTCGAAGCGGTAGGTCCCGCTCGCGCTCGTGGACCTGCGGGCGTTGGCCGAGCTGCGCAGGAACCCTTGCAGATAGTCCGTGTCGAGCTGCTCGCTGGCCGAGACGGGCTCCGGCCCCTCGTACGCCACGAGCCCGGCGCGGGCCAGATCCGCGACGCTGGTGGTGGCGCCGTCCAGCGAGCCCGGCCCGCCGCCCGTCGCGAGTTCGGGCAGAAGGGCGGCGAGTCGACGGATCTGCTCCTCCAACTCCTTGCGCAGGGAGACGTATTCAGCGGGATAGTCGCGGTGCCGGGAACGGAGATGACTCCCAGGTGTCAGGTCGACCGTGTCGTCGAGGAGTTCGATCAGCGGCACGTCGGCAACCTGGTCGGGGCGTGGTTCCAGATCCCCGTCGGGCGGGTTCTCCGTCAGGTCGACCATGCTCACGGTGTGGTGCGTGTCCACCCCTTCCGTGCTCTCGGGACGCTTGAGACACCACAGGTGCACAGGCAGGGCGTGCGAGGTCGCCGTCCCCGGCGGCAGGGCGACCACTTGGCGCACGATGCCCCGGCGGACGAGTTCCGACCGGATGCGGCGGCCGGCCTTGCGGTAGGCGACCGAGGCCGGCATGACCATGAGGACGTGGCCGCCGGGCGCGGTGTGGGCGTAGGCGTGCTGGAGCCAGGCGAGCTCCCCCTCGGCCTTGGACGGGGTACCGAGGTCCCAGCGGGAGTCGAGCAGCAACTCTTCCCGCCCCCACTCGGTCACACCGGCAGGAGGGTCACAGACGACCAGATCCGCGTTGAGGTCCGGCCATTGGTCGGCACGCAGTGAATCGCCTGCCACGATGCGTACACCGGAGCGGCGCAGGAGGTCGGCGCGGAGCTGGGCAAAGCGAGCGCTGTCGCCATCCACCTCCTGGCCGTAGCAACTCCTCCCGGCGTCGGAGGCTACAGACAGGAGGAGCACCCCAATTCCGCAGGCGGGGTCGAAGACCGTGGCGCCGGCCGGCAGTTCGGGGACGAAGTGGCGGACCGCACGCACCACGCGCTCAGGGGTCACCTGGTCGGATCCGGCCCGCCGAGCGGAGTCCATGAACCGTTCGGTAAGTCCGTTCACAAGGTCGACGGACGATCCGGTTCGGGCGAACGCCTGTACGCGGATGGCGACGTCGTCCGGCAGCCCCGGTCCGGTCTGCCCGGTCAGGGCCGCGGCGACCTGCGCCAGGCCGGAGACCATCTGGTCCCCGTATGCAGCCCTCATGGCCTGCCACAACTCGACCTCGGGTGACACCTCCTGGCCCTTGCGCTGCCGGTCCAGCCATTCCTGGACCTCGGTGAGCGCGTAGAGCGGACTGTTCGCGGCACCTCCGGCCGGCGCGGGGAAGTCGTCGTACCGCCGACGCCAGTTGGAGACAGCAGCCCGGGTGACTCCGGCCAGCCGGGCGATCTCGGCGCCGGTGACCAGTGGGCCGACCGATGGAGCGGCGTTGTCCGTCATACCTCCAGCGTACACGGACCGGCACTTACATTCCAGAGAAGATTCCGTTGACAACGTACACATGCAGATGTTTCTCTGCTTTGTGTACTCGATTCCCTCCTGGCCCACGGAGCCTCGCCATGCCCTCGCACACCGAAGTACGTACCGTTTACCGTCTGTCTGGCGTCGCCCCCACCATCGAAGCCATGCTGGATGCCCTCGACGTCGAACTTCTGGACAGCCTCGGTGTAGATCCACATTTACCGGAGGCACTCGGGGTCCCGGCTGTGTACATCACCTGTGGGATGGAACGCGCCGAGGCCCCGTGGTGCGAGCCCATGTCCCGCACCACGGGCATCGCGGTCAACGAGAGCGTCCGCCGCACCGCCGCCGTACTGCTACTCGCAGTCGATGGCGTGGTGTATGCCATCGGTTGCGACCAGGGGTACCGCTTGATCCCTGAACACCTCAAGGACAGGCGTTTCGGTCTCTCGTTCGCCATCCGGCAGATGGACCCGAACTTGATCCGCGGAGCTGTGTCGAGATCTCTCGGGCAGGCACGAACGGACATCTCCCTGGTTCCGGGCGGCGCCTCGGTCCCATTGCTGGGTATTCGCGACCACTCGCGCATCGTGCGCAGCCTGGGCGGATACCTCGACAACCTGCCGCTCACCCGGTCGCGGTACAGCCTCGGCAAGGCCGTGAGCGCCCAGGGCGGGTGCGGGCTGCGGATCGCCCTCGGAATCGAACCCGAAGCCCTGCTCTCCGACCTGCGGACCATCGCCAGGATCTGCCGCGAGGACATCCCGCATCAAGAGCTGGAGTTCATCGACCACATCGTCCCGGTCAGCGACCCGACGACCCTCGACACCCTCGGCGAAACCCTGGACGACCGTCTCGGGCACCCCGACGACGGAAGCATCTCCGTCTGTGTCCCCTCCGAACATCTCACGGCATACGCCGAGGCCACCACGTACATAACCCAGATCAACAGCGACAACGGAGCCCTGCGTTCGGACGACTTCGACCTCGGGTACGTGCTCACCCGGGCCCGGCTCGCACCGTCCGGTGGGCGTCTCAAGGCACTACACGAAGGGACGGTGACCCTGGCCAGGGGCCGCCGGAGGGGGATCGCCGACACGCTCGCCGTCACCAGCGCGCTGACCTGGCTGGAGACCGGCGTGTCCCTCGGCTCCAGACGGTTCTTCCTGATGGACGGCGAGTGGTACGAGGCCGGGGCTGCCTATGTCGAAGAGTGCCGCGCCACGGTGCGGGCGCTGTTCTCTCCTTTGCCTTCCGTCTCCCTCCCCTCCTGGGAGAACGGCGAGTCGGAGAACACCTACAACAACAGAGTGGCTGACGAGTACAACAGCGAGGTGGCTGACGGTCAGCCCCGCTGGCTCTGCCTCGACACCAAGAACGTCGCCAACCCTCTCCGGCCCAGGGACCAGGTCGAGATCTGCGACCTGCTCACGCCCGACGACACCCTGATCCTCGTCAAGCGGGCAGGCGGTTCCGGTCCGCTGAGCCACCTGTTCAGCCAGGCCAGGGTCGCAGTGGAACTGCTCCAGGAGTCCGCCCAGGTCCGCAGCGAGTTCACCGCGAAATTGGCCCGGCTGAGTCGAGGCGCACGCCTACTTCCTGATGACTACACGCCCAAGCGAATCGTCCTTGCGATGCTCCTCAAGAACCGCACGAGCCTGACCCCGGACTCCGTCTTCGGCTTCTCCCAGATCACCATCGCGCAGACCGCGATGGCTCTGGCGGCACGAGGGGTGACTGTCGAGGTCATCGGCATCCCTGAAGGCGGCACCGGTGCACTTTCACAGCGTTAGTGCGAGGTGGAGACCAGTGCAGCGGGATGACGGCCACCGTTGTCTGTTGCCAGCTGCCGTGGAGCACCGCACTTCGACTGCTTGCGTCCTCTCCGCTGCCCAAAGCCGAAACAGTGGCCGTCGGAAGTGCCGGTTCCCTGGGACTTTTCTGGGACTTCCGGCCGCGTCAATACGTACGGATGTGAAACAACCGAAAGGCGATCTGTGCAGTTCAACACCGCGAACCCGCCCAGCGCGCCGGGTCACAGGGCCGCCCGTTCTCTTCCCGGGCATCTGAACCCGCCGCGGGTCCTGCTTCGTGGCGGCGTGCCGGCCGTCGGCCGTGTCACCGGCGTGGTCCGGACCCGGCCGACGGCCGGGAACTCGGGCTCAGTTGGCGGTGCACGCCTCGGCGATCGACAGGCTGTTCTCGTACAGATGGTGCCGGGTGATCCGGCCCTCCCCGACCGTGAGGTGGAGGGCGAAGGGGCCCTCGAAGGTCTTTCCCGTGGCCCGCACGGTTCCCGAGAGATGTCCCATCAGGACGGCGTCGGCGCCGTCCACGAGGAAGGTGTCGACGGAGGCCCGCGCGTCCTCGGCGACCGTGTGCTCGGCGAGGTCGGTGAACTGGGCGGCGCACTCCGCACCGGTGGAGCGCGGGCGGATCCACGGGACGGCGGGGTTCTCGGCGAGCTGCCAGTCGACCTGGTCGGCGAAGATCTCGACGAGCCGCTCGACGTCACCGGCCACCCGGGCGGCGACGAACTCCTGGACGACGTGACGGGTGGCGTCGGCGGTGGAACCCGCGGTGGTGTCGGGGGACGTGAGAGACATGGTGCGCGCTCCTCGGGCCTTGCGGTTCGGGATCCCTCGCCGGGGGTCCCGCTGATGTGTTCCACGGTGCCGTGGTGGCGCGGTGGGGTCGATTACGTCAGGGGTAATGCGGAGCCTGATCGATCAGGCCTCTGCCCCGTGGCCGAGCGCAACCGTGGAGGTCTGCACCGGGGATGGGATTCCGTCGGGGGCGCTGGAGACTTCATAGTTGGGCCAGGCGAGTACGGCAGAGGCTTCTACAGCTGATGAACCGACGTCGCTGCCTGCGGCTCAGCAGTGGATCGAGGTTGACCGTAGGGTGGACCGATGTTCGATCGGCTTGAGATCAGAGTGCTTCCCCGAGGCCCGCGATGGGCTGCGCAGGTGCGGTTTCTGGTCAACGGGGAGGACATCGTGCACGGTGCAGTGAACGGTGTCGTCGGCGAGGGCGGCCGCGGCCCTTTCGCCCAGGATGCACTGCCGGTCGACCGCCCGAGCCCCTTCCGCGCTACGGGAGAGGCTCGGCGTCTCTTCTTCGGCGAAACCGCATGCACGGCTGGCTGCTGCGGCGCATTGAGCGCTGTCGTTCAGCGAACGGAGGGCATCGTGTGCTGGACGGACTGGGAAGCTCCGCGCGGCGAGACCCCTCCGCTTGACCTTCACTTCCTGGGCACCCTCTACGACGCCGAACTGGCTCGGGCAGAGGCTGACCGATCTTGGCGGACGGACACCACCGAACGGACTTGAAAACCGTCGTCGCAGCGATGTCACCGTGGGTTCAAATCCCACACCCACCGCAGGTGAACGGCCTCTGACCAGCCATCTTGGTCAGGGGCCGTCGGCATGTCCAGCCGCCGTGGCTGCCCGGTCTTCCCCGTGAATCCCCGCTCGATCGGGCACGGCAGGGGCACCGCTTGGTCAGAAGGCGCTCTGCCACCAGCGATGGGGTCTGTTGACGTACGGCACGGCGTCGGGACGTTCGAGGATCTTCAGGTCGAGAGGCTGCACGATGCTGCGGAGCTCCAGGGAGCTCTTCTTGGGGAGAGCGCAGATTGCTGGTTCCAGCAGATCTCGCTCGTCCGCCGGCTCGGGGCAACAGTCCGGGACCCCGCACCGATCACTGAACGGCGAAGGGAGCTGATACCTCGGTGCTCGTGCGATGGCAGCCCACCGAGAGAGAGCCTGCTCGACCACGCCGGGTTGGAGTCGCGTCCGCTCCAACTGAATGATCTGTGCCTGAGCTGGGCCGGAAAGCCGACTGATCTTCGAGTAGCTGCCGAGATCTGCGGCAAAGCGCTTGTTGTCGGCTCGGAGGCTTGAGGGGCGCCTACGCGCCATGGACCTTTCGGCTGTGAGTCATGAACGGCAGTCTGACACGCGGCTGGTCGGATGCGAAGGTCGGTGTAGCGGCTTTGGGTGGGGGCTGCCCCGGCGGTCGAGCCAAGTCCCGTTGTCCGCTCGGCGGATCGCCAGGAGCCTGCCGTCGCCGCGCATGACAGCCCCGGCAACGGGCACGGAGTGCAGTGACGTTGACTGGCCTTCGCGCGCGCTATGCCTCGTCCAGTGGAGCCAGGGTGCACGACCCGGTCCGGTGACGGCGCTCACGGACACGGACACGGACACGTGAGCCAGCAGGTCGCCGCCGGCCACGACCATGTGGTGAGGCCCACCGAGGAATCGCGGACGATCAACCACCTGATGGCGATCTGGTGCGAGGCGCCCAGCTCGGTCCTGACAACAACAACGGCCCGGGTCTACGAGCTGGGCCTTTTCATGGAGCGGGTGAAAGGAATCGAACCCGCGCTCTGAGCTTGGGAATCACCGCGCTATGGGGCCACGGCTGCGGCCTGACCTGCGTGGACGGGCGCCTGGGGTAAGTAACTCAAGGGCTTGGTTGAGGGCCCGCCTCGTGCATCGGTGCCACAACCGCCGATCGTCGCCGCCGTCCGTGGTCGTTGCTGTCAGCGAAAGAGCTCCGGCACCGGGCAAACTTCCAAAGGCTCATCCGGCAGGTCGGCCCAGCCCCACCAGACATGCCGACCGGCACACCTCCAGAGCGTCCGGCAGGTCCGCCGGCCATCGTCCTCACGCTTGGAGAGCACGAAGCCGCCTGACTCCATGGGCCGGCCGCACTCGGGACAGGCCGGGGCATCGTCGGTCATGCGGCGCACCCTAACGGAGCGACCGCTTCGTCCCGAAGCAACGTGCGAGGGCGCTCGACCAGGAGCTGGCACGCCTCATACCTGCTGCGATGCTCCGCAGATGTGTGCAGATCTCCGCCGCTGTCTGTCGGCGTTGTCACGCAGTCAGACACTCAGGGTGCTTGATCTCAGGCCACCACTGGACCAGCTCCATGGCATTCGTGGAGCTGCTTCACTTGCTTGACCCAGAAGCCGAACTTCTCATCTGCCGACGCACTGATGGGCAGCAGCTTGAGCTCCTTGGCCAACTGATAGAAGCCGGAGCCGGCGTCGTTGGCACCCAGATAGTTCACCAATGCGGAGAGCATGACAGGCGGGTCCGAGGGGGCAATCTCCTGGTCTCGTTCCACGACCAGTCCGAGCAGGTGCCCCATCGCGGCCCGCTCGTCAGCACGCTCAAAGTCGAAGGGACGGCAGCCTGTTCGCCTGGCCAGAGTCACGTTGAGCTCGGTGTACGAGGTGAGCTTGCCCAGCTTCGCTCGCTCAACGAGGAAGCCACGACCGGCACGTACCAGCTCTTCCCACTCGCTTTCCGCGCGGCCGTATCCAGACATCCCCGCCCCCTGAGCTACGTCGATCCGTGTGCGGGAACGTACAGTGCCGGCGCAGGGCCCACAATCGCTCGATGGGCTACTCCCCGGGTCGATCACATGAGCAACTGGCAGGCGACGGGGAGCTGTTCGTTGTAGAGCCAGGTGAAGGTGCGGTCCGGCTCGAGGTATGCGTCTCCCCAATGAATGGCGTGGATGCCGCTCTCCGGGTGAGCCGTGAAGAACAGGCACACGAGCTTCGTGGCCGCCCCCAGGGCCTCGAAGGTCTCGTGCAGGTCGTCGTACTCCTCCGTCGTCAGGTCGTCGTCGAGAGGAAACAGCCCCTCCGCAGGCTGCGGCCCATGACTCAAGAGCATCCGGCGGCGCGTGGGGGATGCGTTGGAAGCCAACCGGGCACGCTCGAGCGGCCGAGGACGGTCCGAGTACTTGAAGGGGAAGAGCGCGTGGTCGTTGATGACGGCGTATTCGTACCCACGCACGTCCCGCACGGCTTCGTCCAGCCCTCGTGCCGCATCCGCCAGGTTCTCGCGTACGGCCTCGGCCAGGGTGGCACCGTAGGGGCTTCGCTTCTTCAACCGCGCCTCCAGGTGCACGGCATGGGCCCGAGCGTGAGCCTGGGCCAGCTGCACCGGAAGCGCCGCAGCGAGCTGGCCGGCCTTCCGGCCAAACCGCTCCATCGCCCAATCTGAGGGCACGACCTGATCGTCGCCGAACGTAGACATGCAGCGCCTCCCCCTCCCCCGATCACCCCGCCTCTCAACTGTGTGACATGCACGCGATGCGCACACAAGGGAGCAATCCGGCCACGAGGGGGCAGGCCGATCGACGTGTCGTGATCTCCCCTGCCGGCGAACAGCTTGAAGCCGGCGGCGTCCGTGTCAATGGTCATCTCGCCCATGCCCGGCACGGACGCATGAACGGACGCCCAGTACCTGGCTTCTTCGCATGCCCACGCCTACGGAGGGGTATCCAAGAATGGCTGAAGACCTGGCTTACACGCGGCCACGTGCCGAGCCGTCCCTTTACACACGCAGAGCCGAGCACGGTATCGCTTTCCGGACGAAGTGGGGGCGCATGGAAAGCCTGATCAGTCCTCTAATTCTGGCTGTCTTCGGAATTCTCGGAACTCTGCTTTCGCCCATCGTAACCGTGCGAGTGACAGCCCGCATGCAGCGAGAACTCGCTGACCAGCAGTCAAGGCAGGCGCGAGAATTGCGGGACCGCGACGACTCAAATGCCGCACTGGCAGCAAAGCGAGCGTGCTATGTCACGGTTTCAAGCGCACGCTGGTATCGAATAGCACAGATGAACTACCTTCACGCCCTGCACGAGGATCGCTTGCAAGAAGACGATCGCAACGAATTTCATGCAGCCCGTCGAGCCTACGCAGCGGCATTAGCGGAAGGTCAACTCGTAGCATCTCGCGCAGTTCTGGACGAAATGGAAATAGTCTTCTCCGGATTGTCTCGAACCTTCCAAAGGATCAAGCGTCTGGAACGAGGGGACGCCGAGGAAGGGGGTTCATTCGACGAAATCCGCACTGACTTGCTGGCGCTCTGGGAAAAGTGGATCGGCCTGAGAGACGCCATGCGCCAGGACCTCGGAACACACAACCCGTAGATGGTCGTGGGGAGTTCGACTCAATTCGCGGGGAGTTGTCGCGGTCGGTCAACTCGCCCCGTCTCTCGATTGACCGGCCGCTGAGGTTCTGCGTCGACCGGCGCTGTACGTGCCTGGTGGTGTCTGTCGCTGATGTCAGAAATCTGGGCACCCTTTGCAGACATGGCTGGTGCATGACCGTGGACTAGCCTCGTGTCAGCAGGGCGACGGCCGCCACCAGTCCCGTCAGGCCTGCTACTGCAAGCATGGCGCCTATCACTCGCACACCACCGAAGTCCTGCGCACGGGCCTGCTGCGCGGGCCACCCCTGGAGCCCGGACCTGACCACTTCGCGGAACCAGCCGGACCCCTTCTGCGAGGAGAGTACCGACCCCATGAGCAGTGCGACCACTCCCCAGATCAACAGGAACACTTGACCGCCATGGATGGCCTGGGCACTGAGCTGCATGACACGCATCCTGACGCGTCGCCCTGAGCGCGTCAACGATCACCCTCGCCCACCACTCTCCCCAGCTCCCATCCCGCCTGCCGTCGACCCGCGCACCGTGAAGCGGGCGTGGTTCAGGTCGTCAAGGTGGAGCGCGCCACTGTACGAACGACCTGCCTGGGCCCGGTCTGCACCGCCGGGAGGGGAGCCCCCGCACCAACCCCACTCACGGCCGGCACTCGCGAACGGCGCAAGCGCCGTCTGCCGTTCCTGATCCACCCCGGTCGCCGGCTGTCCGCACTCCAAGGCGAGCAGCGACCCGCAGGGCCGGCACGCACCGATGAAGACGCGCCGGCGCGGAAGTCCCCCCGCCGGAGGCGTATCTCCGCAGGGCGGGTTTCCTCCAGCGGGCGCGTTCAGCGTGCACGGAGGACCGGACGAAGGAGCGGCCCCCTTGTGCAGCGCACCTTCCGCGGGCACTGCCGGGGCCGCTCCCCGGTCCTTGCTGGAATCCGATGCAGGTACCGGTATTTCACTGGCCAGTTGTCGCCGAGGCCACGCACTCCTGGAACGGGTTCTGTTGCAGGCACTTCGGAAGCGAGTCGTCCCACTGGGTCAGCTTCTTTGTTGCCTCAGACCGTTGCTCGGACGAGGATTTCGGGTTCTGGGCCGCCTTCAGCGTGTTGTTCACCTGGTTCGCAAAGTTCGTTGCCGCCTTCTGCTGCGCCGGTGGCGTACCAGCCTTCAGAGAAGCAACCAGGATCTCCGACGTCGACTTCACGACATTGGTCGCCGACACCTTGACCGACGACGGCGCATCCGACTTCAGCACGTCCACCAGGACACTCGTCGTCGTCTCCACAGTGTTCGTCACCGCGACCTTCACCGCCGGCGACGCGTCCGACTTCAGCACGTCCACCAGAACGCTCGTCGTCGTCTTCACCGTGTTCGTCACCGCGACCTTCACCGCCGGCGACGCACCGGACTTCAGGACGTCGACCAGGACACTCGTCGTCGTCTCCACGGTGTTCGTCACCGCGACCTTCACGGACGACGGCGCGTCCGACTTCAGCACGTCCACCAGCACACTCGTGGTCGTCTTCACCGTGTTCGTCACCGCGACCTTCACCGACGGCGACGCGTCCGACTTCAGCACGTCGACCAGAACGCTCGTCGTCGTCTCCACCGTGTTCGTCACAGCGATCTTGACTGCGGGCGAAGCATTGGACTTCAGGACGTCGACCAGCACGCTCGTCGACTGCTTCACCGTGTTCGACACAGCGATCTTGACCGACGACGGCGCGTCCGACTTCAGCACGTCCACCAGCACGCTCGTGGTCGTCTTCACCGTGTTCGTCACCGCGACCTTCACCGACGACGGCGCATCCGACTTCAGCACGTCCACGAGGACACTCGTCGTCGTCTCCACGGTGTTGTTCACGGCCACCTTGACCGACGAGGGCGCATCCGACTTCCCGACATCCACCAGGACATCCGTCGACTGCTCCACGGTGTTGGTCACTGCCGCCTTCACCTCGGGCGACGCATTCGACTTGTCGACATTCGCCAGGACGTCCGACGACTGCTTCACGATGTTCGCCAGCGTGACCCGCTCTGCGAGCGGTGTGTTCGGGTTCTCGATCACCTTGAGCGTGTCGTTCAGCTTGGTTGCCGTCTCCTTGAGCTCTTGTGGGGCGTCCTGCTGATTCGTCAGTTCCTGAACGTCCTTCTTCAGGTCAGGAGTCAGCTTCTTCAAGTCCGCCTCCTGCTCCGCCGGGGGCGGCGGGGGCTGCTGCTCTTCCTCCTGGGGCGGCGGGGGCTGCTGCTCCTCCTCCTGGGGCGGAGGTGGAGGCTGCTGCTCCTCCTGCGGGGGCGGAGGCGGTGGCTGCTCCTGCTCCTCCTGGGGCGGCGGAGGCGGCTGCTCCTGCTCCTGCGGGGGCGGCGGAGGCTGCTCTTCTTCCGCCGGCGGTGGAGAAGGAGGACTTGGTGCGGCCGGCAGCGCGGTCGCTGCTTCAGCGCGTGCTTGGGGTGCTGCCTCAGCACTCGCCAGGCCCGGCGACAGCGCGAGCGCCGCAGCCAGGCAGGAGGCACCGACGAAACGGAAGACTTGTTGCTGGGCAGTTCTCGACATGGCTGTTCCAAGTGTGCTCTGCACGTACTTTCTTGGCGCCCCGAGGAACCCGGTTCTGAAGGCGGCGACTGCCCGTGGCATGGAGATCTACAGCTCAACGATGCACAGGCGATACAAGAACCACTCTTCTCCTCCTCAAGGGATCTCGCAACGCGGGAGAACCGGGGACAGACCCGGCAGATCACCCCTGACGGACTCTCACCTGTGACGCAGGACGGCAGGGGCTCATGGCACCCGCTCCCACTCCGAAATCAAGGGAGACCGGTGTCATACGACAGGCCTGCGGGACCCGTCTCCTGAGCGAACAGCCCCGTCCTCGCAGACACTTCAAGGAGCGCCCCATGCCCAGGAATCGCACCCGTCTCGCCGCCGCCGGCCTCGCGCTCGTAGGAGCCGCCACCATGACCGGTGTCGCCGCGGGGACCGCCCACGCGGGGGCTTCGGGGTTCTATGTGTCGTTGCAGCCGAACAGCAACGTCCGTACAGGACCCTTCGTCGTGGCCAGACTGCTCACCAACACGGGCCCCACGGTGGACCGCTTCTACATGGACGGCGTCTGCTACCTGGAAGGCGACCGCGTCACGGCCGGCGGCTACACCACCGACATCTGGTACCGGGGAACGGTCTTCGACAGTGCCTCTCCCGCCACCTATCGGACCGCTTGGGTGTGGGGCGGCAATGTGAACATCGGGAAGGACCCCTCGGACTCCGTCGACCAGTGCTGACATCCCCCGGCGACGAGCCCCCGGTCGCCCTCGGCCCTTCGGCCGCGTCCCGTGCGTCGCACGCTCACTCCTCCCCCGGCGCCTTGCGCCGGATCCTCACCGCCATCAGGGCCACGTCGTCCTCCGCGTGCGCCGCGTCCAGCTCACGCAGGACCTCGTCCACCAGGTCGTCCAGCGAGCCCTTCGGGTCGGGGCGGACCGCGGCCAGGCGGGCGAGGGAGGCGTCGATGTCCTCGCCGCGGCGCTCCACCAGGCCGTCCGTGAACAGCAGGAGCGTGTCCCCGGGGTCGAGGGCGCGGGACAGGATGTCGTAGCCGCCGAGGCCCGTGCCGAGCGGGGGGCCGACCGGGACGCGGATCAGGTCCCCGACTCCCTCGCGGTTGAAGACCACCGGCGGGAGGTGGCCGGCGCTGGAGAAGGTGGCGAGCCCTCGGGCGGGGTCGAGACGGGCCAGCAGGCAGGTCGCCGGGCGGCGGGTGTCGGCGTCGGAGATGTCCTGGTCGAGGCGGCGCAGGACGCGGTGCGGCGGGAGGTCGGCGGAGGCGAAGTCCCGCAGGGCCGAGCGGTAGCTGTTCATGTCGACCGCGGCCTCGACGCCGTGGCCCATGACGTCGCCCATGGCCAGCAGGGTGCGGCCGAAGTGCAGCCGTACGGTCTCGAACCAGTCGCCGCCCACCAGCGTTCCCATGCCCGAGGGCAGGTAGCGGGTGGCGAGCTGGAGGTTGGGGTGCGGCAGGCCGGGGTCGGTCAGCAGGGCCCGCTGGAGTTCGACCGCCGTGCGCTGGGCCTGGGCGAACATCCGGGCGTGCTCGATGGCGACGGCCGCCCGCCGGGCCGCGGACTGGGCGATCAGCAGATCGCGGTCGGTGAAGTCCCCCTCGGCGCGGGCGAGGGTCACGGCGCCCAGGACGCGGCCCTTCAGCGTGAGCGGCAGGGCGAGCCGTCCTTCGACGAGGACCGGGCGGCCGCGCAGGACGGCCCGGGGCGGGTGGTCCGGCAGCAGTTCGACCCTCCCGGCGGAGGCCACCCGGTCCGCCACGGGGCTGGTGTGGGCCGCCGGATCCTCCGGCAGCAGGTCGACGGCGGCCGCGTCGGCCAGTTCGGTGTGCAGGAAGCTGACGACTTCCGATGAGGTGGCCCGCTCGTCCAGGGTCGTGCCGATCCGGTCGGCGGCCTCGGCGATGCGGAGCCGGTCGGTCGTGGTGACGGTCTCGGTGACCAGCACCACCACACCCAGTACCTCGCCGTGGACGGTGAGCCGCTCCCAGGTGCAGCGTGTGGCGGGCGTAGCGAACGAACGGGTGTGGCCGTCGGCGAGCACGGCGGCCGACAGGGGTGCGGCGCCGACGCTGAGCGCCGCGCGGGCGCTGATGCCGCGGCCCTCCAGACCCGCGCGTACTTCGCCCGAGATCCGGCAGTAGGACGGGTCGGCGAAGAGGTATTTCATGTCCGTATCGAGCACGGCGAGACCCACCGCCTGGGACGCACCCCCGTCTCCGTCAGGCGAGTCGGCACGCACACGATCACCTCCTCCGTCACCGGCGATGATCTCAGTCTCGTGCGCCCCACGGGACACCGCATCCGGCCTGCCGACCGTGGGACGGAAGGGCCTGGTAAGGGGGGGTGGTGGCAGGAGGTGACGACGGGCGGGTGGTGTCAGGGGCCGGGGGTCACACCGCCCTTCAGCCGTTCCAGGTCGGAGGGACGGACCTGGATCACCAGGAGAGCGATCACGGCGGCGATCAACGTGAAGATCGCGGCCACCACGAAGGCCGCGGAGACCCCGGAGGTCAGCACCTCGTCGCCCCAGTGCGCCGGCAGCTGCCCCGTCCGCTGGAAGATCAGCCGTTCCGCGGGGGTGGCATTGGTCATGAAGTCCGCGATCTGGTCCTCGGCCTCGTTGCGGCTGGCGGTGCCGAACACCGTGACCAGGATGGACAGTCCCAGTGAACCGCCCACCTGCTGGGTGGCGTTGAGGAGGCCGGAGGCCGCTCCCGTCTCGGCCGGCGCCACTCCCGAGACCGCCATCAGCGTCAGCGAGACGAACTGCATGCCCATACCGAGGCTGAAGATCAGCATGGGTCCGAGGATGCTGCCGAGATACGTGGAGTGGATGTCGGTCTGCGTCAGCCAGCCGAGCCCCGCCGCGGCGAGGATCGCACCGGTCACCATGAAGGGTTTCGGCCCGAATCTCGGCAGGAGTTGGGAGGCAAGTCCCGCGCCCACGGCGATGACGGCGCTGACGGGCAGGAAGGCGAGACCGGCCATGAGCGGGCTGAAGTCGAGGACGTTCTGGACGAAGAGCGTGAGGAAGAAGAACATGCCGAAGATCGCTGCCGCGAGGCTCAGCATGATGCCGTACGTGCCCGCGCGGTTGCGGTCGGCGAACATGTGCAGCGGTGTGATGGGCTGGGACGAGCGGCGCTCGACCATGATGAACGACGCGAGCAGCACCACCGCCGCCGCGAACGAGCCGAGCGTGACCGGATCGCGCCAGCCTTCCTGGGCGGCCCGGATGAAGCCGTAGACCAGCGCGACCATGCCGAGGGTGGAGGTCAGTGCCCCGAGGAGGTCGAAGTTTCCGGGGTGGCGTTCGGACTCGTTGATGTGCCGGGGGGTCAGCAGCACGATGATCAGGGCGATCGGCACATTGACGAAGAACACCCAGCGCCAGTTGAGCCATTCGACGAGCATGCCGCCCGCGAGCAGGCCGATCGCTCCGCCGCCCGCGGACACGGCCGCGAACACGCCGAACGCCCGGTTGCGGGCCGGGCCTTCGGGGAACGTCGTGGTGATCAGCGAGAGAGCGGTCGGCGACGCGATGGCGCCGCCGACGCCCTGGAGGGCGCGTGCGGCGAGGAGTTGGGCCTCGTTCTGGGCGAATCCGCCGAGGAACGAGGCGAGTGCGAAGAGCAGCACACCGAAGATGAAGACCCGGCGCCGGCCGAGGATGTCACCTGCGCGTCCGCCGAGCAGGAGCAGTCCGCCGAAGGTCAGGGTGTAGGCATTGACCACCCAGGCCAGGCTCGTCGTGGAGAAGTCCAGCGAGCTCTGGATGTGGGGGAGCGCGATGTTCACGATGGTGATGTCGAGAACCACCATGAGCTGGCAGGACGCTATGACGAGAAGAGCTATTCCGTGGCCTCCGCCGGAGTCCGGCGTGGTGGCCGGCGAGGCGGGTGTCGGCTGCGAGCTCGTCATGGCGCATCGTGCCCTCACACAGCGGTGAGCAGACGGTTCCGTCCACTCATCGACGGTAAACCCGGGCACCCGGCGCCACCAGTCGATCAACAGCCCCCGGCGGTGGGCTCCGCGGTGAACGCGCGCAGGGCGCTCGCGAGCCGCTGCGGCTGGTCCTCCGCGACGAGGGTACGGCTGTCGTCGATCTCCAGCAGGCGTCCCCGGGGCAGCAGTTCGGCCAGCCGCCGGCCGTGCTCACGCGGCATCATCCGGTCCTCGGTGGCCCAGACCACCAGGGCGGGACGGCCGAAGGCCCGCAGTCCGTCGACTGCTTCGAGCAGTTCGGTCCTGCGGACGGCGTTGCCGTAGCGCCGGAAGTCGGCCCGGATCGCCTTGTCGGTCAGCAACGGCCGCAGCCAGGCGTCGACGACGTCGTCCGGTACTCCGTGCTTGGTGAGCGCGCCGAAACCGACGGGCAGCCGGCGCAGCGGCTTCAGAGCGAGCGTGCGCACCAGCAGGCCGACACCGCCCGGGACTTTGCAGGCCGCCGAGATCATCTTGCCCGGCAGACCGGGCGGGTAGTTGTCGAAGGCCTCGCAGGAGATGAGCACCAGCCGCGCGAGCCGTTCCGGATGCCGGCCGGCGACGGTCTGGGCGCGTCCGCAGTCGCTCTCGACGAGGGTCACTTCGCGCAGATCGAGCCTGTCCAGGAACTCCGCGATCAGCTCGTTGACGGAGTCGGGGCTCAGCGGGACGTCCGGGCGCATGGGCGTGCGGTGGGCACCGTAGGGCAGGGTCGGGGCGATGCAGCGGTGGTCCCGGCGCAGATCCGCGATCACCTTGCGCCAGACCGTCGCGTCGTGGACGAGACCGTGCAGCAGAACGACGACGGGACCGGAACCGCCGGTGTCCTCGTAGGCGATCGTCCCGGCCCGCAGCTCGATCTCCGGCATGGCATGTCCCCCTGGTCCCAGGTCGTCACGGCGTCACGGCGTCACGGCGTCGCGGGGAGGGCGTTACGGCAGGACCGCCATGCCGTCGAGCTCCACCATCGCCTGCTCGTCCCAGAGCCGCACGACACCGATGACGGCCATCGCGGGATAGTCACGGCCCGCCAACCGCCGCCAGATGGTGCCCAGTTCGTGCGCGTGGGCGCGATAGTCCTCGACATCGGTGGCGTAGACGGTCACCCGGGCCAGGTCCTGCGGTGCTCCGCCGGCGCCTGCGAGGGCCGTCAGCAGGTTGGCCAGAGCCGTCTCGAACTGTTCGGTGAGGGTCTCCCCCACGACCTTCCCGCCCATGTCCAGCGAGGTCTGTCCGGCGAGGAACACCAGCCGGGACCCCGTCGCCGTGACGGCGTGCGTGAAGCCGGTGGGCGGCGAGAGCTCGGCCGGGTTGTGGCGGTGCAGGCTCATACGGGCGGCTCCTTGGCGGCGTGCGGCTTCCCGGCGTACAGCTCCTTGGCGATGATCGAGCGCTGGACCTCGGTGGCACCCTCGTAGATCCGGGGAGCCCGCACCTCACGGTACAGATGCTCCAGCAGATGGCCACGCTGCAGCGCACGCGCGCCGTGGAGTTGAACGGCCGCGTCGACGACGAACTGCGCCGTCTCCGTCGCGAGAAGCTTCGCCATCGCGGAGCGCTTGGGCACATCGGCGGCGCCGTCGTCGTACGCCTCGGCCGCCGCGTACACCAGCAGCCGGGCCGCCTCGGTGCGGGTCGCCATCTCGGCGACCCGGTGGGCGACGGACTGGAGGTCCTTGAGCGGGCCGCCGAACGCCGTGCGGCGGGCGGTGTGCTCCACCGTGGCGTCGAGGGCCGCCTGCGCCATACCGACGGCGAAGGCACCGACGCTGGGCCGGAACAGGTTGAGGGTGTTCATGGCGACGCGGAAGCCGCGGTCGGGCTCGCCGAGCATGTCGTCCCGGGTGACCGGTACGCCGTCGAAGGTCAGGGCCCCGATCGGGTGCGGCGAGAGCATCTCCAGCGCCTGTCCGCCGAGCCCCGGCCGGTCGGCAGGTACGAGGAAGGCGGTCACCCCGCGGGCGCCCGCGCCCTCGGTGGTGCGGGCGAAGACGGTGCAGAAGTCGGCCTCGGGGGCGTTGGAGATCCAGCGCTTCTCGCCGGTCAGCCGCCATCCTTCGCCGTCCGGTTCGGCCCGCAGCGCGAGGGCGGCCGCGTCCGAGCCGGCGTCCGGCTCGCTCAGCGCGAAGGCGGCGACGGCGCGGCCCGCGATGACCTCGGGGAGCCATCGTTCCTGCTGGGCGCGGGTGCCGGCCTGGACGACCGGGTACGTGCCGAGCCCCTGGAGGGCGAGTGCGGTCTCGGCCTCGGTGCAGCCGTGGGCGAGCGATTCGCGCAGCAGGCACAGTTCCAGCGCGCCCGCTCCGAAGAGACGGGCGAGGAGGCCGCGCTCGCCGAGAGCGGCGACCAGGGGGCGGTTCACCCGGCCCGGTTCGCCCTTCTCCGCCAGCGGGCGGAGCGTCTCGGCCGCCAGGGTGCGCAGCTCCGCACACCAGGCGGTCTGAGCCGGATCGAGCGAGAATACGGGCATTCGTGCCCCCACTTCGACGGCCGGGGGTCCGGCGGTGGCCCCCGGAGAAGCACAATATCGCGGACCATTGACTGTCGTCACCTTAACGATACGCTCCATTCACGACCCCACGACGAGAAGGGGGCGCACCATGGAGCTGACACCCTCGGCCCACGTCGACACCTTTCCGCGCGACCACCTCCCGCCCGCCGGGCAGTGGCCGGAACTCCTCTTCGAGCTGCCCGCTCTGCACCATCCCCAGCGGCTCAACTGCGCCGCCGAGCTGCTGGACCGCACGATCGACCGCTTCGGGGCCGACAGGCCCGTCTTCCGTACCGGAGGGGGCGAGACCTGGTCGTACGGAGACCTGCGCGAGCGGGTCGACCGCATCGCCCGCACCCTCACGACCGACCTCGGGGTCGTCCCGGGCAACCGCGTCCTGCTGCGCGGCCCCACGACACCGTGGCTCGCGGCCTGCTGGCTGGCCGTGCTGAAGGCGGGTGCGGTCGCCGTCACCGTGCTGGCCCAGCAGCGGGCGGGAGAACTGGCCACCGTGTGCGAGATCGGCGCGGTCAGCCATGCCCTGTGCGACATCCGCTCGCTCGACGACCTGGCGAAGGCCGAGGTGCCGGGGCTGCGGATCACCTCGTACGGCGGCGACTCCCCCGACGACCTGCTCCAGCTGGCCGCCGGGCAGTCCGCGGAGCCGTTCACCGCGGTGGAGACGGCCGCCGACGACGTCGCGCTGATCGCCTTCACCTCCGGCACCACCGGCCGCCCCAAGGGGTGCATGCACTTCCACCGGGACGTGCTGGCCGTCGCGGACACCTTCTCCGCGCAGGTGCTGAAGCCGGAGCCGGACGACGTCTTCGCCGGCAGCCCGCCGCTCGGCTTCACCTTCGGCCTGGGCGGGCTGGTGATCTTCCCGATGCGGGCGGGTGCCTCCGCGCTCCTGCTGGAACAGGCGGGTCCGCTGCAGATGCTGCCGGCCATCGCCGAGCACCGGGTGTCGGTGCTGTTCACCGCTCCGACCGCCTACCGCGTGATGCTGAACAACCTGGACGCGCACGACGTCGGCTCGCTGCGCCGCTGCGTGTCCGCCGGTGAGAACCTCCCGTCCGCCACCTGGCAGGACTGGCTGGAGCGGACAGGTCTGCGCATCATCAACGGCATCGGCGCGACCGAACTGCTGCACATCTTCATCTCCGCGGCCGACGAGGACATCAAGCCGGGCACGACGGGCATCCCCGTGCCCGGCTGGCAGGCACGGGTGGTGGATCGTTCCGGCACACCGGTCCCGGACGGCGAACCGGGGCTGCTCGCGGTCCGCGGCCCGATCGGCTGCCGCTATCTGAGCGACCCCCGGCAGCTGGACTACGTGCGCGACGGCTGGAACCTCACGGGCGACACCTATGTGCGCGACCCGGACGGCTGGTTCCGCTATGTCGCCCGCGCCGACGACATGATCATCTCCGCCGGCTACAACATCGCCGGACCCGAGGTCGAGGAGGCCCTGCTGCACCACCCGGACGTCGCGGAGGCCGCGGTCATCGGGCGGGAGGACGGACTGCGCGGGCAGATCGTGGTGGCGTACGTCGTCCTGAGCGACGGGGTCTCCCGGGGCGAGGAGACGGCGGCCGCGCTCACCGAGTCGGTCAAGGACCGGCTCACGCCGTACAAGTGCCCCCGCGAGATCGTCTTCCTCGACGCGCTGCCGCGCACCCCGACCGGCAAGCTGCAGCGCTTCCGGCTGCGGGCCCTAGAGTGATCACGTGGCCGACCAGCACACCCCCCGTTCCCTGATCGTCACCCTCTACGGCGCGTACGGACGCGAACGGCCCGGGCCCCTGCCCGTCGCCGAGCTCATCCGGCTCATGGCGGTACTCGGCGTGGACGCGCCCTCGGTGCGCTCGTCCGTCTCCCGTCTCAAGCGCCGCGGGCTGCTGATCGCCGGCCGCGCGCCCGACGGCGCGGCCGGATACGCGCTGTCCGATGACGCCCGGCAACTGCTCGACGACGGCGACCGGCGCATCTACGAGCCGCCGGCGCCGCTGCTCACGGACGGCTGGGTGCTGGCCGTCTTCTCGGTCCCCGAGGCCGAACGCCACAAGCGGCATCTGCTGCGTTCGCGGCTGGGCCGTCTCGGCTTCGGGTCGGCGGCGCCGGGGGTGTGGATCGCTCCTGCACGGCTGTACCAGGAGACCCGGCACACGCTGCGCCGCCTCCAGCTCGACCCGTACGTCGAGCTCTTCCGCGGTGAGCACCTTGGCTTCGCGGCCACGGCGGAGGCGGTCGCGCGCTGGTGGGACCTGGGAGCGATCGCCAAGCAGCACGAGGAGTTCCTCGACGCGCACGAGCCGGTGCTGCGGATCTGGTCGGCGGGGCACACGGGCTCGCCCGAGGAGGCGTACCGGGACTATCTGCGGGCGCTCGACTCCTGGCGCCGGCTGCCGTATGTGGATCCCGGGCTGCCGCTCGAACTGCTCCCGGAGGGCTGGCCGGGCGGCCGTTCCGCCGAGGTGTTCACCCGTCTGCACGAGCTGCTGCGGGACGCGGGAGCGGTCTTCGTCGAGACGTGAGGGTGGTCAGGGCCGGCGCGGCGGGCGCCGGTCGGAGCTCGTCCGCGCCCGCCGTCCGTGCCACCCCCTTCAGCGCAGCGTGAGCCTCGGTTTGGGAGCGTCCGTACGGCCTGTCGGCGGCTTGCGGCTGCCCGCGCCGTACGGCAGCGGCCAGGGCGCGCCCGGGCCCGTGTAGTCCTGTTCGGCCGCCGCGTGCAGCGTCCAGTGCGGGTCGTAGAGATGAGGGCGGGCGAGGGCGCAGAGGTCCGCGCGGCCGGCCAGCAGCAGCGAGTTGACGTCGTCCCAGGACGAGATCGCACCCACCGAGATGACCGGTACGCCGAGGGTGTTGCGGATCCGGTCGGCGTACGGCGTCTGGTACGAGCGGCCGTACTCGGGGCGTTCCTCGGCGACGACCTGTCCGGTGGAGACGTCGATCGCGTCGGCGCCGTGGGCGACGAAGGCCCGGGCCATCTCCACGGCGTCCTCGGCGGTCGTGCCGCCTTCCGCCCAGTCGGTGGCGGAGATACGCACGGTCATGGGCCGGTCGTCGGGCCAGATGTCCCGCACGGTGTCGAAGACTTCGAGGGGGAAGCGCAGCCGGTTCTCCGGCGATCCCCCGTACGCGTCCGTGCGGTGGTTGGTGAGCGCCGAGAGGAACCCGGACAGCAAGTAGCCGTGCGCGCAGTGGAGTTCGAGGAGGTCGAAGCCGCTGCGGACGGCTCGGCGGGTCGCGTCCGCGAACTGTTCGCGGATGTCCGCGAGTCCCGCACTGTCCAGTTCTCGCGGGATCTGGTTGACGCCCGGGCGGTACGAGAGCGGTGAGGCGGCGACGAGCGGCCAGTTGCCGGTGGGCAGTGGCTCGTCGATGCCCTCCCACATGAGCTTCGTGGATCCCTTGCGGCCGGAGTGGCCCAGCTGCACACCGATGGCCGTGCCGGGCGACTGCTGGTGCACGAAGTCGGTGATGCGGCGCCAGGCCGTCGCGTGCTCCTCGGTGTACAGGCCCGTGCAGCCGGGTGTGATGCGGCCCTCCGCGCTCACGCACACCATCTCGGTCATGACCATCGCGGCGCCGCCGAGGGCTCGCGCACCGAGGTGGACGAGGTGGAAGTCGGCGGGCAGCCCGTCCGTCGCGGAGTACATGTCCATCGGCGAGACGACGACCCGGTTGCGCAGTTCGAGGCCGCGCAGCCGGAGCGGGGTGAACATCGGAGGCGTGGCGGGCGGACACCCGAAGTCCTTCTGGACGTCGTCGGTGAACGCCGGATCACGCAGCCGGAGGTTGTCGTGGGTGACGCGGCGGCTGCGGGTCAGCAGGTTGAAGGCGAACTGCCGCGGCGGCTGGCCGAGATAGGTGCCGAGCTCCTCGAACCAGCGCAGACTCGCGGCGGCCGCCCGCTGGGTCGACTCCACGACCGGCCGGCGCTCGCTCTCGTACGCGGCCAGTGCCTCGTCCAGGGTCGACTGCTCGTCGATGCAGGCGGCGAGGGCGAGTGCGTCCTCGACGGCGAGCTTGGTGCCGGAGCCGATGGAGAAGTGGGCGGTGTGCGCGGCGTCGCCCAGCAGCACGGTGCGGCCGTGGGACCAGCGGTCGTTGACGACCGTCCGGAAGGCGATCCAGGCGGAGTTGTTGCTCCGCAGCGGCCGGCCGTCGAGGGCGTCGGCGAAGATCTTGGCGCAGCGTTCGGTGGACTCCTGCTCGTCACAGGCGTCGAAGCCCGCCGCCCGCCACACCTCCTCGCGCATCTCGACGATGACGGTGGAGGCGTCGGGCGAGAAGGGATAGCCGTGGAGCTGCATCGCGCCGTGTTCGGTCTCGGCGATCTCGAACCGGAACGCGTCGAGGGCGAAGTCGGCGGCCAGCCAGATGTAGCGGCACCGGTGGGTGGTGATCCGGGGCGCGAAGGCGTCGGCGTGTGCCTCGCGGGTGAGGCTGTTGACTCCGTCGGCCGCGATGACGAGGTCGTGCGTGGCGGCGAGTTCGGCGGCGGGGGGCGCGGGGGTGCGGAAGCGGATCCGTACGCCGAGGGACTCGCAGCGCTCGTGCAGTATCCCCAGCAGTCTGCGCCGGCCCAGCGCGGCGAAGCCGTGGCCGCCGGAGGTGAGGGTGCGGCCGCGGTGGACGATGTCGATGTCGTCCCAGCGGACGAACTCGTCCTGGAGCGCGCGGTAGATGACGGGGTCGGCGTGCTCGATGCCGCCGAGGGTCTCGTCGGAGAGGACGACGCCGAAGCCGAAGGTGTCGTCGGGGGCGTTGCGCTCCCAGACGGTGATGTCGCGGGCGGGGTCGAGCCGCTTGAGCAGGGCGGCGGCGTACAGACCGCCGGGTCCGCCGCCGATGACGGCGACGCGCAGGGGGCGCGGGCCGGTGCCGGTGGAGTCCGTCCCGGGCAGCGGGGGCCCAGCGGGCCGGCCGGAGGTGCGGGGTTCTTGACCGCCGGCGGCCGGGTTCGCCGGTTCTACGGCATCCGCGGGGTTCACCGGCCCTGCCATTTCGGCGGGCGCTTCTCGGTGAAGGCCGCGTGGAACTCCGCGTAGTCCTCGCCCGTCATCAGCAGGGCCTGCGTCGAGGCGTCGAGCTCCACGGACGCGGCGAGCGGCATGTCCAGTTCGGCGGTGAGCAGCGCCTTGGTCTGGGCGAGGGCCAGCGCCGGGCCGTCGGCGAGACGGCGGGCGAGTTCGGCCGCGCGGGCGTCCGCGTGGCCCTCGTCCGTCAGCTCGCTGATCAGTCCGATGCGTTCGGCCTCGGGGGCGCGCACCGCTTCGCCGAGCATCAGCAGCCGGGTGGCGTGTCCGAGGCCGACGACGCGCGGCAGCAGATAGGCGGCGCCCATGTCACCGCCCGAGAGCCCGACCTTCGTGAACAGGAACGCGAACCGGGCGGACGGGTCGGCCACCCGGAAGTCGGAAGCCAGCGCGAGCACGGCGCCGGCGCCGGCGGCGACCCCGTGGACCGCCGCGATCACCGGGAAGGGGCACTCACGGATGGCCCGGACGACCTGCCCGGTCATCCGGTTGAAGTCGAGCAGCTGCGCGGTGTCCATGGAAAGCGTCGCGCCGATGATCTCGTCGACGTCGCCGCCGGAGCAGAAGCCCCGGCCCTCACCGGCGAGCACCAGCGCCCGCACGGAGCGCTCGCGCGACAGCTGGGCGAGCAGATCGCGCAGATCGGCGTAGGCGCCGAAGGTGAGGGCGTTCAGTTTCTCGGGCCGGGCGAGCGTGACGGTCGCGACGCCGTCCTGCGTGGTGACGCGCAGATGACGCCATGCGTCCGCGCGCGGCGCTGAGCTGGGAAAGGGGCTCATGGAGTGGTGCCTCCCTCGGCCGGCGGTCCTGCCTGCCCTTCGAAGCTATCACTCGTACGTGACTGCCGTCACGAGTGCGCTATACGACAGGACCGGGCGGACACCGAGGCTGTGATGTGCGCGACAGAGGTGGCGTGACACGGCAATGGTCCTGTAGCGGTTGTGACACAGGTCCTGACCGGGGTGGCCTGCGCCCCTTGTTCCCGCAGCCGCGATTCCTATGGTGGAGAGCAGGACCCTCACCTCGTGAACGGACCCACCCAGAGCTGACCCCTGAATGGACCCTGCCTTGCTCGATGCCTCCGGCCCCGCCTCGTGGCGCATCGCCCTGCCGCACACCACGGCAGCGGTGCCCATCGCGCGTGCCCTGATCCGCACGGCGCTCGCGGAGATCGAGGCGACGGCGGACAGTGACACGGCGGAGCTGCTGACGGCCGAGCTGGTGGCGAACGCCGTGGAGCACACCCCCAGCGAGTCACCCATAGAGCTGGTGGTGGAGCTGCTCGCGGGCGGCTGCCAGGTGGAGGTCCATGACGGTGATCCGGCGCCGCCGGGGGATCTGTGCCGGATCGCCGTGCCGGGCGGTGAGCCGGACCCTTGGCAGGAGCACGGGCGCGGACTGCTGTTGATACGGGCCCTGAGCTCGGACTGCGGGCACCGGGCGACCGCGGAGGGCAAGGCCGTCTGGTTCACGCTGCCGTCGCGGACCTGACGCGGTTCCCCCGCATGACTATCCGGAGATACTGGCGCCGGCGGGTCCCGCCAGCGTGGCGACCAGGACCGCCTTGATCGTGTGCATACGGTTCTCGGCCTCGTCGAAGACGACGGAGTGCTCCGACTCGAACACCTCGTCCGTCACCTCCAGTTCGCCCAGACCGTACGTCTCGTGGATCTCCCGGCCGACCGCGGTGCCGAGGTCGTGGAACGCAGGCAGGCAGTGCAGGAACTTCACCTCCGGGTTGCCCGTCGCCCGCAGGACGTCCATGGTCACCGCGTACGCCGCCAGCGCCTTGATGCGCTCGGCCCAGATCTCCTTGGGCTCCCCCATCGACACCCAGACATCGGTGGCGACGAAGTCCGCACCCCGGACACCCTCGGCGATGTCCTCGGTCAGGGTGATGCGGGCACCGCTGGACTCCGCGGCAGCGCGGGCTCGGGTCACGATCTCGTCGGCCGGCCAGTAGGCCCGTGGTGCGGCGATCCGCACATCCATGCCCAGCAGGGCGCCGGTGACCAGATACGAATTGCCCATGTTGAAGCGGGCGTCGCCGAGGTAGGCGTACGCGATCTCCCCGAGCGGCTTGCCGCTGTGCTCGACCATGGTGAGCACATCGGCGAGCATCTGGGTGGGGTGCCAGTCCGCGGTGAGGCCGTTGTAGACGGGCACCCCGGCGAACCGTGCCAGTTCCTCGACGGTGGCCTGCGCGTCACCGCGGAACTCGATGGCGTCGAACATCCGGCCGAGGACCCGTGCGGAGTCCCTGGCGGACTCCTTGGTGCCGATATGGGAGCTCGACGGGTCGATGTACGTCGTCGCGGCGCCCTGGTCCGCGGCCGCGACCTCGAACGCACAGCGTGTACGTGTCGAGGCCTTCTCGAAGATCAGCGCGATGTTCTTCCCGCGCAGCCGCTGCACCTCGGTACCGGCCCGCTTGGCAGCCTTGAGCTCGGCGGCCAGCTCGACCAGACCGCGGAACTCCTCCGCGGTGAAGTCGAGCTCCTTGAGGAAGTGGCGGCCTTCGAGATGTATGGCCATGGCGGCTGCTCCTGGGTCGCGAAAATGCGGTGACCATGGAAGTGTATACGAGAGGCTGTATTGCTATACAGCATCCCTCTCGACCGGGCAGCTCATGCAGCGCGGCCCGCCCCTGCCCCGCCCCAGTTCGCTGCCGGGGATCTCGATCACTTCGATGCCCTGTTTGCGCAGATGGGTGTTGGTGGTGACATTGCGTTCGTATGCGACGACGACGCCCGGCTCCACCGCGAGAACGTTGCAGCCGTCGTCCCACTGCTCCCGCTCCGCCGAGTGCACGTCCTGCGTCGCCGTGAGGACGCGGATCTCCTTGAGACCCAGCGCCGCGGCGATCGCGCTGTGCATGTGCTCGGGGGGATGGTCGCTCACCTTCAGACCGCTCGAACCGTCCGCGGGCTCGATGGTGTACGAGCGCAGCATGCCGAGACCCGCGTACTGCGTGAAGGTGTCCGCGTCGACCATGGTCATCACGGTGTCGAGGTGCATGAAGGCGCGTCTCTTCGGCATGTCCAGCGCCACGATCGTGCGCGCCGATCCGGCCGCGAACAGCCCACGCGCCAGCATCTCCACCGCCTGCGGTGTGGTGCGCTCGCTCATCCCGATCAGCACCGCGCCGTTGCCGATGACCAGCACGTCGCCGCCCTCGATGGTGGAGGGGTAGTCGTCCTGCCCCTCCGACCAGTGGTGGAACGGTCCGGCCTGGGGGCCGGTGAAGAGCGGGTGGTACTTGTAGATCGCCTCGAAGTGGACCGTCTCGCGCTGCCGGGCGGGCCAGCGCATGGCATTGATCGAGACCCCGTCGTAGATCCAGGCCGACGTGTCGCGGGTGAACAGGTGGTTGGGCAGCGGGTCGAGAAGGAAGTCGTCCAGGTCCATCACATGGAAACGCACGGACGTCGGCTCGGGATGACCGGCGAGGAACTCCCGCTTGGTCATCCCTCCGACCAGCGCCTCGACCAGATCAGAAGTCGGCAACTCGTCGAAGGCAACCCTGAGGTGGTCGGTGGCGAGCGGACCGTACTCCTTCTCGTCGAAGACCCGGTCCAGCACGATCTTGCGTGCCTCGGGGATGTCCAGCGACTCGCGCAGCAGATCGCCGAAGAGGTGCACCTCCACCCCGCGGTCACGCAGTATGTCCGCGAACCCGTCGTGCTCGTGGCGGGCTCGGCGCACCCACAGCACGTCGTCGAAGAGCAGCGCGTCCTTGTTGCTCGGAGTGAGGCGCTTCAGTTCGAGGTCGGGCCGGTGCAGTATGACCCGGCGCAGCCGCCCGGTCTCGGAGTCGACGTGGAATCCCATGTCCCCATCCTCACCGCGCAATGCGCCGTTCACCCGGCGAATGGCCAGTCAAACGATGAATCCTGATGTTTGCCGCCGCCGCATCGGGCATTTCGACGGCGTTTCTCCCTCGCGCACGGATACCCGCACACCGTTGTACGGGCTCGACTGCCTGCGTGCCGGTCCGGGTCCGCCGTGGCGGCGGACCCGGACCGGGCCGTGGCGGCAGATCCGGCCGCCGCGGCCCGGCCGCCGCCCGGAGGGAAATCAGAGCCGCGGGTCCACCGGCTCCGACTCCAGTGCCAGCACCGCGAACACCGCCTCGTGGACCCGCCACAGCGGCTCCCCGTCGGCCAGCCTGTCCAGCGCCTCGAGACCGAGCGCGTACTCCCGCAGCGCCAGCGAACGCTTGTGGTTCAGGAACCGGCCGCGCAGGCGCTCCAGGTTCTCCGGGCGGGTGTACTCGGGGCCGTAGATGATCCGCAGGTACTCACGGCCGCGGACCTTGATGCCCGGCTGCACCAGGCGGCCCTTCCCGTCGCGGGCGAGCGCTCCGAGCGGCTTGACGACCATCCCCTCGCCGCCCCGCCCCGTCATCTCCAGCCACCAGTCGACCCCGGACGCGACCGAGGACGCGTCCGCCGTCTCCACGACGAGCCGGCGGGTGACCTGGAGCAGACCGGTGGGGTCGTGCTCCACCAGGCGGTCCAGCCAGACCAACTGCTCGTCGTGCGGCACGGCCGCGAGCGAACGCCCCCGCACGGCGAGGATCTGGAACGGCGCGAGACGCACCCCCTCCAGCCCCTCGGTCGTCCAGCAGTAGCGCCGGTACGCGTCGGTGAACGCGGCCGCGTCGGCGGCCCGTTCGCGCTGCGTGGCCAGCAGGCCGTCGACCGGGACGCCGCGCCCGACCGCCTTCTCGAGGGCGGCCGTGGCGCCCGGGAACACCGCCCCGGCCGCGGCACCGACCGCCGCGTACTGCGAGCGCAGCAGCCCCGCGGCCTTCAGCGACCACGGCATCAGCTCCGCGTCGATCAGCAGCCAGTCCGTGTCCAGCTCGTCCCAGAGCCCCGCCTCGGTCACGGCCGTCCGCAGCCGGTCCAGGATCTCCTCGGTGACGGCCGGGTCGTCGAAGAAGGGCCGGCCGGTACGGGTGTGCAGGGCGCCCGTCGGTCCCTCGACCCCGAACCGCTCGCGCGCGGCAGCGGCGTCGCGGCACACCAGCGCCACCGCCCGCGAACCCATGTGCTTCTCCTCGCACACGACCTTCTCGACACCGTCCGCGCGGTACTGCGCGAACGCCTCGACGGGGTGCTCCAGAAAGCCTTCCGCCTTCGAGGTGGCCGTCGGTGCCATCGTCGGCGGCAGATAGGCCAGCAGCCGAGGGTCGACGGCGAAGCGGCTCATGACCTCCAGCGCCGCCGCCGCGTTCTCCTCGCGCACACCGATCCGTGCCATGTGCCGGGTCTCCACGACCCGGCGTCCCTGGACGTCGGCGAGATCCAGCGGCCTGCCCTCCCGTCCGCCCGGCGCCTCGGTGAGCAGGGGCCGGACCGGCTCGTACCAGACCTTCTCGGCCGGTACGTCGACCAGTTCGCGCTCGGGCCAGCGCAGCGCCGTCATCTTTCCGCCGAACACCGCACCGGTGTCGAGGCAGATGGTGTTGTTGATCCATGAGGTGCTGGGGACCGGGGTGTGGCCGTAGACCACAGCGGCGCGTCCCCGGTAGTCCTCGGCCCACGGATAGCGCACGGGCAGCCCGAACTCGTCGGTCTCGCCGGTCGTGTCGCCGTACAGCGCGTGCGAGCGGACCCGGCCGGAGGTGCGGCCGTGGTACTTCTCGGGCAGTCCGGCGTGACAGACGACCAGGTTCCCCCCGTCCAGGACGTAGTGGCTGACCAGGCCGTCGATGAACTCCCGTACCTGCGCCCGGAACGCGTCGTCCTCCTTGTCCAGCTGCTCGATCGTCTCGGCCAGTCCGTGGGTGTGCTGGACGTTGCGTCCCTTGAGGTACCGGCCGAGCTTGTTCTCGTGGTTTCCGGGCACGCACAGCGCGTTGCCGGAGGCGACCATGGACATCACACGGCGCAGGACGCCGGGGCTGTCCGGACCGCGGTCGACCAGGTCACCGACGAACACGGCCGTACGCCCCTCGGGGTGCACGCCGTCGCTGTAGCCGAGCGCGGCGAGCAGCGTCTCCAGCTCGGAGCTGCAGCCGTGGATGTCGCCGATGATGTCGAACGGCCCCGTCAGATGGGTGAGGTCGTTGTAGCGCCGCTCCAGGACCACTTCGGCGGCCTCGACCTCCTCCACGCTGCGCAGGATGTGGACCTTTCGGAAGCCCTCGCGCTCCAGGCCGCGCAGGGAGCGGCGCAGTTCGCGGCGGTGGCGCGAGATGACGTGGCGGGGCATGCCGGCACGGTCGGGACGTGCGGCATTGCGTTCGGCGCACACGTCCTCCGGCAGGTCGAGGACGATCGCGATGGGCAGCACGTCGTGCTGCCGTGCCAGCTGGACGAGCTGACGACGGCTCTCGGACTGCACGCTGGTGGCGTCGACGACGGTCAGCCGCCCGGCGGCGAGCCGCTTGCCCGCGATGTAGTGCAGGACGTCGAAGGCGTCGCCGCTCGCGCTCTGGTCGTTCTCGTCGTCCGCGACGAGTCCCCGGCAGAAGTCCGAGGAGATGACCTCGGTGGGCTTGAAGTGCTTGCGGGCGAACGTGGACTTGCCCGACCCGGTGGCCCCGATGAGCACGACGAGGGACAGGTCGGTGACGGGGAGCACGCGCTTCGCCGGCGCGGCGGTGGTACTCGTCGTGGTCATGCGGCCTTCGCCTCCTTCTCGGTCCCGGTGGTGTCGTTCGTGGTGTTGTTCCGGCTGTCGGTGTCGCGCTTGCTGCCGCTGTCGTTCGTGGTGTCGTTCTCGGTGTCGCTCTTGCTGTCGTTCCTGGTGTCGTTCCTGGTGAACACGGCCATCTGGGTCGGCGGTCCGACCTCGGGGTCGTCGGGCCCTACGGGGACGAACGCGACGCTGTAGCCGTCACGTTCGGCGACGCCCGTCGCCCAGCCGCGGAACTCCTCACGGGTCCACTCGAACCGATGGTCGCCGTGGCGGACATGTCCGGCGGGCAGCGTCTCCCAGCGGACGTTGTACTCGACGTTCGGCGTCGTCACGATCACGGTCTGCGGCCGGGCGGACCCGAACACCGCGTACTCCAGGGCGGGCAGCCGCGGCAGGTCGAGATGCTCGACGACCTCGCTGAGAACAGCCGCGTCATAACCGGTCAGCCGCTTGTCGGTATAGGTGAGCGAGCCCTGCATCAGCCGGACGCGCGCGGCCTGGCGCTCGCCCATGCGGTCCAGCTTCAGCCGCCGCCCGGCGATGGTCAGGGCGCGTACGGACACATCGACGCCGACGATCTCGGTGAAGCGCACGTCCTTGAGCAGCGCCTGCACCAACTGGCCCTGCCCGCAGCCCAGGTCGAGCACCCGGCTCGCACCGGCCGCACGCAGCGCTTCGAGGATGGCGTCCCGCCGCTGCACGGCGAGCGGCACGGGCCGGTCCTCGGTGTCGGTCGTCTCGTCGACGGCGTTGTCCACGGCCTCGACCTCGAGGTCGTCGGCCTCGGCGAGGCGGACCAGCTCGAGACGTTCCATCGCCTGCCGGGTCAGCCCCCAGCGCCGTGACAGATAGCGGCTGGTGATGAGCTTCTGCTCCGGGTGCTCGGCCAGCCATCCCTCGCCCGCCCGCAGCAGTTTGTCGACCTCGTCGGGCGCGACCCAGTAGTGCTTGGCGTCGTCGAGCACCGGCAGCAGCACATACAGCTGCCGCAGCGCGTCGGAGAGCCGCAGGTCCCCCTCCAGCACCAGCTGTACGTAGCGGGAGTCTCCCCACTCCGGGAACTGCCCGTCCAGCGCCACCGGCCGCGCGTCCACCGAGGTCCAGCCCAGCGGGCCGAACAGCTTCCGCACCAGTTCGGCGCCACCGCGCGCGGGCATGGCGGGCACCTCGATCCGCAGCGGCAGGGGTGCCTCGGCCCGCTCGGGAAGCGCGGCGCACACGCCCCGCAAAGCGCTCTTGAACACGGTGGTCATGGCGACGGAGAGCAGCGAGGACGCGGCGTACGGGCGGTCGTTGACGTACTGCGCGAGCGCCGCGTCGGGCGCGCCGCCACGGCCCTTGCCCTTGCCGCGCCGCACGAGCGCCACCGGATCCACCTCCAGCAGAAGTGCGGCAGTGCACCGCTCGGCGGACGCCTCGGGGTAGAAGACGTGCGCCGTGCCGTGCGAGGTGGAGAACGTCTGCGCCTTGTCGGGATGCTTGTGCAGCAGAAAGCCGAGGTCGGTCGCGGGACGCTCTGGGGTGCCGGTGGTGCTGATCGTCAGGAACACCCGTCCGAGTATGGCCGTATTCACCGGTCCCGACCAGGGAATTCCCCGTCGGACGGGGCCGGGCGACGGGGCGGCGGCGGGCCGCACCGCACCTGCGGTTGATTCGGGTGCCGGGCAGTCCGGACAGGTAATCCGCATGCGTTCCGGCCGCCCCGCGTGCTCTTCAGCACCCATGGACGACCTTGTGACAGCGCGGCTCGTACTGCATCCGATGAGCCCCGGCGACGCGGAACGCGTGCTGGCGGACGAGCCGGACAGCGGCGACCGGTGGGCGCCCGGATACCCGGCCGACGGGGACGTGGCCGGAGCCAGGCGCTTCCTGGATGTGTGCGCGAGCACCGGTGATCCCCAGCCCTTCGGCGCCTATGAGATCCGGCTGCGCGAGGACGGACGGGCGATCGGCGGGACGGGCTTCCACGGCCCCGCGGACCACAGCGGCAGCGTCACGATCGGCTACGGCCTGATCCCGTCGGTGCAGGGCAAGGGGTACGCCTCCGAGGCGCTCCGCGCTCTGCTGGCGTTCGCCCGCGCACGCGGCATCACCTGCGTGCAGGGTGACACCGACCGCGACAACATCGCGTCCCAACGCGTCATGGCCGCAGCCGGCATGGAGCAGTTCGCGGAGGACGAACGCCTGACGTACTACAAGATCACCTGGCCCGACGCGGCGCCGGCCGAACCACGCGCCTGAGGGCTGTCCAGCTGATCGCGTCCGCGTATGCGACGGTCGACCGGTCACGACCTACCGGCAGGGTTCAGCCGCCGCCACGTGTGAGGGCGGCGACGCGGGCGATCGTGTCGGGACCGACCCGGCAGCAGCCGCCGATCAGGCGGGCGCCCGACGCCGACCAGTCCGGTGAGCGGGCGGGATCGTAGGTCGGCCCGCCCCGCCAGCGCCGCGCACCGGCGTCCCACCGCTCGCCGCTGTTGGGATAGACGACGACGGGCTTTCCGGTCACCGCGGCCACCTGCTCGACCGCGGGGCCGGCGTCGTCCGGCTCGCAGCAGTTGATGCCCACCGCGATCACCTGGTCATGCCCGGCGGCCGGTGCACAGGCGGCTGCCAGCGGCTGGCCGGCCCGGGTCCGGTCACCCGCGATGCTGTACGACAGCCACACGGGAATCCCGCAGCCGTCAACCGCGCGCAGCAGCGCCTCGGCCTCGTCGAGGTCCGGCACCGTCTCCAGGGCGAGGACATCGGGCCCCGCCTCGGCCAGGGCCTCGATCCTGGGCCGGTGGAAACGCTCCAGCTCCCGCACGGACAGCCCGTACCTCCCGCGGTACTCGCTCCCGTCGGCGAGCATCGCCCCGTACGGACCCACCGAGGCCGCCACCCACACCTCGCTCCGTGTCGACTCGGCGGCGGCCCGGGTCCGCTGCACGCTGCGGGCGAACAGCCTCGCCGCCTCGGGACGGCGCACGCCGCGGCGGGCGAAGCCTTCGAACGTCGCCTGATAGCTGGCGGTGATGAGGACCTGCGCACCCGCCCGGACGTACGCGGCGTGGGCCGCCTCGATCTGGTGCGGATCGTCCGCGAGCAGCCTGGCCGACCAGAGGTCGTCGGACAGGTCGCATCCCTGGGCCTCCAGTTGGTTGGAGAGCCCTCCGTCGAGGACGACGGTGCCTTCGGCGAGGGCGGCGGCGAGCGAACGGGCGGGCTGCACGGGAGTCAGCTCAACTGGGGCTGGACCTGCGCGGAGATCAGCTCCAGGTGTTCCAGGTCGTGCAGGTCCAGGACCTGGAGATAGAGCCGGGACGCGCCGATCGCCTCGTACCGCCCGATCTTGTCGACGACTTCGGCGGGCGAGCCGGCCAGTCCGTTCGCCTTGAGCTCGTCGACGTCCCTGCCGATGGCAGCGGCTCGGCGGGCCACCTCGGCGTCGTCCTTGCCCACGCAGACGACCAAGGCGTTGGAGTACACCAGGTCACCGGGGGCGCGCCCGGCGGCTTCGGCAGCGGCGCGGACCCGGCCGAACTGGCGCTCGCTGTCCTCGATGGAGGCGAAGGGGATGTTGAACTCGTCGGCGTACTGCGCGGCGAGGCGCGGGGTGCGGGTCGCCCCGTGTCCGCCGATCAGCACCGGCACCTTGCCGTGGACCGGCTTGGGCAGCGCGGGCGAATCGGTCAGCTGGTAGTGCCGGCCCGTGTGGGAGAACGTCTTGCCGACCTCCGTCGCCCAGAGCCCGGTGACGATCGCGAGCTGCTCCTCCAGCCGCGCGAACTTCTCCTTGGGGAAGGGGATGCCGTAGGCCCTGTGCTCCTCCTCGAACCAGCCGGCACCCAGGCCCAGCTCGACCCGGCCGCCCGACATCTGGTCGACCTGGGCCACCTGGATGGCCAGCACGCCCGGAAGCCGGAAAGTGCCCGCGGTCATCAGGGTCCCGAGCCGGATCCGGCTGGTCTCGCGGGCGAGCCCGGCCAGGGTGATCCATGCGTCGGTGGGCCCGGGCAGCCCGTCGGCGGAACCCATGGCGACGTAGTGGTCGGACCGGAAGAAGGCGTCGAAGCCGAGGTCCTCGGTCGCCTTGGCAACGGTCAGCAGGGTGTCGTAGCTCGCCCCTTGCTGGGGCTCGGTGAAGATTCGAAGATCCATACATCCATCCTGCACCTTCGAGGGTGAGTCAACCCCACCGTCGCGGCCAGGCCCGCCCTGCCACGGTCGGGTGAACACGCCCCGGTGCACAGGACCGGTCGTGGCGCACCGGCACCGAGGTCCGCGCCCGAGCCGCGTCCGGCACACGAGCCCGCGCCGCCTCCGGCACGCACCCGCACCACCCCCGCGCCACCCCCGGGTCCCGCGCCCTGCACCCACACCCGAGCCACGTCCGGCACACGAGCCCGCGCCGCCTCCGGCACGCACCCGCACCACCCCCGCACCACCCCCGCGCCACCCCCGGGTCCCGCGCCCCGCACCCGCACCCGCGCCGCGTCCGGCACACGAGCCCGCGCCGCCTCCCGCACGCACCCGGGCCGTGCCCTGCCCGGCATCCGCATCCAAGCCCGCGCCGAGTCGGCGCCCGCGCCAGCCCCGGCACCCGCACCCGCACCCGCACCCGCACCCGCACCCGTCACGATGTACCCGCCGCCGAGTCCACCGCGTCCGGCATGACCACCGGCCCGGACGTCACCGGCGTTTCTGATGCGCCCGGCAGCTCCGACGGCCCGGACCTGCCGGGCGGTACCGGCGGCCCGGACTGCCCGGACGCGCCACCCGGGCACGACGGACCGGCCCCGGACGGCTTCGTCAGCCGCTCGGCCGGAGAGTCACTCCGAACGGACGGGGTAGCCGCAGGTCCGGCTCTCCCTCTGACCGCATCAGGCGGTCTCGCCGCTTCCCGCGCCGTCAGCCGGCGCAGCATCCCGCGCACCCGGTCGTTCGACTCGTCGGCCGCGTCTATGGCCTCGATGCACTGCCAGTACAAACCCTCCTCGTCGGTGCCGCAGGCCACACCGACCAGGGCGATCCCCACATCGCCCAGCAGCGCGCCGAGTGCGATCAGCGTCTCCCGTGCGTCGGCCACCCCGGAGAGCTGCGCGGCTCTGATCCCGGCGCTGCGGACGGCCGGGTGGTCCAGCGCCACACCGCCGCCTCCGCCGATCTCGCTGAGCCCGCGCGCCTCGCCTCTCACCTCCAGTGGCCCGTGGGCCGCCAGCCTGTCTCCGATCGCCTGGGCGAGGGCCTGGGCCTGCCAGGCTTCCGCCACGATGTCCGGCACTTCCCTGCTCTGCACCAAGGCATGTCGACTCGCGTCGATGAGCCGCTCCGCGTCCATGAACGCCGCCCCCGTTCGTACGACTTACTGCCCACTCAGTTCATTACCCAGAGTGAAGGCGGTTGAGCCTGAACGCCAGAGGAATTCGGAAATCTGTGGACAGCCAGGCGGTTGTGGATAAGTAGACAACTCCGGAGAGTGACAGAAGCATGATCAACAGGCTTCCGGACCCCCTCATTCCACCTGGAGTTCACTTCACGGGGAAGCGGGTCTCGTTGCGGTCGATCTTGTCGGAGAGCGCCGACAGCGCGTCCACACCGAGCACTTCGCAGAACTGGAGCAGGTACGCCAGCACATCGGCGACCTCGTCCCGCACCCGGTGCGCCTTCTCCTCGTCGTCCATCACCCGCGCCGACTCCTCGGGCGTCAACCACTGGAAGATCTCCACCAGTTCGGCCGCCTCGACGCTGAGCGCCACTGCCAGATTCTTCGAGGTGTGGTACGGCTCCCAGCCGCGCGCCTGAGCGAATTCGGCGAGCCTGCGCTGCAACCCGGCCACATCCAGTCCGTCGTGTCTCGTCACGGGACCAGATCTACCACCGTCGCGCCCTCGACCCCGCGCGCGAAGCCCGCGTCGGCGACGGCCCCCACCAGGCGCACATGCCCGCGGGCCGTCATCTCCGCGGCCAGGAGGGTCAGTTCGCGTGCCTGCCGCGGGTCGAGACAGCGGTCGAAGCCGTCGGCGAGGACGGTGAGGGACTGATACGCGGACGGCACCTCCGCCGCCTGGTCCATCGCGAGCACGCCGGGCCCGGTGAGCAGCACCAGCGCGAGTCCCAGGTACCTCAACTCGCCCTCCCCGAGCCGCCCCACGGGTGTCGCGTCCCGCCCTTCGCCCCGGCCGAGCAGAGCCCGCACCGTCCCGTCCCCCAGTTCCTCCACGGCCAGATCCGCCACCTCCCCGGCGCATCCCGTGCGGGCCGCCGCGGCCAGCCGGGCATGTCGCTTGGCGCACTCGCTGCGCGTACGGTGCAGCACTTCGGCGAGGTTGTCGCAGCCCCGTCGCAGCCTGCCCTCCCCCGCTGCCACCGGCCGGCGCATGCCGTAGGGCTGCGGGTCGCAGGCGAAGACCGAGCGCAGAGCGACCACCATCTGTTCGGCAGCGGCGAGCACGCGTAACTGGCCGTCGGTCTTGCCGGCCACGCGCAAGGGCAGCAGCGCTGTGCCGAGCCGGTCGTCGGGGAGCGGTGCGCGGGTCACGGACACGGATCCGGCGGTGTGCCATGCGGCTTGGACCGTGGACCGTCCGGGGTCGCGCAGCGCGGTGGTGAGCAGGGTCTGGCGCCCGCAGCTCAACCGCTCGCCGACGATGCGCAGTTCGGGTTCGGCCTGGACGGCGAGGTCGAGCCGTACCGGGCCCGCGGGACCGTCGACCGTGCAGCCGATGCGGAATCCCCGCCGTCCCTGTGCGTCGGGCCCCGCCGACTCCGGTACGCAGGCCGCCGGGTCCGGGAACACCTCGTCGAGTTCGTCGCCCGCGCCGAGCCGCGCCAGTGCCTCGTACGCCTGCAGAACACTGGACTTGCCGCTGCCGCTCGGCCCGGCGAAGAGAGTGATCGGGGCGACGGGATACGTCGCTCCCCGGTGTTTGCGGAAGGCGGACAACCGCAGTTCGGTGACGGTCGGGCGAGCACTGGATGCGCCGGCCGGCACGGAATCCGGGCCGGTGAGCGGGCTGCTGGTGGTCATGAACCGGACGGTACGCAGCGCTCGACACGCCGAACCGTTCCGCCTCGGCGACCTTCCTACGAACGGGGGACGGAGCGGCTCAGGGTGTCGGTGGCGGCTGCCAGGCCCTCGACCTCGGTGCCGACGGGGGCGAGCAGAAAGACGTTCCGGTCGACTCGGTGCATGCCGCTGCCGAGGCCGAAGACGACCCCGCTGCTGAAGTCCAGGATGCGCTTGGCGACATCGGTGTCGGCGCCGGTCAGGTCGAGCAGGACGGGAATCTGCGCGACCAGGTACTCGGCCACCTCGCGCGCGTCGGCGAAGACCTGCACGCGCAGGACGACGAAGCGGCGCTGCTCGACGGCCTCGTAGTCATGGGGAACGGTCCGGTGGTCGACACGCGACGGCCACTCGTTACGGCTGCGCAGGGGGACGACCTGGGCGAGGCCCTCCCACTGCTCGTCGGTGACGTCGTACCTCTCGTACCTACTCATGCTCCCCATCCTGGCGCGCCTCACCCGTTCGGCCCAACAGCGACACGGGTGAGTCGGGCACGGATCGGACGCCCCTGGGTCAGCCCTCGGCCGGTGCGGGCACGAGGCCGTCGGCGACCAGACCCGTGAAGACGGCGTCCGACATGGCCTGCACGGCGGACAGCGGGCGGACCATCACGGTGAACTCCTTGATCCTTCCGGACTCGTCGAGCTGAAGGAGGTCGAGGCCATGGATCTCCTTGCCGTTGACCGTGGCCCGGAAGACCAGGATCTCGGACGGCGCCTCCTTGCCGTCCGCGGTCTCCCCCGTGCCGTCGAGCCGTCCGACGTAGCGGAATTCCTCGAACGTACGGAACAGCACATTGCACAGGCCGATCACCATCGGCCTGCCCTCGAAGGGCTTGAACTTGACCGGGCTGTAGAAGCGCACGTCCTCGGTGAACAGATCGTCCAGAGCGGCGAGATCACGGCTCTCCACGGCTGCACGGAATCGGTCGGTGGTGCTCGTCATGGTTCCTCCAGGCTTCCCGGACTGACTCTGCATGGATGCCATAGTCAGAATAGTGACTAGTCAGTTTCTTGAGTATCACACGGAGTGCGGACGACGGAAGGGGTGAACGCCGACCCGACGGCCGCGGCACCCGCTGCCGACCGGGCACGCCCCGGCAACCGTCCGCGGCAGGGGTTGACTTGGAGTGCTCTCGAAGATCCAGACTCCCCGCCAGCGCCCTGGCCCCACGGCGCAGGAGAGGAACCGGGATGAGATACCGCACGATCGGCCAGGACCCGAGGACCCGCCGCGAGGTGAGCGTCCTGAGCCTCGGCGCCATGCTGCTGGGCACCGCCACCGACGAGGCCACGTCGTTCGCCGTGCTCGACCGCTATGTCGAGGCGGGTGGCACCTTCATCGACACCGCCGACAACTACGCGTTCTGGCACACCGGAAGCCAGGGCGGGGAGAGCGAGCAGCTCCTCGGCCGCTGGCGGCGCAGCCGCGGTGTCACGGACGAGGTGGTGATCGCCACCAAACTCGGCGGACGGCCCAACAGGCCCAGCACCACGTTCTCCCACGACATCGAGGGGCTGTCGGCACGGGTGATCCGGGAGTCCGCGGAGCGGAGCCGCAAGCACCTGGGCGTGGAGAAGATCGACCTCCTCTACGCCCACACCCAGGACCGGCGGGTGCCGATGGAGGAGACCGTCGAGGCCTTCGCCGGGCTCGTCGCCGACGGCAGCGTCGGCCTGCTGGGGGTGAGCAACCACTGGGCCTGGCAGGTCGAACGCGCCCGGTCCCTGGCCAGGGACGCCGGCCTGCCGGGGTACGAAGTCCTTCAGTACCACCACAGCTATCTGCGGCGGCGCACCGATGTCCCGAGCCGTCGCTCACCCGACGGCCAGGAAGGCGTGATGAGCGGGGAGTTGCTGAGCTATCTGCGCTCCGAACCCGGGCTGCCGCTGGTCGCCTACTCGCCGCTGCTGTCCGGCGCGTACGTCCGGGAGGACAAGCCGCTGGGGAGCGACTTCGAGCATGCGGGCACGCCGGTACGGCTGGCAGCGCTGCACGAGGTGGCGAAGGAGGCCGGCGCGACGGTCAACCAGGTGGTGCTGGCCTGGCTGATCGGTGGCGAGGTTCCCATGATTCCCCTCGTCGGGGCGTCCTCGGTGGCGCAGCTGAACGAGAGCCTGGAGGCGGTCGACCTGGAGCTCACGGAGCAGCAGCGGGAGCGGCTGGATTCGGCGTACTGACCTGGCGGGCACACGGTCGCCGGTCGGCCTCAGCCCAGCGGCTTCTCCAGGACGGCCTTGCGGTGGCTGAACGTCTCGATCGAGTACCGGCCGTGGTAGTTGCCCATGCCGCTTTCACCGACTCCGCCGAACGGCAGGTCGGAGACGGTGAGATGGGCGAGCGGCAGACCGAATCCGAGGCCGCCCGAGGACGTCTCCGCCGCGAGCCGCCGGCGGGTGTCGGGCGACTCGGTGAAGGCGTACAGCGCCAGCGGCTTGTCGCGGTCGTTGATGAAGTCGATGGCCTCATCCAGTCCGGGAACGGTGACGATGGGCAGGACCGGGCCGAAGATCTCCTCCTGCATGACCGGGGCGCCGGGGTCGACATCGGCCAGGACGGTCGGGGCGATGTACTTGCGGTCGCGGTCGGTGGCGCCGCCGACCACCACGCGTCCGGAGTCCAGCAGGCCACGGAGCCGGTCGAAGTGGCGTTCGTTGACGATCCGGCCGTACTCGGGGGAGATCGCCGGCTCGGCGCCGTACAGCTGCCGCACGGCTTCGGTCAGGGCGGGTTCGAGGGCACGGGCCGTTTCCGGATCGGTGAGGACGTAGTCGGGTGCGACGCATGTCTGGCCGGCGTTGAGGAACTTGCCCCGTGCCAGACGGGCGGCGACCGTGGTGAGGTCGGCGTCCCGGTCGACGAACACGGGTGACTTGCCGCCCAGTTCGAGCGTGACCGGCGTGAGGTGCCGGGCCGCGGCCGTCATGACGATGCGGCCGACGGTTCCGTTGCCGGTGTAGAAGATGTGGTCGAAGCGTTCCGCGAGGAGGGCGGTGGTCTCGGGAATCCCGCCTTCGACGACAGCCACTGCGTCCGTGTCGAGGAACCGCGGCAGCAGGCGCGCGAGGACGAGGGAGGTGGCCGGGGCCATCTCGCTGGGCTTGGCCACCACCGCGTTGCCCGCGGCGAGCGCGCCGATCATGGGAGTCAGCAGCAGCTGCACCGGATAGTTCCACGGCGCGATGACGAGGACGACGCCCAGCGGGTCGTACTGGGTCCAGGCCGCCGCCTCGCCGATGTGCGCGGGGACGGGCGCGGGCTCCGGGCGCAGCCAGTCGTCGAGGTGCTCCAGCGTGTGGTCGATCTCGCGGACCGTGAAGTCGATCTCGGTACGGAATGCCTCGGCGGAACTCTTGCCGAGGTCGGCGTGGAGGGCGTCGGCGAGGTCGGTGCCGTGCTCGGTGAGCATCTCGCGCAGCCGGCGGAGCTGGGCCGTACGCCAGTCGACAGGGGCGGTGCGTCCGGCGCGGTACGTGGCCCGCAGACGGGCGACGATGTCGGCGGGCTGCTCGGGGCTGTGCTGGTTCACGGTTCCTCGCTGATGACGTGGGGACTTCCGGTCGGTCGTTGCAGATACCAACGTTCTCGCGGACGGAGACATTCCGGCGCTGGTGTGCGACTTCCCCGCGGGGGCGGGGGTACGGCTCCCCGCACCAGGCAGCCCTCACCGGCTCACAGGGGCGGCACCCCGCATCCCCCGCAACCGCACCCTGCTCCCCGCTCCCCCGCGACGGCGGGACACGACCTCGCCCCGCGGCGGCGTACGCCCCCGCCCCGCCGACCGGCCGGGCCCACGGCGGCACACCCCCCGGACCGCGTCGCAGCGTGTCAGGCCCGCGCCTGCGGCACCTTGGGCGAGGGCTGCTCCCCGCCTCCGGCCGGCGGTGCCGCGACCACGGCACGGACGGGAATGAGCGCGGCGACGACCGCGGCGGCCAGGCCCACGCAGCAGCCGATGATCACGGCGAGCCGGAATCCGCTCTCGGACGGCAGGGCGTAGCCGCCGAAGTCGGTGGTCATCTGAGCCAGCACCACACCGATGACGGCGGCGGACACGGAGCTGCCGATCGAGCGCATCAGGGTGTTGAAGCTGTTCGCCGACGCGGTCTCCGACTGCGGCACGGCGCCCATGATGAGGGCCGGCATGGCGCCGTAGGCGAAGCCCACCCCCGTGTTGCAGACGATGGTCACCGCGAGCAGCCCCCAGGTGGAGCCCGAACCGGTCATCGGTACGCACAGGCCGTAGCCGGCGGCGATGACCAGGCTGCCGACGGCCAGGGTGACCTTGGGCCCCTTGGCGGCGGAGAGTTTGGCCCCGAGGGGCGACATCACCATCATCATCAGACCGGCGGGGGCCATCCACAGGCCCATGGCGAGCATGGACTGGCCGAGGCCGTAGCCGGTCGCCTCGGGCAACTGGAGCAGCTGCGGAACGACCAGCGACTGCGCGTACATCGCGAATCCGACCAGGACCGAGGCCACGTTGGTCATCAGGACCTGGGGGCGGGCGGTCACCCGCAGATCGACCAACGGGTCGGTGATCCGCAGCTCCCACCGGCCCCAGGCCAGCAGCACGACGACGGTGGCGGCGAAGAGGCCGAGGGTGGTGGCGCTCCCCCAGCCCCAGTCGGCGCCCTTGGAGACGGCGAGCAGCAGACAGACCAGCGCGGTGCCGAGTCCGACGGCGCCGAGCCCGTCGAAGCCGCCCGTCCCGGTGGTCTGCCGGCCCGCGGGCACGACGACCCGGATCAGGGCGGCGACCGCGAGCGCCAGGACCGCGACGACCCAGAACAGCACGCGCCAGCTGACGTTCTCGGCGATCGCCGCGGAGAACGGAAGGCCGAGCGCGCCACCCACGCCCATGGACGCGCTCATGATCGCGATGGACGAACCGAGCTTCTCGGCCGGGACCACGTCGCGCAGCAGGCTGATACCGAGGGGCACGACGCCCATGCCGAGGCCCTGGAGACCCCGCCCGGCGATCATCGGGACCACGGAGGAGGAGAGGGCGCAGACGACGGAGCCGAGGACGAGGGGGGCCAGCGAGACCAGCAGCATGCGCCGCTTGCCGTACATGTCACCGAGGCGCCCGGCGACGGGGGTGGCCACGGCGGCCGCGAGCAGCGTCGCGGTGATCACCCATGAGGCGTTGGACGCCGAGGTGTCGAGCAGCTTCGGCAGTTCCGCGATCAGCGGCACCACAAGGGTCTGAGTGAGCGCGGCCACGATGCCCGCGAAGGCGAGGATCCCGACAACACCGCCGGGGCGGGCTTCGGGCTGGGAACTGTCCACGGGTACTCCTCGTGCTCTGCGGGTCCTGGTGAGGCGCGCCCGGTGCCGTCGATGCCCGGCGCTGTCGATGTCGATGTCGATGTGCACCATACAGTCGATATGCATCATGCACATTAAATGCATCATACATACGGCCCGTGGTATATCTGAACCCGAGGCGCCCTCTCGCGACGGAGGGTGCGTCAGGAGCCGAAGGAAGCCGCGCGTGGACATGCCCCTTGCCCAGATCGAGTTCGAGACCATGCTGCTCGGGCGGTACATGAACCTGCTGTCCCACCGGAGCAACCGCCTGCTCGACCGCAGTGCCTACATCCTGCTCAGCCGCATCCAGGCAGAGGGACCCATGTCGATCAGCCAGCTCAGCGACGCGTTCGGCCTGGACACCTCCACCCTCAACCGGCAGACGGCCGCGATGATGCGCGCCGGGGTCGTCGAGCGCATTCCCGACCCGGAGGGGGGCATCGCCCGCAAGTTCTCCATCACCCCCGAGGGCGAGCGCCAGTTGGAGTCGGACCGCGCCCAGAACCTGGACGGCCTGTCGAAGGTGCTGGCCGACTGGACCCCGAAGGAGGCCGGCCAACTGGCGTCCTGTCTGGACCGTCTGAACCGCGACATCGAACGCCTCGACGGGCGGCCCTGGCCGCGGACCTGAGGACACATCCGGCTCTCTCCCCAGCCTCGACTCCGACGGTCCGGAGCCAGGGGTTGCCGGAGTAGCCGGGGCGGGAGGCGGCAGGAAGACCAACGGGCGGCGTACGCCGACGCGTTGTCGGAGTACGCCGCCCTGGAGGACGGTCTGCGGGCGCGGCCCGCAAGCTGCTGCCCCCTACTTCGGGTCGCGGTTGAACACCGACTTGGACCAGACGTAGCCGAGGACGGCGAGTCCCACGCACCAGAGCACGGCGAGCCAGCCGTTGTGGCCGATCTCGGTGCCGAGCAGCAGGCCGCGCAGGGTCTCGATGGCCGGTGTGAAGGGCTGGTACTCGGCGATGGGCTGGAACCAGCCCGGCATCGCGTCGACCGGGACGAAGGTGCTGGAGATGAGCGGGAGGAAGATCAGCGGCAGGGCGTTGTTGCTGGCGGCCTCGGCGTTCGGGCTGATCAGGCCCATTCCGACGGCGATCCAGGTGAGCGCCGTGGCGAAGAGGACGAGCAGTCCGAGCGCCGCGAGCCACTCCAGAACGGAGGCGTCGGTGGAGCGGAAGCCGATGGCCACCGCCACGGCGCCGACGAGGACCACGCTGGCGACTGCCTGCAGGACGCTGCCGACGACGTGTCCGACGAGGACGGAGCTGCGGTGGATGGCCATGGTGCGGAAGCGGGCGATGATGCCCTCGGACATGTCGGTGGAGACGGAGACCGCGGTGCCGATCGTGGTGGAGCCGATGGTCATCAGCACGATGCCCGGGACGAGATACGCGATGTACTCGGATCTGTCGGCTCCGCCGCCGCCGATGCCCGCGCTCATCACGTCGCCGAAGATGTAGACGAAGAGCAGCAGCAGCATGACTGGCGTGAGCAGCAGGTTCAGGGTGAGCGAGGGATAGCGCCGCGCGTGGAGCAGGTTGCGCCGCAGCATGGTGTTCGAGTCGCGGACGGCGAGAGAGAGGGCGCTCATCGGACGGTCTCCTTGGACTGGTTGGGGACGGCGGTGGTGCCGGCAGGGCCGGTCAGGGCGAAGAACACGTCGTCGAGGTCGGGGGTGTGCACGGTGAGCTCGTCCGCCTCGATGCCGGCGGAGTCCAGCCAGTCGAGGATCGAGCGCAGTTCGCGCTGGCTGCCGTCGCTCGGGATCTGAAGCGACAGCGACTCGTCGTCGCGGGTGACCTCGTGCAGGGCAACGGCGGCCGACTGGTAGGCGGCGGGGTCGGTGAAGCGGATCCGGACGTGTCCGCCGGGAATCAGGCGCTTCAGCTCGTCCGCGCTGCCTTCGGCGACGATCTTCCCGCCGTTCAGGACGGCGATGCGGTCGGCGAGTTCGTCCGCCTCTTCGAGGTACTGCGTGGTGAGGAAGACGGTGACACCGCCGGAGACCAGCTCGCGGATGATGCCCCACATGTTGTGACGGGCACGCGGGTCGAGTCCGGTGGTCGGCTCGTCGAGGAAGATGATCCGCGGGTCACCCACCAGCGTCATGGCGATGTCGAGACGGCGCTTCATACCGCCGGAGTAGGTGGAGGCGGGCTTCTTCGCCGCGTCCGTGAGGTCGAAGCGCTCCAGCAACTCGGCGGCGGTACGCCGGCCTTCGGCACGGGAGAGATGGTGCAGGTCCGCCATCAGGAGCATGTTCTCCTCGCCGGTGATCAGACCGTCGACGGCGGAGAACTGCCCGGTGACACCGATCGCGGCCCGCACCGCCTGCGGCTCGGCGGTCAGGTCGTGACCCGCGACCTGGGCCTGCCCGCCGTCGGCCGCGATGAGCGTGGAGAGGATCTTCACGGCGGTGGTCTTGCCGGCGCCGTTCGGGCCGAGCAGCGCGAACACGGACCCGGCCGGCACGACGAGGTCGATGCCGTCGAGGACGGTCTTGTCGCCGTACGACTTGCGCAGACCGACGGCGGAGACGGCGGCCGGCGACGGGGACCCGCCGGACTGACTAGACGTGGGCATGACAGAAGAAGGCATGGGGCCCTCCCATTCGAAGGAGCGGTGAGCGGTGAAGTGGGCGTGGTGGGCAGGAGACCGGGCGGTCAGGCGCGGGCGCGGCGGATGTCGATGTTGCCGTAGCGGGTGCGGGCCTTGACCTCGACGGTCTCGTCGGTCTTGTCCGGGTTGTCGGAGGAGGCGAGTCCGTTGCGGACCTGCCCGTTGCTCGAGCTGACGTCGAGCCAGGCGGCCGTGCCCTCGCGGACACCGATCTCGATGGCGCCGTAGGAGGTCTCCAACTGGACGGTGCCACGGGCCACATCACCCACGCGCAGGGTGCCGTGGGCGGTGGTCGCGGCGACCGAGCTCTCGGCGCGCTGGATGTCGATGTCGCCGTTGGCACCGCGCACTCGCAGCTCGCCGAGAGCGGCACCGATGGTCGTGGAGCCGTGCGAGTTCTTCAGGACGGCCGGGCCGTCCACGACACCGACGCGCACGCTGCCGGAACTGGTGGTGATCTCGGCCAGGCCCTCGACCTGGCCCACGGTGATCGACCCGTGCGACGCCGTCAGCTGAAGCGGGCCCGTCTCGTCCAGGCGGACGTCACCCGACGACGTCTTCACACGGACCTCGCCGAGCCGGCCCTCGCCGAGCACCTGCGTCCAGGAGCCGGTCGCGTCGATGCGCGAGCCGGTGGGCAGTTCGACCGTCACGTCGACGCTGCCGGTGGGGCCGACGAGGTAGGGACCCTTGGGTGTCCGGATGGTCAGCACACCGCCGGCATAGGAGACCTCGGTCTGCTCGACGACCCGGACGTCCTTGTCCTTCTTCGGGTCGCGGGGCCGCACCTCGACCACGGTGTCGTGGCGGTCGGTCGCGGTGAACTGGATGGAACCGGCGGCCACGTTGGCGGTGACCGAGATCGGCAGAGGGGTGTCGAAAGAAGGCATGGCTGTCCCGTCCTCTTGGGTCTTCGCGGCGTCCCTGCTGGTGGGACGTGGTGTGAGTGAGTGGGAGCGGGGCGCGGCTAGCGCACCCAGCCCGTGAAGCTGTTTCCGACGGTGCGGGTGGCCCGGGTCTTCTCCGCCGTACGCGACTGGGTGCCACCGTCGACCGCGGCCGACACGGCCCGCACCAGCCAGGCGTTGACCGACAGGCCCTCGCGACTCGCGGCCTCCTCGGCGCGTGCCTTGAGGTGGGCCGGCAGGCGCAGATTGACGCGGGCGGTGCCGCCCTCGTCGCCGTCGGCGGGCGCCGGAGCCGGTGCCCTGAGCGGCTCGGCCGGCCCGCTCCCCTCGTCGTACGCCTCGTCGCCCGCCGGCCGTGTCACCACGAAGTCGGGGTCGAGTCCGCGCAGCCGTACGTCGACCGAACCCGGGGCGAGTTCACGGGTGACCTCGTCCATCGCGGCGGAGAGCACGTTGAGCATCGTCAGGCGGGTCGCCGACTCCAGGGGAGCGGTGAGGCGCTCGGCGATTTCGCGGGCTTCTTCGCCGCCGGCTTCGGCGGCCACCGCGAGTTCGCGGCGCAGGTTGTCGACATACGGCGTGAGGTCCATGACGTCATCATGGCACCACAGTGGCGTCACAGGCAAGTGCCCAACGGAAGCAATCACCTCACCCGACCGCCACAAGGGTTCTGAGCTGGGAAAAACGCGCCAACACCGGATTGCGCCAGTGCGGCACCATACGGATGCACGACCTCCAGGGCGCCACCACAGAGGCGCCTGTTGGTGCCGGTTGGCACCGCGAGACGCCGCAAGGTTCGACGATCGACCCCCGAGAGCCCACTCAAAGGAGTCCTTCAGGGAAGACACAGAGAAGACATGCCTCCGCCCTGCACGTGCCGCTCCCCGCGACGAAGGACAGGCACCGGACCACCGACACCGCACCAAGCTTCCGACCTGCGCATTTACCAGCCGCCCCCGGCCATGACGCTGCGAGCGGCACACGCGATGCCGAAAATGGCTCCACATGGCGCCACCGATGTGCCACAATGGCGTCACAGCAGCGCAGTGCTCGGCCCCACGGTCGAGTCGTGCGCGTTTCGCAGAGCGAGTCCCGAAGGGGTCGGACCATGGAGACAGCACAGGGTCAGCAGCAGGCGACACCCGGCGCCGTCACCGCCTTCGCCCGCTTCGTACTCTGCGGCGGCGGGGTGGGGCTCGCCTCCAGCTTCGCCGTGGCGGCCCTCGCATCCTGGATCCCCTGGGCCCTCGCCAACGCTCTGATCACCGTGGTCTCCACGCTCCTCGCCACCGAGCTGCACGCGCGCTTCACCTTCGGCGCGGGTGGGCGCGCGACCTGGCGCCAGCATGTGCAGTCGGCCGGATCCGCGGCGGCGGCGTATGCGGTGACCTGCGTGGCGTTGCTCGTTCTGCACCAACTGGCGGCGGAGCCGGGCGCGCTGCTCCAGCAGGTCGTCTACCTGTCCGCCTCCGCGCTGGCCGGTGTCGCGCGGTTCGCGGTGCTGCGTCTCGTCGTCTTCGCCCGCCGGCGCTCGCAGGGCGCGGCGGATGCTCGCCCGGTGCACCTGGCCGTGGACCGGCCCTCGATCCCGGCCGGCTCCGAGGCGCTCTGCTACGCCGCCTGACGTTCCGTCGGGCGGCTGCCGCTCGGGATCGGTCAAGCTTGCCCGTACTTCGAGCGCCGACTGCTTGTGACGCGGCCCCCCATCAGCGCCTCACGGCCCGCACGCGGACCGTGGGGCGCTGGGGCGCTCTTGAACTTGCCGCCGGACACCGACACGCTCGCATCGTGCACCCCTGAACGCGCGATGGAGTCAAATCACCTGCCGACGGCGGCAGTTGGGCCCGGCCTCAAAGCTTGACCACAAATTGCACACATCCTCTCTACAGATCGGCCCTGTTGGTCTAGATTGACCGTGCTTCAACCGCTCGGGCACAAGACGACCAGTCTCGGACACAACACGACCAGTAGTGACCGACAAGTCCGGCACTACGGAAAGCCAGCAGTCATCCCCACCGCCAGACGTGGGGCTGATCGGTTCTTGGAGCCCGAGAAGGGGCTTCGGGTGCGGGGAGCACCCGAGGTTTCGGCGGGTTCCCGTGCACGCGAGAGTCCGGCAGGACGTGCAAGTCCGCCGCTGCCGGAGCGGGTTGTTCATGTAGCGCCGAAGCGGCCGTGATGTCGTGCAAGGGGCGGGCGGGGGCCCTCCCACCGAGAGGAACAGCGCGGCGCGGGGGGCGATGGGCCTCCCGAGGGGTGGAAGCGTGCGGGGGGCGGGGGCCTCCCGGGGGGAGGAACAGTGTTAGGCGAGCACGTCGAACCACTGGGAACCTGGGGGGTTCTGTGCAGCAGGGGGGACTAGTCGGCCCTGTTCCGTCGACGCGGGGGCGTCTGGCGAATGGGGCAATCAGCCGGCCGGTGAACGGCTGGGAGCAGCGATACCGCCGTACCGTGATCATCAGCGACACCGTGGCCACCGCTTTGGTGGTGGCGGCGATCGGCAACTTCTTCGGGTCCCGCGACGCGGCCAACTGGCACGAGAAGTGGGGAATTCTCGCCTTCGGCACCGAACTGCTCGTGCTGGGAGCACTCGCAGTGAACCGGTCGTGGGCCCCGGCCGTGCTCGGCCAGGGCGCCGAGGAGTTCCGCCGGCTCGGACGCTCACTGTTCACGGCCACCGTCGTACTGGCGCTCGGCGGGATCGCCCTCACCTCGCGCAACATCAAGCTCTGGATCTTCGTCGCGATCCCCGCGATCGCGCTCGTCACGATGACCGAGCGATATCTGCTCCGCCTCGGGCTGCACAAACAGCGGTACGAGGGGCGGTGTTTAAGACCGGTGCTCGCTGCCGGGAGCCCGGCAACGGTGCGCGATCTGATCAGCCGAACCCGCAAGTTCCCGCACCTCGGCTGGCGGGTGGATGCCGTGTGCACGACGGACGGTCTCGGGCTCGACGGTGACCAGCTGGACGGTGTGCCGGTCGTCGGCCGACTGACGGACGTCGCGGGCCACGTCCGCCGCGACGGCTACCGTGTCGTCGCGGTCACACCGGACCCGCACTGGTCACCGGACCGGCTGCAGCGGCTGGCGTGGAACCTCGAAGGCAGCGATGCCGAGATGGTCGTGGCCCCCGTGCTGATGGAGGTGGCCGGCCCGCGGCTGCACGTCGACGCGGTCCTCGGGATCCCGCTGTTGAGGGTCAGCATGCCGACCTTCACCGGGGGCCGCAGAGCGGTCAAAGGGGTCGTCGACCGCTTGGCCGCGGTGCTCCTGCTGATGCTGTTCGCCCCGTTGATGGTGTTCGTCGCGCTGCTCGTCCTGGTGGACAGCCGGGGTGGCGCGGTCTATCGCCAGCGCAGGGTCGGCAAGGACGGCCGCGAGTTCACCATCCTGAAGTTCCGCACCATGGTCGCCGGGGCCCACGGGGCACGTGCCGAGCTGGCCGGCCTCGACGAGGGGGCCGGACTGCTGTTCAAGCTCCGCCGGGACCCGCGCGTGACCCGGGTGGGAGCGGTGCTGCGCCGGTACTCGATCGACGAGCTCCCACAGCTCTTCAACGTGCTCACCGGCTCGATGTCGCTCGTCGGTCCGCGGCCTCCGTTGCCGGAGGAGTGCGCTGCGTACGGCCCGGACATCCGGCGGCGGCTGCTGGTCAAGCCCGGACTCACCGGTCTGTGGCAGATCAGCGGACGCAGCGACCTGCCGTGGGAGGAGGCGGTCCGCCTCGACCTGCGGTACGTGGAGGACTGGTCGCTCGCCCTGGACACAGTGATCTTGTGGAAGACGCTGCGTGCCGTGCTCCACGGACAGGGGGCCTACTGATGCACGGAAGGCAGCGGCTCAACTGGCCGGCCGACGCAGGTACCACAGGCCACGAAGGCCTGTCTGGGGGGAGGAACGCGTCATGAGAGTCAGCGTTTTCGGGCTCGGTTACGTGGGCTGCGTGTCGGCCGCGTGCCTGGCCAGCATGGGGCACGAGGTCATCGGGGTGGACGTGAACCCGGTGAAGGTCGACCTGGTCAACGACGGCAAGGCCCCGGTGGTCGAGGAGCGGATCGGCGAGCTCATCGCCGACGTCGTACGGACCGGAGCACTACGCGCCACCGGGGACGTCCGTGAGGCGATCATGGGCAGCGAGGTGTCACTGATCTGCGTCGGTACGCCGTCGGAGCCCAACGGCAGCCTGTGCACGACGTACTTGGAGCGTGTCACCGAGCAGATCGGTGCCGCGGTGGCCGAGCGGGGCGGGCGGCAGACCATCGTGTTCCGCAGCACCATGCTGCCGGGCACCTGTCTGAACCTGCTGGTCCCGATCCTGGAGAAATACGTCGGCGGCACGGCCGGGGTGGACTTCGGAGTCGCGGTCAACCCGGAGTTCCTGCGCGAAGGCACCAGCGTGCGGGACTTCTTCGACCCGCCCAAGACCGTCATCGGAGAGCTCGACGCGGCAAGCGGCGACGTGCTGACGGCGCTGTACGACGGATTGCCCGGCGAGGTGTTCCGGGTGCCGGTCCCGACGGCCGAGGCGATCAAGTACGCGGACAACGCGTTCCACGGCCTCAAGGTCGGCTTCGCGAACGAACTGGGCGCGGTCTGCCAGGCGCTCGGCGTGGACTCGCACCAGGTGATGGACGTGTTCCTGGCCGACCGCAAGCTGAACATCAGCCCCGCCTACCTGCGGCCCGGCTTCGCCTTCGGCGGCTCCTGCCTGCCCAAGGACCTGCGCAGCCTGGTGCACGCGGCGCAGCGGGCCGACGTCTCGGTGCCCATCCTCGCCCATGTGCTGCCCTCCAACTCCGCACATCTGCAACGCGCGGTGGAGCTGGTCGAACGCACCGGCAAGCGCCGGGTGAGCCTGTTCGGGCTGTCCTTCAAACCCGGCACCGACGACCTCCGCGAGAGCCCGCTCGTCGAACTGGCGGAGACACTCTTCGGCAAGGGGTACGACCTGCGGATCTACGACCCCAACGTGAACCTCTCCCGGCTGCTCGGCGCGAACCGCGAGTACATCGAGACCCGGCTGCCGCACCTCGCCCGCCTGCTCGCGGATTCCGTCGACGACGTGCTCGAGCACGCCGAGGTGTGCCTGGTCGGGACCAGGGACCCGGCCGTGCTCTCGGCGCTGCCCCATGGCGACGGCCCGGTGATCATCGACCTCATCCACCTTCCCGACGCCGATGCGCGCCGGACCGAACCGGGGTACGTGGGCCTTGCTTGGTGACGCAACCAGCGGCGACGGGGCGGCCCGTCGCGCGCTGATCCTGGTGGAGAACCTGTCGGTGCCGTTCGACCGGCGGGTGTGGCAGGAGTGCACGACCCTGCGGGACGCGGGCTGGGAGGTGCACGTCATCTGTCCCCGGGGGGAGAAGCGGGACACGGAGCCGGAGGCAGTGATCGACGGGGTGCGGATCCACCGCTACCCGCTGCGCGCGGCCACCGGCGGACCGGCCGGCTATCTGCGGGAGTACGGAACGGCGTTGTGGCACACGGCCCGGCTGGCCCGGAAGGTCGGTCCGGTCGACGTCGTCCACGCCTGCAACCCGCCCGACCTGCTGTTCCTGCCCGCGCTGTGGCTGAAGCGGCGCGGCGCGCGGTTCGTCTTCGACCAGCACGACCTGGTACCCGAGCTGTACCTCTCGCGGTTCGGCCGCGGCAAGGATCTGCTCTACCGCGCCGTGTGCGCGCTGGAACGGCGGACCTACCGTGCCGCGGACATCGTGCTCGCCACGAACGAGAGCTATCGGGACGTCGCGATAAGCCGTGGCGGTCGACGCCCTGAGGACGTTTTCGTGGTGCGCAGTGCGCCCCAGACCGACCGGTTCCAACCGGCGCCACCCGAACCGGAGTTGAAGCTGGGCAAGCAGCATCTGCTGTGCTACCTCGGCGTCATGGGTCCTCAGGACGGGGTCGACTACGCCCTGCGGGCCCTTGCGAAGCTGCGCGACGAGTTCGGACGGACCGACTGGCACGCGGTGTTCGTCGGTTCCGGCGACGCCTTCGACGCGATGGTGGAGCTGTCACGGCAGCTCGGTCTCACCGAGCAGGTGCAGTTCACCGGGCGCATTCCGGACGCCGACCTGGTGCGCTACCTGTCCACCGCGGACGTGTGTCTCTCTCCCGACCCGCGCAATCCGCTCAACGACGTGTCGACCATGAACAAGGTCCTGGAGTACATGGCGATGGGCCGGCCGATCGTCTCGTTCGACCTCAAGGAGGCGCGCGTCTCCGCCGGTGACGCCGCCGTCTACGCACCGGCCGACGACGAGGCCGAGTTCGCCAAGCTCATCGCGCTGCTGCTCGATGATCCGCAGGAGCGGGCCCGGATGGGCAGGATCGGACAGGAACGGATCAGCGGACCGCTCTCCTGGCGGAACTCGCAAGCGTCACTGCTCGCCGCCTACGCCGCAGCCTGCCGGAACCACACTCCGGTGTCGGCGGGCGACCCCGACCGTGCAGGGAAGAGGCCGCACCGTTGAGCGATGACACGATACGCCTGGCCACGATCGGCAGGATCATCCGTCGGCGCCGGCGGCTTCTCACCATCCTCACCCTGGTGGGTGCGCTCGCCGGCTACGGCACCTCTTTGCTGTTGCCGCCGCGCTACACGACGTCGGCATCCGTCCTGCTGCCCGGGGCGTGGGAGGAACGCGAGCTGCTCACCCAGGCGGAGATCGCGACCAGTTCGGTCGTGGTCGACCGCGCGGCCGGCACGCTCGGCTGGAGCGGGGTCAGCGGCAGCGAGCTGCGGGACCGGGTGAACGCCGAGGCCGCCGACGGAAACATCATCAAGATCTCGGGAACGGCCGAGACCCCGGAGCGTGCGCAGCGGCTCTCCGACCAGGTGGCCCAGCAGTACGTCACCTTCGCCGCGCGGATCGCGGGCGACAACGCCGACCCCGAAACGGCGGAGGCGCCCGAAGCGCTGCGGAAGATGGTGATGCAGACCAGCCGCCGTATCACCGACCTGGCCGAGGCAGCCGATCCGGGCCGGACCGTGGAGAGCGTGCAGACCCGCACCGAGCTCGCGAAGCTGCGCACCGCGCTCCAGGTGGCCGTCAGCAAACTGGAGCAGGCCGATCCGGCCACCAACAAGGCCAACATGGTCGTCATGGGGCCGGCAGCCCGGCCGGCCGGAGAGGCACCGCCGACGCGGATGCAGCTCATCGTCGGCGGTGCGCTGCTGTTCTTCCTGATCACGGTCATCGGCCATCTCACCGCCGCACGGATGAGCCGCCGGCTGCGCACCGAACCCGAGATCGCCGCCGCGCTGGGCTCGGCGCTCCTCGGCACCGTCGACGTGCCGGGTGAACCCCGCGCGCGCCGGCCGAAAGGTCTTGGCTCGCGTGCCCGGATCCGCCGGCTGCTCGGCGTCGACACGCGGTGGGACACACCGCCCCCGCAGACGTCCGGCAACGAGGCCGGCAGGAAGATCCGCTACCGGCGGGTGTGCGCCCGCCTCCGGGACCAACTGCCCTCCCCCGCAAGGCTGCTGGTCGTCGTCCCGGACGGCGACGAGATCGCCCACCGGGCCGCCGGGCACCTGGTCACCGAGGCGCAGGGCGATCCTTCCCCCAGCTCTGCGAGCAGGGGATACCCCGTGCTGCGCGTGGTGGGGGTTTCGGTGTCCCAGCCGCTGATTCCGGACCGCGACGAAGAGTCCGGTGCCGTGGTCGTGCTCAGCGCGGGCAACTGGACCGCGGCGGAGCTCGCCGGCATCGCCGAGGCGTGCGCGGACGCCGGGCACGAGGTCGTCGGCACCGTCGTCGCCGGCCCGGTCCGCGGCCGTCCGACGCCATCCGCCGACGATTCTCCGGATGGCGCCACGGCGGCCGTTCCGGTGGGCGTCGAGGCACGGGGAGGTACAGCATGACGACGAGTACGACGTCGAAGTCGTCGGCCGCCACTCCGCTCTTCGACCTGCACGCGCTGGTCGTCGCGGTGCGCAGGCGCCGCCGCCTGTGGGGCTCCCTGGCGCTTCTCGGACTGCTGGTCGGCGCCGCGGTGGCGGTCCTGATGCCGCCGCCGCCGACCGCGGTGACCAAGGTGCTCGTCGCCCATCAGGCGGACCAGCCGAACGACCCCGGAACGCTGATCCGCACCGACGTCGCCCTGCTCCAGACGACGCGCATTGCCGGTACGGCCCTGAAGTCCCTCGACTCCCCCGCGGAACCCGAGGACTTCATGCGGGACTACGAGGGTGTCGGTCTGACCAACAACCTGCTGCAGATCAATGCGAGGGGTGACAGCGACGCCGAAGCGGTGGCCCGCGCCAAGGCGCTGGCCGAAGCGTTCGTCGCGGACCATGTCCGACGGATCCAGCAGGCCGCGAACGCCGAGGCCAAGGATCTGCTCGGCCAGCGTGACCGCATGCGGGCCGAACTCGCCCAGGTCAACGAGGCGATCGGCGAGGCATCGCCGCAGAGCGGCCCGGAAGACTCCGCGAACCTCGAGTCGCTCTTCGCCCGCCGGGCCGAACTCACCTCGCGCATAGCCGATTTCGACCAACGGGCCGGAGAGGCGCGCACCGGCACACCCCGGCTCGTCGCCGGCACACAGATCGTGGACGCCCCACGCGCGGTGCGGCACTCCCTGCCCAGGGCCGCTGCCACCAACGCCGCGATCGGGCTCGTCCTCGGGCTGGTCCTCGGGCTCGCGCTGGCCGCGGTCGGCACCGTGGTGGCGGACCGACCCGTACTGCGCCGGGACATCGCGGCGAACCTCGGCGCCTCGGTCATCGCCGAACTGCCCCGCCGTTCGGGCCGGCTGTGGCAGCGCCGACGGACCCGGGCGGCACGCGAACGGCTCACCGCGTCCCTGGCCCGCACCGTGCGCGGTTCCTCGGAGCCGGTGTCGCTGCTCGAACTGGGCTGCGCGCACAGCACGAGCGTGATCGTCCTGGACCTCGCCAGGACCCTCGCGGCCGAGGAACCGGTGGTCGTCATCGACGCCCTGCCCGGCCGGCACCTCTCCAAGCGCCGCCCGAAGCCGGGAGACCCCAGCGTGGTCGGCAGCGACCGCGCCGCGACCGTGTCGCACCGGGAGCGCCGACTCGGCGTCGGCTCCGTGGCGCCCGGCACCGCATGGACCGGCCTTCAGGACCTCGGCGCACAGACCGTGCTCGTCGTGCGTGCCGGACACGGCAGCGCCGCATGGCTGCACACCGTGGCGCGGCAACTCGCGGACCTGCTCATACCCGTGATCGGTGTGGTGCTGATCGACCCCGATCCGCGGGACCGGACCGACGGCACCCTGTGGGACGGCCTGCACACCGCGCTGCGCGGCCACAACGCGCGGCCGGCCCGGGAGAACGTGACGGACCGACCGCGGAGTCAGCCGCCGTCATGGGCACGGGTCCCGGACATCGACCAGGAAGCGCGGTAAGACATGTGTGGCATCGCAGGCACGTACCGATGGCCGGACGGAAAGGCCGTGACCGACCGGCTCACCGATACCCTCGCCCACCGCGGTCCGGACGGAGCGGGCCGCTACAGCCATCCCGTCGCTGACGGCGAAGTACAGCTCGGACACCGCCGGCTGGCCATCATCGACCTGTCCGGAACCGGCGCCCAGCCGATGGTCTCGGGCGGCCTCGCCCTCACCTACAACGGAGAGCTGTACAACGCGCCCGAGCTACGGGCCGAGCTGACAGCCGCCGGGGTGCGCTTTCGCGGAACCTCCGACTCCGAGGTGCTGCTGGAGGCCTGGCGACGCTGGGGCACGGACTGCCTGCCCCGGCTGCGCGGCATGTTCGCCTTCGGGATCTTCGACGAGCGAACCGGTGACCTGGTGCTCGCCCGCGACCAGCTCGGCATCAAGCCGCTGTTCCTGCTCCGGCGCGGTGAGGGCCTCGTGTTCGCCTCCGAGCTCAAGGCGCTCGCCGCCGCCACCGGCAAAGGCCTGGAGGTGGACCATGCGGCGCTGGTGGCCTCGCTGCTGTACTACTGGGTGCCCGACTCGCGGTGCGCGTTCCGCGAAGCGGAGAAGCTGCCACCGGGAAGTTGGCTCCGGTGCCGGCCCGACGGCCGGGTGGAGCGCGGCCGGTACTGGAACCTTAAGGACATCGCCGCCGAGGGCCAGGAGCGGGCCCGGGCCGGCGAGCAGTCGGACCTGGCCGCCATCGTCGAGGAGTCGACGCGTCGCCACCTGCTCTCCGACGTGCCGGTGGCGACCTTCCTCTCCGGCGGTCTCGACTCCAGCTATCTGACCGCGCTGGCGGCCCGCGACCGCCCCGGGATCTCTGCCTACACGATCGGGTTCCGCGCCGAGGACGCCAAGTTCGAGGCGATGCCGGACGACCTGCGCTATGCCCGGCAGGTGGCCGCACGGTTCGGCGTCGACCTGCACGAGATCGAGATCGCTCCGAACGTGCTCGACCTGCTGCCCCGGATGACGTACCACCTGGACGAGCCGATCGGCGACCCCGCCGCGATCAACACCTTTCTGATCTGCTCGGCCGCCCGGGATGCCGGGGTCAAGGTGATGCTCTCGGGGATGGGCGCCGACGAACTGTTCGCCGGGTACCGCAAGCACCTGGCCAACCTGATCGCGCTGCGCTACCAGCGCGTCCCACGGCCGCTGCGCCGCGTCCTGTCCCGGTCCGTGAACCGGCTGCCGGTCGCCACGGCCCGCCGGGGGTACCGGTCGGTGCGCTTCGCGAAGCGCTTCCTCTCCTTCGCCGACCTGCCGGAGGAGACCGCGTTCCGGCGCAGTTACACCATGTACGACCAGGACGAGCTGCTCGCCCTGATCGATCCGGACCTGGCACCCACGGTCGACGACGTGCTGACCGAACATGCGGACATCTACCAGGACAACGACCTCGACGACTTCGTCAACCGCATGTGCCTGGGCGACGCCCGGATGTTCCTGCCGGGCCTGAACCTCGCGTACACGGACCGCTCGAGCATGGCCGCGTCGACCGAGGTGCGCGTGCCGTACGTGGACGTCGAGGTGGTCAAGGCGGCGTTCGCCGTGCCCGGCGAACGCAAGATCGCCGGACGACAGGGCAAGGCCGTCCTCAAGGAGGCGGCCGCCTCGATCCTCCCCCGGGAGATCGTGTACCGGCCCAAGGGCCTGTTCAGCGCCCCGCTGCGCGCCTGGATGAGCAGGGACCTGGCACCGCTGGTGCGCGAGGTGGTCAACGACGGCGTGCTCGTCAATTCCGGTTTCCTGCGCCGCGATGCGCTGGCGCGCATGGTCGCCGAGGACGCCGCAGGGCAGCGGGACTTCTCCAAGCATCTGTGGCATGTGCTGACGCTCGAGTACTGGTATCGCGACGCGACCTCTGGCTCCGGCCAGAGCCAAGCGGCTTGACGGCGTAGAAACAAGAGGAGCTCGGGTGAAGCAGGTTGTTCAGAACTACAAGAGCGGCGAGCTGGCGGTGCTCGACGTGCCGGTGCCGGGGTGCAAACCGGGCGGGGTGCTGGTCCGCACCGCCTACTCGCTGATATCCACCGGGACCGAGCTCATGAAGGTGTCCGAGGCCGGCATGTCGATGCTCGGCAAGGCCCGCTCCCGCCCGGACCAGGTGGCCAAGGTCATGCAGAGCGTGGCCGCCAACGGGGTGCCCGCCACCTACCGCAAGGTGATGGGCAAGCTGGACTCCTACACACCGCTGGGCTACTCGCTGTGCGGGGTGGTCGAGCAGGTCGGCGCCGGGATCGACGATGTGAAGGTCGGCGACCTGGTGGCCTGCGCCGGCAACGAGCACGCGTTGCACGCCGAGCTGAACTGGGTGCCGAAGAACCTCTACGCGCCGGTGCCGGACGGCCTCCCGCCGCGCCACGCGGCCTTCGGCACCGTCGGGTCCATCGCGATGCAGGGCGTCCGCCAAGGCGAGTCGCGGCTCGGCGAGGTCGCGCTGGTCATCGGCCTCGGGCTGATCGGGCAGCTGGTGGTGCAGCTGCTCACCGCCTCGGGAGTCCGTGTCGTCGGGGCCGACCCCGATCCGGCGCGCTGCGAGCTCGCCGAGCGCCTGGGAGCCGCGGCCTGCGGCGATCCCGCTTCCGCCGCCGTGGAGGCCGCCGTCGCCGAACTCACCGGCGGTCACGGCGTGGACCAGGTGTACCTGGCCGCCGGCGGCAGCAGCAACCAGCCCGTCGAGCTGGCCGCGCGGCTCTGCCGGGACCGCGGCCGCGTCGTCGACATCGGCAAGTGCCGCCTGGACCTGCCGTGGAACGCGTACTACGAGAAGGAGCTCGACGTCCGCTTCTCGCGCAGTTACGGCCCCGGGCGCTACGACCCGGAGTACGAACTCGAAGGGCGGGACTACCCGATCGGCTACATACGCTGGACCGAGCGCCGCAATCTGGCGTGCTTCCTGGACCTCGTCGCCCGCGGCAGCGTCGATGTGGAGCCGCTGGTCTCCCACATCGCCGACTTCGATGACGCCGTCGAGACGTACCAGAGCCTCAAGGACGGCGATCTGAAGGCCGTGGCCGTCCTGTTCCGGTACGCCGGCCCCGCTGAGGACACAGCCGAGGCGGTGGCCCCGGCGGTCACGGTGCCCGCGGTGAAGCGACGCAGCGGCTCGGTGTCCACCCCGGCCCGATCCGCCACGTCGCCGGTGCGGCTGGCGTTCGTCGGCGCGGGCAACTACGCGACGTCGATGCTGCTGCCTCATCTGGCACAGCGCGACGGCGTGGAGCTGTCGACCGTCGTCACCACGACGGCGCTGTCCGCGGCCAACGCCCGGCGGAAGTTCGGCTTCGCCGAGGCGACCACCGATCTGGACGCCGTACTCGGCGACAAGTCCATCGACGCGGTGTTCGTCGTCACCCGCCACAGCTCGCACGCCGAACTGACCCGAAAGGCGCTGCTGGCCGGCAAGACGGTGTTCGTGGAGAAGCCGCTGGCGCTCACCGGGGACGAACTGGCCGGTGTGCTCGCGGCGGTGGAGGAGTCCGGCAACGACCGGCTGCAGGTCGGCTTCAACCGCCGGTTCGCGCCGCTGCTGCAGGAGGCCAGGAAGCGGTTCGGAGCCCGGACCGGTCCGGCGAGCCTCCGTTATCTGGTCAACGCGGGCCGGCTGCAACACGGCAGCTGGTACCTCCAACAGGGCAGCGAGGGCTCACGGTTCGCCGGCGAGGGCGGACACTTCATCGACACGGCGAGCTGGCTCCTCGATGCCGACCCGGTCTCGGTGTACGCGGTCGCCACGACCGGCAACGAGGATCTGCAGGTCGTGCTGCGCTACCCGGACGGGTCGACCGCCACCATCAGCTACGTCACCACCGGCGCGGCCGGCTTCCCCAAGGAAACGCTGGACCTGGTCGCGGACGGCAAGGTGCTGCGGCTCGACGACTTCGTCCGTGCCTCGCTGTTCGCCGACGGAGGGGTCGGCCGCAGACGGTGGGTCAGCTCCCGGCTCCCCAAAGCACGGGACAAGGGCCAGTCCGCCGAACTCGCCGCGTTCATCAGGGCCGTGCGGACCGGAGGGCCGATGCCGGTTCCGCTGGAATCCCTGGTCGCCACCACATCGGCCACCCTCGCCGTGCAGGCCGGTCTGGCCGGCGGCGCACCGGTGACGCTGGCGAGGACACGATGACGATGAGCTCGGGGAGTCCGGGCTGGTACCTGAGGCGGCTGTCCCGGATGGGACCGCGGGAGATCGGCGGCCGGGCGGGCGACGCGGTACGCAGGCGCCGTTGGCGTTCGGCACGCCCGGACTGCCCGAGTGTGACGGGCGCGCGGTTCACCGCGGTACTGCCCGCCGGGACGATCGCCGCCATACCTCCGGACGCCGCGAAACGTCTGGTCGCCGAGGCGGACCGGCTCATGTACGGGCACGCCGAGTACTTCGGCGTGGTCCGCGACGACCTGGACGACCCGGACTGGTGGTGCGACCCGAAGACCGGCCGCCGCGCCCCGTGGGGCTACGCCTTCGACGTGCCGTACCGCAACGAAGAAGCGGTCGGGGACATCAAGCAGATCTGGGAACTGTCCCGGCATCAGTACCTCACCGTGCTCGCCGCCGCCTACGCGATCACCGGCGACGAGCGGTACGCGGAGCGCGTCGCCGAGCACCTGCGCTCGTGGTGGACAGCCAACCCACCGCTGCGCGGCGTGCACTGGATCAGCGGCATCGAGCTGGGCATCCGGCTGCTGTCCTGGGTGTGGATCCGCCGGCTGCTCGACGGCTGGCCGGGTGCGGCCGTGCTCTTCGAGGGCAACCCGGTGGCGCTGAACCAGATCTGGCACCACCAGCGCTGGCTGGCCGCCTTCCCCAGCCGGGGGTCGTCGGCGAACAACCACGTCATCGCCGAGGCCGCCGGACAGTTCGCCGCGGCCTGCGCGTTCGGGTGGTTCCCGTCCTCCGCACGCTGGCGAGCCGGCGCGCTGCGGTCGCTGGAGCGGCATCTGCACGCCAATACCTTCGCATCCGGCCTCAACCGCGAGCTGGCCACCGAGTACCACGGACTGGTGCTGGAACTCGGCCTGGCCGCGACGGCCGAGGCGGATGCCGCCGGCGTGCCGCTCCCCGCGTCGATCCGGCTGGTGCTGCAGCGGATGACCGACGCGCTCGCGGCCGTCGTGGACAGCCGGTTACGTCCGCCACGCCAGGGAGACGCGGACGACGGGCACGGTCTGATCGTGGACGGCGCGGGCACCGACCGCTGGGCCTCGCTGCTCGCCACCGGGGACGCCGTGTTCGGCCGGCTCGCATGGTGGCCGGCGGTGACCGGCACCGATGTGCGCACCCCGCTGCTGGCCGCGCTCATCCGGCCACGCACGCACACGGGAGGGGCACCCGCCGCGACCCGACCGGCAAGCCGGCCGGACCACTTCGCCGACGCGGGCATGACCATCCTGCGCGGTCCGGGGGAGATCTGGTGCCGTTGCGACGGTGGCCCGCACGGCTTCCTGTCCATCGCCGCGCACGGCCACGCGGACGCGCTGTCCCTGGAGGTCCGGCACGACGGGGTCGACGTACTCGCCGACCCGGGGACGTACTGCTACCACGGGCAACCCGAGTGGCGGCAGTACTTCCGGTCGACCCTCGGCCACAACACCCTGCAACTGGACGGCCATGACCAGTCCGTGTCCGGCGGCCCGTTCCTGTGGACCCGCCATGCCCGCAGCCGCGTCCTGACCGCGGACACATCCGGAGCCTTTGAAGGAGGGACAGCCCGCTGGTGCGCCGAACACGACGGCTACCAGCACTCCGTGCACCGCCGCCGGGTGGAACTGACGGCCGCAGCACAGGAGCTGAGGGTGGTCGACGAGGTACGCGGCCCACGCCGGGCCGTGCGCCTGGCGTTCCACCTCGGTCCGGCGATCACCGCGGACCTGGCGGACAACCGGGCACGGCTCACCTGGTCACGGGACGCACAGGAGCGCACCGCGGAGCTCGACCTGCCCGGCCGGCTGACCTGGCAGGCGCATCGCGGCGAGACCGACCCGCCGTTGGGCTGGTACTCCGCCGGCTTCGGGCGCAAGGAACCCACCACAACGCTGGTCGGCACCGGCTTCACCGACGGCACGGAAGGCTTCACCACCGTGCTCAGGTTCCACGGCTAGGGGGGCGCGTGGGGATCAAGAGGCGGCACCGGGCATGGGCTGCGGCACCACTGACGCTGGCCCTGCTGGCAGCGACCGGCTGTGACAGTGAGAGCACGCCCACCGCCCGGGCGAAGCCGACCGCCGCGCCGTCGACGCCCGTGGCCCGGGTGTGCGCCAAGCCCGCCGCCGGGCCCGCGAAGGCGCCGGCGGGCGCCGTGACGGTCGACCCCGCGGTGGTCGGCGACCTGGCGGCGAAGACCCGGATCAGCCCTCCGAACACCTCGTTCTGGCTTCGGCCGGGCAAGCACACGCTCGCCCCGGACCGCTACGCCCAGGTCGTCCCCAAGGAGGGGAACCGCTACTTCGGTGCGCCGGGCGCGGTGCTCGACGGCCGGAAGAAGAACCAGTACGCGTTCAGCGGCAATGCCCGCAACGTCACCATCCGGCATCTGACCGTGCAGGGCTTCGTCGCGCCGCACAACGAGGGCGTGGTCAACCATGACTCGGCCGACGGGTGGGTGATCGAGCACGCGACGATCCGCAACAACTCCGGCGCCGGGCTGATGGCCGGTGCCCGCCAGCAGGTCCGCGCCAGCTGCCTGCGCGACAACGGACAGTACGGCATCAACGCCTACAAGGCCGGCGACGCCATCCGCGGCCTGGTGGTCGAGGGCAACGAGATCGCGGGAAACAACACCGAGGACTGGGAACGGCGTCGGCCGGGCTGCGGCTGCACCGGAGGCATCAAGTTCTGGGCCGTCAACGGCGCCGACGTCCGCGGCAACTGGGTGCACGACAACCGTGGATCAGGGCTGTGGGCGGACACCAACAACAACGACTTCCGCATCGAGAACAACCTGCTCGAGGCGAACGACGGTGCCGCGCTGATCTACGAGACCAGCTACAACGCGGTCATCCGGAACAACACGATCCGGCGGAACAACTGGGTCGAGGGCCGCAGATACGCCGACCGCGGGGACAGCTTCCCGTTCGCGACCGTCTACCTGTCCGAGTCCGGTGGCGAACCCCGCGTCCGGGCCCGCACCGACAAGATCGAGATCTACCGGAACGTGCTGGAGAACAACTGGTCCGGCATCACCCTGTGGGAAAACGCCGACCGGTTCTGCAACAGCCCGGCCAACACCTCGGCCGGCGACTGCACGTTGCTGGTGGACAACACCGACCGCTGCGCACAGCCGGCGATCGCCGGCGCACCGCTGTACGCCGACTGCCGGTGGAAGACACAGCGGGTGGACATCCACCACAACCGCTTCGTGCTGGACACCTCGGTCGTCGACTGCACGGTCAAGTGCGACCGCATGGCGGTGCTGGCCAACTACGGCACCTATCCGGACTGGTCGCCGTACCAGGGCGAACGGGTGGCCGAGGCGATCACCCACCAGCAGCACAATCGATGGCACGACAACGTCTACATCGGACCATGGAAGTTCGTCGCCCACGACCCGAGCCGGATACTCGACCCCGTGCAGTGGCAGGGCACGCCGTACCAGCAGGACGCGGGCAGCACCTTCCGCGCAGGGGTCGGTGGTTGAGATGAGCCGTGACCACGCGGAACACACGGGCCACACAGACCACACTGACCACACGTCGAAGATCGTCGGGACGGTCTGGGGGCTGCTGATCCTCAACACGCTCGGCTCCGCCGGGGCGAAGACCATCGTCCCCCTCCCCCGCTCCCTCATCCAGATGGTCACCATGGGGGCCCTGGTCGCCGCGTTCGCGCTGGCGCTCGCGATCAACCTCCAACTACGCATCCGGCCCAGCGCCTTCGTCTTCCTGCTCACCCTGCTGCTGGTGCCGAGCGTGATCTCCAGCGCGGACCTGGAGTCCGGGTTCGGCGCACTGTTCCGCTGCGCCCGGCTGGCTCTCTTCATCGGCACGCTGTGGCTGCTCAGCCGCTGGTGGAACGGCGGCCTCACCTTCGTCCGGCACCACATCCGGATGTACTTCGCGGTGCTCGGGTCGGTGGCCGCCGGCCTGGTCGTCTCGCCGGGCGCGGCCATGCCCGAGCTCTACGGCGGGCGGCTGGTCGGCGCGTTGTGGCCCCTCACCCCGCCGCAGATCGGACAGTACGCCGCCGTGATCATCGGGCTCACCGTGCTGCTCGTACTGGGCCGGCGGACCGACCGGGTCAGCGCCGCGGTGGTCATCGTGCCGTCCCTCGTCCTGCTCGCTCTGACCCATACCCGGACGGCCACGCTCGGCCTGTTCATCGGGCTGGCTCTGGCGATCGGCTCGCTCTTCCTGACCAGCACGGCGGCCCGCCGGTTCTTCACCTGGGCGGTGGCCTGCGCCGCGGTGGCCGCGGTGGCATTCGGCTCCGCGCTGCGGGAGTGGTTCCTGCGCGGACAGAGCCAGGAGAACTTCACCAGCCTCACCGGTCGGGCCAAGGTCTGGGACGCCCTGCTGGCAGCGCCCCGCACGACCGCGGACGAGTGGCTCGGTATGGGCCTGGGCGACAAGTCGTTCGGAGGACTGCCCATCGACAACAGCTGGCTGGCCGTCTACCACGAGCAGGGTCTGACCGGCGTCACCCTGGTAGCGGCGATCATCATCGTGCTGGGCGGCGTCGCGTTGCTGAGGCCGCCGTCGCTGCCGAGGGCCTGTGCGATCTTCCTGATCAGCTACTGCGCGATCGCGTCGTACACCGAGGCCGGCCTCGGCGACGCCTCGCCGTATCTGCTGCATCTGGCCCTGGCCGCCTCGCTGCTGGCGGCACCCGCCACGGCCGCCCCCCTCGCCACACCCGACGTACCCCGACGACGTATTCCGCGATGGGCCCGAAGATCGGAGGTGGCCTGACCATGCACATCCTCGTGGTGCACAACCGCTACGCCTCGGCGCAGCCGAGCGGGGAGAACAAGGTCGTCGACCAGGAGGCGGAGCTGCTGCGCGCGGCCGGCCACCGGGTCACGGTCTTCGAGCGGCGCAGCGACGACATCGCCGCCCGTTCTCTGCTCAGCAAGGCCGCGGTGCCGCTGCTCGTGCCGTGGAACCCGGCCGTCCGCGCGGAGCTCGCCGCCCGGCTGCACACCGAGCGGCCGGACGTGGTGCACATCCACAACGTCTTCCCGCTCCTGTCGCCCGCGGTGCTGGCTGCCTGCGCCGACGCCGACGTGCCCGCCGTCGCCACCCTGCACAACTACACCCAGGTCTGCCCGCCCGGCACGCTGCAGCGGGACGGCCGGCCGTGCACCGAGTGCGTCGGGTCGGCGACGGCGCTGCCCGCCGTCCGGCACGGCTGCTACCGGAACTCCCGCCTCGCGACGGTGCCGCTCGCCGTCAGCCTGAGGGTCAACCGGCGGCGGTGGTGGTCCGGCGTGGAGCGGTTCCTCTGCATCTCCGCGGCGCAGCGCGATGTCCTGGTGCGGTCCGGCATGCCGGCCGAACGGCTGGCGGTGAAGCACAACTTCGTGCCCGACACGGATGCCCGCCGATCCGGCGCGGGCGAGCATCTGCTCTATCTGGGCCGCCTCGCGGAGGCCAAGGGCGTACGGCTGCTCATGGCCGCGTGGGACAAGATCGCAGCGAGCGGCGGTGTGGGCGTGCCGCTCGTGATCGCCGGCACGGGACCGCTGGAGCACGAGGTCACCGCCTGGGCGGCGGGCCGCGACGACGTGCGCTATGTCGGCCTGTACGACACGGACCAGTGCAGGCAGGCCATCGCGCGATCGGTCGCGGTGGTGGCTCCCTCGACATGGCTCGAGGCGTTCGGCCTCGTGGTCGTCGAGGCGATGGCGGCCGGCGTCCCGATCGTCGCCGCCGGTCACGGCGCCTTCGTCGAACTGGTCGAGGACGGCGTGACCGGGCTGCTGCACCGGCCGGGCGAGGTGGCCTCGCTCGCGTCCTGCATACGCCGGATCGCGGCCGAGCCGGCCGGCAACCGGGACATGGGTCAGGCGGCCAGGCGCCGGTACGAGCAGGGGTTCAGCCCGGCCGTCGGCCTGGAGCGCCTGCTGGAGGAGTACCGCACCGCGATCGCGGGACGGTCAGCACTGGCTCGCGGCGGAACCGTCCGCGCGAGCAGGGGGGATGGGGACAGCAGATGACACGATGCCGACTCTGCGGCTCGGAAGCGATGGCGAGCGTCGTCGACCTTGGGGCGACGCCGCCATGTGAGAGCTTTCTCGCCGCGGACCAACTCGACCGGCCGGAGCCGGCGTACCCGCTGCACCTGCGAGTCTGCACCGACTGCTGGCTGGCGCAGCTCCCGCCGCTGATCACGCCGGAGGAGACGTTCAGCGAGTACGCGTACTTCTCCTCCTTCTCGACCTCCTGGGTGGAGCACGCGCGGACGTTCGTCGCCGACGCCGTGGAGCGGCTGGGGCTGGGCACCGACGCCTTCGTGGTCGAGGTCGCGAGCAACGACGGGTACCTGCTGAGGCATGTGGTGGACCGCGGGATCCGCTGCCTCGGTATCGAGCCGTCGGTGAACGTCGGCAAGGCGGCGCGGGACGCGGGGGTGCCGACGCTCACGGAGTTCCTGGACCCGGCCACCGCCGCCGCCGTCCGTAAGGAGCACGGTCCGGCGGACCTGGTCGTGGCCAACAACGTGTACGCGCACATCCCCGACGTGGTCGGGTTCACCGAGGGGCTGCGTGCCCTGGTCGCCGACGACGGCTGGGTCTCCATCGAGGTGCAGCACCTGCTCACCCTGATCGAGGACAACCAGTACGACACGATCTACCACGAGCACTTCCAGTACTACACGGTCGCATCCGCGATCCGGGCACTGGCCGGCGGCGGACTCGCGCTCGTGGACGTCGAGTTGCTGCCCACGCACGGCGGCTCCATCCGGCTGTGGGCCCGGCCGGCCGAGGCGGCCGGCGAGCCGAGCGGACGGGTGGCCGACGTGCTGGCCCGGGAGAAGGCCGCCGGACTCCAGGAGCTGTCCGGGTACACCGAGTTCTCCGCCCGTGTGGCCAAGGTGCGCCGGGACCTCCTGCGGTTCCTCATCGAAGCGGCCGACCGCGGCGAGACGGTCGTCGGCTACGGCGCGCCGGGCAAGGGCAACACCCTGCTCAACCACTGCGGCATCCGGCCCGACCTGCTCCCGTACACGGTCGACCGCAACCCCTACAAGCACGGCAGGTACACCCCGGGGACCCGCGTCCCGATCCTGCCGCCCGAGCGGATAGCCGTCGACCGGCCGGACTACGTCCTCGTCCTCCCGTGGAACCTGCGGGCCGAGCTGGTCGAGCAACTGTCCTTCATCGGTGACTGGGGCGGCCGGCTGGTCTTCCCCATCCCGGAACTGAGCATTGTCGAGGTCACGTCGTGAAGGTCGTCCTGTTCTGCGGCGGTTACGGGATGCGGATGCGCAACGGAACCCCCGACGACGTGCCCAAGCCGATGGCGATGGTCGGCCCGCGGCCGCTGATCTGGCACGTCATGCGCTACTACGCGCACTTCGGGCACACGGAGTTCATCCTGTGCCTCGGGTACGGCGCCCACCACATCAAGAACTTCTTCCTCAACTACGAGGAGACGACGTCCAACGACTTCGTGCTGAGAAGGGGTCGGACCGAGCTGCTGTCCACCGACATCTCGGACTGGACGATCACGTTCGCGCAGACCGGAGTCGAGTCACCGATCGGGGAGCGGCTGCGCCGGGTGCGACACCACCTGGACGGCGACGAGATGTTCCTCGCCAACTACGCCGACGTGCTCACCGACGCCCCGCTGCCGGAGATGATCGACCGCTTCGCCGCGCGCGACGCCGGTGCGTCGATGATGGTGGTGCCGCCGCAGTCGTCCTTCCACTGCGTGGACCTGGGCGAGGACGGCCTGGTGGGAGGCATCACCGCGGTGAGCGAGCTGCCGCTGTGGGAGAACGGCGGCTACTTCGTGCTCCGCCAGGAGATCTTCGACCACATCCCGGAGGACGGGGACCTGGTCGCCGACGGCTGCTCCCAACTGGCCAAGCGCGGACGGTTGGTGGCGCACCAGCACCGCGGCTTCTGGAAACCGACCGACACCGTGAAGGAGCGGGCCGCGCTCGACGCCGCCTACGCCCGGGGCGACCGCCCGTGGGCCGTGTGGGAACGGGACGGCGCGGGGGCCAAGGCCGGGGTGAGGACCGTATGATCCGGCTCGGCGCCGGACGCCTGGACCGGATCGTCGCGGTGGGCGCGCACTGCGACGACATCGCCATCGGCGCCGGCGGCACGCTGCTGACGCTGTGCCTCGCGCGCCCGGGCATCCGCGTCGACGCGCTGGTGCTCTCCGGCGGTGGCAGTGACCGGGAGCAGGAGGAGCAGGCCGCGCTGACCGCCTTCTGCCCGGGCGCCGACCTGCGGCTCACCGTGCACAAGCTGCCGGACGGCCGGCTGCCCGCGTACTGGGAAGAGGCCAAGTCGGCGGTCGAGGAGCTGCGCGGACAGGCCGAGCCGGATCTGATCCTGGCCCCGCGCACCGATGACGCGCACCAGGATCACCGCGGCCTGGCGCAGCTGATACCCACCGCGTTCCGCGACCACCTCGTCCTCGGCTACGAGATCGTCAAGTGGGACGGCGACCTCGGCCGTCCGTCGGCGTACCAGCCGCTGTCACCGGAGATCGCCGAACAGAAGGTGCGACTGCTGCAGGAGCACTACCCCTCGCAGCGGCACCGGCCCTGGTACGACCGGGAGGCCTTCCTCGGGCTGGCCCGGATCCGCGGTATCGAATGCCAGGCGCGCTACGCCGAGGCCTTCGCCGTCACCAAACTCACTCTCGACCTGGGGGAATGAACCTTGCGCGTACTTCTGACCGGACACCAGGGCTATCTGGGCACCGTCATGGCTCCGGTGCTCACGGCCGCCGGGCACGAGGTCGTCGGGCTCGACGCCGGCCTGTTCGCCGACTGCGTGCTGGGCCCGCCGCCCGCGGACCTGACGGCTCACCGGGTGGACCTGCGCGACGTCACCGCCGACCACGTGGCCGGGGTGGACGCCGTGATCCACCTGGCCGCCCTGTCCAACGACCCGTTGGGATCGCTGGCGCCGGAGCTCACCTACGACATCAACCACCACGCGTCCGTACACCTGGCGCGGCTGGCCCGCGACGCCGGAGCCCGGCGCTTCCTGTACGCGTCGACCTGCTCGGTGTACGGCGCCTCCGGCGGTGACGACCTGGTGACCGAGGACGCCCCGCTGCGCCCGGTGACGCCGTACGCGGAGTCGAAGGTGCGGGTCGAGGACGATCTGCACGCGCTGGCCGACGCCGAGTTCAGCCCGGTGTACATGCGCAACGCCACCGCCTTCGGCTTCTCACCCCGGCTGCGCGCCGACATCGTGCTCAACAACCTGGTGGGCCACGCACTCCTGTCCGGCCAGGTGCTGGTGCTCTCCGACGGCACCCCCTGGCGTCCGCTGGTCCACGCCGCCGACATCGCACGGGCCTTCGCGGCCGCGCTGACCGCGCCGCGCGAGGCGGTGCACGACCGGGCGTTCAACATCGGCAGCGAGGTCAACAACGTCACGGTCGCCGAGATCGCCGATCAGGTCGCCGAGGCGGTCTCCGGCGCACAGGTGAAGATCACCGGGGAGAACGGCGCCGATCCGCGCTCGTACCGCGTGGACTTCTCCCGGTTCCGCGCCGCGATACCCGGCTTCGACTGCGAGTGGACGGTCAAGCAGGGCGCGCTCGAACTCGCCGACGCCTACCGGAAACACGGGCTCACGCGGGAGGACTTCGAGCAGCGCTTCACCCGCCTCGCCGTGCTGCGCGAGGCGTCCGAGGCCGGCGCCGTCGACGACACCCTGCGGTGGCGCCGATGACCTCTGCCGGCGAAGACATGCACACACTGGTGGAGCGGCTCTACCCGCTCTGCCGGAGCATCACCGGCGACGGAGTGCGCGCCACCCTGGACATCGTCGGCGAGTACGTCCCGCTCCAGGTGCACGAGGTGCCGACCGGGACACCGGTACTCGACTGGACGGTGCCCCAGGAGTGGAACATCCGGGACGCGTACATCGCCGACGCCGCCGGCAACCGGGTCGTCGACTTCGCCGCGTCCAGCCTGCACGTGCTCGGCTACAGCGTGCCGGTGTCGCGCACCATGCCGCTCTCCGAGCTGCGCGCGCACCTGCACACCCTGCCGGACCACCCGAGCTGGGTGCCGTACCGCACGAGCTACTACAAGCCGGAGTGGGGATTCTGCCTGTCGCAGGAGACCCTGGACGCACTGCCGGACGGCGACTACGAGGTACGTATCGACTCCACCCTCGCGGACGGCCACCTCACCTACGCCGAGCATGTGATCCCCGGTCAGGTCCCCGACGAGGTGATCGTCTCCTGCCACGTCTGCCACCCGTCGCTGGCCAACGACAATCTGGCGGGCATCGCGGTGGCGACGTACCTGGCCCGGGCACTGGCCCAGGAAACGCCGTACTACACCTACCGGTTCATCTACGCGCCCGGCACCATCGGGGCGATCACCTGGCTGGCCCGCAACGCGGAGCGGGTGGAGAGCGTCAAGCACGGGCTGGTGCTGGCCTGCGCCGGCGACTCGGGTTCACTGACGTACAAACAGAGCAGACGCGGCGACGCGGAGATCGACAAGGTCATGCGACACGTTCTCGCCGCCTCCGAACGCCCGCACCACGTCAACGAGTTCACCCCGTACGGCTACGACGAGCGGCAGTACTGCTCACCCGGGTTCGATCTCGGCGTGGGTTCGCTCAGCCGCACCCCGTACGCCGGCTACCCCGAGTACCACACCTCGGCGGACAACCCGGACTTCGTCTCCCCCGCGGCCATGGCGGACACGCTCGCCGTCTGCCGCGAGGCGTTCGCCCTGCTGGACCGCAACCGGCGGTATCTCAACCTGAGCCCTTACGGGGAGCCGCAGTTGGGGCGGCGCGGGCTGTACGACTCGCTCGGCGGCCGCAGCGACGCGCAGCAGGCCCAGATGGCCATGCTCTGGGTCCTCAGCCTCTCCGACGGCGAGCACAGTCTGCTGGATGTCGCCGAGCGGTCCGGGCTGCCGTTCGACACCGTCGCGGCCGCGGCCGACGCCCTGCACGGCGCCGGTCTGATCAAGGCATGACGCGGATGGCCATCGAGGAGGAGAAGGCGACGGCAGCAGCCGGATCCGCCCGGCGTGCCTTCGCCGGGCGGCTGTCCTGGGGACTGGCCGACCAGGCGGCCTCCAGCATCAGCAACTTCGCGGTGGGCGTCTACGTGGCTCGCTCGCTGGGCGTGACAGCGTTCGGCGTGTTCAGCCTCGCCTGGGTGACGTACGGCGTGGTGCTCAACGTCTCCCGCGGCCTTGCCACCGATCCGCTCGTGGTGCGCTTCAGCGGCGTGTCGGAGGCATCCTGGCGCGGGGCCGTTGCCCGGTCGTCGGGTACCGCGCTCGTCGTCGGCGGCGCCATCGGTGCGATGTGCCTGGTGATCGGCGTCGCTCTCGGCGGCAGTGTGGGACCCGCGTTCGCGTGTCTCGGCGTCATGCTGCCGGGGCTGCTGCTCCAGGACGCCTGGCGGTACTCGTTCTTCGCCGCGGGCCTCGGGCGGAAGGCGTTCGTCAACGACCTCGTGTGGGGCATCGCGCTCGTCCCGGCCCTGGTCGTGGCGGCCCACGCGGGCAGCGTGGCCGCCTTCGTGCTCGCCTGGGGCGCGTCCGCCACAGTGGCCGCGGGGTACGGATACATCCAGTCCGGCATCCGGCCCCGGACGACCCAGGCACGCGCGTGGCTCCGCGAGCAACGCGACCTCGGCTACCGGTACCTCGTCGAGAACGTCAGCCTCAGCGGCGCCGGCCAGTTGCGCGCATACGGGCTCGGCGTGATCGTCGGGGTCGGCGCGGTGGGTGCGGTCCGCGGCGCCGAACTCCTCCTCGGCCCGTTCCTCGCCGTGCTGATGGGCCTCTCATTGGTCACGGTCGCGGAGGCGGCACGGGTGCTGCGGCAGTCCCCGCACCGCCTCGGCAGGTTCTGCCTCCTGCTGGGAGGCGGGCAAGCCATCGCCGCGCTGCTCTGGGGCGGAGCGCTGCTCCTGATGCCGGACCGGCTCGGCGAACTCGTGCTCGGCGACGTCTGGCACTCCGCCTCCCAGCTCATCGTGCCGGTCACCCTCGGCGTCGCATGGGCCGGGCTCGGCACCGGCGCGGCGGCGGGGCTGCGCGCGCTCGCCGCGGCCCGGCGCAGCCTGCGCTGCCAACTGTTCGCCTCCGCCTGCTACGTGGCGGGCGGGCTGGGCGGAGCCGCCCTCGGCGGCACGGTCGGCTCGGCCTGGGGCGTCGCCGCCGCGACGCTCGCCGGCTCCGCCGTGTGGTGGCTCCAGCTGCGCTCCGCCCTGCGCGAACACCACCAGGACACCATCCCCGAAGCGAGGACGCCATGACCGCGCAACCCAGGCTGAGCATCGGCCTGCCCGTGTACAACGGCGAGGAGTACCTCGCCGAATCGCTCGACGCCCTGCTCGGTCAGACCTACGAGGACTTCGAGCTGGTCATCTCCGACAACGCCTCGACCGACGGGACCGAGGACATCTGCCGCACGTACGCCGCGCAGGACTCGCGCATCCGGTACATCCGGCTGCTGCGGAACATCGGCGCCGCTCCGAACCACAACTACGTGTTCACCGAGTGCCGCGGCGAGTTGTTCAAGTGGGCCTCGCACGACGACCTTTACGCCCGGGACCTGCTGGGGCGGTGCGTCGAGGCGCTGGACGAGCGGCCGGACGTGATCCTCGCGCACTCCGACCAGGCGGTCATCGACGGCGAAGGACAGCTGAAGGTCCCCTACGAGTACGGGCTCGCCACCGCCTCGCCGCACGCCCCCGAGCGCTTCCGCAGTTTCCTGTTCGAACCCGGTGGCGACGACTTCTACGGGGTGATGCGCGCCGACATGCTGCGCCGCGTGAGGCCGCACAACAGCTATCACCACGCGGACCGGACGTTCGTCGCCGAGATCGTCCTGAACGGGCCCTTCCACCAGGTGCCGGAGCTGCTGTACTTCCGCCGCGACCACCCCACCCGCGCCGAGCGGGCGAACCCGTCCAAGCGCTCCCGGTGCGTCAATCTGGACCCGCGGCGGGCGGGCGCGCTGCACCCGACGCCCCGGCTGCTCGCCGAGTACGTCTGGGGCTTCGTCGCGGCGATCCGGCGGGCCCCGTTGTCCCCGGCCGACCGTCGCGCGTGCTTCCGCCATCTGGCCGCGTGGGCGACCAGCCGGGTCCGGCCGGGCGCCGGCGAGCGGGTCGAGGACCGCGCCCCGGTCGACCCGGGCCGGCTCACCGTCTCCGTCGACGCCCTCGTCGCCGGGCGTGAGCGGAGGCAGGCGTGACGTCCGTGGACGAAACCCCGGTGCGTGTCGGGGTGTTCGGACTGCTCGGCTCCGGCAACCTCGGCAACGACGGGTCGCTCGAGGCCGTGCTCGGGTACCTCCGCGCCGAGCACCCGGAGGCGGTCGTGGACGCGCTGTGCGGCGGGCCCGAGGTCGTGGCGGCCCGGTACGGGATCCCCGCGACACGGCTGCACTGGTACCGCGGGGAGTACCGGACCGCGTCGCGTGCGGGCGCGATCGCGGGCAAGGCTCTGGGCAAGCTCGTCGACGCGTTCCGCACCGCCGCGTGGGTGCGCCGGCACGACGTGGTGATCGTGCCGGGCATGGGCGTCCTGGAGGCCACACTGCCGCTGCGGCCGTGGGGCTTCCCGTACTCGCTGTTCCTGCTCTGCGCGACCGGCCGGCTGTTCCGCACCCGGGTCGCGCTGGTCGGCGTCGGCGCCACCGCGATCGCCGACCGGCCGACCCGGGCCCTGGTTCGCCGGTCGGCACGGCTGGCCACGTACCGGTCGTACCGGGACACCCAGTCCCGCGACGCGATGCGGGCGATGGGCGTGGACACCGCGCGCGACGAGATCTACCCGGACCTCGCCTTCGCCCTGCCGACACCGCCGGCAGGCGGTCCCGACGGGCTCTCGGTCCCGCCGGGCCCGGTATGCGTCGGCGTCATGGATTTCCACGGGAGCAACGACGACCGCGCCCGGTCCGAGGAGATCCACCGGAGCTACCTCGACGGAACGACCCGGTTCGTCCGCGCGCTGGCCGAGGACGGCAGGCCGGTCCGGCTGCTGACCGGCGACGCGTGCGATGCGCCGGTGGTCGCCGCGATCCTCGACGCGGTGGACTCACCGCTGGTCACCGCTGCCGAGGCGGCCACGCTGGCGGACCTGATGAAGGAGATGGCGGCTGCCGAGACCGTCGTGGCCACCCGGTACCACAACCTGATCTGCGCGCTGAAGGTCGGCACCCCGACGCTCGCGCTGAGTTATGCGGCGAAGAGCGACGCGCTCATGGATCGGATGGGGTTGGACGCGTACTGCCACCAGGCCCGCGAGGTGGACGCCGACCGGCTGCTGGAGCAGTTCCGGGAGCTGGAGAAGCAATCGGCGGAGCTGCGGCACATCCTCGCCGAGCGGAACCTGGTCGCCGCCCGCCAACTCGAGGACCAGTTCATCGCGTTGACCGCCGCCCTGTTCCCGGCGACCGGCCACGGACACGCCCGCACCCGGCAGGAGACACCATGAAGGCGACCGAAGTCCCGGCGATCGCGGGCGCGTACCTCTTCGAGCCGATGTCTTACGCCGACGAACGCGGCTTCTTCTGCCGCACCTTCGACGCCGACGTGGTCCGCTCGGTGGGCCTCGATCCGAACGCCTTCGTCCAGGACAGCGTGTCCCGCTCGGTCCGAGGCGTGCTGCGCGGTCTGCACCTGCGCTCAGGCGCCGGCGAGGCCAAGCTGGTGCGGTGCTCGTACGGGCAGATCTTCGACGTCGTCGTGGATCTGCGGCCGGACTCGCCGACCTACCGCAACCACACCTCCTTCGAGCTGTCCGGCGATACGCAGACGACCCTGTACATCCCGGCGGGGTGCGCGCACGGCTTCCAGGCGCTGACCGAAACCGCCGACACCTCGTACCGGATCGACCGCCCCCACGATCCGGCAGAGGACGTGACGATCGCCTTCGACGACCCGGAGCTCGCCATCCCCTGGCCCCTGCCGGTCACATCGATGTCCCAGCGGGACCGGGAGGCGCCGGGTCTCGCCGAGGTCCTGAAGAACAGAGAGAGTTGAGGTCGGCGTGGACACCGAAGAGTTCCAACTGCCCCGGTCACAGGCGGCGAACGAACGCCTGCACGCCATGATCCCCGGCGGTGCGCACACCTACGCCAAGGGCGACGACCAGTACCCCGAGAACCTGGCCCCCGTCATCAGCCACGGCCGCGGTGCCCATGTGTGGGACGTCGACGGCAACCGCTACATCGAGTACGGCTCCGGCCTGCGGTCGGTCAGCCTCGGTCACGCCCACCCGCGCGTGACCGAGGCAGTGCGGAGGGAGATCGACCGCGGCAGCAATTTCGTCCGGCCGTCGATCGTGGAGGCCGAAGCCGCGGAACGCTTCCTGGCCACGGTGCCGACCGCCGAGATGGTGAAGTTCGCGAAGAACGGCTCCGACGCCACCACAGCCGCGGTACGCCTCGCCCGCGCCGCCACCGGGCGCCCGCGGGTGGCCATCTGCGGCGACCAGCCGTTCTTCTCCGTCGACGACTGGTTCATCGGCTCCACACCGATGTCCGCCGGTATTCCGTCGGCGATCACCGACCTCACCGTGGCGTTCCCCTACGGGGACCTCGCCGCGGCGGAGGAGCTGCTCACCCGGTATCAGGACGAGGTCGCCTGTCTGATCCTCGAACCCGCCGGCCACACCGAGCCGCCGCCCGGCTATCTGACCGGCCTGCGCGAACTGGCCGACCGGCACGGCTGCGTACTGGTCTTCGACGAGATGATCAGCGGCTTCCGCTGGTCCGAGGCGGGCGCCCAGGGCCTGTACGGCGTCGTCCCGGACCTCTCCACCTTCGGCAAGGCGCTGGGCAACGGATTCGCCATCTCCGCACTGGCCGGATGCCGCGAGCTGATGGAGCGGGGCGGGCTGCGGCACTTGGATGACCGGGTGTTCCTGCTGTCCACCACGCACGGCGCGGAGACGCACTCCCTGGCAGCCGCGATGGCCGTGCAGACCACCTACGTCGAGGAGGGCATCACCGCGCAACTGCACGCCCTCGGCGAACGGTTGGCCGTCGGCGTCCGCGAAGCCGCGACCGGCATGGGCGTCGGCGACCATGTCGTCGTCCGGGGCCGGGCCAGCAATCTGGTCTTCGCCACTCTCGACGAGAACGGGCAGCCGTCGCAGCAGTACCGCACCCTCTTCCTGCGCCGTCTTCTCGCGGGCGGGGTGCTGGCCCCGTCGTTCGTGGTGAGCAGCGCGCTCAGCGACGCCGACATCGATCACACCGTCGACGCGGTGGCCCAGGCTTGTGCGGTGTACCGCAAGGCACTTGACGTGGGTGATCCCACGTCCTGGCTGGGCGGACGACCGGTGAAACCCGTGTTCCGCCGCCTGGCATGACGTGACGTCAGCGACGGCGCCACCGGCCGTCGCCGGCGATCCGGTCCGCCGGCCACGCGGTCGCCGGGATCACCGCCAGCGCGGTGCACCAGCCGCCGATGACGTCGGTCGGGTAGTGCGCGCCCAGGGCGACCTGCGCCCAGCCCATGGCGACACCGGCAACCAGCGCCGCGGTGAGCACTGTCAGCGTGCGGGCTGTCCTGCCGAGTCCGAGCCGGCCGGTCGCGAGCAGTGCCGCCACAAGGGCGAGCGCGGTGAAGAAGGCGGTGTGCCCGCTCGGGTAGGACAGATTGTCGGCGCCGTGGATGGTGCGTCCCACCAGAGGCTTGAGGAGCGTGGTCGTCGCCACGGTCGTGCCGGCGCCGGCAACGAGGAACACCGCCGCGCGAGGACGCCGGAGCAGCAGGCAGCCCGTCAGGGCGGCCACGACCAGCATCGCCGCTCCGGCGGGCTCGCCCAAGAAGTCGATGGCCAGGGCGACTTCCCGCCACGGCGACCGCACATCGCCCACCGCCGACTGGATCCGCATGTCCACGCGGCCGGGCTCGCTGTGGCCGGCGTACAGGACCCCGAGCACGACGACCACGAGCGCGGCGAGGGCCGCGACGAACCCGAGCCCGGCGCCCAGCGAGGGAGGCAGCACCGCGGGCACCGGCCTGCCGGCCACGCGGCCACCGGGGGCGGTCGATATGCGGTCATCTGCCGCGATGGACAGGTGGTGTGCAGGGTCCTGACGTCTGCGCCTCCCCCGTCCGTCACGACAACTGCCCACTGCCGGCCGCCGAGATGGGCGGGACGTCAGATGTAAGGGCTGCGGCTCAGCCTCGTCCGGTTTCGATTCCACGAACCTTCCCTTCATCGAACCTTCCCTCCAGCTCGGGGCAGAACCGGCTGCCACGACCGGCTCCCCGGGCAGTCTCCGCCCCGCTCAATCCGGCCGCGGCTCGCACATCATGACCCGCGCCAGGTGTCCGGGTGGTGCTCTCCGAATTCAACGTCCGCCTGGGCGGCACCACCATCTCCATTGGTTCGGAGAGTGGCACCGCGGTTCCCACACCGACTGCGTGGGGGGCCTTCGAGCACCCTCGGCAGGGCCGCGGTCCTTCGAATGCTGCCACGTAGGATCGATTCACCCGAGCCGGGCAGCGACAGGAAGGCGAACTCATATGACGGATCAGCGCGTTGTGGTCGTGACGGGGGGAGGAACCGGAATCGGTGCGGCGACGGCGCGGCTGCTCCGGGCGTCCGGCCACGACGTCGTCGTCTCCGGACGCCCGGAACCGTTGCACCGCATAGCCGCGGAAACCGGAGCTCTGGCCTGTCCGGCCGACACCGCCGACCCGGACGCCGTTCACCGTCTCGTCGAAACCACCATGGCGCGATTCGGCCGACTTGATGGATTGGTCCTCAATGCAGGAGTGGGACGCGGCGGAGGCGTCGGAGACCTGTCGAACGAGGACTGGGATCTGGTACTCCGCACCAACGTGACCGGCCCTTTCCTCTTGATGCGGGCAGCATTGCCCCACCTGCTCCGGGCCCATGGCTCCGTCGTCGCGGTTTCCTCGGTTTCCGCCCTCCGAAACGGAGTGGGCAATGCCGCGTACGCCACCTCCAAAGCGGCATTGCTGCAGTTGTGCCGGTCGCTTTGCGTGGACTACGGGCCGCAAGGCTTGCGGGCCAACGTGGTCTGCCCCAGTTGGATACGTACGGAGATGGCCGACCGCCGCATGACACGGTTCGCGGACGACGCCGGACCGACCATCGACGACGTCGACGACGCATACGAAGAAGCCACGAGGCTGCTGCCGGCACAGCGCCCCGGAGACCCTCGTGAGGTTGCCGAGGCAATTTCCTGGCTGCTGTCCTCGGCCGCGTCCTTCGTCAACGGAGCCGTCCTGACCGTGGATGGCGGAGTGACCGCACTGGATCCCGGAACTGTTCCCTTCGAGTTCCACGTCACCCGGCGCGATGACAACCATTGAGCTCTCGCCGACCGGACCACGCCGGGCCGCCAGGCAAGGAGAGACGCACGTGAGGTGATCGCCGAACTCGTGGCGGAAGGCAGCTCGTTATGGCATTTCGCGACCAGCACCAGGCGGCTCTTGTTTCGCGTCCTCACCGAGGAGCTGTCGGCGCCGGTGCCGGGCGCAAGCTCGCGTTCGGAACTCCCGGTCGGATGCCCGGTCGAACCGACTCCGGAATGGCCACGCAATCCATAGGAGGCTTCGACCGACGGTGTGTCATATGCGAGACAAGGTGTTCGTGGCGATGAGCATGTTCTGATATCCGCTGCCATGCAGAGACCTACAGCCAAGACTGCTTACCCGTAACAGATATACATCAACTGGCATTGCAGAGGCTGCGGATATCCCGGCGTCCCCAAGTTCCGCCCCGGATGCCGGAGCGGAACCCGGACCTGTCAGGCCACGAAGCTGACCGAGGGCGCGTGCGAATGCCATAGAGCCGCCACCTGTGCGCGGTCACGGCAGCGGAGTTTGCGTAGCACATTCGACACATGGAACTTGACCGTGCTGCGCTCGATGGTGAGCTGCTCAGCGATCTCCGAGTTGGAGAAGCCCTCGGCCACCAGCCGGGCCACCCCTCTCTCCCTGTCGGTGAGCCGGTTGACCTCCGAGGCGGGCGGCGGGGTCGGCCGGAGGTGGCCCATACGGCCCGAGAGCAGCGTGGGGACGAGCTCGGGAGAGACCCAGCCTCGCCCGCTCAACACCTCGCGAACTGCGGCTATGTAGCCGTGGTCGGGATCGTCACGGTCGATGATGCCGGCCAGCCGGGCGTGGGCTGACGACGGCCAGAAGGAATCGTCCTGGCCCGAGACCAGGACGATGAGCCGAGCGCCTTGGTGGGCGAGCGACGGGTCAGCCTTCAGCGCGCAGGCCTCCACCACGACGATGTCCGCCGGTGTGGACGAGTACGCGACGGCCCTTCCCATTCCGTACCCGGAGACGAGCCACCCGGGGCCGGTCAGCACCTCGGTTATCCGGCGTCGCAACGCGGGAGAATTGATGATGAGAGATATTCGTTCCATGCTTCCCCGTACCCCGTAATTCTGATGCACAGAGCGGCAGGAATCCGGGCGAGTCAAGCCCAGTTGCTCTCCCCCGCCCACGAGAACCCTTGATCAGCAACGAGGAAGCTAACACATAAAGCTTCGGCAAAGAAGTTGTGGAGGGAGGGGTGCCACATTGTTGAGGAAGAACTGAGGAAGCCCGTCCCAGGGACCCCAGTTGCCCGCATTTGATCACCGCACAGGGGTCCGGAGTGGCTCCCACCAGTCGCGGTGCGCGCGGTACCAGTCGACCGTCGCCGCGAGGCCTCGCTCGAAGTCGTGGCGGGGGCGGTAACCCAGTTCCTCGCGGGCGCGCGTCCAGTCGACGGAGTACCGCAGGTCGTGCCCCTTGCGGTCCTCGACGTGGACCACCCGCTCCCATCCCGCGCCACAGGCTTCCAGCAACAGGCCCGTGAGCTCCTTGTTGGTGAGCTCGGTTCCGCCGCCGATGTTGTAGGTGCGGCCCGGGCGGCCCTGGGCGCGGACGAGTTCGATGCCTCGGCAGTGGTCTTCCACGTGGAGCCAGTCCCGTACGTTCGCGCCGTCTCCGTACAGCGGGACCGTCAGGCCGTCCAGCAGGTTGGTCGCGAAGCGGGGGATGACCTTCTCCGGATGCTGGTGTGCGCCGTAATTGTTCGAGCAACGCGTGATACGGACGTCCAGGCCGTGGGTGCGGTGGTAGGCGGAGGCGACGAGGTCGGCGGAGGCCTTGGACGCCGCGTACGGCGAGGTGGGGGCGAGCGGTTCCGCCTCGTCCCAGGAGCCGTGGGCGATCGAGCCGTACACCTCGTCGGTGGAGACCTGGACGAAGGTGGTGACCCGGTGCCGTACGGCTGCTTCGAGCAGTACCTGGGTGCCGAGCGTATTCGTCCTGACGAAGTGGGAACCCGAGGCGATGGACCGGTCGACGTGGGATTCCGCGGCGAAGTTCACCACCTCGTCGTGGTCGGCCATCAGTTGGCCCACCAGCTCCGGATCGCAGATGTCACCCCGTACGAAGGAGAAGCGCGGGTCAGTCCGGACGACCGCGAGGTTGGTGAGGCTGCCCGCGTAGGTGAGTTTGTCGAGGACGGTGACGGTGACCCCGGGGCCCTGCGATCCGGTGGTGGCCGCCCGCGCCCAGGGGGCCAGCAGCATCCGGACGTAGGCCGAGCCGATGAACCCGGCACCACCGGTGACCAGGACCTTCGTGGGAGTCATGCGAGGATCTCGACCTTGCTGTGATCGCCGATCACCAGCCGGTGCGCGGCGAGGGCGGGGGTGACCACGGCCTCACGGCCGATGAGGGACGCTTCGACCCGGCGCACACCGTCGATGCGCGCGCCGTCCAGCACGATCGAGTGTGCGATCTCGCTGTCGAGCACCGAGCAGCCCGACGCGATGGAGGCGTACGGGCCGATGAGCGACCCGGTGACCGTGCTGTCGGCGCCGATCACGGTGGGGCCCGTGATCCGGGACCGGATGATCCGCGCGCCCGGCTCCACGACGACCTGACCGATCAGCTCCGAGGCCGCGTCGACCGTACCTTCGACGCGGGTGACGAAGGTGTCCAGGACGGATCGGTTGACCTCCAGCATGTCGGCGACGTTGCCGGTGTCCTTCCAGTAGCCGGTGATCCGGGTGGAGCGGACGTCGCGGCCCGTGTCGATCAGCCATTGGAGAGCGTCGGTGATCTCGAGTTCGCCGCGGGCGGACGGTGTGACGGCGCGTACGGCCTCGTGGACGGTACGGGTGAAGAGGTAGACGCCGACCAGGGCCAGGTCGCTCTTGGGGTGCCGGGGCTTCTCCTCGAGGGCCAGCACCCGTCCGTCGGCGCCCAGTTCGGCGACGCCGAAGGCGGTCGGATCGGGCACCTGGGTCAGCAGGATGTGGGCATCGGGCCGCTCACGGCGGAATGCATCGACGATCCGTGTGATGCCTCCGGCGATGAAGTTGTCCCCGAGATACATCACGAAGTCGTCGTCGCCCAGCCAGTCCCGGGCTGTCAGTACAGCGTGGGCGAGGCCGAGCGGAGCCGACTGCGGAATGTAGTCGACCTGCAGTCCGAACCGGCCGCCGTCGCCGACGGCGGCCCGGATCTCGGGGGCGGTGGCGCCCACGATGATGCCCACCTCCGTGATACCGGCCGCGGCGATGTCCTCCAGGACGTAGAAGAGCACCGGCTTGTTGGCGACCGGAATGAGTTGCTTCGCCGCGGTGTGGGTGAGGGGCCGCAGCCTTGTCCCACTGCCGCCCGCGAGGACGAGAGCTTTCACGATGACTCCGGCTGTGAGGGACGGACGAGAGGGGAGCTTGTGCCGACAGCGACACCGGGGCCGGCACCTGGAGCAGGCCCGGGACCGGTGGCGTCTCACGGCAAGGGGTGCGGCCTGTCGGAGAAGGCGGAGACGGGCCCCGTGCGACGGCCGGTGCGGGCCTGGGCGGTCCGCAGCCGGCCGGTGTGCCAGCTGAAGTCGTGGCCCTCGACCAGCCGCAGGGGTTGGTATCCGACCGGTATGACCTTGACCGCGGCCCACCCCATCTCGCGCAGCCCGACGGGGAGCCGTTGGGTGAGGTCGATCGCGAGCGGATCCGCACCGTCGGCGACCAGGCTCCGTACGACCGCGTCGGTCGGCACCTCGCTCCAGGTCCGGTGCGGGGTCTCCCGGATGAAGCCGTCGACCCACTCGCGGACTCGCTCGTAGCCCTCACGGGAGGCCAGATGCCGCAGTCGGTCGTCGTCGTTGTCGATCCGCGTCGGCGCTTCGCCGAAGCCGTGCTCGTCCCAGGAGTTGAGGATCACCGAGCGGACCTGGAGGGCTTCCTGCAGTGCCCCGAGCATGCTCCACCAAGGGTCGTCCGAGGCGTTGCACCCCACCGTCGCCAACGGACCGGCCCCGGTCTCGTCGATGATCGCGGCGATGGTGCAGACGACGCCCGGCACCGCGGTGGGCATGTCCGCCAGGACCGGTTCGAGTCCCGCCTGCTCGGTCTTCTGCCACAGGGCCGCGAGGTTGCGGCGCTTGCTGTTCTGCTTCCCGCCGAGCCCAGCGGCGGCGTCGTCCGTGGTGAGCGAGAACGGCGTCACTCGCGCCAGCCGCAGTCGCTCTTCCCATGCGATGAGGAAGGCATCGCGCTCGATGACTTCCATCAGACCGGCGCGCAGCGCCATGGCGTAGCCGTGGCCGGAGGCCGCTCCGGACGGAGTCGGGTCGAAGTGCCGTGCCTCGGGCGAGGCGTCCGGATAGTCCACGAGCGGCGCGGGTACCAGAACCTCGGTCCCGTCCCGCAGCCTCCGGGCCGGGTACCAGGTCAGGACCTCGTCGGCGGCGCGCGGGTCGCCCAGCACCGTGTCCGGGCCGTGGAACGCCAGCGCCGACCCGCCGGCTTCCCGCGCTGTGGCGCGTACGGTGCCGGGCGGGGCCGCCGCCGAGGGGAAGAGCGCGTAGCGCTCCACGGCTTCGCCCACACCACGTGTCAGAGCGTCGGATCGCGAGTGCCCGTACGCCCCGACGACGCACGGGTCCAGGGCACGGCCGACGGGCTCCGAGGAGGGGGTACCGGGGGCGATCCGTACCAGGGCACGCCACAGCAGATCGGTGGGCGGGGCGGGCGGCTGGACCTCGCACCGTTCGGCGAGCCCCTGCGTACGGTCCAAAGTGGCAAGGAAATCGATCACGAGGCGGCTCCTTCACGCGGCTCTCGGCCGCTCCTGCGGAAGAACGGAAGTGACGGTCCGTCGTCCGTGAGCGCGGCGTTCAGCGCGAGCAGCACCCCCGCGGCTCCCGTGGCGAGATCGGTCGAGACCCGCATGGCCTCGTGCCCCAGGAAGGCAGGTCGGTCGTCAAGGCGCACGGTCTGCAGGGCGAAGCCGTTCACATGGAGACTTACGCTCTCCTCCTCTCCCCCGTTCTTCTCCGCGTCGGTGCCGTCGGCCAGGTGACGCAGGGCCACGAGCGTGCCCGCGCGGCCGTGGAACAGGCCTGCCTGGGCCACGAATCTGCGCCGGGCCGATCCCAGGATCGCGTCACGCGCGCGGATGAGCTCGGGTTCCGGACGGTGCGTCACGAAGTCGTGCAGCACCATTCCGGTACCCGCACTTCCCGTGGCCAGCAACGGCGCCCGCCCCGGAGCTTCTTCGGGCAGGTGATCACCCTTCCAGCCGAGGTGGGTCAGTTCCTGTCGCAGCGCGGTGTGGGCGTGCTCCAGATAGGACGGGGCGCCGGTTTCCTCGTACAGCCGCAGCAGGAACAGGGCGCGGCCCGCAGGCCCCCGCAGCAGCCCGAAACGTGTCCTGCCGTCCGGGCTCGTCGGCCCGGCGGTGATCCGCTCGGCCAACCGGACGGCCCGGTCCAACAGGGCGCCCTCGCCCGTGCGCCGGGCGAAGTGGAGCAGGGTGAGCCCCACCCCGGAGGTCCCGCTGAGCAGGGTGTCGTCAGTGCCGTCGGCTTCGGTGTCGAGGCGGTCCCCGACCTGGGAGACGAGTGCGCGGGCGGTCTCGGCACGCCCGAGCCGGTCCAATGCGAAGGCGATTCCGCTCAGCCCGGTGCAGAAGCCCGGTGAAGGGCGTTCCAGGGCTTGGGTGGCGGCGACCAGCCAGTCGGTGAGGCGTGCGGGGACCGACGCGCCGGCCTCGGCCAGGGACCACAGGACCCCGGCGGCGCCGTAGGCGAAGGCCGCCCCGCCCTCGGACGTGGCGAACTGCTCCGGGTCCCCGGGGAAGAGCCGGTCCTGTCGGTCCGGTGTAGCGGTGGCCAGGACCCCGTCGATGATCTGTGTGCGCAGCGCGGGCCAGTCCTCACGGAGAACCGGCCGCTGGTCTGCGGCGGGCCGGGAGCGCGTCGCGTCGGCCGGGATGCCCAGATCGCGCCGAACGGTGTCGGCGAAGTCCGCGGGTACCGGGAAGTGTGCGACGACCGCGTCGATGAGGTCCTCCGTCTTCGACGGGCCCCAGAGCTGCAGAGTCGGCAGTGGGATGAACACGGCCAGGCGCAGACAGCCCAAGGCGTAACGGTCGATGGCCGGGCCCCGGTACTCGGCCGGTGCGGTGAACCCGGGTGCTCCCATGGTCTGCCTGGCCGGGGAATCCACGGAGTCGGCCGTCTCGAAGTCGATGAAGACGACCGTGTCGTCCGGGCGGACGAGGATGTTGGACGGGTGCAGGTCGCGGAAGACGACTCCGCGGGCATGCAGGGAGGCGATGCCTTCTTCGACCAGGCCCAGAATCCTCAGGGCCCACTCGGTGTACGCGGTGAAGTCCTCGGGGGACCGGCTGTCGCGCGCCAATGGGTTGCGGCGGACCATCTCCTTGGCGAGGGGCTCGCCTTCGGCGTACTCCCTGACCAGGAAGTAGTGTTCGCGCCCCTTGCGGAAATCGATGAGGCGGGGAATGCAGTCCAGTCCGGCCAGTTGCTCCAGCGCCCAGTGTTCCCGTCGCTGGCGGCTGACCGCGTCCTCGCCGTCCACCAGACCGGCGAAGGGACGGGCTTCGCGGAGCAGGACGTCCGCGCCGTCCCGGTTGTCGGTGCCCCGGTAGACGCCTCCTCCGTTGGAGAAGTGCAACGCGGAGGTGACTCGGTAGGGGAAGTCCTCCAGGGTGCCGGAGTCGCGTGCCGCGGCCGATTCGGCCAGGCAATCAGGAAGGGGTGCCCAGGCGGGCGGCCGGAAGCCGGGGCCGCGGTGGTCGGGGACCAGCCTGCCTTCGGGGTCCTCCACGCAGTGCACGAGTTCGCCGTTGTCCGCCCGTACGGTGCGCAGGAGGAAGCCGCCGTAGCGCACGTAGAGCGGGCCGGACCGGTATCTCAGGTCGCTGAGGATGTAGGGGCCTTCGCAGCCACTCAGGAGGTCGTCCAACTCGCGCAGGATGAGGGCCAGGTGGGCCTCGTCGAGCGGGTAGATGGTGACGAACTTACCGCTGGCGCTGCGGTCGCCGTACTTGCTGTTGCGGAATTCGAGTACGGCACGGCTGCGGAGGAACTTGAAGGTGATGCCGCCCGCGAGGCAGTACTTCCAGACGGTGGCCAGGATGTTCTCGGCGTTGTCGGGGGTCGCCGACACGTGGATCTTCCAGCCCTGCCCGGGTATTCCGGCGTCGGACGGCGTGATACCGATCCACTCGGTGCCGCCGTCCCGGCCCCAGCCGGGGCCCGGCTCCTCATGGGCGAGCGGGAAGTCGTCCTCGTCCGTGTGCGCCGTGGCCGGCAGGTCGAAGAACGGGCTGCCGGGAGGGCAGTAGTGAAGATGTCTGCCTACGTCCATAACCTTTACCTGTCTCCCATGCCGGCTGCCTGGCCCGGCGTCGGGATGTCAACGCCCATAGGGGGATACGTACTTGAGATACAGCCACTCCCACGCGGGGCGGCTGCCCGCGTCGACGTACGCCAGACCGGCGCGCTCGGCCGGAGCCTTGTCCGTGCGCAGCGCGAAGCCCGACACCTCCATCGGGAAGTGGTCGCCCTCGCGGAAGGGGACGAAGGCGGACAGTGGTGCCGTCCCCCGTGTGGCACGGTCCACCGCGACGACGCCGGTGCCGACATCGGTGCCGATGACCAGGCCGCGCCGTTCCAGGCGGACCTGGGAGCCCCGTGCGACCGCGTCGGTGTCGGCCGTGTCGGCCAGTACCAGCCGGACCTGACCGCCTTCCTGGACGAATCCGCCGACCACGCTGTAGGGCAGCCGGACGAACACCAGGGCGGCTGCGACGGCGGCGACGGCCAGCACCGAGGCGAAGGCGATCCGCAGGCGGCCTGCCCCGGCCCGCCGTGCCTCGCGCAGCAGCCGTTCACCGCCGTTCCAGGCGTGGTACATCAGGTAGCTGATCGCCGCGGCCATCACGGCCGCGCCGACGAGGCCCAGGCTCTGCACGACGTCCGACCACAGGCCGATCGCGACGGCGACGAGGTAGAGGGGGAAGAGCATGCAGGCGAAGCCGAAGGGCACGGCCCAGGTGAGCTGCGGCAGTTCACGGCTGTACCGGCCACCGAACAGGATCCGGGCCAGGAACCGCCGCGCGTCGGTCATGGACCGGTCGCGCAGGTGTGGGATGTCGAGGTGGCTCATCAGGGCGAGATAGCCGTCGAGCTTCACGAGCGGTACGAAATTGAGTACGCCCGTGAGGTAGGTGGAGACTCCGAAGATCAGCATGCCGTCGTGCAGCGGCGAAGGGCCGTTGACCGTGGACAGCACGAGCGCGGCAAGGGAGACCGTTCCGGCGACCACTGTCTGCGTGACGATGCCCGCCAGGGCGACGCGGGTGCGCTGTTCCTTGTGGGGCAGGCGCCAGCCGTCGGACACGTCGCAGAAGAAGGCGGGCGACATGTAGAAGAGCATCACGCCCATCCGGCTGGGGCGTCCGCCGTAGTGGGCCAGGACCGCACCGTGGCCCATCTCGTGGAGCGCGGTCGTGACGATCGTCGCGGTCATCACACCGAGCAGGACGGCGAACGGCAAGGGCTGTCCGAGCGCCTGCGACAGCGCCGGGGCCTGCACGGTGAGCGCCAGCAGTCCGCCCAGGACGAGTATCCCGGCGACGACGGCCACGACCCGGTTCGCCAGCAGCCTGATGAGCGGCACCAGCCGGTTCAGCAGTCGCTGCGGCTTCAGGACGGTGAACTGCAATGTCAGAGGTGGTACGTATTTGAACCACGTGCCGCTGTGCCGGTGGATCCGTCCGTCCTCCAGCAGGCGCATCTCCTGGAGCTTGTGGACGGCGGTGGCGACGGCGTGCTCCGTCCAGGGGCCGCCCAGCGTGCTCACCAGAGCCGCGTGGTCGCGTTCTCCGTCCATGGAACGCATGAGCTTGGCCATGTCCGCGCCGACCCGGATGTACTGCTGTCCGGACTGCACGATCCACAGGGAACCGTCTGCCGTCGGCTCGTGCACCTGGACCCGTGGGGCGAGCCGGGGGCGGCGGGTCAGTTCGGCCGTCTCCGCCGCCGACGGTTCGGCGGCGGCCCGCTTGCGGCGACGCCGGGGCCGGCCGGCCGGGCCCGGTGCGGTCCGCGCGGTCCGCTCGTCGGTCAGGGTCATGTGATGTCCCGGGTTGCGAGAAGCCTGCGGGCCGAGTATCCGGCGAGCGCGAGCCAGCCCGCGATGACGAGCAGGGCCAGGGGGATCGACAGCATCTCCGGCTTGGCGTCGCGGTAGACCGCGCCCATGGCGATGCCCATCGTGAACTTGCCGACGGCGGGCAGCACTCGGAAGAGCGTCTCGTCGACGAAGAGTGTCACCACCAGCACGAGCGTCACGCTCGCCGCCTGGTTGCGGATGATCCATCCGAGCAGGACCCCCCACGGCGCGGCCAGCGCGGCCACGGTGAACACGCCGAGCAGCGTCAAGGTCGCCTCGCCGCTCCACTGGACGTCCATGCCGAACAGGGTGAAGAAGCCCCAAAGGGAGAGCGGGGCGAGGCCCGCCGCCAGCAGCGCGAAGATCAGGCCCATGGCCGTTCCGACGATCGTCTTGGCCGCGAGCAGCCGCGTCCGGCTGCCGCACAGCAGGACGGACCGGTTGATGGCTCCGGTGTTGTACTCCCGGCTCACGAAGAGGGCGCCGAAGAGGACGGAGGCCAGGAGGACGGAGAACCAGGAACGGATGAGCTCGGCGGTGGCCGCTGCGGCGTCGGTCGCGCCGGAGTCCATCTGCTGGTCGGCCACGGCTGCGGCGCCGCTGCTGCCCAACAGGCCCATGAACACAGCGAGTGCGGCCATGATCCACCAGGTGCGGCCGCTCCATGCCTTGAGCCATTCGGCGTTCAGCACCTCACGCATCGATGCGCCTTTCCGCTTCTGTGCCGACCAAATCGAAGAATCGTGCCTCCAGGCTGGTTCCGCTGTCCGGGACCAGCTCGGATATGGGACCGCTGTACCGCAGGGTGCGCTGCAGGATCACCACGTCGTCCACTGTCTGTTCCACCTCGGAGAGCAGGTGGCTGGAGAGCAGGATGGTGCGCCCCTCGTCGGCCAGTGAACGCAGGAAGGTCCTCAGCCACCGGATGCCGTCCGGGTCGAGCCCGTTGGCCGGCTCGTCGAGCACCAGCAGTTCCGGGTCGGCGAGCAACGCCACTGCCAGCGCGTGCCGCTGCCGCATGCCGGTGGAGTAGCCCTTGATCTTCCGGTCGCCGCTGCCGGTCAGCCCGACCCTGTCCAGGACCTCGTCGACGCGCGCCGCGGGCAGGCCGAGCATCCGGGCCCAGATCCGCAGATCGCGGCGCCCGCTGGTGCCGGGCATCGGGGAGATGCCGTCCATGCTGACCCCGACCCGGCGCGCTGCGTCGGGCAGGTCGGCGTAGGGGCGCCCGAAGACGGTGGCGGTGCCGGAACTGGGGCGTGCGAGCCCGAGGAGCATACGCAGCGAGGTGGTCTTCCCCGCGCCGTTGCGGCCGAGCAGCCCCACGATGCGGCCCGGCCGGACATCGAACGTCACGTCCTCCACCGCGGCGAACTCACCGAACCGCTTGGTCAGGCCGCGGAGGGAGACCGCTGCGGTGTCGCTCATCCCCTGCCCGCCCGCCGGTTCGCGTTCATCTGGTACGCGCAGATGAAGATGAAGACGGCCGAGGCACCGATGAGGACCCACTGCGCGGTCCCGTCGAGCGCGGCGCCGACAGGCATGAGGATCAGTGCGAGCAGCCCCGTCATCATGGTGAGCGACTTGTTCGACGGATACCGGTTTCCGGTGTTCGACATGTGATTCTCCCTTTCTCCTTCTGAGGATGTTTCACGCTCCGCACTCCCGGCCCCGGACGGTTGAGGGCCGTCCGGGGCCGGGCGTCACCGCTGTTGACACCGCGAGGGGCACACGCCCCCGGGCAGGTATCAGGTAGAGGCAGCCACGCTGAGCGCACCCACTGCGATGCTGAACATCAGGCCGTCCTTGAAACCGGTGTAGAAGCCCGGGGCCTCCATGGCCTCCAGCTCTTGCATCCCCAGCTCCAGAGCCGGTCCATTATCCTTCAGCTCAAAGCCCGTCTTGGGCTCGAAGATCGCCTGCATATCGATACCTCTTCTCGATCGGTACTCGGGGCGGTTGGTGCTGGTCGCCCCCGGACCGCAGTCAGGCGGTCCGGGGGCGGCCGGGCCGTTCTAGGTGATCGCCGCGCCGCTGACGGCCACGTAGACGCTGCCGTAGGCGATGGCGCTGGTGACAGCCGTGCCCGTGCCGAAGCCGGCCCACGTGGACCAACCCGGGGCCTCCATGGCCTCGAGCTCCTGCATGCCGAGCTCAAGTGCCGGCACAGACAGGTCCTGCGAGAAGTCGATGACTCCCTGCATGATGTTTCCCTCCCTCTGAAATCGGATTTCGTGTGTTCCCCCGTTCCCCGCACCGTGATCACGGTGCGGGGTCCGGAAGTCTGTGGTGACGCGGCGTCAGCGCAGTGCCGGTTCCGCGTCGAGTACGGCGCCGTCGAGCAGGCCGCGTACGTCGGCGGCCCGCAGCCCCCCGAGCATCGGCAGTCCGGCTCCCCAGGCGCGCACGGTCCGGGCCGTGACCGTGTCCAGCCGGGCGGCCTCGGCGCTGATCCGTCGGTCCACCAGCCAGGCATCGGTCAGTGCGCCGATCCCCGCCGCCGGGTCCTCGGGCAGGGCGTCCGGATCGGTGGCACGCAGCAGCGCCCACATCCGGGACAACCGCCGGGCCGACCCCAGCCGTTGGTCGCCGTCGGCGATGGCACGCCACAACGGCTCCAGCAGCGCCGCCACGGCGGTCATCTTGCGCAGCCCGAGCACGGACGACAGCTCGTTGGCCAGGTACCAGCCCTTGGCCCCGTACCGATCGCGTCCGATGTACGTCCAGCCCAGGTGGGTCAGTCCGCTCACCTTGGCGATCTCCAGCCGGATCCGGTCGTCGCTGTGCCCGCCGCCCAGCCGTACATCACGCAGCTGATGCCCGAGCCGGGCCAGCCGCCCGGCCAGGGTCTCGGCCAGCGCGTCCTCGGTCGGCAGGTCGCGGTGGTCGCCCACATACAGGCTCACCACACGGAACAAGGCCTCCAGCACGCCCTCGGCGATCAGCTCGTCCGGCAGTGTGGCGGTGGCCAGCGGGTCCAGTACGGCGACATCGGGTCGCAGCGACTCCCCCAGGATCAGCCGCCTGCCCTGCGGGAAGACCAGGCACGCCGCCGCGCTCAGTTCCGCACCCGTACCGACGGTGGTAGGCACCGCGATCATGGGAAGGCCGCGGTGGATCTCGGGCGGGAGCAGGATCAGCCCGCTGCGCTGCGGCAGGGTCAACCGCGTGCGGGCGGCCGGGTTGTTCCGCACCAGGGCCGCCAGCTTGGCCTGGTCGAGCAGGGCGCCGCCGCCGACGGCGACGATCAGATCCGTACCGCTCAGGCGGTCCGCCAGCGCGAGGACACCGTCCGCGTCACCGGGACCGTCCAGAGCCAGGACGCGCACGTCACGGCTCGGTCCTGCGACCGAGGTCCGTACCCGGGAGACGATCGGCCCGTCGGCGACGGCCGCGTCGACCAGTACGGTGACGTGCCGCGTGGCAGGCCGTGCCTCCAGCCATCCGGCGATCCCGTCGGCGCCGAACAGGGTGAGCGTCGGGCAGTGCCAGCTGAGGTTCATCCGGCCACCCCTGCCGCCCCGGCTGTCGCCGTCCGGGCGTACGCCGTCAGTCCGGTACGTACCCGCTCCAGCAGCTCGGCCAGTTCGGCATCACGGTAGGTCAGCGCGGGGAAGAGCTGGATGCCGTGCGGTCCGGGGTGCACGATGGCACCCGCCGCCCTGATCGCCGCGACCACGGCCGGGACCTCGGTTTGCGGCAGGGGCGTCCCGTCCCGGCCGCACAGTCGCAGGGCCCGGAAGCAGCCGATGCCGGTGGCGCCGGTGACATCGGGACGATCGGCGACCATCCGGTCCAGCTCGGCGTCCAGGAGTTCGGCCAGCCTGCGGCCGGCGGCGATCGCGTCGAGCCGGCGCATCTCCTCGATGGTGGCGAGGATCGCGGCACACGTCGCCGGGGTTCCGGCTTGGGTCTCGCCGTGCGCCAGCACGGCTCCCGCGTCGCTGAACACCCGAGCCACCTCGGTCGAGACGACGACGGCGGCGGCAGGCATGGTGCCGTTCGTGAGCCCCTTGGAGACGACCACCAGATCGGGCTGCCCGGCCCACCGCTGCGAGGCGAGGAAGGAACCGGTACGGCCGAAGCCGGTGGCCACCTCGTCGGCGACCAGCAGGAATCCGTGCTCGTCACGCAACCGCAGCAGAGCGTCCACGTACTCCTCGGTGAGCGGTACCGCCCCGCTGCCGAGGACGGGTTCGACGACAACGGCCGCGATCTGGCTCCCCTGTCTGCCGAGCAGCGTCACCAGCTCGGCCGGGTCGTTCGGGGCCACGTGCCGCACCAGCCGCTGATCGACGCCGTACACCGACTGGCCCAGATCATCGCCGGTCAGCGCGAAGCTGCCGAAGGTGAGGCCGTGGTAGCTGCCGCGCAGACCCACCACCACCTTGCGCCGGGCGTCGCCGCGCAGCGCGTGGTGCAGCCTGGCGACCTTCATCACCAGGTCGTTGGCCGCGCCGCCCGAGGTGGAGAAGAGCACCCGGCCGTAGTGGTCGGCGCCGCAGAGGTCGACGAGGGCCGTCGCGGCTTCGCGGGCATAGCTGTTCTCGTACCGGAAGACGCTCAGGTAGGAGGCGTCACGCAGGGCCACCGCCACCGCCTCGGCGATGACGGGATTGCCGTAGCCGATGTTGGTGTTCCACAACCCGCTGGTTCCGCACAGCAGTTCACGGCCGTCTGCGAAGCGCACGCGGACGCCTTCGGCGGAGACCGCGCACAGCGCATCGTCGCCCTGGTGCCCGGGCGGCAACAGTGAGGGCCACAGGGCCTGTCCGGCGTTCATCGGGTCTCCACCTCTGCTTCCAGGAGTACGGATTCGTGTCGGTCGCCACCGGTGCGCAGCGTGTGCCGGGCGTTCACCCGGAACCCGGCGGAGACCAGTTCGTCCTCCAGCAGGTCGGCCGGGATGGCCGCGACGGTCGAGGTGCACACGTGGACCGGGCCTTCGGAGAGCTCGGCCGCGTGGAGGGTGACGGTGCGCGTGCCGGTCCGCGGGGACCAGTGCTCGTGCAGGTGATAGAGCCGACCGCTGGCACCGAGCATGTCGATGCGTATCTCGTCCTGCGTGGATCCGGAGGTGGGGTACGTGGTGGAGAGCAGGAACGCTCCGCCGGGGGCCAGATGGTCGCGCACCGTGCCATAGAGCGCGGTACGGCCCTCTTCGTCGAGCAGCGAGATCGAGGTCGTCCCGAGAACGACCGCTCCGAACCGGCGGTCCAGGGCGAAGGACGTCATGTCCCCCTCGACGGTGGTGCAGCGTTCGCGCAGTCGCCCGGGAGCCTGCTGAAGGCGGGCCCGGAGCAGGTCCAGCATGGAGCGTTCCAGCTCGAGCGCCGTGACGTCCTTGCCCGCCGCGAGCAGGGGCATCGTCAACCGGCCTGTTCCTGCGGCGAGTTCCAGTACCGGCCCAGGGCGTCGACGGACGAGACCGATCAGTTCACGGACCTCATGGGTGTCGTTTCTGCTGAGGTCGTCGTAGATCAGTGATCCGGCCTCGTCGTAGATCCCGCACATGACCACCCGGTCACCGAGCTCGGCCAGCGCGCGGCCGGCCCGCCCGGGGACCATCTGCGGCGTTCCGCCGATGACCGTCGCCGTCATCGGACCCCCGCCATCGGGGCCGGGACCGAGAGCCGGACACCGGCGCTGGAGAAGAAGGTCTCGACCTGGGTCAGCGCGGCGCGGTCCGCGTGGGCGGCGGCGGCCTCGACCGATCCGTGGACCATCAGGGTCTCGGCCAGCTCCGCGGCGGCACGGTCGAGGGCGAAGAACCGGCCGGTGCCGGCACTGTGCATCACGGCCTTCTCCTCGGTCCAGAGCAGCAGCGGGGCATCCACGTCATCGCGGTCGGCGGCGCTTTCGCCGAGTTCGGCCAGGCCGGGCACCAGGCGGCCGCCGAATCCGGAGACCTTGAGGCCGGTGATGCCCCGGGACCGAAGCTCCCGGACAGCGTCGAGGGCGGCCAGATACCGGCCGAGCCACGGCCGTGCGGTCAGCGCGTCGGTACGTGACCGGTCGGGCACGGCGAGACCGAGGGAGACCGCGCAGGGCTGTGCGCTCCCGGAGTTGAGCCTGGTCCACTCCGCCGCCAGAGCCGCGCCGCCGTCGGCGACGGTGCCCAGGGGCAGGGCTACGGGCGAGAGGGACACCTCTCCGGTGGACCGCACGTACAGGCGGGTGAACGGGCCGTCGCCGACCGGGCCAGCGCCCAGCGCGGAGAGGTCGCCGATACGCACGGCGGGATCGGTGGCGAAGGCTACGAACGCCCCCTGATTCCGGGCGCGGTCCGCGTCCGCCAGGTACCCGTCGAAGTCGGCCTCTTCGGTGACCCTGATCAGCGTCGGGCCGATCACCGACATGTACTCGCTGGTGGCGTAGTCCTGGGTCTGCAGGAAGAAGGAGTCTCCGACCGACATCTCGTCGCCGGGCTCGGCGAGGGACCCTTCGTACGGGACGACGAGGGGCCCGACCGCCCCCGGGGCCTGCGGATCCGTCTGGCTTCCCGGACGGCCGTCCGGCACGAAGACGACAGTCCGGTCGCCGACGAAGTCCGAGGCCAGCACGGAGGCGAGGTGTGTGGCGCTCTCCAGTACGACGGTCGCGGTGCGGGTGTCCTGCGCCGGCCCGTTGTTCCCCGGGCCGGTGCGGCCCGTTCCCCAGGACGCCAACTGCCGCTTCGCCCACTTGAGCTGACTGTGTTCCATGTCCCCCGTGCCCTTCATTACGCGACAGCTGCCAGAATCGTCTTGAGGTCCGCCATGGCCGCATGGTGGCCGTGCAGGTTGAACACTCCGGTCGTGTTCAGCACGACCTCGTCCACCCCCGCCTCCCGGAACTCGGCGAGCTGTTCGACGAGTTCGCCGATGTCCCCGTGGAGGAAACCGCGGCCCTCCACCAGGCGTTTGGCGCTCAGTGTCGTGTCGCCCTCGTCCACCGCGATACCGGCGCGGTGGAGCATGTCGATGTAGTGCGGTGCCGCGAGATGTGGAGCGTTGCCGGCCAGCGCGACCTCCGCCGGGTCACGGTCCGGCCGGCGCAGGGCCAGCGGCACCATGGCCACGATCCTGGGCACCGGCCGGCCTGCCGCCGCGGCACCCTCCCGCAGGGCCGGGAGCACGGTGTCGCGCAGGTACGACGCCGGCGTCAGCCAGGTGACGGCGCAGCCCGCGACCGCACCGGCGACGCGTGCCATGCCAGGACGCAGCACACCGAGTCCGAGTTCCACCGGAGGAGCCGGGCTCGGCGACAGCCCGCCGTGGCATGAGAAGTACTCGCCTTCGGCCTGCACGGTTTCGCCGTCGAGCAGCCCGCGGACAATGCCGAGATACTCACGGGCCGCGGTCAGCGGACTGGCGTACGGGGCCCCGAGAAGACTGCGCTGGAATGCCGCCCCGCCGGGCCCGAACCCGGCCACCACCGGATTCCCGGTGGCCATGGCCAGCGATCTGACCTGGTGCGCGGCCTCATAGGGATGTCTCAACGGCATCAGCGTGACACCGAGCCCCACCGGGACCCGGAATCCGGATCCCGCCGCGGCTGCGAAGCCCTGGAAGGGATCGACGAGCATCGACTGGCCCTGCCACAGCCGTTCCGCCGCGGTCCAGTCCACCAGAGCGGCATACGGCAGCAGCTGTTCCGGCCTGCGTGGCAGGAACGGAACAAGAACTGAATACGTGGTCATCTGTCCCCCGAATCGCGCACATCGATGGTCAATTCGAGTGCAACGAGAATCCTTTCGACTGCGGCGACATATTACGTCCGGTCGTCAACCGCATTCTTTCGCCAAGGCCCCCTTGCGGGAATCTCGTTGGCGACATGGACAAACATAAACGCTGCGGGTGGGGCACCGCCCCCGTCGCAGGGCTAGGATCGCCCCCTCCACAGACCGGGATGTCCCCCACCTGGCATCCATAACGGCCTCTGCCTGCAGTGACGTACAGGTCAACGCCGCCCGGGACCGCCTGCGGACCCGCGAGAACGCCCCTGTTGACACCGGCCTCCCTTTCCGTTCAACCTGTTCCCTGGCATTCCATTACGAATGGCGCGGGCCGCGGAATTCTTCAGGGACCGACGGCTCGGCGCGAGGGTCGAGAGCAACGCCCGTTCGTTGCGGAAACACTGCAATCCAAAGAGCCTTCGCGCCTGCCAATTCGCCGAACGGAAGGAAGCGCCGATGCCCCGCGTCTCCGTTATATGCCCGACCTACAACCGCAGTCGGGCCATCCTGCCCACGCTGGACTCCGTCCGTACGCAGTCGATGCGTGACTGGGAGATGATCGTCGTATCCGACGGCAGCGACGACGACACGGACGAGGTCGTGGCCGAAGTCGCGGCGCAGGACGACCGGATCCGGCTGCGGCGGGTCCCGCACTTCGGCTTCCAGGCCGGCCCCACCAACCTCGTCCTGCCCGAGGCGAAGGGCGAGTACATCGCCTACCTGGACCACGACGACCGTTGGGAGAGCGGCCATCTCGCGCTCCTGACAGCAGCCTTCGACGACGGCGCGCAGTTCGTGGCCACCCGGGCGAGGAAGGTGAACGCGTCCGGCGCGGTCACCTCCACTGCTGATCCGCTGACCATGTGCTGGGCGCCTGAACTCCAGCTGATGAATCCCCTGTTCGAGAACTCGTGCGCGGCGCACCGGGCAGGCCTCGCGGAGTCGGTGGGCGGCTGGCGCGAGTCCCCGGTCGGCCTTGAGGACTGGGACCTGTGGCTGCGCATGACCGACGCGGGGGCGCGTTGCACGACGCTCCTCGACGTCACGGTCACCATGCTGGACGACCCCGGCACCCGGCAGCACAGCCTTCCGTGCGACTACGATCATGAGATCGCGCGGTTCGAGGACGCCCGTGCCGCCCGCGCCGGGTACCGGGCCCTCACCCATCCCCGGCATTTCCGAGCGGGGCTCGAAGCCAGCCGCGCGGATCTCCATCACTGGTACGGCTCGCTGGCCGACACCGGCGATCTGGTGCTGCCCCTCGGCTGGGAAGGCGGCACCGACGCCCTGACCGGGGCCGTCGACCGGCATGTGGAAGCCGTCCAGATGGTGTGGAACAACCTGATCATCGAACCCAAGGACGGCTATGTCGCCCTCGCCATGGTGCTGGGCACCATGACCGCTGATCACGCCGAGCGCTACAGCGCCCACTTCCGTACCACGATGACCCACCAGCAGGCGTTCTTCGAGGATGTCCTCCCCGCGGGAAGTGTGGCCCGGTGAGGTCCTTGGAGGAGTTCTACCGCGCGCTCGACGACGCCCGGGAGCGCATGTTCACCACGGTCGAAAGGGTGCCTCTGGACGCCCTGGCCGGGTGGTCCGCGGACCCGGCCACCGGGACCATCCGTCATCACCGCGGCGGCTTCTTCACCGTGGAGGGGGTGCGCGTCGACCGCCCGGGACATCCGGTCGACCACTGGTCCCAGCCGATCATCAATCAGCCGGAGATCGGTATCCTGGGCATCCTGGTCAAGGAGTTCGACGGCGTTCCGCACTGTCTGATGCAGCTGAAGGCCGAGCCCGGCAACTGCGACGGCATCCAGGTCTCCCCGACCGTTCAGGCGACCCGGAGCAACTACCTCCGAGTGCACGGCGGGAACCCCGTCCCCTACCTCGAGTACTTCAGGGAACCCTCCCGGCACCGGGTGGTGGCCGACGTCCGCCAGTCCGAGCAGGGCGCCTGGTTCCTGCGCAAACGCAATCGCAACATGGTGGTCGAGGTCCAGGGCGAGGTGGAACTCCTCCACGGATTCCACTGGCTGACGCTTCCTCAGCTTCACCGTCTGCTGGCCCAGGACGATCTGGTCAACATGGACACCCGGTCGGTACTGGCCTGCCTGCCTCTCATCGCCCCGGAACCGGAACACGAGCGGGGCCGGGACCGGGACGAATTCACCATGGCGCTGCTCCGTTCGTGCCGCCCGGGCTCGCCCACGCGGCATTCGGAGCAAAATCTCCTCAGCTGGATCACCGACACGCGGGTGCGCACCGACCTCTCCGTCAGCGGGGTGCCACTGACCGGACTCCCCGGATGGCGGCGGGTGGAAGGCCGTATCTCCCACGACAGCGGCCGGTTCTTCGACGTCATCGGTGTACAGGTGACGGCCGCGGGCCGCGAAGTCGCCCGCTGGGACCAGCCGATGATCGCGCCGTACGGCATGGGGGTCGTCGGCCTCCTCGTCACCCGTATCGACGGCGTCCTGCACGCTCTCGTTCAACTGCGCGCGGAAGTCGGCTACGTGGATGCCGTGGAGCTCGCCCCGACCTTGCAGTGCGTGCCGGAGAACTACGACGTCCTTCCCCCCGCCGCCCGGCCGCCGCTGCTCGACGAGGTGCTGGGGGCGCCCGCCTCCGCCGTCAGATTCGACACGGTCCAGTCGGAAGAGGGCGGCCGCTTCTACCATGCGCGGACCCGCCATCTCATCGTCGAGACACCGTACCGCCCCGAGTTGGCCGAGCACCCTGACTTCCGCTGGGTGACGCCGCACCAGCTGTCCGGCCTGCTGCGTCACAGCCACTACGTGAGCATGGAGGCCCGCAGCCTGCTCGCCTGTCTGCACTCCCTGGCCACGGTGTCCAGTCCCGCCGGAGTACGGTGATGGCCGGGGCCCGGACACCAGTTGCCCGCCCTCTGGTCACGGTGCTCGGTGCGTCGGGTTACATCGGTTCGGCCGTCGTCGCGCTCCTGCGCGGTCGGCCGGTCCGGTTGCGTACGGTGTCGCGCCGCCCTTGCACCGTGGCCGGTGACGGCCTCGCGGAACTGGACGTCCGCACGGCCGACCTCACCGATCCCGTCTCGCTCGCCGAAGCGGTGGCGGGCTCGGACGCCGTGATCCACCTGGTCACCCACCGGTCGGCCGCGGGCGACTGGCGGACCAGGGACGGCGACCCGGAGGGCGAACGGGCCAACGTCACAGTGACGCGCGACCTCATCGAGAGCCTCAGCTCCGGCCGGGCCGGCGGGCCGCCGCCCACGGTGATCTACGCAAGTACGGTCCTCCCGCCCGGCGGCCCGGCCCCGGCGAACGCATACGAACGGCAGAAACTGACCTCGGAGCGTGCTCTGCGGGCGGCCTCCGCGGCGGGCTCGCTCCGTGGCGTGGTCCTGCGGCTGCCGACCGTCTACGGCCACGGCCCCGTACCGGGAGACCTCGGCCGGGGCGTGGTGGCGGCCATGATCCGGCGGGCCGTCGCCGGTGAGCCGCTGACCATGTGGCACGACGGCACGATCGAAGTCGATCTCCTCCATGTCGAGGACACGGCCGGCGCCTTCCTGTCGGCGCTGGACCACGCGGAAGCCCTCGCCGGCCGATACTGGGACGCCGGCTGCGGATTCGGCCACGGCCTCGGGGATGTGTTCCGGACGATCGCCGAGATCGTCGGTCGGCACACCGGGCATCCACCGGTACCCGTGCTGCGGGTGAACCCGCCGGAAGGTGCCATCGGCATGAACTTCCGCAGCGTACGCGCCGATTCGTCCGCCTTCCGGTCGGTCACCGGGTGGCGGCCCCGGGCAGTCCTGCGCGACGCGCTGGAACAGGCCGTCGCCGCACACTCCGCATATACCGGACACGTACACACCCCCACACCCCCGCACGCCGGTCTCTCGACCAAGGAAGGGATCCACCTGTGACCACGTACGTCTGGGACTACCTGGAGGAGTACGCGAAGGAGCGTACGGACATCCTGGACGCCGTCGAAACGGTCTTCGGCTCCGGGCAGCTCGTGCTCGGCAAGAGCGTGCACGGCTTCGAGACGGAGTTCGCCGCCTACCACGGCGTGGACCACTGCGTGGGCCTGGACAACGGCACCAACGCGATCAAGCTCGCCCTCCAAGCCCTGGGGGTCGGCCCGGGCGACGAGGTGATCACCGTGTCGAACACGGCCGCCCCCACGGTGGTGGCGATCGACGCGGCCGGTGCCACCCCGGTCTTCGTCGATGTGCGTGAGGAGGACTTCCTCATGGACACCGACCAGGTCGCCGCGGCGATCACCCCCCGGACACGCTGCATCCTCCCGGTCCACCTCTACGGACAGTGCGCCGACATGGAGGTGCTGAAGGAACTCGCCGCGGCACACGGCCTGGTTCTCCTCGAGGACTGCGCCCAGGCGCATGGCGCCCGCCGACACGGCCGGCAGGCTGGCACCGTCGGTGACGCCTCCGCGTTCTCCTTCTACCCGACGAAGGTGCTCGGGGCGTACGGCGACGGCGGCGCGGCGATCACCTCCGACGCGGCCGTGGCCGACCGGTTGCGCCGACTGCGGTACTACGGCATGGAGGAGCGGTACTACGTCGTCGAGACGCCCGGGCACAACAGCCGGCTCGACGAGCTTCAGGCCGAGATCCTGCGCCGCAAACTCGGTCGCCTCGACGCCTACATCGAGGGCCGTCGCGCTGTCGCCCGGCGCTATGCCGAGGGATTGGCGGACACCGAGCTGATCCTTCCGGCCACCGCGCCCGGCAACGACCACGTCTACTACGTCTACGTGGTCCGCCATCCCCAACGGGAGCGCGTCATCGAGGCATTGAAGGCACGCGGTATCTCCCTCAACATCAGCTATCCGTGGCCGGTGCACACCATGTCCGGCTTCACCCACCTCGGTTACTCCCGGGGCACGCTTCCGGTCACGGAGGCCCTCGCGGGCGAGATCTTCTCGCTTCCCATGTACCCCTCGCTGCCACGCGATGTGCAGGACCGGGTGATCGGCACGCTGCGCGACGTACTGGCGGAACTGTCGTGAAGGCACGCGAGCTCTCGGTGCCCGGCGCGGTGGAGTACACCCCCACCCGCTACGTGGACGACCGCGGCCTGTTCGTCTCCACCTTCCAGGAGCGGGCCTTCGGGCCGCTCTTCCCGGTGAGACAGGCCAGTCAGAGTCTTTCCCGCAGGGGCGTGGTGCGGGGTGTGCACTACACCGCCGTGTCCCCGGGCACCGAGAAGTACGTCCACTGTCCGCGCGGTTCGGCGCTGGATTTCGTCGTCGACCTCCGCGTCGGTTCGCCGGCGTTCGGCACCTGGGACTCCGTCGTCCTGGACGACCGGACCTTCCGCGCCGTGTACCTCCCGCCCGGCGTGGGGCACGCTTTCGTGGCCCTGGAGGACGACACGGTCATGTCCTACCTGCTGTCGACCGGCTACGTCCCAGAGCACGAGCTCGCCGTGTCCGTCCTGGACCCGGAACTCGGCCTGCCCATTCCCCGTGACATCACCCCGGTCCTCTCGCAACGGGACCGGCTGGCGGTCACCCTCGCGGAAGCCGCCGACGAGGGCATGCTTCCGCTCTTCGCACATCCTCAGGAGAACCGATGACCACCTGCCGTATCTGCGCGGGACCGCTGACCGAGTTCCTCGATCTGGGGGCGCAGCCCAACTCCGACGCCTTCCCCGAGCCCGGGGAGACCGAAGGCGAGTTCTTCTTCAGGCTCGCCGTCGGGCGGTGCGGTTCGTGCACGATGGTGCAGTTGATGGAGGAGGTTCCCCGCGAGCGGATGTTCCACGAGGACTACCCGTACCACTCCTCGGGCTCCTCGGTGATGCGGGAGCACTTCGAGACCACGGCCCGCGGCATCCTCGCCGGCGTGGACGACAGCCAGGACCCCTTCGTCGTCGAGATCGGCTGCAACGACGGCGTCATGCTGGCGACCGTCGCCGCGGCCGGGGGGCGTCATCTGGGTGTCGATCCCTCAGCGGGCGTGGCCGACCGGGCGCGGGCCAAGGGAGTGCGGGTCCGTACCGCGTTCTTCGAGGAGGAGACAGCGCTCGACATCGCTGCCACCGACGGCCGGGCGGATGTCGTCTACGCCGCCAACACCCTGTGCCACGTCCCCTACCTGGACTCGATCTTCCGCGGTTTGGACGCGCTGCTCAAGCCGGACGGGGTGTTCGTCTTCGAGGACCCCTACCTCGGCGAGATCGTCGAGCGGACCTCTTTCGACCAGATCTACGACGAGCACTTCTACTTCTTCACGGCCCGTTCGGTGCGGAACATGGCCCTCCGCTACGGCTTCGAGCTGGTCGACGTCCTCCGTCTGCCCGTGCACGGCGGCGAGGTCCGCTACACCCTCGCACGCCAGGGCACACGGGTGCCCACGGCGGCCGTGGCCGAGCTGCTGGCCGACGAGGACAGCAAGGGACTCGCCGAGCCGGCCACGCTGGAGCGCTTCGCCGCCGACGTCCGGCGCACCCGCGACGAGCTGACCGCCTTGCTCACCCGGTTGCGGGCGGAAGGCCACCGGGTCGTCGCGTACGGAGCCACGGCCAAGAGCGCCACCGTCGCCAACTACTGCGGCATCGGGCCTGAGCTGATTTCCTTCGTCTGCGACACTACGCCCGCCAAGCAGGGGCGGCTCACTCCCGGCTCCCACATCCCGGTCCGGCCCTCGGACGCCTTCGGCGACCCCTACCCCGAATACGCGCTGCTCTTCGCCTGGAATCACGCGGAGGAGATCATGGCGAAGGAGCAGGAGTTCCGCGCGCGGGGCGGCAAGTGGATCTTCTACACTCCGCACGTGCGCGTTGTCTGACCCCCGTCTACGCCTGCGGCGGGGCAGCAAGGGGGGCCGGGACAACCGTCCCGGCCCCCCTTGGTGACTTGTACGTTGGCGTCACGCGCAGCAAGGAGAGACTCTCCGAGTGTCGGGCGCAGCGCATGCTGTTGCTTGCCTGTCGGGGTGGCGACGTAGAGGGCGCGGCGGGGTGGGGGCGGGGACGTCCTGGACGGTGCGCTGCAGCGGTTCGGTGGAGATGAGCGAGGCGGTGAAGGCCGCGACGAGCGTGGTGGGCGTACCGAACGAGAAGCGCGACGTCCAGTGCGGCTCGCTGGGGTACCCGCCCCAAGCCCGCCAAGCCAGTCCGCCGGAACCGCTGGTGGCGTAGCGGTGGCGTACACCGCCGAGTCCCTCCGGGGTGAGGAAAGTCTGCATGTCGTCGGTCTTGACGGCGTGGCTCCAGCTGCGGGTGAGCAGAGGCGGGTACGCCTCGTACGGCGGTGTCAGGTCTTGGAACAGCCGCTCCTGGTCGCTGTACCTGTCCTCGAGATAGAGGTCGGGCAGTTCGCCGTGGACGTCGTGCAGCAGTTCGGCGGGGTGTGGCGTCGAAGGTGACCGCCAGGCCGGCGGGGCGGACAGGGCCCCGGGTACTCCTCGGTCCTCGTCGCTCCCAGTCTCGAGGTCCAATGGCAGGGAATATGCGAAACAACCCTCTGGTCGCCCTCCGGAAGCAGCCGGACGGTCCCGGCAAGCCGACCTGGTCGCGGCTAGGGAGTTGGGTGGACAGCCAAGCCGGCGTTCGCCGAACTCGACGCGTGCGACGACGTGATCGACAAAGCCCCGGATACCGGAGAGAGGGTCGCGGAGTCCGGGGCGGACCTCCCCCGCAGAGCTGGAAGAGCTGGCTCAAGTTGCACAACATCGACTCGGTGGAGATCCGTTCCGACGGCCCGCACGGTTCCACTGGCGTGCACATCGGCACGATGTTCCGGTTCAAGGGGCTGGAGTACCAACAGCGAATGGTCATCGCGGGCGTGGCGGACAGAATCGTGCCGCGCAAGGCCGTCAACAACCTGCGCGACGGAGACCCTGTCCGTTGCCGGCACGAGATCCAGCAGGCCCGGTCCCTACTGTTCGTGGCGGCGACACGCGCCCGCGACAGTGTGCACGTCTTCTGGCACGGAAAGCCCAGCCCGTTCCTCGACGACTCATGGGGCGACACGCCAGAGTTGGCATCCTGAAGCCAGACCAGCACCACCATGTGTGCAGTCTGAGCAGGGCCCATGCCTGCCGGCTAGCCGCCAATAACCGCGCTGGCGCCATAAGCGTCAACGACGTCAGCTTCCCAACGCCATGGCTTTGGTATGGGCAGTCGACCAGGCTACGGCGGAGCCCATGGCCAACAGGATCGGTACGGGTCCCCAGCCAGTCCGGAGGTCGGGCACTCATGTTCCGGGAGCACACGTGGCTTGGTCGCGTGCTCGGGCTCGGCTGCGGAACATCGCGCCACCTGACTGGAGGTCAGATTGAGCGACAACTGAGCGTCAAGAATTCTTTGAATCCATCAGCGACGGTGGAGAATTGGTTGCCCCGCCGCCGAAAGTCGCACGTCAGTCCCCCCAACTCAGGCTGATCGACCAATCCATCTGTTGCATCGCCGAAAAGAGGCCGAAGACCCACGGAGGCCGAAAAGCTGCAGGTCAGGCACCCTTGTCCGCAGGCTCCAGGATCGCCACGCACTCCACGTGATGCGTCATCGGAAACAGGTCGAACGCCCGCAGCGTCCGCACCCGGTACCCGTTCTCCGCGAAGTACGAGATGTCCCGCGCCAGCGCCGCCGGGTCGCACGCCACGTACGCGATCTTGCGCGCTCCCAGGCCCGCCAGGTGCTTCACCGTCTGCTTGCCCGCCCCCGCGCGCGGCGGGTCGAGCACGATCAGGTCCACCTCGGTGATCTGCGTGCGCGGCAGCACCTGGTCGACCTTGCCCTGTTCGATGCGGACGCGGTCGAAGTTCTGCAGGTTGTGACGCGCGTCCTCGACCGCGCGCTTGCTCGATTCGATGCCGAGCACCGCGCCCTTCTCGCCCACCCGGTCGGCGAGGGCGCCCGCGAACAGGCCGACGCCGCAGTACAGGTCCAGCGCCATGTCGCCCTTGCGCGGGAGCAGGCCCTGCATGACGGCCTTCATCAGGGTGTCCGCGGCCTGCGGATGGACCTGCCAGAAGCCGCCGTTGCCGACGCGGTAGGTGCGGTCGTCGGCACGCTCGCGGACGAAGGCGCGGCCGTGCACCCGGTGCACTCCCCCGTCGCGCTCGTCCACCCGCAGCACCGAGACCGGCTTGTCCAGCTCGACCAGCGGGAGCCGGCCGCCCGGCTTCGGGGTCAGGATGACCTGGCGGTCGTGGGAGCCGGTGGCCGCGATCGCCTCGACCGTGGACATCTGGGCCCAGTCCTGCTTCTCGATACCCAGCTCCGTCACGCCCGGGGCCGCGATCATGCAGTGGTCGATCGGCTGGACGTCGTGCGAGCGGTGCTTGCGCAGACCCGCGCGGCCCTCCGTGTCGATCGCGTACTGCACGCGCGTGCGCCAGGCCGGCACCTCGCCCTGCGGCAGTTTGTCGCCCTCGGCCGGCATGACCGTGCCGTCCCAGCCGGCCTCCTCGGGGGTGAGGCCCGCGAGCCGCTCGAGCTGTTCGGCGATCACCTCGCCCTTGAGCCGGCGCTGGGCACCCGGCTTGGCGTGCTGCCAGTCGCAGCCGCCGCAGTTCCCCGGGCCGGAATACGGGCACGGCGCCTCGATGCGGTCCTTGGAGGCGTCGATGATCCGTACGGCGTCGGCGCGCAGGAAGCGGGAGTCCTCCTCGCCCTCGGTGACCCGGGCGACGACCTTCTCACCGGGCAGCGTGTGCCGGACGAACAGCACCCGCCCCTCCTCGGTGCGGGCGATGCAGTGGCCACCGTGGGCGACCGGCCCGACCTCGACCTCGTACTCTTCCCCGACCAGCGAAGACTCAGGTGCGTTCTGCATGGCGGGGTGACTCCAGGGATCAAAGGAAAACGGCCGGACAACAACCCACCACTGTACGTGGGTCCCGACCGGCCGCTTGCCATGAACGTCTCAGCGCGGGCTCACCCCTTGCCGGTCGGCTCCTTGGGCCGCTGGTCCACAGGACCGCGCCGTACCGAGCCGGGTGCGCTCCAGTCCTGGCGCTTGCGCGCCCGCTTCTTCGCCGCCTCCGAGGACTCCAGCTGGTACGGCACCGAGGTGACCATCACACCGGGCGTGAACAGCAGCCGGCCCTTGAGCCGCAGGGCGCTCTGGTTGTGCAGCAGGTGCTCGTACCAGTGGCCCACCACGTACTCGGGGATGACGACACTCACGACGTCCCGCGGGCTCTCGCGGCGCAGTCCCTTCACGTACTCGATGATCGGCCGGGTGATCTCGCGATACGGGGAGTCGAGGATCTTCAGCGGCACATTGATGCCCCGCCGGTCCCACTCCTGGCGCAGTGCCTTCGTCTCGGCCGTGTCCACGCTGATGCTGAGCGCCTCGAGCTTGTCGACCCGCATCAGCTTGGCGTACGACAGGGCACGCAGGGTGGGCTTGTGGAGCTTGGAGACAAGCACGATGGCGTGCACCCGGGAGGGCCGCGCGGTGTCGTCGCTGGGCTCGTCCGGTGCCGCGATCTCCTCGGAGACCCGGTCGTAGTGCTTACGGATCGCGCTCATCGTGCCGTAGAAGATCACCATGCCCAGCAGGGCCACCCACGCGCCGTGGGTGAACTTGGTGGCGAGCACGACCACGAGCACCAGGCCGGTGAAGAAGGCACCGAAGGTGTTGATCGCCCGGGAGCGGATCATGTGGCGGCGCTTGGCGGCGTTCTTCTCGGTCCGCAGATGACGGTTCCAGTGCCGCACCATGCCGGTCTGGCTGAGCGTGAAGGACACGAAGACGCCGACGATGTAGAGCTGGATCAGCTTGGTGGAGTCGGCTCCGTAGATCCCGACGAGCAGGATGGCCGCGCCGGCCAGCAGCACGATGCCGTTGGAGAACGCGAGCCGGTCGCCGCGGGTGTGCAGCTGGCGAGGCAGGTAGCGGTCCTGCGCGAGGATCGAGCCGAGCAGCGGGAAGCCGTTGTACGCGGTGTTCGCGGCCAGGAACAGGACGAGCGCGGTGGCCGCGGCGAGGACGATGAAGAAGAACGTCCCGTCGCCGAAGACGGCGGCCGCCACCTGGGAGATCACCGGGTTCTGGACGTAGCTCTCGCCGACGGGGGTGCCGTCGCGGAGCAGATCGTGCGCGGGCTGCTCGGCCATCTTCACGTCGGTGGCCATGGCCAGGCCGATGATGCCGCAGAACATGGTGACGGCCAGGCCGCCCATCAGGGCCAGCGTGGTCGCGGCGTTCTTGCTCTTCGGCTTGCGGAAGGCCGGCACTCCGTTGCTGATCGCCTCGACACCGGTGAGCGCGGCACAGCCGGAGGAGAACGCGCGCAGCAGCAGGAAGACCAGGGCGAAGCCGGCGAGCCCCTGGTGCTCGGGCTTGATCTCGAAGTCCGCCGTCGGGGCCCGCATGGTGTCGTCGAGGACGAGGCCCCGGTAAGCACCCCAGGCGATCATGATGAACACGCCGGTGACGAAGACGTACGTCGGGATCGCGAAGAGCTTGCCCGACTCCTTCACACCGCGCAGGTTCATCACCGTCAGCAGCACGATTATCCCGACCGCGCAGAAGACCTTGTGCTCGACGACGAAGGGGATCGCGGAGCCCAGGTTCTCCACGCCGGAGGAGATGGAGACGGCGACCGTGAGGACGTAGTCGACGAGCAGGGCGCTGGCGACGGTGAGACCGGCCTTCGGGCCGAGGTTCGTGTTGGCGACCTCGTAGTCGCCGCCGCCGCTCGGGTACGCGTGGACGTTCTGCCGGTAGGACGCGACCACCGTGAACATCAGAACCACGACGGCCAGCGCGATCCACGGGCTGAAGTGGTAGGCCGACACGCCCGCGATGGAGAGCACGAGCAGGACTTCACCGGGTGCGTAAGCCACCGAGGACAGCGGGTCGGAGGCGAACACGGGAAGCGCGATGCGCTTGGGGAGAAACGTCTCCCCCAGCTTGTCGCTGCGCAGGGCCCTTCCGATGAGGATCCGTTTGGGAATGTCGGTCAGTTTGGACACGCAGAGGATCGTATGCGGTCCATATGAACAGCGCCCACCCACCACCCCCATCGCCCGGGATTCTTCGCCCCCAGCCTCGCGAGGGTCCCCGCGCGGACCGCGCGTGTGTAGCTTGGGCCACGGTCTGAGACCCTGTTAAGCCTGAGTAAGGCCCTTTGCAGAACTGACAGCCGGAAGGACGGGCGTGCACATCGTCATCATGGGATGCGGGCGAGTGGGATCCGCTCTCGCGCAGACCCTGGAGCAGCGGGGGCACACGGTCGCCGTCGTCGACCAGGACCCCACGGCCTTCCGCCGCCTGGGCTCGGGGTTCGGTGGCCGTCGCGTCACCGGAGTCGGGTTCGACCAGGACACCCTGCGCGAAGCGGGGATCGAGGAAGCCGGCGCGTTCGCAGCCGTCAGCAGCGGCGACAACTCCAACATCATCGCGGCGCGGGTGGCACGCGAGATGTTCGGCATCGAGAACGTCGCCGCCCGCATCTACGACCCCCGCCGCGCCGAGGTCTACCAGCGTCTCGGCATTCCGACCGTCGCCACGGTGCGCTGGACGGCCGACCAGATGCTGCGGCGGCTGCTGCCGTCGGGGGCGGAGCCCCTGTGGCGCGACCCGAGCGGCGGGGTCCAGCTCGCGGAGGTGCACACCTCCGCCGCCTGGATCGGGCACAAGGTCAGCACCCTCCAGGAGGAGACCGGCGTACGGGTCGCCTTCCTCACCCGGCTCGGGGAGGCGGAGCTGCCGACTTCGCAGACCGTGCTCCAGGAAGGCGACCTCGTCCACGTGATGATGCGCACGGACGAGATCGAGAAGGTCGAAGCGGCGTTCGCCGAAGGCCCTGAGGGGGGCGGTCACTGATGCGCGTCGCAATCGCGGGCGCCGGCGCGGTGGGCCGTTCCATCGCGGGCGAACTGCTGGAGAACGGGCACGAGGTCCTCCTCGTCGACAAGGCACCGACCGCCATCTCGGTGGAGCGGGTGCCGCAGGCCGAGTGGCTGCTCGCCGACGCGTGCGAGATCACCTCGCTCGACGAGGCGGCGCTCCAGCGGTGCAACGTCGTGATCGCGGCGACCGGTGACGACAAGGTCAATCTGGTCGTCTCGCTGCTGGCGAAGACCGAGTACGGGGTGCCGAGGGTGGTGGCCCGGGTCAACAACCCGAAGAACGAGTGGCTCTTCAACGAGTCCTGGGGCGTCGACGTCGCGGTCTCCACACCGCGCCTGATGTCGGCGCTGGTGGAGGAGGCGGTGAGCGTCGGTGATCTCGTCCGGCTGCTCCGCTTCAGCCACGGCGACGCGAACCTGGTGGAGCTGACGCTCCCGCCGGAGTCGGCGCTGGCGGGCACCTCGGTCGGCGATGTGGCCTGGCCGGAGGACACCTCCCTGGTCACGATCATCCGCGGCTCGCGGGTGCTCACGCCCAGCACGGAGGAGACGCTGGAGGCGGGTGACGAGCTGCTGTTCGTGGCGGCCCAGGCCCGCGAGGAACAACTGGAGGACCTGCTCTCGGTCCGCCGGGAGATTTCCTGAACGGCACAGCATGACGAGAGGGGCCCGGGACCGATCGGTCCCGGGCCCCTCTCGTCGTCGGAGCTCCGTGCGCTGTCGGCGAGGGCTACGCCTCGCGCTGCTGCGCCGCCGCCTTGCGCTCCTGCTCGGCGAGCTCCTCCGCCTCCATCTCGGCGAAGACGTCGATGGGCGGGGGCGCCTTCGCCAGGAACAGCCAGGTCAGATAGACGGCCAGTAGGAACGGCGGGATCTTGAGGGCGACCAGGACCCAGCCGAACTGTGTGGTGTCGGCCCACCAGTAGAGCGGGAAGAGAATCGCGCACTTGGCGAGCAGGATCAGGCCCCACGCCCAGCTGGCCTTGGCGTACGCCTTCTTGCGGCCCGGGTTACGGGTGCGCCAGGACAGGTTCTCCTTGAAGACCGGTCCGAGGATCAGACCGATCAGCGGGACGCCCGCGATGGTCGTGATGATGTACGCGAGGGCCAGGCCGAGGGTGTAGAGCATGCCCGGCAGATAGAAGTCCTTGGCGTTGCCGGTCATCATCGCGAAGACGACACCGAAGGCCACCCCGAAGACGCCGCTGAAGGCGTGCTTGACGGTGTCCTTGCGCAGCAGGCGGACCGCGACGAGCGTCAGGGAGACCGCGAGAGCCGCGATCGCCGCGATGTGCAGGTCCTTGTTGATCGTGAAGATCGTGACGAAAAGCAGTCCGGGCAGGACCGTCTCCACCATGCCGCGCACGCCGCCGAAGGCCTCGAACAGGGCCGCCTCGGTGACCGCCTTGGCGTCCCTGTCCTGCTGCTGCTGGTCGTTCGTCGTGGTCGGCTTGTCGACAGACGTCACCGGCTACTCCTGTCCGAGTGGTCGGAGTTCGTATTTGGGATTGAACAGCACCCGGCGGCCGTGGCTCATGGAGATCCGTCCCGAGGCGATCAGCCTGCGGCCCGGTTCTATGCCCACGATCGACCGGCGGCCGAGCCAGACGACGTCCAGTGGGGCCGTACCGTCGAAGAGCTCCGCCTCCAGAGCGGGCACTCCGGCCCGCGGGCGCAGGGTGACCGTGCGCAAGGTACCAGCCACCCGGACTATCTGGCGGTCGTTGCACTCGGATATGCGGGTACACCCCGATGCCTGCGCGTCTTCTCGCAGCTCCTCCGATTCGAGGTCTTCCTGCGAGCTGGACAGCCGGTCGAGCATGCGGCGGAAGCGGCCGGCGGGCTTCTCTGCCCTGTCGGCATTCCCGGAACGGGGTACAGCGCTCATACAGCAAGCCTACCGGCCGCCGACGGCGGCTCCGGGTGCCGCATTGCCACGGCTGCCGGGGCGGCCGGAAGGGGCCTCAGGATCGCTCGAAGCGGTAGCCCATTCCGGGCTCGGTGACGAAGTGCCTCGGGTGCGAGGGGTCGGTCTCCAGCTTGCGGCGGAGCTGGGCCATGTAGACCCGCAGATAGTTGGTCTCGGTGCCGTAGGACGGGCCCCAGACCTCCTGGAGGAGCTGCTTCTGGCTGACCAGACGGCCGGCGTTGCGCACCAGGACCTCCAGCAGATGCCACTCGGTCGGGGTCAGCCGTACGTCGCGTCCGTCGCGGTGGACCTTCTTGGCGGCGAGGTCGACGGTGAAGCCCTCGGTCTCGACGATCACGACGTCGTCGTCACCTCCGCCGACGGGCTCGGCCCTGCGGACGGCGGCCCGCAGCCGTGCGAGCAGTTCGTCCATGCCGAAGGGCTTGGTGACGTAGTCGTCGGCGCCGGCGTCCAGCGCCTCGACCTTCTCGTCGGAGGTGTGCCGCGCGGAGAGGACCAGGATCGGCACCCGGGTCCAGCCGCGCAGGCCCTTGATCACCTCGACACCGTCCATGTCCGGAAGGCCGAGGTCCAGCACGATGACGTCGGGGTGCCGGGCGGCGGCCAGCTGGAGCGCCGTCGCACCGTCGGGAGCCGCGTCCACGTCGTACTTGCGTGCTTTCAGATTGATCACGAGGGCACGTACGATCTGCGGCTCGTCGTCGACCACGAGCACCCGGGTCATGGCGGGCCTGCCTTTCTGCACTGTCGTTTCTCCACTGTCCCCGCCCACACTGCCCCCGGCTCCCCCGTCCCGGCCGTTCACGAGGTGATCCCGGAGGAGAGACCGGGCTCGGCGGGCTCATGGCGAGGGGCCGCCTGGAGGGTGAGGACCATGGTCATGCCGCCGCCGGGGGTGTCCTCGGCGGTGAGGGTGCCGCCCATGGCCTCGACGAAGCCGCGGGCGACCGCGAGGCCGAGGCCGACTCCGGCACCCCGTGGAGCGTCACCGTAGCGCTGGAACGGTTCGAATATCCGCTCCTTCTCGTCATCGGGGACGCCGGGGCCGCGGTCGGCGACGCGCACCTCGACCCGGTCGCCGAGGGCGCTCGCGGCCACGGTGACGGGGGTGGCGTCGGGGCTGTACTTGACGGCGTTCTCGACGATGTTCGCGACGGCGCGCTCCAGCAGGCCACGGTCGACGGCCACCATCGGCAGGGTCTCGGGCACGTCCAGTTCGACGCTGTCGTCGGGGACCGAGACGAGGGCCATCGGCACCACCTCGTCGAGGTCGGTCACCCGGATCAGCGGGGTGACGGTGCCGGTCTGGAGGCGGGACATGTCGAGGAGGTTGCCGACGAGATGGTCGAGCCGGTCGGCGCCGTCCTCGATCCCTTCGAGGAACTCGTCCCGGTCCTCCTGCGACCATGCGACGTCGTCGGACCGCAGCGAGGTGACGGCGGCCTTGATGGCGGCCAGCGGCGTGCGCAGATCGTGGCTGACGGCGGCGAGGAGCGAGGTACGGATCTTGTTGCCCTCCGCGAGCCTGCGGGCCTCCTCCGCCTGCCCGACCAGACGCTGCCGGTCGAGGACCACGGCGGCCTGCGCGGCGAACGCGGCCAGCACCCTGCGGTCCTCGGCGGGCAGCACCCGTCCGGAGAGCGCGAGCGCCATGTGGTCGCCGACGGGCATGTCCACCTCGGCGTCCTCGGGCCGCACGACGGAGCTGGGGCCGACGCTGCCCGCGGTGGTCCACGGATCGACGTCGCTCTGTCTCTCCAGCAGCGCCACGGACTCCATGGCGAAGGTCTCGCGGACCCGTTCCAGCAGGGCGTCCAGAGTGGTCTCGCCGCGCAGCACGCTGCCGGCGAGGAAGGAGAGGATCTCGGATTCGGCGCGCAGCCGGGCGGCCTGATGGGTGCGCCGGGCGGCGAGATCGACCACGGAGGCCACCGCCACGCCCACCGCGAAGAAGATCACGATGGCGACGAGGTTCTTGGGGTCGGCGACCGTGAGCGTGCGCGTGGGTGGGGTGAAGTAGTAGTTCAGCAGCAGCGAGCCCACCGCCGCGGAGGCCAGGGCGGGCAGCAGCCCGCCGAGCAGCGCCGCCAGCACGGTCAGGAACAGGAAGAGCAGGACGTCGTTGGCGAGACCCAGACGGTCGTCGAGGGCGGTGAGCAGCAGGGAGAGCAGTATCGGGGCGACGACGCCGACGATCCAGCCCCAGATGATCCGGGAGCGGCCGAGCCGCGCGCCGCGGGCCACCGGCAGCCCGCGGCCCTTGCCGGCCTCGCCGTGCGTGACGATGTGCACGTCCAGATCGGGTCCCGACTCGCGGGCGACCGTGGCTCCCACGCCGGGTCCGAAGATGTACTGCCAGGCCTTCCGTCGGCTGGAGCCGAGCACGATCTGGGTGGCGTTGACCCCACGCGCGAAGTCCAGCAGCGATGTCGGGACGTCGTCGCCGATGACGTGGTGGAAGGTGCCGCCGAGGTCCTCGACGAGGGTTCGCTGGACGGCCAGCTCCTTGGGCGACGCGGAGGTCAAGCCGTCGCTGCGGGCGATGTAGACGGCGAGGATCTCGCTGCCGGAACCCTTGGCGGCCATGCGGGCGGCGCGCCGGATGAGGGTGCGGCCCTCGGGTCCGCCGGTGAGGCCGACGACGATGCGTTCCCGGGCCTGCCAGGTGGAGCGGATGTTGTGCTCGCCGCGGTACTGCTGGAGGTATTCGTCCACCCGGTCGGCGACCCACAGGAGCGCCAGTTCCCGCAGGGCCGTGAGGTTGCCGGGGCGGAAGTAGTTGGAGAGGGCCGCGTCGACCTTGTCCGGCTTGTAGATGTTGCCGTGGGCCATGCGGCGGCGGAGTGCCTGTGGCGACATGTCGACCAGTTCGAGCTGATCGGCACGGCGGACGACCTCGTCGGGTACGGTCTCGCGCTGCCGTACCCCGGTGATCGACTCGACCACGTCACCCAGCGACTCGAAGTGCTGGATGTTGACGCTCGACACGACGTCGATCCCGGCCGCGAGCAGTTCCTCGACGTCCTGCCACCGCTTGGAATTGCGCGAGCCCGGCACATTGGTGTGGGCCAGTTCGTCCACCAGGGCGACAGCGGGCCGTCGCTCCAGTACGGCGTCGACGTCCATTTCCGTGAAGACGCTGCCGCGGTACTCGATCTCACGTCGCCGGATCTGTTCGAGGCCGTGCAGCATGACCTCGGTACGGGGACGGTCGTGGTGCTCCACGAAGGCCACGACACAGTCCGTCCCCCGCTCCACACGGCGGTGTGCCTCGGAGAGCATGGCGTAGGTCTTGCCCACACCCGGCGCCGCACCGAGGTATATCCGAAGCTTGCCGCGTGCCATGGCCCCATTGTCTTTCAGAAACTGCCCGTCAACCTGCGTGCACCCTACGGCGGGGGTTTCGGACATATCGGACCGATGGCCGTCCCGACCGGCGTCTTTGACGTGATTCTGATGCGTGTGCGGCCGCGGTGTCGGGGGCCTCGCCCACCGCCGGTTCCGGCGCCCGCCACGCCACGGCGCCCGGACAGCCGGACGGGCCGCACCCCCGCTCGGGGAGTACGGCCCATCCGTCGTGCTGGAACGCTGTCAGCGATCCGTCGTGCGTGACCGGCGTCAGCGGACCTCGGTGATCTCGGGGCCCCGCTGCAGCTGTCCCATGCCTCCGGAGAAGCGGGAGCCTTCCTGCTCCTCCTGCTGGACACCCTCGGGCACCATCTGGGCATCGTCGGGCAGCTTGAGGACGATCGGGTCGCGCGGAGCCATCGGGCCCTCGCCGCGTACGACGACCGCGTCCCGGAAGATCTGCTCGAGCAGACCGGCGGCCTCCGGCTGCACCGCTCCCTGGCCGGAGATCACTCCGCGCAGGAACCAGCGGGGGCCGTCGACGCCGACGAAGCGCACGAGCTGCACACCGCCGGTGCCGTCCGGGAGCTGGACCGGTACCTGGGCCCGCAGTTCCCAGCCGAGCGGGCCCTCGACCTCGTCGATGATGCCGCCCTGCTGGGTGATGCCCGAGGCGATCTCCTCGCGGACCTCGCCCCAGATGCCTTCCTTCTTGGGCGCGGCGAACGCCTGGAGCTGGACCGCGCTGTCGCGCAGGACGACCGTCGCGGCGACGATCGCGTCACCCGCTACCTCGACGCGCAGCTCCATGCCCTCGACTCCGGGCACGAAGAGGCCGCCCAGATCGACCCGGCCCTCGCCGGGCTTGGAGACCTCGGAGAGGTCCCAGGGGCCGTCGGGCCGCGGCGCCGGCGGAAGATTCGTCCGGCGGGGGCCGTCCTCGTCGTCGGCATACTCCGTGTCGCGCTCGGCAGACAAGTCTGCGACTCGCTCGGCCTCGCCCGTTGCGTCCGCGTCCTCCGCGGAACCACTCTTCTTGCGACGTCCGAACACGTCACTGTCCTTCCCGGTCGGATACGGCCGAAGCGTATCGATTCCCACCCGTAGAGCCGTCCACGACGGAGTGACCGCCGGTGGACCCGAAGCCCCCTTCGGCCCGCGCCGAGCCGGGAAGCTCCGCCACCTCGTGGAAGCGCACCTTCTCGACCTGCTGGACGACCAGTTGGGCAATCCGGTCGAACCGATCGAACCGCACACTCTCGCGCGGGTCCAGGTTGACCACGATCACCTTGATCTCCCCACGGTACCCGGCATCCACCGTCCCCGGGGCATTCACGAGGGCTACTCCGCAGCGGGCGGCGAGACCCGATCGCGGGTGCACGAAGGCCGCGTACCCGTCGGGGAGTGCGATGGACACCCCCGTCGGCAGCACGGCGCGCTCACCGGGGGCGAGTTCGGCGGCCTCGCAGGTCACCAGATCGGCACCGGCATCGCCGGGGTGCGCGTACGCCGGCAGCGGAACCTCGGGGTCCACACGACGGATCAGCACGTCGACAGGGTTGGGCATCAGGGGTTCACCTCGAAGGCGCGTGCGCGCCGGATCTGATCGGGGTCGGCCATGGCCGCGCGGATCTCCTCCGTACGGCCGTTGTCGATGAAGTGGTCGACCTTGACCTCGATGAAGAGAGCGTTGGCGCGGACGGCGACGGGCCCTTCGGGGCCGCCGATCCGGCCGACGGCGGTGGAGTAGATCTTGCGGCCGGCGACGGCGGTGACCTCGGCCTTCAGATGGAGCACGGTGTCCACGGGCACCGGGCGCACGAAGTCGGTCTCCAGCCGGCCGGTGACCGCGATGGTCCGCAGCAGCCAGTTCAGCGAGCCGAGCGTCTCGTCCAGGGCGGTGGCGAGGACCCCGCCGTGCGCGAGGCCCGGCGCTCCCTGGTGGGCCTCCTTGACGGTGAACTCGGCGGTGATGCTCACGCCTTCACCGGCCCGCGCCTGGAGATGGAGTCCGTGGGGCTGGCCCTCGCCGCAGCCGAAGCAGTGGTCGTAGTGAGCGCCGAGGAGTTCACCGGGGGCCGGGGCGTCCGGGTGGCGGGCCGGCGCTATGGCGTCGGCCGGCGGGATCAGAGCCGAGGCCCGGTCCTGGCGGTCTCCCCGCGCCCCGGGGGCGGAGGGGGAGGATCCGGGGTTCTCCCCCCGGGATTTCGCAGTACTCACAGGCGCAGACCTTACCCGCGCGAATACCCCCCGGCCGCACCGTGCCAAGCTTGAGCGCATGCAGCCTTCCGCCCCGCAGTACGACGAACGTCTGACCGCTCCCGCTTCGTGGTGGGCCATCACCGCTCTCCTCGGGATCTCGGGCGGTCTCGTCGCCCTCCCGCTCGGCACGCTGCCGATGCTCGCGGGGCTCGTGGGCGCCTCCGCGCTGGCGGCCGTCGTGGTCAGTTCCTACGGCTCGGTCCGCATCCGGGTGGTGGCCGGCTCGCTGGTCGCGGGCGATGCGCGCATCCCGCTGACGGCGCTCGGTGAGCCCGTGGCGCTGGATGCCGAGGAGGCGCGTGCCTGGCGGTCGTACAAGGCCGATCCGCGGGCGTTCATGCTGCTGCGCAGCTACGTGCCCACCGCGCTGAAGGTGGAGATCACGGACCCGGACGACCCGACTCCGTACGTGTATCTGTCGACGCGCGATCCTCAGGCGCTGGCGGCGGCCCTGACCGCGGTGCGGGCGGCCTGACGCCAGGACCGGCGCTCGGGCTCAGTGCCCGAGCTCCCGGGGCCACTGGCTCGCGTCCAGGGCGTCCTTGTGCTGCTCCAGGGGCGGCAGGGCGGGCAGGGCGTCCCAGGGCACCTGCCGGGTGCGCAGATCCTTGCGGATGCGGTCCGCGAGCTTTCTGGTGTCCCGCCGGTTCATCACCGCACCGACCGCGGCGCCGACCATGAACGGCATCAGGTTCGGCAGGTTGCGGATCGTGCGCTTCATGATCTGCTGGCGCAGCTCGCGCTTGAGACCGCCGCTCAGCGCGATGTTCTTGTAGGTGGCCGGCTTGGTCACATCGAGTCCGCGCTCCTCCGTCCAGGCGGTCAGATACGCGGTGCTCCGCTCCCTGAGATTGCCTTCCGGCCTCATGCCGTAGACCTCGTGGAGCTCGGCGATGAGCTTCATTTCGATCGCCGATACGCCGGCGATCTCCGCGGCCAGTTCGGCGGGCATCGCCGGAGGTACGGGCATCATCGCGGCGGCTCCGATGCCGGCGCCCACCGTCGAGGTGGCGTTGGCGGCGCCCGCGACGAGTTTGTCCGCGAGCTGCTCCGGGCCGAGGCCCGGGAACTGCCGGCGGAGTGTCTCGAGATCACGCACCGGCACACGCGGCGCGATCTCGATGATCCGGTCCGCGAGGTGGCCGAGCGCCGCCTTGGCGTTCTCGCCGCTCTTGCGGACGCCCTGGCGCACCGCGGCCAGACGCCCCGGCTTGGCCGGGGTCCCGGGTCCGTCCGCCGCGTGCGGGGGTCCTTCGAACGAGGCCGGAAGGCCCCGCCCGACGTCTCCTGCGCCGTGGGGCAGGAGGACGGCCGAGTGCCCGTCAGAAGGCGTGGCGCCTTCTGCGGGTCCCGAACCGCCCCAGGGCGTCTCCGACGGCTTCTGACGCCGGAAACGCCGCTTCCTGGACGGTGTGTCGTCTGCCACGGCCGACCAGTCCTCAGTCGCAGTCGCGGCAGATGGGCTGGCCGTTCTTCTCGCGCGCCAGCTGACTGCGGTGGTGCACGAGGAAGCAGCTCATGCAGGTGAACTCATCGGCCTGCTTGGGAAGGACCCGGACGGCCAGTTCCTCGTTGGAAAGGTCCGCGCCGGGCAGTTCCATGCCCTCGGCTGCCTCGAACTCGTCGACGTCGACGGTCGAGGTCGACTTGTCGTTCCGGCGGGCCTTCAGTTCCTCAAGGCTGTCGGAATCGACGTCGTCGTCGGTCTTGCGTGGGGTGTCGTAGTCCGTTGCCATGTCGCTCTCCCCCTCTGGGTGGTTGCGGTGTCTCCAGCGCACGTAACGCGTGAGAGGCCGGACTTGTGCCCGACCTGAGGCGGAGATTTTGCCTCACATCAAGGTCTGTTACTCAATCGACACCCAACCGGATCCCTCGAGAGGTGATCCGTTGAGTGGCGAAGGGGACCGTACACGGTCCGAATGCCGCACTTCACAGCGCCACCCCGTGTACTTCCCGTGATCCGGACCCCCGGAAACCCGGACTTTTCCCGGCTTTCCGGCAAGAGTCTTGATCACGGAGAGTAGATGGCCTGAAATTCATATCTGTGATCGATCCCACACCCTCAACTTCGGAACAGGTCCCGAAAATTCCGCGTAAAGCGAACCAAGTGCGCAGGTGCCGACCACTGTCTCAGACGGGCAGGGTGACTCGCATCACGAGGCCTCCGCCCTCGCGAGGCTCCGCGATGATACGGCCTCCGTGAGCCCTGGCCACCGAGCGGGCGATCGAGAGCCCCAGGCCCACCCCCTTGTCGCTGCCCGTGCGCTCCTGCCGCAGCCTTCTGAACGGCTCGAAGAGGTTGTCGATCTCGTACGCGGGAACCACCGGTCCGGTGTTCGAGACCACCAGGACCGCCTGGCCGCCGTCCGTCTCCGTGGTGACCTCCACCCAGCCGTCGTCCGGCACGTTGTAGCGCACGGCGTTCTGTACGAGGTTCAGCGCGATCCGCTCCAGCAGGACGCCGTTGCCCTGCACGGTGGCGGGCCCGCGCTCGCCGCGGATCTCCACCCCCTTGGCCTCGGCCTCACCCCGTGTCTGGTCGACCGCCCGGGTGGCGACCTCCGCCAGGTCCACCGGCTTGCGTTCGATGACCTGGTTGTCGCTGCGGGCGAGCAGCAGCAGACCCTCGACCAGCTGTTCGCTGCGCTCGTTCGTGGCCAGCAGGGTCTTGCCGAGCTGCTGGAGCTCGACGGGTGCCCCGGGGTCGGAGAGGTGGACCTCCAGCAGCGTGCGGTTGATGGCGAGGGGGGTCCGCAGCTCGTGCGAGGCGTTCGCGACGAAGCGCTGCTGGGCGGTGAAGGCCCGCTCCAGGCGGTCCAGCATCTCGTCGAAGGTGTCGGACAGCTCCTTCAGCTCGTCGTCGGGCCCGTCGAGCTCGATACGGCGCGAGAGGTCCGAGCCGGCGACCTGGCGGGCAGTGCGGGTGATCCGGCCGAGCGGCGACAGGACGCGGCCCGCCATCGCGTAGCCGAAGGCGAAGGCGATGATGCTGAGGCCGAGCAGCGCGAAGAGCGAGCGGCGCAGCAGGTTGTCCAGGGCGATCTCGCGCTGGTGCGAGACGCAGGCCCGCAGCGCGGCGTTCGCCTCGTCGGCGGAGAGGTCCGAGGTCAGGCCCGCACAGCTGTTGTCGGTCAGCTGCACCCTGCTGTCGGGCAGCAGCTTGATCGGCACACCGTTACCGGCGTGCAGGGCCTGCGCGGTCAGCAGGTAGATGATCGACAGCAGCAGGATGCCCGCGATCAGGAACATCCCGCCGTACAGCAGCGTGAGCCGTATCCGGATCGTCGGGCGGAGCAGGGGGCGTACCGGGTCGCGCGGGTCCCAGGTCGGCTTCGGGGGCGCCGTGGGCGGCGCCGGAGCGGCGGTCACGGGGTCAGATCCGGTATCCGGAGCCGGGCACGGTGACGATCACGGCCGGTTCGCCGAGCTTGCGGCGCAGCGTCATGACGGTCACGCGCACGACGTTGGTGAACGGGTCGGTGTTCTCGTCCCAGGCCTTCTCCAGCAGCTGCTCGGCCGAGACGACCGCGCCCTCGCTGCGCATGAGGACCTCCAGGACCGCGAACTCCTTGGGGGCGAGCTGGATCTCCCTGCCGTCGCGGAAGATCTCCCGGCGGTTGGGATCCAGCTTGATCCCGGCGCGCTCCAGGACCGGCGGCAGCGGCACCGTCGTACGCCGGCCGAGCGCGCGCACCCGGGCGGTGAGCTCGGTGAAGGCGAACGGCTTCGGCAGATAGTCGTCGGCGCCGAGCTCCAGGCCCTCGACCCGGTCGCTGACGTCGCCGGAGGCCGTCAGCATCAGCACGCGGGTCGGCATGCCCAGCTCGACGATCTTCCGGCAGACGTCGTCGCCGTGGACGAGGGGGAGGTCGCGGTCCAGGACGACCACGTCGTAGTCGTTGACACCGATCCGTTCCAGGGCCGCCGAGCCGTCGTACACGACGTCGACGGCCATGGCCTCCCGGCGCAGTCCGGTGGCCACCGCATCGGCGAGCAGCTGCTCGTCCTCGACGACGAGTACGCGCACGTCGCGTTCCTTCCTCCGGGGCCCGTCACCCATGATCAGGGCTGGTTGTGCACTGTCTGTGTGTCTCCATCCTGCCCGTTACGCGCGTAAACCGGCTGTAAGGCGAGGAGGGCCGGCCCCGGCGGACCAGGGTCTTCCGGAAAGGGGCGGATTCCTGGGCCAGTTGAGGTTTCTCTGAGGGAAGCGCTGGGGAGGACGACTAAACACCCGCGATCACGCCCTGTATGTGGCACGCCACGACTTGTTCCAGGGTTGATCACCCCACCCCTGCTGCGGCAGGGGGACCCCGAAGGCACACCCCCGTGCCACCGACCCACGACGAGGGGGCGCACATGGACGCATTCACCGCAGGACTGCTTCAGCGCATAAAGGCCGCGGAGACCGACCTGACACTGGCGCGTGAGACGGGCGACGACTTCCTGGCGGATGTCGAGCAGGCGGAGCTGGACGATCTGCACCGCCTGGCCGCCGAGCACGGTGTCCACGTCGACGAGGAGCAGCGGGTCGGCGCAGCCTGACGCCGGACCACGCACAGGGGCCCCGACGCCGCGGGACGGCGTCGGGGCCCCTGTGTGTGCGGGTTCCGCCGCGTGCTCGGAGTTCCGTGCGCGCGGCGAGGCGTCAGTCGTGCCAGGCCCCGAACTCCTCCAGCAGCCCCTGGAGCGGCTCGAAGACGCCCGGGCTCGCCGCCAGCGTGAGGTCGTAGGACGGCCGCTCCCCGGGGCGCCCGCCGGTCAGCGCGCCCGCCTCGCGGGCGATGAGGTCACCGGCCGCCAGGTCCCAGGGGCTCAGCCCGCGCTCGTAGTACCCGTCGAGGCGGCCCGCCGCGACATCGCAGAGGTCCACGGCCGCCGAACCGCTGCGGCGGATGTCGCGCAGCCGCGGGATCAGCCGCTGGGCGACGTCCGCCTGGTGGCTGCGCACGGTCGCCACGTAGTTGAAGCCGGTGGAGACGAGCGCCTCCGCCAGCGGAGGCGCGGGCCGGCACCGCAGCGGCCGGTCACCGGCGTACGCGCCGCCGCCGGTGACCGCACGGTAGGTCTCGCGGCGCATGGGAGCCTCGACGACACCGACGAGCGTCTCGCCGTCGCGCTCGGCGGCGATGGAGACGGCCCAGGTCGGCAGGCCGTACAGATAGTTCACCGTGCCGTCGAGCGGGTCCACGACCCAGCGGATGCCGCTGGTGCCGGCGCTGGACGCGCCCTCCTCGCCGAGTACTCCGTCGTCGGGACGGCGCTCGGCCAGGAATCCGGTGATCAGCTTCTCGGCGGCGATGTCCATCTCGGTGACGACATCGATGGGACTGGACTTGGTGGCGGCGACACCGAGGTCGGCGGGGCGGCCGTCCCGCAGCAGCTCCCCCGCCCGTCGGGCGGCCTCCAGGGCGATGTCGAGCAGTTCGGACAGGAGAGGGTCGGTCACGGCGACTCCTTGGGCGTACGGATCATGCGTACGGGCTGTCGGCGCCGGCGGCCGCGGGGCGAGGGGCCCGGGCCGGGCAGCAGCCGATGGGGCAGAGGTCGTGGGAGGGGCCGAGGGCGCCCAGCGCGCAGCGCTCGGCGGGCACACCGCGCTCGGTGGCGGCGCGCTCCAGCACCAGGTCGCGGACGGCTTCGGCGAAGCGCGGGTCGGCGCCCACGGTCGCCGAGCGGCGTACGGGCAGCCCCAGCTCGGCCGCCTTGGCGGTGGCCTCGGTGTCGAGGTCGTACAGGACCTCCATGTGGTCGGAGACGAAGCCGATCGGCACCATCACCACCGCCGGCACGCCGGAGCCGTGCAGCTCCTCCAGGTGGTCGCAGATGTCCGGCTCCAGCCACGGGATGTGCGGGGCGCCGCTGCGGGACTGGTAGACGAGCTCCCAGGGGTGCTCGGTGCCGGTCTCCGCGCGCACGGCGTCGGCGATCTGCCGGGCCACGTCCAGGTGCTGGCGTACGTAGGCGCCACCGGCCCCGTGGTCCGCGACGGGGCCCGAGGTGTCGGCCGCGGCGGTCGGGATCGAGTGGGTGGTGAAGGCGAGGTGCGCTCCTTCGCGTACGTCTGCGGGGAGGTCCGCGAGGGCGCGCAGCACCCCCTCGGTCATGGGGCCGACGAAGCCGGGGTGGTTGAAGTAGTGCCGAAGCTTGTCGACGCGCGGAAGCTCCAGCCCCTCCGCCTCCAGGGTGGCGAGCGCGTCCGCGAGGTTCTCGCGGTACTGGCGGCAGCCCGAGTACGAGGCGTAGGCGCTGGTGGCGAGGACCGCGATGCGGCGGTGGCCGTCGCGGGTCATCTCGCGGAGCGTGTCGGTCAGATACGGCGCCCAGTTGCGGTTGCCCCAGTACACCGGGAGATCCAGTCCGTGGTCCGCGAAGTCCTTGCGCAGGGCGCCCAGCAGGGCACGGTTCTGGTCGTTGATGGGGCTGACGCCGCCGAACAGGAAGTAGTGCTGCCCCACCTCCTTGAGCCGCTCCGTGGGGATACCGCGGCCGCGCGTCACGTTCTCCAGGAACGGAACGACATCGTCCGGGCCCTCGGGGCCGCCGAAGGAGAGCAGCAGCAGGGCGTCACAGGGGGTGGGATCGCGATCGTCGGACATGAAAACGATCCTGCCACCACCCCCGCGCCGTCCGGCGGGGACCCACCCCACGCCGGTGAACCGGAAACGGCGGTGCGCGGCCCCCGCCGACGGACGTAATCTGTCAACGTCACTGATACGCCTTACGGAGCCCCCCGTTGCCGAGTCCCTACCGCGCCATCTTCGCCGCCCCCGGCAGCAAGGGTTTCTCCTTCGCGGGGTTCTTCGGCCGAATGCCGCTGTCGATGATGGGCATCGGCGTCGTGACCATGATTTCCCAGCTCACCGGCCGTTACGGGCTGGCCGGCGCGCTCTCGGCGACGCTGGCGATGTCGGCCGCGGTGATGGGACCGCAGATCTCCCGGCTGGTCGACCGGCACGGCCAGGCCAGGGTGCTGCGTCCGGCCACCCTCGCGTCGGTGGCCGCGGTGGCGGGCCTGCTGGTCTGCGCGCAGCAGGGTGCGCCCGACTGGACGCTGTTCGTCTTCTCCGCCGCTGCCGGGTGCGTGCCGAGCGTGGGCTCGATGGTCCGCGCCCGGTGGGCCGCGATCTACCGAGGGTCGCCGCGCGAGCTGCACACCGCGTACGCATGGGAGTCGATCGTCGACGAGGCGTGCTTCGTCCTCGGTCCGATCATCGCCATCGGTCTGTCCACGGCGTGGTTCCCCGAGGCGGGACCGCTGCTGGCCGCCGTTCTGCTGCTCATCGGCGTCTTCTGGCTGACCGCTCAGCGCTCCACCGAGCCGGTGCCGCATCCGCGCGAGCAGCACACCCGGGCCTCGGCCATGCGCTCCGGCGGACTTCAGGTCCTGGTGCTCACCTTCGTGGCCACGGGCGCGATCTTCGGGGCGGTCGACGTGGTCACCGTGGCGTTCGCCGAGGAGCAGGGGCACAAGGCCGCGGCCAGTGTGGTGCTGGCGGTCTACGCGCTCGGCTCCTGCGTCGCGGGCCTCGTCTTCGGACTGCTGCACCTGAAGGGTCCGGCCGGCCGGAGGTGGCTGGTGGGAGTCTGTGCGATGGCCGTGAGTATGATCCCCCTCCAACTGGCCGGGAGCCTCACGTTCCTGGCCGTGGCGCTCTTTGTCGCGGGCCTGTCCATCGCACCGACGATGGTGACCACTATGGCTCTCGTCGAAGCGCACGTACCGCGCACCAAACTGACCGAAGGCATGACCTGGATCAGCACCGGCCTCGCGGTCGGAGTGGCGCTCGGCTCCTCGGCCGCCGGCTGGACGGTCGATGCCGCCGGAGCGGACGCGGGGTACGCGGTGCCCGCTGTCGCGGGAGCGGTCGCGGCCGTGGTGGCGTTCCTGGGGTATCGCCGGCTGAACAGGCCGGTGCCGACGCGGGAGGGGCGGGCCGATGAGCACGATCAGCACGACGAGCACGAGCCGCACGTGGCGCAACTGGGCCGGGAACGTCTCCGCTCGTCCGGCCAGGGAGGCCTCCCCCGCATCGGCCGAGGAGGTCGCCGACGTCGTACGGCAGGCGGCCGAGGCCGGTCTGCGGGTGAAGACGGCGGGTGCCGGCCACTCCTTCACGGCGGTCGCCGCCACCGACGGACTGCTCATACGGCCCGACCTGCTCACGGGCATCCGGCACATCGACCGCACGGCGATGACCGTGACGGTCGAGTCGGGCACCCCGCTGAAGCGGCTGAACGCGGCCCTGGCCCGCGAGGGCCTGTCGCTCACGAACATGGGCGACATCATGGAGCAGACGGTGGCGGGCGCGACCAGCACCGGTACCCACGGCACGGGCCGCGAGTCCGCCTCGATCGCCGCCCAGATCAGGGGCCTCGAATTGGTGACGGCCGACGGCTCGTTGCTGACGTGCTCGGAGAAGGAGCGTCCGGAGGTCTTCGCGGCGGCCCGGGTCGGTCTCGGCGCACTTGGCGTGATCACCGCGATCACCTTCGCCGTGGAGCCGATCTTTCTGCTGACGGCGCGCGAGGAACCGATGACCTTCGACAAGGTCACCGCGGAGTTCGACGCGCTGCACGCGGAGAACGAGCACTTCGAGTTCTACTGGTTCCCGCACACCGGCAACTGCAACACCAAGCGCAACAACCGCAGCATGGGCCCGGCGGCCCCTCCCGGCACGGTCAGCGGCTGGATCGAGGACGAACTGCTCTCCAACGGGCTGTTCCAGGTGGTCAATTCGGTGGGCCGGGCCGTGCCGGCGACCATCCCCGCGATCGCCAAGGTCTCCAGCCGGGCCCTGTCCGCCCGCACCTACACCGACATCCCGTACAAGGTCTTCACCTCGCCGCGCCGGGTGCGCTTCGTGGAGATGGAGTACGCGCTCCCGCGCGAGACCGCGGTCGCGGCGCTGCGCGAGGTGAAGGCGATGATCGAGCGCTCCCCGCTCAGGGTCAGCTTCCCGGTGGAGGTCCGCACGGCTCCGGCCGACGACATCACGCTGTCCACCGCCTCGGGCCGGGAGAGCGCCTACATCGCGGTGCACATGTACCGGGGGACGCCGTACCAGTCGTACTTCACCGCGGTCGAGCGGATCATGACCGCGCACGGCGGACGGCCGCACTGGGGCAAGGTGAACACCCGCGACGCGGAGTACTTCGCCGGGGTGTACCCGCGCTTCGGCGAGTTCACGGCATTGCGCGATCGGCTGGACCCGGAGCGGCGGTTCGGGAACGACTATCTGCGGCGGGTCCTGGGCGACTGACCGCCCCCGGCATCGTCGTCGCCGCGGTCCGTTCACCGGGCGTCACCGTCGCCGCGGTCCGCTCACCGGGCGTCGTCGGTGCCCGCGTCCGTGCCGGTTCCGGTACCGGGATCCGGGGCGGAGCCGGACGGCGTGGGAGTCGGTGTGGGCGTGGGCGTCGGGCTCTGCGTCCCCTCGTCACCGGTGGACGGGGACGAGTCGGGGGTCGTGGGCTCGGTGTCCTCGCCGTCGCCCTGCCGGCCGGTCCCGGAATCCTGTGAACGGCCGTCACCGGGGCTCGAGTTCGTGTCCCCTTCCGGAGAGCGCCGCTGATCGCGGTCTTCGTCGGGGCTCTGCGACGGGCTGGTGGCCGGCGTGGGGTGTCCGCCGCCCCCGCCTCCGCTGCCCCCGCCGCGGACGGCCGAGCCGACGGTCGTGCCGTTGCCGCCGCCCAGTTCGGACCCGGAGGCCACCTCGTACCCGGTGATGCCGAGCATGGCCACCCCGAACACGACGGACGCCGCGACGAGGGGCCGCTTCCAGCCGCGGACGCGGGTGCCGTGGGTGCTCGCCGCGCTGAACTCCTCGCGGGCCTCGTCCCGGTGGACCTGCCGGAGCATCTGTGTCGCGTCGTCGGCCGGCGGCAGCGGCACCTGACGGCCCTTCGGCTTCGCCTGGACCGTCACATCGCGTATCTGCTCTCCGGTGCGGCGGAAGAAGTGCTGGAACACCGAGCCGCCACAGGTGGCGACGACACTGACGAGGCCCGCCCCGATGATCGTGCCGTAGACGCCGAGTTGGGAGGCGAGCACCGCCGCCGCGATCGCCGCGAGCGCGCTGCCCGCCACTTGCGGGACGCTCAGGTCCAGTCGCTGTCCTCCCTCTTCCGTGCGCTGTGCTCCGGTGTCCGGCTTCTGATGCATCCTCAGTCCCTGCTTGCCCTTCTGTCACGTCTGTACCAATGAAGGACAAACGAGCGAAGTGAATAGTTCCCTTTGGGAAGATTCTGTGAATCACGACACCCGTCACCCATGTCCCGGCCCCGAACTGCCGTACGCAGGCAGAAGTTCGGCGGCGCGGCAGTCCACCCACATGGCCCGAATGGAGTACTGTGGCGAGCCCTGGGCCCGGCGTCCCTTGTGGATGTCAGGACCCCAGGTAGGGGGCCGAATCTGGCGCTCGATCCGGCGGCGCCGCGGTACCGCACGGGAACCTGCACACAGAGTGACCGTCGGTCACGCTGAGTGCCGAACAGGTAACCGTGCCATAACGGCGATCCAGGGCCTGTGCCCGACACGCCGGGCAACTCGGCAAGGTTGTGGCAGGCTGCACCCGGGCAGGCCACACTCGACTAGCGGAAGCAGCGACGCACGTGACGTCGGCAGGCACCACCCGGGAGGTCCCCATGCCCGAACTGCGTGTCGTGGCCGTCTCCAACGACGGCACACGACTGGTGCTCAAGGCTGCGGACAGCACGGAATACACGCTTCCGATCGATGAGCGGCTGCGCGCCGCCGTGCGCAACGACCGCGCCCGCCTCGGGCAGATCGAGATCGAGGTGGAGAGCCACCTCCGTCCCCGCGACATCCAGGCACGTATACGCGCAGGTGCCTCCGCCGAAGAGGTCGCGCAGATGGCCGGCATCCCGGTCGACCGCGTACGCCGCTTCGAGGGACCCGTGCTCGCCGAGCGCGCGTTCATGGCGGAGCGGGCCCGCAAGACTCCCGTGCGCCGCCCCGGCGAGAACACCGGACCGCAGCTCGGCGAGGCCGTGCAGGAGAGGCTGACCCTGCGCGGCGCGGAGAAGGACGCCGTGCAGTGGGACTCGTGGCGCCGCGACGACGGCACCTGGGAAGTGCTGCTGGTCTACCGGGTGGCGGGCGAACCGCACTCGGCGAGCTGGACGTACGACCCGCCGCGGCGGCTCGTCCAGGCCGTCGACGACGAGGCGCGCGCGCTGATCGGCGAGACCGACGACACGATCGCCTCGCAGGAGCCGAGCTTCCCGTTCGTTCCGCGCATCGCACGGCTGCCGAGGGACCGGCCGCTGGACCGTGGCACGGAGCGTCCGGCGGAGCCCCCGTCGGCGGAGGACAACGGCAACGGCACCAGTGAGCGCGATTCGCTGACGAGTCTGCTGGAGGCGGTGCCGAGCTTCCGCGGCGACATGGTGGTGCCGGAGCGCCCGGCCCCGCCCGAGCCGCCGACGGAGCCTGCGCAGGAGCCCGAGGCGGAGGAGCCGGTTGCCCCGGCGGCGTCCGCGGGCGCCGGTTCGGCGTACGCGGATGTGCTGATGCCCCGGTCGGTGGCGGGTCACCGCGACCGTCTGACCGGCACCACCGACCGCCAGGCCGAGGCGGACGGCGTCCGACCGGGCCGCCGTGCGGCGGTCCCGAGCTGGGACGAGATCGTCTTCGGCACGCGGCGCAAGAAGCAGGAGTAGCAGGCGCAGTGACGCGAAGGGCCCGGCACCGTGGGTGCCGGGCCCTTCGCGTGTCCCGTCCGGATGCCGGCGGGGGTCTCAGCCCCTGTCCGGGCCCGTCGCCACCGGGCGGTCCGGGTCCTGGGACCACTCCGACCAGGAGCCGGCGTAGAGGGCGGGGTGGAAGCCCGCCAGTTCCAGAGCGAGGATCTCCTGGGCGGCGGAGACGCCCGAACCGCAGTAGACCCCGATCTCCGTACCGGGTTCGGCTCCCAGCGCCGCGAAGCGTGCCCCCAGCGCCTGGGGCGGGAGGTAGTGGCCCTTGTCGTCCAGGTTCTCGGTCGTCGGGGCCGAGACCGCGCCGGGGATGTGGCCCGCCACCTTGTCGATCGGCTCGACCTCACCCCGGTACCGCTCCCCCGCGCGGGCGTCCAGGAGCAGGCCCGAGCGCGCCAGCGCGGCCGCGGTGTCCGCCGTCAGGACCCGCAGCGCCCCCGGGGCGGGCATGAAGTCGCCCTCCGCGGGCTCCGGCGTCGCGGTCTCCAGCGGCCCGGTCCACGCCGCGAGGCCGCCGTCCAGGACGCGTACCTCCGTGTGGCCGGTCCAGCGCAGGAGCCACCAGGCGCGGGCGGCCGCCCACCCCTGGGCAGCGTCGTACGCGACGACGGGCGTGCCGGCCGAGACGCCGGCGCGGCGCATCACCGCTCCGAACACCGAGGGATCGGGCAGCGGATGGCGGCCCGCCGCTCCGGGCGGGGTGGCCAGTTCCGCGTCCAGGTCGACGAAGACCGCGCCGGGGATGTGACCGGCGTCGTAGTCGGGCCGCCCGTGCGGCCCGCCGAGCTGGTAGCGCACGTCGAGGAGCACCGGCGGGCGGGGGCCGGCCAGCTCATTCGCAAGATCGGCAGCAGTGATGATGGGGTTCATGAAAGCCATCCTCGCGCAGCATCAGGCCCTCCCGTAACGCCGCTGATTCGGATGTGCCGCCTCAAAACGGGCATCCTCCATCGGGAACCCGCCAAATCCGGCGCGGCCGGGGCGCGTCGGACGCTTCGGGGTGCAAGCATCTGCTGGGGCGACCGGCCGTTCCGCACAACGGCCCACATCCTGTTCCCCCGCACGGCCACCACGATGGTCCGAGGAGAGAGAAGACAATGACCGAGGCGACTCGGCACACGCCCGGCACACCCTGCTGGGTCAGCTTGATGGTGCACGGCCTTGAGGCGACTCAGGCTTTCTACGGCGAGCTGTTCGGCTGGGAGTTCGCTCCCGGGCCGCAGCAACTCGGCCCGTACGTCCGCGCCCTGATCGACGGCAATGAGGTCGCGGGCATCGGGCGGCTGCCCGTCGACCGGCATCTGCCGACCGCATGGACGCCGTATCTGGCGACCGACGACGCGGATGTGACCGCGGAGGCGATCCGCAGCCGCGGGGGCACGGTGGGCGTCGGCCCGCTGGACGCCGGCGACGCCGGCCGCATGGCGATCGTGACCGACCCGGCGGGCGCCGTGTTCGGTCTGTGGCAACCGGCCGCACACGCGGGCACCGCCCTGCACGGCACACATGGCACGCCGGTGTGGAACGAGCTGCTCACCACGGAGACGCAGTCCGTCACGAAGTTCTACCAAGCCGTCTTCGGCTACGAGACCAAGCCCGACGGCGATCCCGGCGAGGACCGGGTGACGCTCTGCCTCGACGGCCGTCCCGTGGCCGCCCTGCACGGCGTCCCGTCCCGGACCCGCGACCGGGGCAGCCACTGGATGACCTGGTTCGAGGTCGAGGACCCCGACATGACCGCACGCCAGATCACGAGGATCGGCGGTCAGGTCCTCGAACCCCCCGCGGACGGCCCCCACGGACGGCTCGCGAGGGTCGCCGACCCGGAGGGCGCGGTGTTCACGATCGTACGGTCACTCCGTTGACGTCCACCGGCAGGACGTCCGGGGACAGCGTCGCCGCACGGGCGCTCGCGGCGGTCATCCGGCGCCGGTGGTGCCGCCGGCACAACACCTCGTAGCCGACCTCGTCGCCCGCGTTGACGTCTCCGACCACGACCTGGGCGCCTTCGACGACCATCACCCCGCCGACCGTACGGGCGTTGTGCGTGGCCCGAGCGCCGCACCAGCACAGCGCCTCGACCTGAAGCACCTCGACCCGGTCGGCGAGTTCCACCAGCCGCTGCGAGCCCGGGAAGAGCTTGGAGCGGAAGTCGGTCGTGATGCCGAAGGCGAAGACGTCCAGGTCCAGGTCGTCCACCACACGGGCGAGCTGGTCGATCTGCTCCGGCGCGAGGAACTGCGCCTCGTCGGCGATCACATAGTCGCAACGGCCGCCCTGGGAGAGGCTCTCGACCAGGTACGCGTAGAAGTCGAAGCCCTCCGCGGCCTCGACCGCGTCGGTCACCAGGCCGAGCCGGGAAGAGAGCTTGCCCTCGCCGGCCCGGTCGTCGCGCGTGAAGATCATGCCCTGGAGACCGCGCGTGGACCGGTTGTGCTCGATCTGAAGAGCGAGGGTGCTCTTTCCGCAGTCCATGGTTCCGGAGAAGAACACCAGCTCGGGCATGGGAGGTTGAGGACCTTTCGGCTCTGTGGGCGTCGTTCGGGGGTGAGGTACGGGGGCGGCGGGACGGCTACGAGCGTACTTCGATCAGCGGCACGAGCTGCTCGACGGGGGTCATCGAGCCGTGCATCCCGACCATCGCCGACTCGTTCGGCTCGCGTACGGAGGCGGTCACCACGACGTCGTCGCAGGCCGCGGCCACCACATCGCCGATCCGGCCGTGGACGCGGTCGTCGATCACGGGCCCGAACCAGCCCGCCTCGATCGCCTCCTCGCGGCCCGCCACCCAGAACTGCTCGCCGAGCACCTCGCGCCAGACGGCGAGGACATCGGCCTCGGCGCCGGGGACCGCGTAGACATGACGGGCGCGGCCCTCACCGCCCAGCAGGGCGACTCCGGCGCGCAGTTCCCAGTCCTCGTCGAAGTCGATGCGCGACTGCTCGTCGAAGGGGATGTCGATCATGCCGTGGTCGGCGGTGACGTACAGCGCGGAGCGGGGCGGCAGTTGCTCGGCCAGGCGCTGTACCAGCCGGTCGACGTACATCAGCTGGCCGCGCCAGGCGTCCGAGTCGACACCGAAACGGTGGCCCTTGCCGTCGACCTCGCTGTAGTACGTGTAGACCAGCGAGCGGTCACCGGCGGCCAGTTGCTCGGCCGCCAGGTCCATCCGCTCCTCGGCCCCGAGCCGTCCGTGAAACGTTCCTCCGCTGAGCGCGACCTGGGTGAGCGGGGTCTGCTCGAAGGTGGGTGAGGAGACCTGCGCGGTGTGCACACCCGCCGCGTCCGCGAGCTGGAAGACGGTGGGGTACGGCTGCCAGACCTTCGGCGGGGTCCACGGCTTCCAGCGCAGCTGGTTCATCAGCGCGCCCGAGTCGGGGTCGCGGACGGTGTAGCCGGGGAGGCCGTGGACGCCGGGCGGCAGGCCCGTGCCGACGGAGGCCAGTGAGGTCGCGGTGGTGGCGGGGAAGCCGACGGTGATGGGACGTCCCGTGCCGCCGCGCGAGGTGCCGAGCAGCGAGGTGAGGTACGGGGCCTCGTCAGGATGGTTCTTGATCTGCTCCCAGCCCAGGCCGTCGATCAGGAAGACGCAGTTCCGGTCGGCGGGGGTGAGCTCGGGGATGCTGTGGGTGAAGCCGGGGACGCCCTGGCCGGCGGCGAGCGTCGGCAGCAGATCGGCGAGGGAGCCGGTGCCGTAGGCGGGCACGGGCGCGGTGTCGACGGCGAGCGGGGCGGGGTGGACGTTCCCCCAGCCCGCAGGCTCCGGGGCCGGGGTCGAGTCGTCTCGCCAGGCAGCGGGCTGGGCCATCAGCGCGTGGCTGCCGTGGCTTCGGAGAGCGCCTGGGCGAAGGCGAGGGTCTGGCGGACCGTGTCGGGTCCGTCTCCGGCCTCGCTGACCCGCAGGCTCAGATCGTCCGCCGTGGAGCTGCCGGTGTAGCCGTGGTCCGCCTCGCAGTTGGGGTCGCCGCAGGCGGCGGGCTCCAGGTCGAGACGGGAGACGGCGCCCCAGCCGATGGTGAGGACGACCTCACGCGGCAGGGTGCCCGGGGTGTACGACTCAGGATTGGCGACGACCCGGCTGACCACGACCGACGAGATCCGGCTGAGCTTGACCGATTCGGTGGAGGTGGTGGCGTACGGCGTCGGGGAGCTGGTGTCGGCGGCCTGCTCGTCGGTGTGGCTCACGATGAAGCGGTTGGCCGTCAGCACGAGGACCGTCACATGGCGGCGCACTTCGTTGGCGTCGAACGTGGTCTCCTGGTGCACCAGGTAGGACGCGATCTGCTCGCCTCCGACGGCGGCCTCCACCGCCTCGGCCACGAGAGCCGGGTAGTAGCCGCTGCGCTCGATCGCCGCGCGCAGCCCCTGGGTCGTCGTACCGGTCTTCGCCATGGGGCCCATCCTACGGGCCCCGACAGCGGTGAGCGTTCAGTAGCTGGGGAGTCGTCGGGGTCCCAGGTCGGTCTGGGTGGCAGGTGGGGCGAGGCGTACGGACGCGCCGAGGACCGTGAGCCCGTGTTGAGCGACGACGACCGGTTCAAGACTGATCCCGATCACTTCCGGATGGTCGTCGACCAGTCGTGACACGCGGAGCAGCAGTTCCTCCAGGGCGGGGGTGTCGACCGGCGCCGAACCCCGCCAGCCGAACAGCAGCGGGGCACTGCGGATGGACCTGATCAGCTCGGCCGCATCGCGATCGGTGGCCGGAACGAGACGGTGCGAGGTGTCCCCGAGCAGCTCGGAGGGAGCGCCCGCGAGCCCGAAGGAGAGCACCGCGCCCACGGCGGGATCGAGGGCGGCACGCACCACGGTGTCGACCCCCCGCGGGGCCATCGCCTGCACGACCGGCTGAAGCTCCTCGGGCTTGCCGAGCAGCTCGGTCAACTCGGCGTACGCCTGACGCAGTTGCTCCTCGTTGGCCAGGTCAAGCCGCACGCCGCCGAGATCGGCACGGTGCCGCAGATGGGGGGCGGTGGTCTTGAGCGCGACGGGGTAGCCGAGCCGGCCGGCCGCCCGTACGGCGTCGTCCGGTCCGGGAGCGGGCAGGGTCGGCCGCACATGGATCCCGTACCGCGCCAGCAGATCATGGGCGTCGGCCGCGGCGAGGGTGATGCCCCGGGCGTCCCCGGGGGCCTGGAGCAGCGCCTCGATCCTGGCGCCGGCGCCGCCCTCGTCGATGTCCTCGTACTCGGGGACGCGCCCGGGCTCGGCCGCCTGCCGTCGCCACTGGGCGTATCCGACCGCCTCCGCCAGGGCGCGGACGGCACGCTCGGCCGCGGGATAGGCGGGGATGCGGCTGCCCGCGGGCCGGGCGCCGGGCGTCTCCTGTGCACCGCCGTCGGCCTCGCTCGCGTCCGCGGGACCGCGCGTGTCCCGGATGCCCCCGGCCGGCGGCGCGGCCGGAGACGGCTGTCCGGGTGCGGTCCGGGTGCTGGTCGCCGCCGAGAGGGCGTCCGCGAGACCGCCGAGTTCGACGTGCACCACCATGACCGGCTTGGCCGGGGCGGTGGCGGCCGCGTCGCGGAGCGCGGTGGCCAGGACCTCGCCGTCGCCCGCCTGGGGGTCTCCGTCCTCCCCCACCCACGGAATCGCCGTCACGACCACCGAGTCGCAGCCCTCGTCCGCCAGGGCCCGGGCCAGCGCCGCGCGGAAGTCCGACGGCGTCGCCGCCGTCGTCAGGTCCAGCGGGGGCAGCGGACGCAGACCGGCCGCGAGGCAGGCGTCGTAGGTGAGCAGACCGAGGGACTCGGAATTGCCGAGGACGGCGACCCGCGGGCCCGCGGGCAGGGGCTGGTCGGCGAGGAGGATGCCGGCGTCGACGAGTTCCGTGACGGTGTCGACGCGGATCACACCCGCCTGGCGGAGCAGCGCACCGACCGTCGCGTCCGGGACGCGGGTCACCGGCACCGCATGCCCGGGCGGCTCACTGCCGCTGTGCCGCGCGCCCTTGACGACCACGACCGGCTTGACCGCCGCCGTGCGCCGGGCGAGGCGGGAGAACTTGCGCGGATTGCCGATCGTCTCCAGGTAGAGCAGGACGACATCGGTGTCCTGGTCCTCGTACCAGTACTGGAGGAAGTCGTTGCCGGACACGTCCGCGCGGTTGCCGGACGAGATGAAGGAGGACAGCCCGGCGCCCCTGCGGTGCAGTCCCGCGAGGAGCGCGATGCCGATCGCCCCGGACTGGGTGAACAGACCGATGCGGCCGGCGGCCGGGGTCTCGGGCGCCAGCGAGGCGTTCAGCCGGACAGCCTGCGCGGTGTTGATGATGCCGAAGGCGTTCGGACCGATGATCCGCATGCCGTACGACCGCGCCTGGCGCACCAGTTCCCGCTGGAGAAGCCGGCCCTCGGCACCCGACTCCGCGTATCCGGCGGAGAGCACGACCAGGCCCTGGACGCCGTGCTCACCGCAGTCGGCGACGACCTCCGGCACCCGTTCGGCGGGCACGGCGACGATCGCCAGGTCGACCGGCTCCGCCGTCCCGGCCACGATCTCGCCGACCGAGCGGAACGCCGGCACGCCCTCCAGCTCCGTCTGCGACTCGGGGAAGGCCCGGTTCACCGCATACGTACGGCCGGTGTAGCCGGCCCCCAGCAGATTGCGCAGCACCGTGCGGCCCACACCGCCGGGCGCCCGTCCGGTGCCGATGACCGCGACCGAGCGCGGCGCGAGCAGCCGCTGCACCGAGCGCGCCTCCGCACGCTGCTCGCGGCCGCGCTGCACCGCGAGGGACTCCGCCGTCGGTTCGAGGTCGAGGGTGAGATGGACCGAGCCGTCCTCGAAGCTGCGCTTCTGGGTGTAGCCGGCGTCCCGGAACACCTTGATCATCTTGCTGTTCGCGGGCAGCACCTCGGCCGCGAAGCGGCGGATGCCCCGCTCCCGGGCCACCGCCGCGATGTGTTCGAGCAACGCGGAGGCCACGCCCCGGCCCTGGTGCGCGTCCTGGACCAGGAACGCGACCTCGGCCTCATCCGCGGGCGCGCTCGCCGGGCGTCCCGTGGGGTCGATCCGGTCGAAGCGGACGGTCGCGATGAACTCGCCGCCGACCGTGACCGCGAGACCCACCCGGTCCACGTAGTCGTGATGGGTGAACCGGTGGACGTCCTTGGCGGACAGCCGGGGGTAGGGCGCGAAGAAGCGGTAGTACTTCGACTCGTCCGAGACCTGTTCGTAGAAGCTGACCAGGCGATCCGCGTCCTCGGTGGTGATCGGCCTGATGCGCGCGGTGCCTCCGTCGCGCAGCACCACGTCTGCTTCCCAGTGAGCGGGGTAGGCGTGGTCCGGCTGGGTCTGCATGGCAGAAAGCGTACGGCGCGATCACCGGTCGCGGAGGGTGTTGGGGCGCGGCAGTCTGAGGATGGCCCGCGGGCGTCCGCGGTCGGACCCGGGGCCGGTGCCCACCCGCGACCGCACATGAGAGACTGGTCTAGACAACCGCTAAGACTTGAAGGGCAACACCATGGCTGAGCGCCGCGTCAACGTCGGCTGGGCCGAGGGCCTTCACGCCCGCCCCGCTTCCATCTTCGTCCGTGCCGCCACGGCCTCCGGCGTCCCCGTGACGATCGCCAAGGCCGACGGCAACCCGGTCAACGCCGCCTCGATGCTCGCCGTGCTCGGCCTGGGCGCCCAGGGTGGCGAGGAGATCGTGCTGGCCTCCGACGCGGACGGCGCCGACGCCGCCCTGGACCGGCTCGCCAAGCTGGTGGCCGAGGGCCTCGACGAGCTTCCCGAGACCGTCTGACACCCGACGGTCCGGCGGCAAGGAGCTGCGGCATCCCGGATACGGGAGGCCGCGGCTCCTGCATTTCCCGCCCCGGCCCGTCCGTCATTTCCCGGGCATCCTGATTATTCGGACTGCACCGCCCGGCCATTCCGGGCCCGTGAAAAACGAATTCGGGCAGCCGGAAAGAAGCCCCGCCAACAGTTCCCTCTTTGTATACGGCGCGACTGTTAATTGCGGGCGCTCGCGGTGTTTACGGGATGTTGCGAAGTCCTCACGCGTTCCGTGATCCGCAGCCGGTGCGCGGCCGCAGCCCGCTCGGTGTGCAGGGCGGTCAGCGCCCGGGCCCGCTCGGCGTCGCCCCGCGCGACGGCATCCACGATCGCGCCGTGCTCGGCCCACGACTCGACGGGCGCGGCCGGCTGCTCCACGACGTACATCCAGGCGATCTTGTGCCGCAGTTGGGTGAGCAGAGCGATCAGGCCCGGGCTGCCGGAGGCCTGGGCGAGCGTCTCGTGGAACCAGCCGCCGAGCGAGCGCAGATCCTCGCCCTGACCACGGCGGGCGCGCTCCTGGCCCAGCCTCACCAGGCCGCGCAACACCTTGAGATGGGCCTCGGTGCGCCGTTGGGCCGCCCGCGCCGCGCCCAGCGGCTCCAGCAGCATCCGCACCTCCAGCAGATCGGCCGCCTCCCGCTCGGTCGGCTCCGCGACACACGCGCCCGCGTGACGCCGGGTGGTGACGAAGCCCTCCGACTCCAGGGTCCGCAGGGCCTCGCGCACCGGGACGCGGGAGACGCCGTAGCGGCGGGCCAGCTGCTCCTCGGTGAGTCTGCTGCCGCGCCCGAACACACCGGAGACGATGTCGTCGCGGATCGCCGTGCATACCGAGTGCGCGGGAATGCGCATGACCGAACCTCCGCTTTAATCCGCGCGAAACGCAGCCGATTGACGACCGTTCGGTGACTCTATTGCAGCGGTCCACATTTTCCGATGCCCGGCGGGCATTCATGGATATCTTTTGGCCAGTAGCCGGCGTACATCACGCGTACCTCGCGCGGCATACCCACACCGGCGCACACACATCGGCGCACACGAAAGGCCCCGGCGGTGGGCCGGGGCCTTGGGTGCGGTACGCGGACGCCGGGCGCACACGGCGCCTCCCGGCCGTCAGAGCCGTCAGACGGTCGAGCCGGTCAGATGGTCACGCGGCTCTGTCGGTCACGTGGCTCAGTGGTCACGCGGCCCTGTCGGCACCGCGGCTCTGCCGTCACGTGGCTCAGATGTTGACGCCGTGCGAGCGCAGGTACGAGACCGGGTCGATGTCCGATCCGTACTCGGCGCCGCTGCGGGCCTCGAAGTGCAGGTGCGGTCCGGTGGTGTTTCCGGTCGAGCCGGCGAGGCCGATCTGCCGGCCCGGGGTGACACTTTCGCCGACCGAGACGTTCAGCGACGAGAGGTGGCCGTACTGGGTGTACGAGCCGTCCTTCATCTTGATCACGATGTTGTTGCCGTAGGCGCCGCCCCAGCCGGCCTCGACGACGGTGCCCGCGCCGACCGCGTGCACCGGGGTGCCGGTGGCGGCGTGGAAGTCGATGCCGGTGTGGCTGCCGGAGGACCAGACGGCTCCGCCTGCCTGGTAGCCCGTGGAGACGTACGAGCCGGAGATGGGTGACACGAAGGCGTTCAGACGCTTGCGCTCGGCCTCGCGGGCGGCGCGCTCCCGGGCCTCGCGGGCCTCCTTGGCGCGGGCCTCGGCCTTGCGCTTGGCCTCGGCTGCGGCCTTGGCGCGGGCGACGGCCTCTTCGGCCTCCTGCTCCTGGGCCGCGGCCTGGTCGGCTATCTCGGTGGCGAGCGAGTCGGCGGCGACGGCCGTACTCAGCCCGGTGCTCTCGAGAGTGACGGTGCCGGACTCGGGAGCGGCGGCTCCGGACTCGGCGGCCAGCGACGGAGAGGCGAGGGTTCCGATGACGCCGGTGGTGGCCAGGGCCGCGACGCCGGCGATGCTCGCGCCTCTGCGCGTCATACGGCTCGGGGCACGGTGCTTCCCGGTGGGACGGGCGAACGCCATGAAGTGGCTGGTCCTTTCCTTCCTTCTCGCCTACCGGGTTAGCTGACGGGTTCGGAGCAGGAAGGTCTCCTACGGGCGCCTCCGCCGCGACACAGCCGCGAAGGCATCCGATTCACCCCAGGGACTTCGTGTGGGTCCCCGGCTCCCCAGGCTCGCGCCTGACGGGGACTCGGCGATGGCTGTCCGTGCCGCGGATGCGGCGGTACTGGCGAACAGCCGGACCGACGCTAAGCGTGGCAACTTTCAATCACCAAACAGACAGCCCTGTTTGTAGCGCATGCCACAGGGCAGAGCGGAAGCCCCGCAGCAAATCGGGCAAACGACGGAACCCCGGCATCGTGTGATGCCGGGGTCCCTGGCCGCGCCCACTGCCCCACCGGACCGCGGAGGCCGCTCCACCGGGAGGCAGAGGCTGCTCCGCCGCGAGGGGAAGCGGCCGACGGCCTCAATCAGCCGGTGACAACCGTCACTTCACCGATACCGAGCGCCTTGACCGGCTCCTCGATAGCGGACGCGTCACCGACGAGCACCGTGACGAGACGGTCCTGGGGGAAGGCGCTGACGGCCGCTGCCGTCGCCTCCACCGTGCCCGTCTCGGCCAGCCGCACGTACAGCTGCGCCTGGTAGTCGTCGGGCAGATGCTGCTCCACCTGGTCGACGAGCGTGCTCGCGACGGACGCCGCCGTCTCGTACTTCAGCGGGGCGACGCCCACCAGGTTCTGCACGGCCACATCGCGCTCGGCGTCGGTGAGACCCTCGGCCGCCAGCGTGCGCAGCACCTTCCACAGATCGTCCAGCGCCGGGCCGGTGTTGGGCGTGTCCACCGAGCCGCTGATGGCGAGCATCGAGGCACCCGTGCCGTCGGGCGCCGAACGCAGGACCTGACCGAACGCCCGTACGCCGTAGGTGTAGCCCTTCTCCTCGCGCAGCACGCGGTCGAGACGGGAGGTGAGCGTGCCGCCGAGGCAGTACGCACCGAGTACCTGGGCGGGCCAGACGCGGTCGTGGCGGTCCGGGCCGACGCGGCCGATCAGCAGCTGCGTCTGAACGGCTCCGGGCCGGTCCACGATGATCACGCGGCCGGTGTCGTCGGCGGTGATCGCCGGGACGGGCCGGGACTGCGCGGTGTCGCCCGTCCAGTCGCCGAGGGTCTCGGCGAGCACGGCGTCGAGGTCGACCCCGGTGAGGTCGCCGACGATCACCGCGGTCGCGGTCGCGGGCCGGACGTGGGCGTCGTAGAACGCCCGGACGCCCGCGGCGTCGATCCGGGCCACGGTCTCCTCGGTGCCCTGACGCGGGCGCGACATCCGCAGCGATGCCGGGAAGAGCTGCTTGGACAGCTCCTTGGCTGCGCGGCGGGCCGGGTTGGCCATCTCGTGCGGAATCTCGTCCAGCCGGTTGCGCACCAGCCGCTCGACCTCGCTGTCGTCGAAGGCGGGCGCGCGCAGGGCCTCGGCGAGCAGCCCGAGCGCCTTCAGCAGCCGGGAGACCGGCACCTCCAGCGAGACCCGGACGCCGGCATGGTCGGCGTGCGCGTCGAGGGTGGCCCCGCAGCGCTCCAGCTCGGCGGCGAACTCCTCGGCGGAGTGCTTGTCGGTGCCCTCGGACAGGGCGCGCGCCATGATCGTGGCGACGCCGTCGAGGCCCTCCGGCTCGGCGTCGAGCGGGGCGTCGAGAGAGATCTCGACGGCCACGACCTGCTGACCGGGCCGGTGGCAGCGCAGCACGGTCAGACCGTTGTCCAGGGTGCCGCGGTCGGGCGCGGGGAAGGCCCACGGCTTGGCGGTACCCGCCTGCGGCTGCGGGTGGAACGTCATGGCGGTCAACGGCTCGGCGGCGTCGCTCACTGGTCCGCCCCTTCTTCCTCGTCGCTCTGGTCGTCCTGGTCGGCGGAGACCGGTTCGTACACCAGCACCGCCCTGTTGTCGGGGCGCAGCCGGGCCTGGGCGACCGCCTGCACCTCCTCGGCGGTGATGTCCAGCACGCGGTTGACGGCCGTCAGCGCGAGCTGCGGGTCGCCGAACAGCACGGCGTAGCGGGCCAGTTCGTCGGCGCGGCCGGCGACCGTGCTGAGCCGGTCCAGCCATTCGCGCTCCAGCTGCGCCTGCGCGCGCTCCATCTCCTCCGGCGTCGGGCCCTCTGCGGCGAACCGCGCGAGCTCCTCGTCGACGGCGGACTCGATCTGCGGGACCTCGACGCCACCGGACGTCTTCACGTCCAGCCAGCCGAGCGAGGGAGCACCGGACAGACGCAGCAGACCGAACCCGGCGGCGACGGCCGTACGGTCCCGCCGCACCAGACGGTTGTGCAGCCGTGAGGACTCGCCGCCGCCGAGGACGGTGAGCGCCAGGTCGGCCGCGTCGGCCTCGCGGGTGCCGTCGTGCGGCAGCCGGTAGGCGGCCATCAGCGCACGCGCCGGGACCTCCTCCCGGATCTCCTCGCGCAGCTGCTCACCGATGATCTCCGGCAGGGAGCCGTCGCGCGGCGGCTGCTTGCCGTCGTGGGAGGGGATGGAGCCGAAGTACTTCTCGATCCAGGCGAGCGTCTGCTCCGGGTCGATGTCGCCGACGACCGACAGCACCGCGTTGTTCGGCGCGTAGTACGTACGGAAGAAGGCGCGGGCGTCCTCGAGGGTCGCGGCGTCGAGGTCGGCCATCGAGCCGATCGGGGTGTGGTGGTACGGGTGGCCCTCGGGGTAGGCGAGGGCGGTCAGCTTCTCGAACGCCGTGCCGTACGGCACATTGTCGTAGCGCTGACGGCGCTCGTTCTTGACGACGTCGCGCTGGTTCTCCATGGACTCGTCGTCGAGGGCGGCGAGCAGGGAGCCCATACGGTCGGCCTCCAGCCAGAGCGCCAGCTCCAACTGGTGGGTGGGCATCGTCTCGAAATAGTTGGTGCGCTCGAAGCTGGTGGTGCCGTTCAGCGAGCCGCCGGCGCCCTGCACGAGCTCGAAGTGACCGTTCCCCTTCACCTGGCCCGAGCCCTGGAACATCAGGTGCTCGAAGAGGTGAGCAAGCCCTGTACGGCCCTTGACCTCGTGGCGCGAGCCCACGTCGTACCAGAGGCAGACCGCGGCGACCGGGGTCAGGTGGTCCTCGGAGAGCACCACGCGCAGGCCGTTGGCCAGCCGATGCTCAGTCGCTGTCAGGCCGCCGGAGCCGGCCTGCGCTGTGGCCGTGTGACCCATGGGCATGTACGTCCCTTCGATCGCGATATGGAGAGTGCTGCCACTGTATGCAAGCGGGCTGACACCTGGCGAAGTTCCCGGGTCGTGGTCTGCGTTGTCAGTGGGACGGTCCACAATGGTCCGCGTCAGATCCAGATCCGGTACGTGAAGGAGCAGCAGCCGCGATGGCCCGCCGCAGCACGAAGACCCCTCCGCCCGACGACTTCGAGGAGCGGATCCTCGACATCGACGTCGTCGACGAGATGCAGGGCTCCTTCCTCGAGTACGCGTACTCCGTGATCTACTCGCGCGCCCTGCCCGACGCCCGCGACGGCATGAAGCCGGTGCACCGCCGCATCGTCTACCAGATGAACGAGATGGGCCTGCGGCCCGACCGCGGATACGTCAAGTGTGCACGTGTCGTCGGCGAGGTGATGGGCAAGCTGCACCCCCATGGCGACGCCTCGATCTACGACGCCCTGGTGCGGATGGCGCAGCCCTTCTCCATGCGGGTGCCCCTGGTCGACGGGCACGGAAACTTCGGCTCGCTCGGCAATGACGACCCGCCCGCGGCGATGCGTTACACCGAGTGCCGGATGGCCGACGCGACGTCGCTGATGACCGAGTCGATCGACGAGGACACCGTCGATTTCTCGCCGAACTACGACGGCCAGGAGCGGGAACCGGTCGCTCTTCCGGCGGCCTTCCCGAACCTTCTGGTCAACGGCGCGTCCGGCATCGCGGTCGGCATGGCGACCAACATGCCGCCGCACAATCTGGGCGAGGTCATCGCCGCGGCCCGCCATCTGATCAAGCACCCGGGCGCGGACCTCGAGACCCTCATGCGGTACGTCCCGGGGCCCGACCTGCCGACCGGCGGGCGGATCGTGGGCCTCACGGGCATCAAGGACGCGTACGAGTCCGGCCGCGGCACCTTCAAGATCCGTGCCACGGTCACGATCGAGGACGTCACTCCCCGCCGCAAGGGCCTCGTCGTCACCGAACTGCCCTTCACGGTCGGTCCGGAGAAGGTGATCGCGAAGATCAAGGACCTGGTCGCCGCGAAGAAGCTCCAGGGCATCGCTGACGTCAAGGACCTCACCGACCGTGCGCACGGACTGCGCCTGGTCATCGAGATCAAGAACGGCTTCGTTCCCGAGGCCGTCCTGGAGCAGCTCTACAAGCTGACGCCGATGGAGGAGTCCTTCGGCATCAACAACGTGGCGCTGGTGGACGGCCAGCCGCTGACGCTGGGGCTGAAGGAGCTGCTGGAGGTCTACCTCGACCACCGCTTCGAGGTCGTGCGCCGGCGCAGCGAGTTCCGGCGCACCAAGCGCCGCGACCGGCTGCACCTGGTCGAGGGCCTGCTCGTCGCCCTGATCGACATCGACGAGGTCATCCGGCTCATCCGGTCCAGCGAGAACTCCGCGGAGGCGAAGCAGCGGCTGATCGAGCGCTTCTCGCTGAGCGACATCCAGACGCAGTACATCCTCGACACCCCGCTGCGCCGGCTGACCAAGTTCGACCGGCTGGAGCTGGAGAGCGAGCGCGACCGGCTGAACACCGAGATCGACGAGCTGACGGCGATCCTGGAGTCCGACGCCGAGTTGCGGAAGCTGGTCTCGGGCGAACTGGCCGCGGTGGCGAAGAAGTTCGGCACCGACCGGCGCACGGTGCTGCTGGAGTCCGGTGCCACGCCGGTCGCGGCGGTGGCGCTGGAGGTCGCGGACGACCCGTGCCGGGTGCTGCTGTCCTCGACCGGACTGCTGGCGCGTACCGTGACCGGCGAGCCGATCCCTGACGACGAGGGCAAGCGCGCCAAGCACGATGTGATCGTCTCCGCCGTCCCCGCGACCGCGCGAGGCGATGTGGGAGCGGTGACGTCGACGGGCCGGCTGCTGCGGATCTCGGTGATCGACCTGCCGCAGCTGCCGCACACCGCGTCCGCGCCGAACCTGTCGGGAGGCGCACCGCTCTCGGAGTTCCTCTCGCTGGAGACGGACGAGACGGTGATCTGCCTGACCACGCTCGACGAGTCGTCCCCGGGCCTCGCGCTCGGCACACTCCAGGGTGTCGTCAAGCGGGTGGTGCCCGACTATCCGGCGAACAAGGACGAGCTGGAAGTCATCACCCTCAAGGAGGGTGACCGGATCGTCGGCGGCGTCGAGCTGCGGACCGGCGAGGAGGACCTGGTCTTCATCGCCTCCGACGCCCAGTTGCTGCGCTACCAGGCGTCGCAGGTGCGGCCGCAGGGCCGGGCGGCGGGCGGCATGGCCGGCATCAAGCTCGCGGACGGCGCGCAGGTGATCTCGTTCACCGCGGTGGACCCGGCCGCGGACGCGGTGGTGTTCACGGCCGCGGGCTCCACGGGCGCGCTGGACGACTCGATCACGACGGTGAAGATGACGCCGTTCGACCAGTACCCGCGCAAGGGGCGGGCGACGGGTGGCGTGCGCTGCCAGCGCTTCCTGAAGGGCGAGGACATCCTGCTGCTGGCCTGGGCGGGCGCGAATCCGGTCCGGGCGGCCCAGCCGAACGGCTCCCCGGCGCGGCTCCCGGATCTGGACCCGCGCCGTGACGGCTCGGGCACCCCGCCGCCGTCGCCGGTGGCGGTGCTGGCCGGTCCTTCGAGCTGATCGCGGCTCTGCCGAAGGACGTGCCGGAGGGCCTTACGAGCCCTCCGGCACGTCGGGTACGAAACGCAGGACGCCCCACATGGTGTGTTCATCGGGGGCGTCCTGCGGCCCGGCCACGGGCAGGGCGTCGAGCTCCTTGCGCAGGGCCGCGGTGTCAATGCCCGAGCCGATCAGGACGATCCCGCTCTGCCGCCGCTCGCCCGCCGGCCAGGGCTCCGGGTGGAACCGGAGGAACCGGCCGACGGCGTGGACGGCGTAGCGACTGCGCGGATCGAGAGCGCCGAAGTCGACGAATCCCTTGATGCGGTACAGGCCTTCGGGCCGTGAGTCGAGGAAGTCCAGCAGACGGCGCGGGTGCAGGGGCTCGTCCGCGGTGAAGGAGACGCTCTCGTAAGCGGCATGCAGATGGCCGTCGTGCGCCTGCCCATGAGGGTGGCCGTCACCGTCCTGGTGCCCGTCGCCGTCCTCCTCCTCGCGCAGGTCCTCGAACGAGAGCTGGCCGACGCGCTCGCCGCGGGGCCGGCACTCGAAGAGCAGCTCCGGGTCGATCCGACCGAACGTCGCGCTGACCAGCGCCCCGCCGCCGAGCCCGCGGATCCGATCCCGCAGCCGCTGCCCGGCCGCGTCGTCGACCCGGTCCGCCTTGTTGAGCACGACGAGATCGGCGATGCCCAGGTGCCGCGCGATCTCGGGGTGCCGTTCCAGGGTGGCGTCGAACTCGGCCGCGTCGACGACCTCGACGAGCCCGCCGTACATGCCGCGCTCGTTCTCACTGGCGAGCACCATCCGGACGAGTTCCTGCGGCTCGGCGAGCCCGCTCGCCTCGATGACGATGACATCGAGGCGGGCGTCGGGGCGGGTGAGCCGGTCCAGGAAGACGTCGAGCTCGCTCGCGTCGACGGCACAGCACAGACAGCCGTTCCCGAGGGACACGGTGGAGTCCCCGAGCTGCCCGGCCACGGTCATGGCGTCGATCTCGATGGCCCCGAAGTCGTTGACGACGACGCCGATACGGGTGCCACGGCTCGCGCGGAGAAGGTGGTTGAGCAGGGTGGTCTTGCCGGATCCCAGGAAGCCCGCGAGGACGATGACGGGCACGGGTTTGCTGGTCATGGGGGTCGAGCGTAGTGGACGCGACCGACAACTCCGGGCCGCGCACGGCGCTTCAGGACGCCCGCGGCAGCACCGGCGGCGGCCCGACATACCTCGCCGCCGGGCGGATGATCTTGGAGTCCTCTGACTGCTCCAGGATGTTCGCGCTCCAGCCCACCACCCTCGCCGCGCAGAACGTCGGCGTGAACATCTCCCGCGGCAGTCCGCACAGCTCCATGACCACGCCCGCGTAGAACTCCACGTTCGTGTGCAGTTCCCGGCCCGGCTTCAGTTCCGCCAGGATCGCCTCGACCTGCGCCTCCACCTGGACCGCGAACTCCACCAGGGGGCCACCGAAGCTCTCCGCGATGCCGCGCAGCATGCGGGAGCGCGGGTCCTCGGTGCGGTAGACGGGGTGGCCGAAGCCCATGATGCGTTCGCCCGCGAGGACCCGTTCGCGGATCCAGGGGTCGATGCGGTCCGGGGTGCCGATGGCGTCGAGGGTGTCCAGGGCGCGGCTCGGGGCGCCGCCGTGCAGAGGGCCCGAGAGCGCGCCCGTCGCGCCGACCAGGCAGGCCGCGAGGTCCGCGCCCGTGGACGCGATGACCCGGGCGGTGAAGGTGGAAGCGTTGAAGCCGTGGTCGACGGTGGAGATGAGGTACTGCTCGATCGCCCTGGCCCGGGCGGGTTCCGGCTCCGAACCGGACAGCATGTAGAGGTAGTTGGCCGCGAACGGCAGGTCCTCGCGCGGTTCGACCGGTTCGAGCCCCCGGCCCAGCCGGTACAGCGCGGTGAGCAGCGTCGGGACGACGGCGCACGCGGCCAGCGCGTCCCTGCGGCGGGACTCGGTGTCGAGGTCGTAGACCGGCCGCAGTCCGGAGGCGGCTCCCAGCAGCGAGAGCGCCGTCCGCAGCCCGGACAGCTGGCCGGACGGCGCGCCGGCGCGGGCGATCCCCGGCAGTGCCGCCCGTACGACGTCGGGCAGCCGGCGCAAGGACGCCGTCTCGGCGAGGAAGGTCCGGCGCCGGTCGGCGTCGGGGAGCTCCCCGTAGAACATCAGATGCCAGACGTCCTCGAACCCGGTGCTCTGCGCGAGCTCGACGGCCGAGTACTGGCGGTAGTGGTAGAAGCCCTCCCGCCCCCGGACATCTCCCAGTGCGGTGTCGGTGACCACGACCCCGGCGAGTCCGCGCGGTACGTCCATCTGCATAACAGCCTCCTTGAATAGATTCGACTGTCCATGCTTGATTGCATCACTGTCAATATTGATTGAATCAATATGTGTACGGTGTTCCTCATGACGGAGAACGCACCGGAGACGGACCGGATCACCACGCGCGAGGCGGCCGAGCGGCTCGGCGTGAAACCCGAGACGGTGTACGCGTACGTCAGCCGCGGACAGCTCTCCAGCCGCCGCGACCCCACCGGCCGCGGCAGCACCTTCGACGCCAAGGAGGTCGACGCGCTCGTCCGCAAGGGGCGGCGCGAGCCCTCGGCCGGCAGTGACGTCACCCAGCGGATCCGTACCGGCATCACGCTGATCGACAAGGACCGGTACTACTTCCGCGGGGTGGACGCCACGGAGCTGGCCCGCAGCCACTCCTACGAGGAGATCGCCGACTGGCTCTGGACCGGCACACTGCACAGCGGCATCCGCTTCACCTCCCCGCCCGAGCCGCTGGCCGCCGCCCGCCGGGCGGTCGAGGCGCTGCCCGTGCACAGCGGGTCCACGGACCGGCTCCGGGTGGCGGCCATCGCCGCGGCCGTCGCCGATCCGCTCCGCTTCGACCTCGGCCGTGACGCCGTCCTCGGCAGCGCCCGCTCCCTGATCCCCGTCCTGGTCGACGCGCTCCCCAGGGTCGGTGAGCCGCACCGGGGAGAGGGCCGGCTGGCCTGGCGGCTGTGGTCACGGCTCACCGCGATGCGCCCCGACGAGGCGTTTCTGCGCGCCCTGGACATGGCGCTCTCGCTGCTCATCGACCACGACCTGGCCGCGTCCACCCTCGCGGTGCGGGTCGCCGCCTCCGCGCGCGCCCATCCGTACGCCGTCGTGTCCGCCGGACTCGGCGCGCTGGACGGGCCGCTGCACGGGGCGGCCAGCGGGCTCGCCCACCGGATGCTCGCCGATGTGCTCGAACGCGGCGGGGCGGCACCGGTCGTCGCCGACCATCTTCGGGCGGGACGCCGGGTCCCGGGGCTCGGGCACCGTCTGTACCCGGCCCAGGACCCGCGCGCCGAGGCCCTGTTCGGTGCGTTGGAGCAGATCCCGGCCGCCGGTCCGGCACTGGACGCGGCTCGTGAGGTGGAGTCGACGACCGCCCGTCATGTGGAGTTGCACGCCAATGTCGACATGGCGCTCGCCGTGCTCTCGCTGTCGTCGGGGATGCCGGCCGAGGCGGGTGAGACCGTGTTCGCCGTGGCGCGTACGGCAGGCTGGATCGCGCATGCGCTCGAGGAGTACGAGGAGCAGCCGCTGCGGATGCGGCCGAGCGGTCACTACAGCGGCCCCCGCCCGCCCAGGCCCGCGCCGTGAACGGGCGGAGAGGGCCATGGTGGGCGGGCGGCGCGCGTCCGTCGGCAGCGGCAGGCCCTGAGACCTACGGACGGCCGGCGGCCCCGGCCGCGGGTCAGGACCGCAGCCAGGCCGCCGTGTCCTGCGGGAGCCGCCCGCCGTCGTCCAGAGGGCCGCTCGTCAGCAGGACCCTTGTGTGGCCGGGGAGTTCGACGGGTTCCTCGGAGAGGTTGACGACGCAGATCAGCCCGCCGGTCCGGACGAAGGCGAGGACGTCCTGGGCGGATGGCAGCCAGTTCAGGGGACCGTCGCCGAAGCCCGTTTCGGTGCGGCGCAGGCGCAGGGCTTCGCGGTAGAGGACGAGCATGGAGTCCTCCGTCGCGGCCTGCCGGTCGGCTGCGTAGGCAGACCAGTCCGCGGGCTGCGGCAGCCAGGGCTCCTGCTCGGAACCGAAGCCGTAGTGCGGGGCGTCCGCGCGCCACGGCAGGGGCACCCGGCAGCCGTCCCGTCCGGGGTCCACCCCGAGCGAACGGAAATGCATCGGGTCCTGGATGCGGTCCAGCGGTATGTCCGCCTCGGGGAGGCCCAGTTCCTCGCCCTGGAACAGATAGACGCTGCCGGGCAGCGCGAGCGAGAGCAGGGCGGCGGCGCGTGCCCGCCGGGTTCCGGTCACCAGGTCGGACGGTGTACCGAAGCGCTTCTTGGCGAAGTCGAAGCCGGTGTCCTCGGCCCGTCCGTAGCGGGTGACCGTGCGGGTCACGTCGTGGTTGCAGAGCACCCAGGTGGCGGGCGCGCCCACCGGCGCGTGGAAGGCCAGCGTCGTGTCGATGGAGGCACGCAGCTCCGCCGCGTCCCAGGGCCGGGCGAGAAAGTCGAAGTTGAACGCGGTGTGCAGCTCGTCGGGGCGCAGATAGCGCGAGAACCGGTCCGGGTCGGGCACCCACAGTTCGCCGATGAGGACACCGTTGTACTCGTCGGCGACGGCCCGCCAGGAGCGGTAGATGTCGTGCAGTTCGTCGCGGTCGACGTAAGGGGTGGTGTCGTCCTCGGCGGCGTCCGGCAGATCGGGGTCCTTGGCGCACAGGGCGGCCGAGTCGATGCGGACGCCGGCGGCTCCCCGCTCGAACCAGAAGCGCAGGACGTCCTCGTGCTCCTGGCGGACGACCGGGTGACTCCAGTTGAGGTCCGGCTGCTCGGGCGTGAACAGATGCAGATACCACTCGCCGTCCGCGACCCTGGTCCAGGTCTCCCCCGAGAACTGCGACGGCCAGTTGTTGGGCGGCAGTTCACCGTTCTCGCCACGGCCGGGACGGAAGTGGAACAGCTCGCGCTCCGCGCTGCCGGGCCCTGCCGCGACCGCGGCCCGGAACCAGGCGTGCTGGTCCGACAGATGGTTGGGCACGATGTCGACGATGGTGCGGATGCCCAGTCCGCGTGCCTCGCTGATGAGCTTCTCGGCCTCGGCGAGGGTGCCGAAGGCCGGGTCGATGGCACGGTAGTCGGCGACGTCGTAGCCGCCGTCCGCCATCGGTGAGAGGTACCAGGGGTTGAACCAGATGGCGTCGATGCCGAGTTCGGCGAGGTAGGGCAGCCGGGCCCGCACCCCGGCGAGATCACCGGTGCCGTCGCCGTCACCGTCGGCGAAGCTGCGTACGTAGACCTGATAGATGGCGGCGGCGCGCCACCAGTCGTCCGTGTGATCCAGAGGGGCTGCCACGTGAGGTCCTTTCGGGCAGGTGGGACTCCGCCGCCGGCCCGGACAGCGGGGCGCCAGGGCAGGGCCGGCGGCGGAGACTCGAGGGGGAACGGGCGGTGCGGGCCGAGGTCAGCCCTTGAGTCCGCCCGCGGTGAGACCGCTCATGATGTTGCGCTGGAAGGCGAGGAAGATCAGGAGTGTGGGGATCGAGGCGATCGTGAGCGCGGCGATCAGCACGTTCTCCGGCACGCCGTTGGAGAGCGAGTAGATACCGACGTTGAGCGTCTGTTTGGTCGGGTCGGGCAGGGTGAGCATCGGCCAGAGGAAGTCCTTCCAGACGCCGACGACCGCGAAGATCGACACGACACCCAGGATGGGCCGCGAGATCGGCAGCACCACCGACCACAGGGTTCTGAACCGGGACGCGCCGTCGATGGCGGCCGCGTCGAGCAGCTCGTGCGGGATCGAGTCGAAGAACCGCTTGAGCAGGAAGATGTTGAAGGCGTTGGTGACCGACGGAAGCCAGATCGCCCAGGGCGAGTTGAGCAGGTTGCGCTCGACGATCGGGACGTCCAGCACCGTCAGGTACTGGGGTACGACGAGAACGGTGGCCGGGATCATGAGCGTCACCAGCATCATCGCGAGGATGGCCTTGCCGAAGACGGGCCGCAGCCGGGAGAGCGAGTAGGCCGCGGCGACGTCGAAGACCAGCTGGAACGCGAGCGCCCCGAAGGCGTAGTAGAGCGTGTTGAACAGCAGCCGGGAGAGGTCCATCACCTCCCAGGCCCGGGAGTAGTTCTCCGGATTCACCGAGCCCGGGACCAGGGTGGGCGGCGACTGGACGACTTCCTGGGTGGTCTTGAGCCCGCCGGAGACCATCCAGTAGAGCGGTCCGAGGAAGACGAGCGTGAACAGGACCATCACCAGGACGAAGGCGGTCCAGTAGAGCAGTCTGCCGCGGGGCCTGGCGAGTTGGGCCGGTGAGATGAGCGTACGTGTGGTCATGGCCGTCTTCCCGCCTACTCTTCCTCGGCGCGGCTGAGCCGGACGTACGCCGCGGAGAATCCCGCGAGCAGTACGAGCAGGACCAGGCCGAGCGCGGCCGCGCTGCCGTAGTTGTTGAAGTTGAAGGCGTACTGGTAGATCAGATAGACGACCGTGGTGGTCGAGCCCTCGGGGCCGGCGCCGCCGGCGAGCAGGAACGGCTCGGTGAAGACCTGCATCGTCGCGATGATCTGCATCAGCAGCATCAGCGAGAGGATGAGCCGGGTCTGCGGGATGGTGACGTACCAGATCTTGCGCAGCACGCCGGCGCCGTCCAGCTCGGCCGCCTCGTAGAGCTCCCCCGGTATGCCCTGGAGGGCGGCCAGGTAGATGAGGGTGGCGCCGCCCATGTTCATCCAGGTGGCGGCGATGACCACGGAGAGCATCGCGGTGTCGGGATCCTGGAGCCATTGCTGCTGGGGAAGGTGCGCGAGCTCCAGGAGCCGGTTCAGCAGTCCGTAGCCCGGGTCGTAGAGGTACTTGAACAGCAGGACCGAGGCGACCGGCGGCAGCATCACGGGCAGGTAGACGAGCAGGCGCAGGAACCCCTGTCCGTGGCGGAACTCGTTGAGGACCAGGGCGACGACGAACGGGACGATGAATCCGAAGACCAGCGCGAGCCCCGTGAACAGGAGGGTGTTGCGCCAGGCCTGCCAGAACGCCGGGTCGTTGAAGACGGTGGTCAGGTTGGACCAGCCGGCCCAGGTGGTCTGTCCGTTCTCGGTCTTCTGGAAGGCCAGGATGAACTCCCTGACCATGGGATACCAGGAGAAGAACGAGAAGCAGACGACGGCGCCGATCAGAAAGCCGTGCGCCGACAGATTGCGGCGCAGGGCCCGTACGAACGCCTCCCTCGACGCGTTCGTACGGGGCCCGCCGCCGCGCCCGGGACGCGGTGCGGCCTTGCGTGGGATGAGAGTGGGGGCCGACATCGGCTACTGGTTCGCCAGGATCTGGTTGACCTGCGACTCGGCGGTGGCCAGCAGCTTGCCCGCGTCCGCGTTCTTGTTGGTCAGGACGCCCGACATCACGTTGTCGAGGACCTTGTAGATCTCCTGCGCCTTGGGCGGCTCCGCCTTGCCCTGCACCGGGTTGTCCATGAAGGGCTTGAAGTTCTCGACCGGCATGGTGGCGTTGGCCGCGCGCGCCGCGTCGTCCTTCGTCTTGCTGCCGCCCAGCCAGAAGTTGGGCTGCGGCACACCGACGGGCAGACCGTCGGCCTTGGTGCGGGCCCAGTCGAACTGGCCCTTGCCGACCGTGAGGTTCTTGAAGTTGAGCCAGGCGACGGCGGCCTTGATCTTGTCGGGCGAGATGCCCTTCTTGACCATGTAGTTGTTGCCGCCGAAGAGGGTGGCCTTCTGGCCGGGGATCGGGCCCATGCCGAAGTTCTCGTACTTGGCGCCGAGTTGCTGGACCATGTACGCGATGTCGTCGGGCGCGGCGAGGAACATGCCGAGCTTGTCGCTGGCTATCTGCTTCTGCAGGTCGCCCCACTTGAGCAGCTGGGTCTTGCCCATGCTGTCGTCCTGCCAGCGCATCGCCTTGAGGTTCTCGACGACCTGCTTGCCGGTCGCGTCGTTGAAGGCGGCCTTCTTGCCGCTCTCGTCCACGATGTTCCCGCCGAGGCCGTACATCTGGGCGGTGAAGTGCCAGCCGCCGGTGTTGCCGGCGCTGTACTCCCCGAACCCGGCGATGCCGTTGCCGAGTCCGGCGATCTTCTTCGCGGCCGCGCGGACGCCCTCCCAGGTCGTCGGCGGGGCGTCGGGATCGAGTCCGGCCTGCTGGAAGAGCTTGCGGTTGATCAGCAGGCCCATGGTGTAGTTGCTGGTGGGCAGGCCGTAGAGCTTGCCGTCCTTCTTCAGGGAGTTCAGGACGTTCGGGTCGATGTCCGCGATCGCCGGGACGGTCTTCGGGGTGACGTACGCGGTGATGTCCTCGCCGCCGGCGTTGTCCAGCACCTGCGTCAGGTCCGTGAAGTACGTGTAGAAGACGTCCGGCTGGGACTTGGCCTTGAGCATCGCGGTGAACCGCGGCGGCTCCAGGCACTGGCCGGGGGTGGACCGGCCCTCGATCCTGATGTTCGGGTACGTCTTGTTGAACGCCTTGACGTCCTCTTTCCACTCCTTGAGTTCCGCGGCCTTCGCAGCCGGCGGCATGCAGTCGATCGTCAGCGTCAGCTTGGTCTTCGGGTCCAGCGGAGCTGACGGGTCGGACGAACCGCCGCCGGATCCCTCGTCGTTGTCACCGCTGCTGCTCGTGCCGCAGGCGGCCAGGGCGGTCAGGGCGAGCGCGGAGACGAGCGCGGTCGCGGCGGAACGGCGCGTACGGCGGAACCCAGCACTTCTCATCGGTGGTCCCCTTCGGGCCTGAGCGTGGATGACCCGCGGCTGACACGCAGCGGGAACGCGGCACACTCAACCACCGGCGACAGAAGACCGCAATATGTCGCGCCGATTTCGTAAATGATTGACAGGCGGTTGAATCAGGAGCGCGGAGCCTTTGCGGTGGAGCCGCGCACCACCAGTTCCGGCTCGAAGAGCAGCTCACCGGGCGGGACCTCGCCGCCCTGGATCTGCGCACAGAGCAGTTCGACCGCGGCACGGCCCATGGCCTCGATGGGCTGACGGACGGTCGTCAGCGGCGGCTCGGTGCAGTTCATGAAGGCGGAGTCGTCGTAGCCCACGACGGAGATGTCTCCCGGAACGGCGAGCCCCCGCCGGCGCGCCGCGCGTACGGCACCGAGGGCGAGCGGATCGCTCGCGCAGATGATGCCGGTGACACCGCGGTCCAGCAGCCTGGAGGCCGCCGCCTGCCCGCCTTCCAGGGAGAACATGGAGCGCTCGACGCGCTCGTCGGTCAGCTCCCCGCCGGATGCCTTCGCGGCCGCGTGGGCAGCCGCGAGCTTGCGCCGGGACGGCACGTGGTCGAGCGGGCCGAGGACGAGACCGATGCGGTCGTGGCCGAGCGAGGCGAGGTGGCGCCAGGCCTGCTCGACCGCCACGGCGTCGTCGCACGCGATGCAGGGGAAGTCGAGATTCTCGATGGCGGCATTGATGAGCACCACCGGAATCCGGCGTTCGGCCAGCAGCCGGTAGTGGTCGTGCGGGGCGTCCTCCTGGGCGAAGAGCCCGCCGGCGAACACCACGCCGGACACCTGCTGCTGGAGCAGCAGTTCGACGTAGTCCGCCTCGGAGACCCCGCCCTTCGTCTGGGTGCACAGGACCGGTGTGAGGCCCTGCTGGGCCAGCGCTCCGCCGATCACTTCGGCGAACGCCGGGAAGATCGGGTTCTGGAGCTCCGGCAGCACGAGGCCCACGAGGCGCGCGCGCTCGCCGCGCAGCTGGGTGGGGCGCTCGTAGCCGAGGACGTCCAGCGCGGTCAGGACGGACTGGCGGGTGGCCTCGGAGACCCCCGGCTTGCCGTTGAGCACCCGGCTGACCGTGGCCTCGCTGACCCCTACCTTCTTCGCCACCTGAGCAAGTCGTCGCGTCATGCACGCAAGACTAGCGCAAGCCATGCAAGCGGCTTGCGCTAGTCCGCGTTTCGATCAGAAGCCGATCACGGGCGTGATCCCGGGGCCGGCCTAGGGGTTGATCTTGATCTTGAAGGTGGAGGTGGTGTTCTTGATGTCCTGGGCGTTGCCGGCGAACCGCAGGCCGTTGAAGGTGACCTCACCCACCGCGGGGCCCTGCCCCGCCTCGGGCATCTCGTTCGCCCAGAGACCGAAGCCGGACTTGGCGTCGAAGGCGTCGCCGCTTTTGCGTGCACCGGTGATCGAGATGTCACTGAGCACGGTGTCCTTGATCGGGAACTGCGGCTGTCCTCCCACGTAGTTGGTCTGGAACATGATCCCGCTGTACGTCGGATCGACGATGTCGACGTTGTTGACGCGGATCCCCTGGAACACCTTCGAGGCCGAGAAGAGCCAGATCCCGGGGAAGGTCTGCGCGCCCCAGAAGTGGCCGCCGGCCCGGACGATCGAGACGTTCTCGACGGTCGTCGGCTCGGTCCCGAAGCCGTTCATCGGATACCCGAAGTCCAGCGAGCTGATCGTGATGCCCGAGTAGACGAGGGTGTCCGCGATGTGGATGTTGCGGAAGGTGTTGTTGTAGCCGCCGTAGACGGCAATACCCGCCGCACGCCAGGTGAGGATCGACGTCAGGTTCTCGTAGACGTTGTTCTTCATGTCCGCCCCGCCGGCGTCGATCGCCGAGAACAGGGCGAAACTGTCGTCGCCGGTGGCCCGGGCCTCGTTGTTGGTGACGAGGTTGTCCGTGGACCCGTTGGTCATGTTGATGCCGTCGGCGAACATGTTGCGGATCCGCGAGTTCTTGATCGTGATCCTGTCGGTGTTCGCGCCCCAGTAGAGGCACACCATGTGCTCGTTCCAGATGTTGTCGATCACGATGTCGGTGACGTTGGAGAAGTCGAACACCTTGCCCGGGCCGTCGATGCGCGAGGTGTAGTTCCCGAAGTAGGCGAAGCCCGTGAACGACGAGCCCTTCGCCGCTGCCTCCGCCCGGAAGCCCACATCGGTGTTGTCCTGCGTCGAGGGGGCGTTGAACCGGGTGTACCAGGGCCCCGCGCCGGCCACCTTGACGGCCTTGCCGTAGACCTGGAACTTGCTCGCCGTCTGGTAGTCACCCGCCGGCAGATACACGCCGACCAGCGTGCCGGTGGTGTCCATGCGCACCTTGTCCAGGGCGTTCTGCACGTCCTGGTGCGTGAATCCGGCCGGGACGGTGTACCTCGCCGGGTCCGGGTTGGCGACCGGCGCGACCTGCTCCAGGCTGACGAAGTCGATCGCGTAGCGCGAGGTGTTCGCCGCGTCCTTCTGCAGCCTGATCGTGCTGCCCGCCGGGACGGTCTCGCCCAGCATCACGTGCGCCTCGTCGTAGATGTGCCGAGGGGCGCCGGAGCCCGGCGAGTTCCCGGGGCTCGCCTCCGCGCCGTACAGCCAGGAGTACTTCGACGTGAGGTCGATGGCCTTGCGGAAGGTGCCGTTGACGTACACGTTCAGCGTGGAGTCGATGCCTCCGCCGCCGGGCGCGTCCGGGATGGAGAACCGGGTCACCAGGGTGTTCGTACTGGCCCTGGTCGTGAACTCGACGTAGTTGCCGGTGTTGTCGAGGGTGACCGCCTTGCGGCCCGAGGCTTCTCCCGCGATGTCGCCCACCGTGCGGTTCGGCCCGACGACGGCCGCTCCGCCGCCCGCGGAGCCGTCCTCGGCCTCGTACATGTCGTAGGGCATGTTCGCCCCGCGGCCGATGAACAGCGACTGGCTGCTCGTGTTGTTGGCGCGCTTCACGGGCAGTTCGTTGGCGTCGTCGGCGACGACCACCTTCACGGTGTACGAGCCGTTGGCGGCGGCCCAGGTGCCGAGGCCGACCGGCGCAGCGGTCGCACCCGCGGCGATGACCCCGCTGTGCGCGCCGGTGAGGGTCTTCACCGTGGCGCCCTTGGAGTCGGTCAGGGTCAGTGTGATGCCGTGACTTCCGCCTGTCGAGGCGATCGTGCCCTGGTTCTTCAGGGCCACGGAGAAGGTGACGGTGTCACCCGCGGAGGCGCCGCTCGGCGTCCAGTTCACGGCCGAGGCGATCAGGTCGGAGCTGTCGACGGGCTTCACCACCAGCGAGGTGGGGCTGGTGTAGGTGTTGTTGGACTCGTTCTGCTCGATGACGGCGTTCGCCTCGTCGGCCACCGCGCTCAGCTGGTAGGTACCCGCGTCGCGGGCGCCGATGGTGGCACTGACGACGGTCTGCGCCCCGGCCGCGAGGGCCCCGACCGCGGCCGAGCCCACCTTCGTCCCGCCGAGGCGGAAGGCGAGGGTGCTCGCGGCGGAGGCCGCGGGACCGCTGTTGCGGACGGTGGCGGACAGCGTGATCGGATCCGACTCGACGGGCGCGGCGGGCGCGGCCGTGAGACCGGTGACCTCCAGGTCCGGGTTGGGCGCGGCGACTCCGATGACCTGGAACTCGGCGATCTGCCCCGCGGACGAGCCGGTGTTGGAGGTGAACCTCAGCTGGACGTCCGCGACGCGGGCGTCGACCGGGACCGTCACGGTGTTCTGGCTCGCGGGGTTGAAGGTGTAGTCCCTGGCGGCCACCAGGCCGGTGAAGCCGGATGCGCTCTGTTCACGGCCGAGGACCTGGATGTTCTGAGTGCGGCTGCCCCAGGAGCTGTCGGGGTTGAGCTTCAGGACGAGACTGCTGACGTCCGCGTTGGCACCCAGCTTGACGGTGAGGGTGTTCGGGTAGCTGCCCGCCGCGCCCTCCCAGTAGGTGGCAAGGCTGTTGTCGTTGGCGTTCTCGGCGACGAACGTGTGGATCACGGACGACGCGGTGATCGGCCTGCCGACCGCGAGGTTGGACCCGTTGACCCCACTGCCGTTGCGGGTGACGGTGTTGCTGTTGCCGGACAGGTTCCCGGCAGCGTCCTTGGCCCGCACGAAGTACGACACGGTCGCACTCGCCGACTGGGTGTCCGTGAACGTCGTGACATTGCCCGCCACGCTCTGGCGCAGCGAGTTGTTCGCGTAGATGTCGTATCCGGTCACCGCCGTGTTGTCGGTGGACGCGCCCCAGGTCAGCCTGATCTGTCCGGCGCCGGGTTCGGTGAAGGCGAGGCCGGCCGGGGCCGTCGGGGCCTGGGTGTCGCCTGTGTCGCCCCTGCGGGTGACGGTGTTGCTGTTGGCGGACTGGTTGCCGGCAGCGTCCTTGGCCCGCACGAAGTACGACACGGTCGCACTCGCCGGCTGGGTGTCCGTGAACGTCGTGACATTGCCCGCCACGCTGGTCCGCAGGTCGCCGCCTGCGTAGATGTCGTAGCCGGTCACCGCGGTGTTGTCGGTGGACGGCTTCCAGGCCAGCCTGATCTGTCCTGTGGCCGGTTCCGTGTAAGCGAGTTCGGTGGGTGCGGTCGGAGCCTGCGTGTCCCCGGTGGCCGGTCCGTAGATCTCCAGCTCGGACAGCTGGGCTGCCGCCCTGCCGGAGTTGGCGGTGACGAGGACCCGGACGTACCGCGTGGTGGCGGCGTCGAAGGTGATCGTCGCCGACTGCCCGCCGGCCGCGTTGAAGGCGTACGCCTTGGACGCGGTCAGGTCCGTGTAGTCGGTGCCGTTGGCGCTGCCCTGGATCTGGAGGGTCTGCGTTCGATCCGGCCAGCCGTCCGGCAGCCGTAGCACCACGCGGTCGATGCGGACGGATGCGCCGAGGTCGGCGCGGATCCACTGCGGGAGGCTGCCGTTGGCGCTCTCCCAGTAGCTGGCCTTGTTGCCGTCGTTCGCGTTGGCCGCGGTGTAGACCTCGGTGTGGCTGCTCGCGGTGAGCGTCTTGCCGCGGGCCAGATCGACGGACGACTCGCCGGCCGCGTGCACCTCCAGCTCACTGAGCTGGGCGGCGGCCCAGCCGGTGTTGGCCGTGATGTGGATGCGGACGAATCTGGTCTGCGTGGCCGGGAAGCCGACCGTCACGATGTTGGCCGAGCCCTGCTGGAAGCTGTAGGCGGCAGAGCTCTTGATCGTGGTGAAGCTGGTGCCGTCGGCGCTGCCCTGCACGGACAGCGTCTGGCTGCGGCTCTCCCAGCCCGCGGGCAGCTTCAGCACCACCTCGTCGACCCGGCTGGTGGCCCCGAGATCGGTCTGCACCCACTGGGGAAGGCCCGGGCCGGCGCTCTGCCAGTACGTCCCCTGGCTGCCGTCGGTGATGTTCCCGGCGGGGTACTCGGCATGGGCGGTGCTGGCGGTCGCGGGTCTGCCCGCGGCGATATTGGGGCCGTCGGCCGCCGAGGCGGTGAGCGTCGGCCATCCGATCAGCAGAAGGCTGGTCGTGATCACGGCGGAGAGCACCCGCCAACTCCGGCGTTGCGGTCTCATTTGTCCCCGATCTTCGGCCTCGCGCCGAGGCGAGGCGCGGCTCTGTCGGCGTACATGACGACGTGCCCGTGCGACTGGCGTTTGTGCACGGTTGAACTGAGACTTTTGCGTTCAGCGGTCAGAGAGTTGCAGAGAACTGCTAAGTCGTCTACCGCCATGACCGCGTCAAATTCGCTCGCCGATCGCTGGGGAACTCGCGAATCCGCCCACACCAGCGGCTTTATCGCCGACTTTCAGGAAATCGCAAACAGACGGCAATCCACGCAAGCGGCTTGCGGCACAGTCCGGAAATTTCATAAAGGGCTGCTCGACCTCTACCGTTCGTAGGCATGAGTCCCGAACCGACCCCGCCGGCCGGACGTCGGCGGTTCGGCTGGCCGCAGCGGGTCTTCTCCCAGGTCCTGCTGATGCAGCTGGCCATCGCGACCGGTGTGACCGTCCTGGCCACCGGTCTCTTTCTGGCGCCTCTCAGCGAGCAGCTCGACGACCAGGCCATGCGCAGGGCGCTGGCGATCGCCGAGACCACGGCGTCCACCGAGGTCGCCGAGGACCTCACCGCCACCGAGCCCACGGCCACCGGACCGGTCCAGACCGAGGCCGAGCGGATCCGCAGGGCCACCGGCGCCGAGTACGTCGTGATCATGGACCGGACCGGGGTGCGCTGGTCGCACACCTCCCCCGCCGAGATCGGGCGGGTCGTCTCGACCGACCCGAGCGAAGCGCTCGCGGGCCGGGACGTCATGGAGATCGACAGCGGCACGCTCGGCCGCTCCGCCCGGGGCAAGGTGCCCCTGCGCGACGACAGCGGCGCGATCGTCGGAGCGGTGTCCGTCGGTATCGAGTACGACAGCGTCCGCGCCCGTCTCCTCGCGGCGATCCCCGGCCTGCTCGCCTACGCCGGGGGCGCCCTGGCCGTCGGGGCGCTGGCCGCCTATCTGATCTCCCGCAGACTCCAGCGCCAGACCCATGACCTGGCCTTCTCCGACATCTCCGCGCTGCTGGCCGAGCGCGAGGCGATGCTGCACGGCATCCGCGAGGGCGTCGTGGCCCTCGATGCGACAGGCAGGATCCGGCTGATGAACGACGAGGCGGAGCGGCTGCTCGGCCTCGGCTCCGACGTCAGAGGCCGGCCGCTCACCGAGGTGCTGGGCGAGGGCCGTACGGCCGACGTCCTGACCGGCCGCGTCGCCGGCGAGGACCTCGTCACCGTGCGCGGCCACCGAGTGCTGATCGCCAACCGGATGCCCACGGACGACGGCGGCGCCGTCGCCACCCTGCGCGACCGCACCGAGCTGGAGCAGCTGGGCCGGGAACTGGACTCCACCCGCGGACTCATCGACGCCCTGCGGGCCCAGGACCACGAGCACGCCAACCGGATGCACACCCTGCTCGGGCTGCTCGAGCTGGAGATGCACGAGGAAGCGGTGGAGTTCGTCACCGAGGTCGTCGGGGTGCACCGGGCCACCGCCGAGCAGGTCACCGAGAAGATCCATGACCCGCTGCTGGCCTCGCTGCTGGTGGGCAAGGCGACCGTCGCGGCCGAGCGCGGGGTCTCCCTGCGCATCGCACCGGACACCCTGCTGCCCGACCGCCTGGTGGATCCGCGCGGCATCGTCACGGTGGTCGGCAACCTCGTCGACAACGCCATGGACGCCGCAGCCGGCTCAACGGACGCACGCGTCGAGGTCCGCCTGCGGGCAGAGGGGCGTACCGCGGTGCTGCGGATCTCGGACAGCGGCCCCGGAGTGCCGCCCGAACAGCGTGAGCAGATCTTCACCGAGGGCTGGTCCACCAAGGAACTCCCGGCCCACGGCAAGCGCGGCATCGGGCTGGCACTGGTGCGCCGACTCGCGGAACGGCAGGGCGGCAGCGCCCTGGTCGGCGAAGCGGCCGGCGGAGGCGCGGAGTTCACCGTCGTGCTCCCCGAGGCACTGACCGAACTGGCCGATCCGGAGCCGGCCGTCGCCGGGGAGGCACCGTGAACGACCGACCCGCCGAGACCACCGGGATCACCGAGACCGCCGAGAATCCCGTCGAGGTCCTCGTCGTGGACGACGACGTACGCGTGGCGGCGATCAACGCGGCCTACGTGGCGAAGGTGCCGGGCTTCCACGTCGCGGCGACAGCGCATTCGGCGAGCGAGGCACTCGCCCGGATCGCCGACACCCCCGTGGACCTGGTGCTCATGGACCACTATCTGCCGGACGGGAACGGCCTCGCGGTCGTCCGGGAGCTTCGCCGGCTGGGTCATCAGACCGACGTGATCATGGTGACGGCGGCGCGCGACGTGGCCACCGTCCAGGCGGCGATGCGCCACGGCGCGCTCCAGTACCTGGTGAAACCGTTCAACTTCGCCGGTCTGCGGGCCAAGTTGGAGGCGTACGCGGGGCTGCGCCGCACCCTGCGCGGTGGCGGGGAGGCGGAACAGGCCGAGGTGGACCGGATCTTCGGCGCCCTGTCGGCCGGATCGGTCGCCCCCGATCTGCCCAAGGGCCACTCACCGACCACCGCCGAAGCCGTACGCCAGGTGCTGCTGGCGGCCGACGGGCCGCTGTCCACACAGGAGATCGCGGACCGGGCGGGCGTCAGCAGACAGACCGCCCAGCGCTATCTGAAGCTGCTGGAGCGCACGAGCCGCGTACAGCTGAGTCTGCGGTACGGCGAGACCGGCCGCCCCGAGCACCGCTACTCCTGGGCCGCGAGCCTCTGACCGATCGCCAGGATCCGCCGGCGGATGGGGCCCGCGTCAGACCGCGCCCGCGCCGGTCAGCGCCCGTACCTCCGTCTCGGCGTGCCGGGCGTCGTCCGGGGGTTCCGAGGACGTGACGGTGCCGATCCAGCCCGCGAGGAAGCCCAGCGGAATGGAGATCACGCCCGGGTTCTGCAGCGGGAAGACATGGAAGTCGACTCCCGGGAACAGGGACTCCGGGCTGCCGGAGACCACCGGTGAGAGCACCACCAGCAGCATGGCGGGGATCAGTCCCCCGTACACCGACCAGACGGCGCCGCGCGTCGTGAAGTTCCGCCAGAACAGCGAGTAGAGCAGGACGGGCAGATTGGCGGACGCGGCGACCGCGAAGGCCAGGCCCACCAGGAACGCCACATTCAGATCGCGGGCCAGCAGGCCGAGGGCGATCGCCACGGCACCGATCCCGGCGGCGGCGAGCCGCGCGACCGCGACCTCGCTGCGCTGCTTGGCGTGCCGGCGCTTGAGCGAGGCGTACAGATCGTGGGCGACCGAGGCCGACGAGGCCAGGGTGATGCCGGCGACCACTGCCAGGATCGTCGCGAAGGCGACCGCGGCGACCACCGCGAACAGCACCGTGCCTCCGGTGGAGCCCGCGCCGCCTCCGAGGTCCAGAGCGAGCAGCGGTACGGCCGTGTTCCCCGCGGCGTTCGAGGCACGGACCTCCTCGGTGCCGAGCACGGCGGCGGCACCGAAACCGAGCACGATCGTCATCAGATAGAAGCTGCCGATGAGGCCGATCGACCAGACCACCGAACGGCGGGCGGCCCGCGCGGTGGGCACGGTGTAGAAGCGCGACAGGATGTGCGGCAGGCCGGCCGTGCCCAGGACGAGCGCGAGACCGAGGCTGATGAAGTCCAGTCGCGCGGTCCAGTCCCCGCCGTACCGCAAACCGGGCGCGAGGAAGTCCTTGCCGTGGCCGCTGCGTTCGGCGGCGGTGTTGAGCAGGTGGTTCACATCGCCCTGGAAGCGGGCGAGGACCAGCAGCGTCATGGCGATCGCACCCGCCATCAGCAGCACGGCCTTGACGATCTGGATCCAGGTCGTCGCCCGCATGCCGCCGAACGACACATAGATGACCATCAGCGCGCCCACGCCGATCACCGTCCAGGACTGAGCGGCCTCGCTGGTGCCGCCGAGGAGCAGCGCGACGAGGCTGCCGGCGCCGACCATCTGCGCCACCAGGTAGAGCACCGACACGGTGACCGACGACGTACCCGACGCGATACGCACCGGGCGCTCGCGCATCCTCGACGCGATGACGTCGGCGAGGGTGAACCGGCCGCAGTTGCGCACGAGTTCGGCGACGAACAGCAGCACGACCAGCCAGGCCACGAGGAAGCCGACGGAGTAGAGCATGCCGTCGTACCCGTAGAGCGCGATCAGTCCGGAGATGCCGAGGAAGGAGGCGGCGGACATGTAGTCGCCGGCGATGGCGAAGCCGTTCTCCATCGGGGAGAACAGCCGGCCGCCGGCGTAGAACTCCTCCGCCGAGCCGTGTCTGTTGCGGCTCACCCAGGTGGTGATGCCGAGCGTGACCGCGATGAACGCGCTGAACAACAGCAGCGCCAGGGTCTGGTGGTCGCCGGTCACCGCTCGCGCCCCCGGGCCGTCTCCTGCGCCCGCGCCCGGTCGAACACGGTCCAGCGCAGATCGAGCGCGGCCCGGTCCCGGCGCAGTCGCGCATGGCGGGCGTACGCCCAGGTCAGCAGGAAGGTGGTGAGGAACTGGCCGAGGCCCGCGACCATGGCCACGTTCACGGCGCCCGCGACGGGCCGGGCCATCAGACCGGGGGCTGCGGTGGCCGCCACGACGTAGGCCAGGTACCAGAGGAGGAAGGCGAGGGCGGCAGGGACGACGAAGCGGCGGTAGCGGCTGCGGACCTCCTGGAAGGCGGCGCTGCGGTGCACCTCCAGGTAGATCTCCGCGGTCCCGGGCCGGTCGGCGGCCCGCTCCACGGGCTGGACCGGTACGGCGGTGGCGGGCGCACCCGTGCTGTCCAGTTCGCCCCAGCCGGCGGCCAGTGCGTCGTACCACGGGTCGTCGAGCCGCACCGCGGCGGCGTCCTGCCCGTCCTGCTTCTCCACCGATCAACTCTCCTTGTCAGCGAACCGTTTCGGCCGCGTGCCCAAGGATGGACAGAGCGGGAAGATCCCGGACTCTTCTCCCGCCGGTCTTCACCCCATCAGGTGACGCTCGTCCCAGGTGGCTGCGCCAGACCTTCCCGATAGGCGTAGCGCACGGCCTGGGCGCGGTCGTGCAGATCGGCCTTCGAGAACAGGTTGTTGATGTGGGTCTTCACGGTGGCGGTGGAGATGTGCAGCCGGCGGGCGATCTCGGCGTTGGTGAGCCCTTCCGCGATGAGGGTGAGCACCTCGCCCTCGCGGGCGGTCAGCCCGTCGGGCAGCTGCGGCGCGGCCGGCGGGCCGGCGGCGGTGACCTGCTCCAGCAGACGGCGCTGGACGACCGGTGAGAGCCCGGCCCGCCCGGCCATGACGTCCTGGATCGCCCGGACGATCTCGTCGCCGTCGGCGTCCTTGGTGAGATAGCCGCGCGCTCCCGCCCGCAGAGCGGGGAAGAGGGACTCGTCGTCGGCGTACGTCGTCAGCACCACGATCTGGGTCGCGGGGTACTCGCTGCGGATCCGGCGCGTGGCCTCGACCCCGTCGCAGCGGGGCATCCGGAGATCCATCAGCACGACATCGGGGGCGAGTTCGGCGACCAGGGCGACCGCTTCGTCGCCGTCCTTGGCCGAGCCGACGACCTCGATGCCGGGCAGCAGCCCCAGCAGCATCACGATCCCCTCGCGCACCACCGCCTGGTCGTCGGCGACGATCACTCTGGCGTTCTGCTCGCTCATGCCGGCACTCGCAGCCGCACCACGAAACCCTCTCCCTCCGGTCCCGCCTCCAGGCTGCCGCCGAGGAGTTCGGCCCGCTCGCGCATTCCCAGCAGACCGTACCCGGACCCGGAGGCCCCGAGCTCGCCCGTCTTCTCGGCCGTGCCCGAATCCCGTACTTCCAGCATCACGTGGTCCGTCTCGTAGGCGAGCAGCACCCGCACCGTGGCGCCGGGGGCGTGCTTGCGCGCGTTCGTGAGGGCCTCCTGGGCCACTCTGCGTACAGCTTGTGAAGCCTCGGCGGTCAGCAGCCTCGGGGCGCCCCTCACCTCGGTCGCGGCTCCGTCGGCGACGGCCGGCTCCCGCAGGAAGTCCTCGACGGGCACCATCTCGCCACGGAGCGCGGACAGCGCCTGTCTGGTCTCGGCGAGCCCTTCGCGCGCCATGCCGCGGGCCGCGACCACCCGCTCCAGGATCCGGTCACGGAAGGGCCCTTCCGGCTCTCTCTCGATCTGGATCCGGGCGGCCTCCAGGTGCACGAGCTGCGCGGAGAGACTGTGGGCGAGGACGTCGTGGATCTCCCTGGCGATCCGCGCGCGTTCCCCGAGAGCCGCCGAGACGGCCTCGGCCTCGCGCGCGGCCCGCTCCTGTGCGAGCAGCCGGAACCCCGCACCGCGGGCCTGCCCGTCCAGCCGGAGCGAATAGCCGCCGAAGAGGATCGCGGCGACGGTGATGACCGAGCCGAGCGGTCCGCCCTGCTGCATCATCGCGAAGGAGCCGACCATCAGCACCCCGGTGGCCAGGCCGTACGCGAGCGGCAGCCGCTCCATCGCCAGGATGGCCGCCGTGATCCACGGGACGGCCGCGGCCACCTCGGCACCCTCCGCGTACGCCCCCCAGCCCACCCCGGCGAGGACGAGCAGCATGCCGAGGGACGGCAGCAGCCGGTGCTTGAGGGTCGTCTCGTGGAAAGCGAGGAAGGCGCCGGCGCAGAGCAGCAGCCCGACGGGCGGCAGGACCGTCTCCAGGCCGCTGAAGGCGCCCGAGGCGTAGGAGCCGGCCAGCGCCCAGGTGGCCAGTGCGGCGAGCACGATGCCGTCGAGGACCGCGCGGGTGCGCGGCACACCGATCCGGGACAGCGACTCCCGCGTGGGCCACGCGGTCCCTCTGCTGCTCAGCACGTTCATGCCCCTCCTCCGTCGCCTCGATGCTACGGAGGAGGGCCGCCGCCCGGAATCGGCTCAGGGGTGGAGCCGGCGGCTCCACCCCTGGGTGGGCGGACGGTGGATCAGGCGTCGATCCGGGACCGGTCCAGCGTGGCCGCGGAGCTGGTGATGAATTCCTTGCGGGGCGCGACCTCGTTGCCCATCAGCAGGTCGAAAACCTGCTCGGAGGAGTCGAGGTCACCGATGTTGATCCGGCGCAGCGTGCGGTGACGCGGGTCCATCGTCGTCTCCGCCAGCTGGTCGGCGTCCATCTCGCCGAGACCCTTGTAGCGCTGGATGGAGTCCTTGAAGCGGACCCCCTTGCGCTGGAACTCCAGCAGGGTCTGCCGCAGCTCGTTGTCGGAGTAGGTGTAGACGTACTTGTCCTGGCCCTTCTTGGGCTGGACCAGCTCGATCCGGTGCAGCGGCGGGACCGCGGCGAAGACCCGGCCCGCCTCCACCATCGGGCGCATGTAGCGCTGGAACAGGGTCAGCAGCAGGCAGCGGATGTGGGCCCCGTCGACGTCGGCGTCGACGAGCAGCACGATCTTTCCGTAGCGGGCGGCGTCGATGTCGAACGTCCGGCCCGAGCCGGCTCCTATGACCTGGATGATCGCGCCGCACTCGGCGTTCTTCAGCATGTCCGACACGGACGACTTCTGGACGTTGAGGATCTTTCCGCGGATCGGCAGCAGCGCCTGGAACTCGCTGTTCCGCGCGAGCTTGGCGGTACCGAGCGCGGAGTCCCCCTCGACGATGAAGAGCTCGCTGCGCTCCACGTCGTCGCTGCGGCAGTCGGCGAGCTTGGCCGGCAGCGAGGACGACTCCAGGGCCGTCTTCCGGCGCTGCGCCTCCTTGTGCTGCCGGGCGGCGATCCGGGTGCGCGCGGCGGAGACGGCCTTCTCCAGGACGGCCCTGGCCTGCGCCTTCGCGTCACGCTTGGTGGAGGTCAGGAAGGCCTTGAGCTCCTTGGCGACGACGGCTGCGACGATCCTGTTGGCGGCCGAGGTGCCCAGCACCTCCTTGGTCTGGCCCTCGAACTGGGGCTCCGCCAGCCGGACGGTGACGACCGCGGTGATGCCCTCCAGGGCGTCGTCCTTGACGATGTCGTCCTCGGCGACGCGCAGCATCTTGGCCGAACGGAGCACTTCGTTCACCGTCCGGGTCAGCGAGCGCTCGAAGCCGGAGACGTGGGTGCCGCCCTTGGGGGTGGCGATGATGTTCACGAAGGACTTGACCGTGCTGTCGTAGCCGGTGCCCCAGCGCAGTGCGATGTCGACGCCGAGCTCCCGGGTGACCTCGGTCGGGGTCATGTGGCCGCGGTCGTCCAGGACCGGGACGGTCTCCTTGAAGCTGCCGGTGCCGTTGAGCCGTACGACGTCGCAGACGGCCTTGTCCTGGGCGAGGTACTCGCAGAACTCGCTGATGCCTCCGTCGAAGCGGAAGATCTCCTCGCTCTTGCCCTGGCCCTCCAGGTCCCGCTCGTCGCGCACGACGATGGTGAGACCGGGCACCAGGAAGGCGGTCTGGCGGGCGCGCTGGTGGAGCGTGTCCAGGTTGAGCTTGGCGTCCTTGAGGAAGATCTGGCGGTCCGCCCAGTACCGCACACGGGTGCCGGTACGGGCCTTGGGCACCCGCTTGCCCTTCAGCAGGCCGTTCGCCGGGTCGAAGGGGGCGTCGGGGCCCTGCTCGGTGAAGATGCCGGGCACACCGCGGCGGAAGCTGATCGCGTGGGTGGCGCTGTTGCGGTCGACCTCGACGTCGAGGCGGGCCGAGAGCGCGTTGACCACGGACGCACCCACGCCGTGCAGACCGCCGGAGGCGGCGTAGGAGCCACCGCCGAACTTGCCGCCGGCGTGCAGCTTGGTCATCACGACCTCGATGCCGGACAGGCCGGTCTTGGGCTCCACGTCGACCGGGATGCCCCGGCCGTTGTCCCGGACCTCGACAGAGCTGTCGTCGTGCAGGATCACTTCGATGTGGTCGCAATAGCCACCGAGAGCCTCGTCGACGGAGTTGTCGATGATCTCCCAGAGACAGTGCATCAGACCGCGGCTGTCGGTCGACCCGATGTACATGCCGGGGCGCTTGCGGACCGCTTCGAGCCCTTCGAGGACGAGCAGGTGCCGCGCGGTGTAGTTGGACCCGTCACGGTCTGCGGTCAGTACCGCACTGGACGGCACGGACGTTTCGGCGGTCACGCGGTTCGCTCCTCGCTGAATTTCAGATGTGGCCAAGTGGGGTAGAGGCCCGGCGTCGGTCGCCGGTCAGAGGGTACCGAGGCCTGGTAGAGCCGATGTAACGCCACCCACGTGATTTTTCATGCTAGTCCAGCCTCGCATACATGTTCGATCCCTCGATGGGGTGACGCGTACATCACGTTCCCTTCGAGGCATGAACCATTTAGGCTCCGGGCACGTCCTCATCAACAACCGGCAACCCAGCCGGGAGGGCCAATCGAGACAAGCAACGCGAAATCCGTAGAGCGAAGCAATACGGCTCATTCGCCGCCAACCGGCAGCAGACAGCTACCTCGAGAAGAAGTTTCGAGGAAAAGCCCCGAGCGGGAACGTTTTCGGGCTGGTTGGATGTTGACCCTGGTACGACAGCTCGTCGAGCTAGAGAAGAGGCGACGTGACTACTGTTCTGACCCCCGCGAGCCCGCTGACGGCCGGTGACCGCTGCGACCGCTGCGGTGCGCAGGCCTATCTGCGTGTCGTCCTGACCAGCGGCGGTGAACTGCTCTTCTGCGCCCACCATGGACGCAAGTTCGAGCCGGAACTCAAGAAGATCGCCGCAGAAATACAGGATGAGACCGACCGACTCACGGCCGTACCGGCCGCCGTCGGTGAAGAGGATCACTGATACCTCACATCCACGACGAGCCAAGGTCGGTCCAGGACCGGCTGACGGGCGGCAGCCCCTGAACACCAGGGGCGGCCGCCCGCTCTCGTACCGTGACCGCGTCAGCGGTCCGTTCTGACCCGGAGGCCTTTTAGGTCCCGGACACCGCGGAGACCCGCGTGTACACCCCCGGACTGTCGGCCCGCCCGCAGCCGCTCCCCCAGGACACCAGCCCGATGAGGCGGCCCTGGGCCACCAGCGGGCCTCCACTGTCCCCCTGACAGGCGTCGTGGCCTCCTCGGGGGTCTCCGGCGCAGAGCATCGTGGAAGCCACGTAGCGGCCCCCCAGACCGCCGGGATAGGCCTGCTCGCAGGTCCCGTCCGACAGGACGGTCACCGGGGCGGCACGCAGCGACGAGGCGTAGAGGCCGCTGCCGCTCATGTCGCCCCATCCGTAGACGGTGGCGCTGGTGCCCGGCGCGTACGCGGCGTCACCGGCACCCGCCAGCGGCAGGACGAAGGACGCCGGGAGGGCCTTCGCCAGCGTCAGCACCGCCATGTCCGCACTGTTGGTCGCAGGGTCGTAACGGGGCGAGACCCAGCTGTCACTGACGGCGATCTCCTGCCCGCCCGCGCCGGCCAGCGCCGACCGTCCGGCGATGACCCGCAGGTCCGCGACGTCGCTCACCTTCTGACCCAGCACGGTCCGGCTCAGGCAGTGCGCCGCGGTCATCACCTTGGTCGGCGCCACCACGACGCCGCCGCAGAACTGACCCGCGCGGGTTCCTCCGAACCGGTCACGGCTGGAGAGGGCCACCACCCAGGGACTGTCGGCGGCGCGTACCGGGGAGCCACCCACGACTACGCCGTCGGCGGCTGCCGGGACGGACGCCGCCAGGGGCGCGAGAACCGCCGAGGACATGAGGGCCAGCGCCCCTGTCAAGGCTCGGACGAGGGGACGACGCATACGGCCTCCTGACTCTGCGTGAATGGAGTCCACTCAGAGTCACGCACGTCGACCGCGGCCGCACCCTCACACAGGCCGAGGGCCCGGATCCCTGACGGGATCCGGGCCCTCGAACGACCGAAAATCGACTGTGCCGACTAGTCGAGGTAGTCGCGCAGCACCTGCGAACGCGACGGGTGGCGCAGCTTCGACATCGTCTTCGACTCGATCTGGCGAATCCGCTCACGCGTCACGCCGTAGACCTTGCCGATCTCGTCCAGCGTCTTCGGCTGACCGTCGGTGAGACCGAAGCGCATGGAGACGACACCGGCCTCACGCTCGGAGAGCGTGTCGAGCACCGAGTGGAGCTGCTCCTGCAGCAGGGTGAAGCTGACCGCGTCGGCCGGGACGACCGCCTCGGAGTCCTCGATGAGGTCACCGAATTCGCTGTCGCCGTCCTCGCCCAGCGGGGTGTGCAGGGAGATCGGCTCACGGCCGTACTTCTGGACCTCGATGACCTTCTCGGGGGTCATGTCGAGTTCCTTGGCCAGCTCCTCCGGGGTGGGCTCGCGGCCCAGGTCCTGGAGCATCTGGCGCTGCACGCGCGCGAGCTTGTTGATGACCTCGACCATGTGCACCGGGATACGGATGGTGCGGGCCTGGTCGGCCATGGCGCGGGTGATGGCCTGACGGATCCACCAGGTGGCGTACGTGGAGAACTTGTAGCCCTTGGTGTAGTCGAACTTCTCGACCGCGCGGATCAGACCGAGGTTGCCCTCCTGGATGAGGTCCAGGAAGAGCATGCCGCGACCGGTGTAGCGCTTGGCCAGCGAGACGACCAGCCGGAGGTTGGCCTCCAGCAGGTGGTTCTTGGCGCGGCGGCCGTCCTCGGCGATGATCTCCAGCTCGCGCTTGAGCTTCGGCGCCAGCTTGTCGGAGTTCGCCAGCTTGTCCTCGGCGAACAGGCCGGCCTCGATGCGCTTGGCGAGCTCGACCTCCTGCTCGGCGTTGAGGAGGGGGACCTTGCCGATCTGCTTCAGGTAGTCCTTGACCGGGTCGGCGGTGGCGCCGGCGACCGCGACCTGCTGTGCGGGCGCGTCGTCCTCGTCGTCGTCGGACAGGACGAAGCCCTTGCTCTCGCCCTCGGTCTCTTCCTCTTCGCCCTTGGCTCCGGGCTGTGCCTCGTCGACGAGCTCCTCGCCCTCGGCGGGCTCGTCGGAGTCCTTCTTCGACGTGGCCTTCTTCGCCACGGTCTTCTTGGCGGCGGTCTTCTTGGCCGCCGTCTTCTTCGCAACCGTCTTCTTGGCGGCCGCCTTCTTGGCAGGCGCGGCCTCCGAGACCTCGTCGCCGGCCTGGACGTCGACGGACTCGGCCGTCGGCGCCGCGGAGGCGGCGACAGTTTTCGCCGTGGCGGTCTTGGCCGCGACGGTCTTGGTGGCGGTGCGCTTTGCCGGGCTCTTCGCAGCGACGCTCTTGCGGGCGCGCTTCGGCGACTCCGCGGCACTGACCATCAGCGTCACACCCTCTTCCTCGAGGATCTGGTTGAGGCTGCGCAGAACATTCTTCCACTGGGTTGGCGGAATCTGGTCAGCCTCGAAGGCCCGACGCACGTCATCGCCGGCGATCTGCCCATCAGCCTTTCCCCGCTCGATGAGCGCCATCACAGACTCGGACTCGGCGATCTCCGGCGGGAGCGTACGGGATGTGCTGGCCGACACGAACAACCTCTCGGAACGATGGAAACGGCTTCCGGCCCCGCCCATGATCGGGCCGGAGCCGACGACCACCTGGCTGCGGATGTGCCGGTGGCGCGGGCGGAACCTTGGAACTCGACAGCGCCGTGAACGACTGCTGTATTCCCTCCTCGGCTGCCACCTCTTAGGTCATCGCACTGTTTCGAGGAGTGTTACGCCCAATCCGCGTGGCCCGAGTCACACCCCATTCTCCGCGAAACGACCAGAACAGACGTTCCCCACACAATCGTGCCGCCGGACCCCCGTGGAATCCGGCGACACGCGGTGCGTACGCCTCTGCGTTCCGGCCGTGAGCGGATCAGTGCTCGCGGGGGGCGGGCACGACGCGCTCCACCTCCGGATGAACGGTCAACAGTTGACGCATGGCGGACTCGGCGCCGGGCGCGTCCCCGGCCGCGAGAGCTTCGACGATACGGCCGTGGTGCGCCAGAGAGGCCTCGTTCGGGCGGTCACAGCCCGTGACCGGACCGCCGGAGACCTGGAGGGCCGCCGAGACGATGCCGGAGAGGTGCTCCAGCATGCGGTTCCCGGCGAGCTGGATGAGCAGGGCATGGAATTCGGTGTCAGCCCGCGAGAACGTGATGCCGTCACCCTGAGCAAGGGCGTGGCCCATGATCTCGACCATGTCGGAGAGCCGCTGCTGGATGTCCTCACGGCCGTGGCCGGCGGCGAGACGGGCGGCGAGGGGCTCGATGGTCCAGCGCAGCTCGGAGAGCTCGCGACGCTGATCGTCACGCTGCGGACCGAAGGCGCGCCACTCGATGATGTCGGCGTCCAGAAGGTTCCAGTCGCTGACGGGCCGGACCCTGGTGCCGACATTGGGGCGGGCGCTGACGAGGCCCTTCGCCTCGAGGACGCGCAGTGACTCACGGACGACGGTGCGGGAGACCTCGAAACGCTGGCCGATCTCCTCGGGGACGAGCGGGCGGTCGGCACCCAGATCCCCGGAAACAATCATCTGGCCGAGCTGTTGCACGAGTTGGCCGTGCAGCCCGCGGCCCCGGTTGCCTGCCGCGCGGCGGCCGACCCGGCCCAACTCCGTTTCCGAACCCTCCCAGGAGGGCGGGCCGACGCGGTCGACACCCGGGGACTCCGGGTAGGGGTAGCGGTCGAGTTCGCCCGGTCCTGCAAGGCCCGAATCGGCGGGGCGGGCGGCGGTCATCATGGTGTGCGCAAGGGTACTCACGCATCCTTTGTCGGCGAGGCTCCGGCAGCCCTTGAGGTCTTTGGTGAAAAGCACACGAAAGGGTGATCGGCGCCCGCCCCGCAATTGACGCCTTATCGGAAGGAAACGGGCGCACTCAAGGGAGTTGTGAGCAGAAGCCCGCTCCCCGGTCGCTCATGATCACCAAGGTGCCCGACGGCGAAGGCCGGTGACCATATATGCGCAGATCAGGACCGACAACGACAAGACCAGTGCGGCTCCGACGGGTTGGGCGAGGACCCGCACCCCGGCCATGACCAGGTCGTCGGCCTGCCGGGGAAGCCGGACCCAGGTCAGTTCGCGAAGTCTCCCGGAGATTCCGGCGATCGAACGCACGGACGGTCCGATGATCGCCTTCTGCACCAGTGGGGCAATGATGATCGGCACGGCGAGCACGGCGGCCACTCCGGCGGCCGTGACGCGGAAGACTCCCGCCGCGAGCAGACCGGCCCAGGCGCAGCCGACGGAGAGGCCGCCCCAACCGGCCGCCAGCGCGGGCCAGTTCCGTGGCAGGTCGGTGACATCGCTCCCGTAGACGACGCGCAGAGCCTGGGCGTCTGCCACCACGACGACGAGCGCCAGCAGCAGGGCGGCAGTGGCGGTGACCATGAGTTTGGCGATCAGCAGCCCGAGTCGGCGCGGGACGATGCCTCGGGCGGTGGCGAGCGCGGGGTGGCGGAACTCCTCACCGAAGGACAGGGCCCCGATCAGCCCGGCACCGAAGGCCGCGGGCGGCAGCGGGAAGAACGGCGGCCAGGCGGCGAGCACGACCGGCAGCGGCATGGTCCGGGAGCGGGCGAGCAGGATGCAGGCGGCGAGGGAGACGAGGATGACGACGGCGAAAATGACGGCGGGAGTACGCACGCCGAGGAGCCGCAGCAGTTCGTAACGCAGCGGCCTGACAGGGCTGGTGGCGGGGCGGGGCAGCGGCGGAGGGCCGGCGGCGGGCGGCGTCGGCCGTGCCCCTGCCGCGACTTCGGCGTCCCCGGCAACCGGGGACGCGAGGCCCGTGTCACCGATCTCGTCGGTGAGCCGGTGTACGAGCACGCCGTGCCGGAAGGCCGTTTCACCGATCTCGGCACAGCTGCTGCCGTAGACCGAGAGCCGGTTGCTGGCCTCGGTCACCACTTCGACCGACCGCTGGGCGGCCCGCGCCTCGCGCTGCACGACGGCGGCAAGACGCGCCGCGTGGGGGGTGCGGACGGCGACCCGGGGGCGCAGCCGCGTGCGGGAGAACTCCCGGGCGTCCTGGTCCCCGACGAGCCGCCCGCCGTCGAGGGTGACGACATGATCCGCGAGGCGGGCCGCCTCTCTGGGGTCGCTCGTCGTGCAGAGCACGGTTCCGCCCTGTTCGGCGTGCTCGCGCAGCAGGGTGTACAACCAGCCCGTCTCGCGCGGGGCAAGGCCCTTGCCGGGCTCGTCGAGGATGAGGGTCTGCGGGTCGCCCAACAGGGCGGAGGCGAGGCCGAGTCTGCGGTCCATCCCGCGCGAGAGCGTACCGAGTTGCTGGGCGCCGAGACCTGCGAGCCCGACGACGTCGAGCATCTCGTCGGCCCTTGCCACCGGCACGCCAGCGGCGGCGCAGAGCATACGGAGCTGACCTCGGGCAGTGCGTGCGGGATGGCCGGGCACGTCGCCGAGGAGCACCCCGACCTCGCGGGCGGGGTGGGCGATGCGATGCAGGGGGTTGCCGCGGAAGTAGGTGATGCCGCGGCCCGGTTCGAGTTCGAGCATCAGGCGCAGTGCCGTCGACTTGCCGGAACCGTCCGCCCCGAGGAGGGCCGTGACCTGGCCGGGCCGCGCCTCGAAGGTGAGGTCGTCGACGGCGGGCGGGAGGTCCCGCCGGTGGGCACTGGTCAGTCCGATGGCCTGGAGCATCTGTTCTCTCGCGGAGGAGCGGTGTACCGCTCGGCGGCGTGGGGCTACCGCAGCAAGATAACGCGACATTTTGGACTTTTGGCGCAGGGTGGAGGGGTGACTCGGCGGGTGTCAGGCAGCGCGGGTGTCAGGCAGCGCGGGGCGCAGGACGGCGGGGTTGGGGCGATGGGGGTGCCCGCAGGGGGGTGTGGGGGGCCCGTGCGGGTCGGAGCGGGCAAGGTGTCAGGCGGCGGCGCGTGCCCTGAGGGTGCGGGGCATGCGGGAGGGGCGTGCGGGCGAGGCGTGCGGATCGGGCTGGGTTGGAGGGCCGCCGGAGCGGGGCGGGGGCCGCGGGAGGCTCAGACCGGCGGCGTGGGCGGGGCACCCGGGTCCTTGGCGCGGCGGCCCGGGCGTGACGCGGTCGGACGCGCCGCGGCGGTGTCAGACTTCCGGACGCAGCATCGGCGGGTTCAGCACGGTGGCCCCACCCGCCCGGAAGAGCTGCGCGGGCCGGCCGCCCTGACGAGTGGTCGTGCCGCCCGCCGGGACAAGGAACCCTGGCGTGCCGGTCACCTTGCGGTGGAAGTTTCTCGGGTCCAGAGCGACACCCCACACCGCCTCGTACACCCTGCGCAGCTCACCGACGGTGAACTCGGGCGGGCAGAAGGCTGTGGCCAGCGACGAGTACTCGATCTTGGAGCGCGCCCGCTCCACCCCGTCCCCCAGAATCCGCGCGTGGTCGAACGCCAGCGGAGCCGCCGACTCACCCTCCCGCGCGAACCCGCTCTCCTGGCCGAGAAGGTCCTCGACCGGCGCCCACCGCGCACTGTTCGCGTCCCCGCCGGCCCGGGGAGCCGGCAGATCGGGAGCCAGAACCAGATGGGCGACGCTGACGACCCGCATCCTCGGGTCCCGTTTCGGATCGCCATAGGTGGCGAGCTGCTCGAGGTGCGCACCATTGCCGGGGGCCGGCGACAAGGGGTCGTGGACGCACAGGCCCG